>JBFMHC010000001.1:0-7302 GCA_040751755.1 Pseudomonadota bacterium
CGTGGATCTTGGTGAACACCTTGGGGATGCTCTCGGCGCGCTCCGCGGTGACCTCGACGATGCAGTCACGCACCGGCTGGCGCTGCTTCTGCAGGATCATCACCACGTCGATGGAGGTGCAGCCGCCGAGGCCCACCAGGACCAGCTCGGTCGGGCGCGGACCGATGTTGCGGCCGCCGATGTCGGGCGCGCCGTCCATCACCAGGGCATGGCCGCTGCCGGTCTCCCCCATGAAGGCCATGCCGTCGACCCATTGCACACGCGCTTTCATTGTCAGGCTTCCTCGAAGAAAAGTTGGTGAAGTTTCGCCCCCGGATCGTCGGCACGCATGAAGGCCTCGCCGACCAGGAAGGCATGCACGCCGTGGCGGCGCATGAGAGCCACGTCGTCGCGGTTATGGATACCGCTCTCGGTGACCAGAAGCACACCTGCAGGCAGCATGTCGAGCATGTTCAGGGTGGTGTCCAGGCTGACCTCGAAGGTGCGCAGGCTACGGTTGTTGATACCGACAAGCCCAGCCCCGATCGAGAGCGCCAGCGCCATCTCCTCGCGGTCGTGCGTCTCGACCAGCACGTCCATGCCGAGCTCGAGCGCGAGGTTGTGCAGCTCGTGCAGGGTGGCGGCATCCAAGGCCGAGACGATCAAGAGGATGCAGTCCGCGCCGATCGCGCGGGCCTCGTAGACCTGGTAGGGGTCGATGATGAAGTCCTTGCGGATCACCGGAAGCGTACAGGCGGCACGCGCCTCCTGAAGGTAGGCCTCGCTGCCCTGGAAGAAGTCGCGGTCGGTCAGCACCGACAGACAGGCCGCCCCGCCCCGGGCATAGCTTACGGCGATCTCGGCAGGCTGAAAGTCCTCGCGCAGCACGCCCTTGCTCGGGCTGGCCTTCTTCACCTCGGCGATCACCGCAGGCATCCCGCAGGCGATGCGGGCCTCGAGGGCGGCGCGGAAGCCGCGGGGCGTATCATCGCGCGCCTCGATGCGCTGGATCAGCTCGTGCACTGGGGTGCGCGCGCAGCGCTCGGCGATCTCCTCGCGCTTGCGCTTGAGGATGGTCTGGAGGATGTCGGGCTTTTTACTCATGCGAAAGCCTGTTGTGTGAATGCAGCGTAGGCCGTAAGGCGTTCCCAGGCCGCGCCGCTCGTCTGGATCTCGAGCGCGCGCGCCACACCCTCGGCAAGAGAGGGCGCAAGGCCAGCAAGATAGATGGCCGCGCCGGCGTTGAAGGCCACGATGTCGCGCGCAGGACCGGGCTGGCCGGTCAGGGCCTCACGCACCTTCTCCAGGCTCTCGTGGGCGGAGGCCACGCGAAGCGTGTCCAGGCTGGCACTGGCAAGGCCGACATCCTCCGGCCGCAGGACGTAGTCGGTGACGATGCCATCCTTCAGCTCGCTCACGCGGGTCGGCGAGGCCACGCTGAACTCGTCCAGACCGTCTTCGGCATGCACCACCAGAGCATGCTCGCTGCCGAGCGCCCGCAGCACCTCGGCCAGCGGCCGGCGCCAGCGCTCGCTGTACACACCGAGCACCTGGCGCTTCGCCCCGGCCGGGTTGGCCAGCGGGCCGAGGACGTTGAACAGGGTGCGCACACCCAGCTCGCGACGCGGGGCGATGACATGACGCATGGCGCCGTGGTGCTGGGGCGCGAACATGAAACCGACACCGAGCGTGCACACCGCGCGGGCGATGACCTCGAACGGAGCATCCAGGCGGCAGCCCGCCACCTCGAGCAGGTCCGCGCTGCCGGTGGTGCTGGAGACCGAGCGGTTGCCGTGCTTGGCCACCTTGCCACCCACCGCCGCCAGGACGAAGCAACTCGCGGTGGAGATATTGAAGGTGTGCGCCCCGTCTCCGCCGGTACCGACGATGTCGACCAGCGGTCCGCAAGGGATCTCGACCTTGGCAGCGAACTCGCGCATCACGGCTGCGGCGGCGGCCACCTCCTCGACCGTCTCCCCCTTGACTGCGAGCCCGATGAGCAGGCCGCCGATCTGCGCCGGGGTGGCCTCACCGCTCATCAAGAGGCGCATGACGGCAGCCATTTCGTCGTGGCGCAGGTCGCGCCGCTCGAGCAGCGCGCGGAAGGCGGTGGTCATGTCCATGAGGGATCCTGGATAGGAAGGCGGCGGTCCGCGATAAAGGGACCGATTTTGAAAGCAGCGCGAGGACGGGTCAACCCGCGTGGCTGCGGGCCCGCAGCAGGTTCCACGCCAGCCACAGGCCGAGGGAGCTCGCCGCGATGGCAAGCTGCCCCCAGGCTAGCGCGAGGGTGCTGACAGAAAGCACGGCGACCACGAAGGCCGCGATCAGGCCATTCGAGCCCATCTGCATGAAGCCCTGCACCGCCGAGGCCATGCCGCGCCGCGCTGGGAACAACTCCAGCCCCATCAGGCTAAGCGAGGGCATGGCGAGCGACATGCCCAGCGCGTACAGCGCCACCGGCGCGATGAGGACCACGGCACCCGGTTCGCCCGCCTGGTTGACCAGCACGTTGAGCACGGCGGCACCGAGCAGCACGGCCAGGCCGAGGGAGGCCGCATGCCGGGGGGCGAGACGGTGCGCCAGGCGGCCGGCGAGGAAGCTTCCGCCGACGATGCCGGCCACCACCGGCAGGAACAGGCGCCAGAAATCGTGTTCACCGAAACCGAGGTGACGATAGATCAGCTCCGGGGCGGAGGCGATGTAGAGGAACAAGCCGCCGAAATTGAGGCCGAACATCAGCGCAAGCAGCAGGAAAGGCGGATGACGCAGCATCGCCCCGTAGGCCTTCGCCACAGACCACGGATGGATCGGTTGGCGCCGCTCGCGCGGCAGGCTCTCCGGCAGCCAGGCCGCATGCAGGGCGAGGATCAGCAGCCCGAGCCCGGCAAGGAACAGGAATACCGCCCGCCAGCCGAACCAGCCCTCCAACCAGCCGCCGACGATCGGCGCCACACCCGGGGCGACGGCAAAGAACAGCGTGACATGGGCCAGCACCCGTTGCGCTTCGACCCCCTCGAACAAGTCACGCACCAGGGCGCGGCCGATCACCAACCCTGCGCCGGCCGCCATCCCCTGCCCCGCACGCATCAGCACCAGGGTGTCGATGTCCTCGGCCAGCGCACAGCCGAATGAAGCCAGGGCGTAGCCAAACAGGGCCACCAGCACCACGCGCCGCCGGCCGAGCGCGTCCGACAACGGACCGTAGACCAGCATCATCGCGCCGAAGGCCCACAGGTAGTCGCTCAGCGTGCGCTGCATGTCCGCCGGACCGGCGCCAAGGTCGGCGGCGATCGCTGGGAAAGATGGCAGGTAGGTGTCGAGCGTGAACGGCGCCAGCATCGCCAACGCCGCCACGAGGAAGGACACCCGCAGCGGATGCGGCGGGCGGTGGGCAGGCATCAGGCGGCCTGGGCGCGGCGCCCGCCCCGCATGGCGAGGAAGTTGCGCAGCATGTCATGACCATGCTCGGTCAGGATCGACTCGGGGTGGAACTGCACGCCCTCGATGGTGTATTCGCGGTGCTGCACGCCCATGATCTCCTCGAACGAGCCGTCCGGATTCGTGGTCCAGGCGGTGATCTCAAGGCATTCCGGCAGGCTCTCGCGTTCGATCACCAGCGAGTGGTAGCGCGTTGCCTCGAACGGGTTCGGCAGGCCGGCGAACACGCCCTTGCCCTCGTGGAATACCTGCGAGGTCTTGCCGTGCATGATCTGCTTGGCGCGGATGATGTTGCCGCCGAAGGCCTGGCCGATGGCCTGGTGACCGAGGCACACGCCGAAGATCGGCAGCTTGCCGGCGAAATGGCGGATCGCGGCCACCGAGATGCCGGCCTCGCTCGGGCTGCAGGGGCCGGGAGAGATCATCAGGTGGCTGGGCGCCATGCGCTCGATGTCCTCCAGGGTGATGGCGTCATTGCGATGCACCTCCACCTCGGCCCCAAGCTCGCCCAGGTACTGGACGAGGTTGTAGGTGAAGGAATCGTAGTTGTCGATCATCAAAAGCATCATCAAACCCCTGCCGGCGATGGTCCGGCGCATGTCACGGGCCCTGCGGCCCTCAAGCTGGGACAACCTCGTCCCGCCCTAGTTCGGAGGAATAGCGCACCCAGCGGTTCTTGCCGGCCCGCTTGGCCGCGTACATCGCCTGGTCGGCCAGGCGCAGGCAGGCATCCAGGTCGCCAGTATCCCATGGACAAACGGCGATGCCGATGCTCACCCCGATCTCCGCGGGAGCCCCGGCAAGATCCATGGGGTGGCGCAGGGCATGGATGATGCGTTCCGCGACCTCTTCCCCCGCCTGCGCATCGTCCTGCTCGACGCGCAGGATCGCCACGAATTCATCCCCGCCCAGACGGCTGAGGATATCCACCTCGCGCACGCACTGGCGCAGCCGTGTCGCCGTTTCCCGCAGGACGCGGTCCCCCGCTTCGTGCCCCAATACGTCGTTGACCTGCTTGAAACCGTCCAGATCCATGTAGAGCAAGACGAGCGACGTGCGATGACGATGCGACCATGCCATGGCGTCATGCATCTTCTCCTCCAGCAGCGCCCGGTTCGGCAGGCCGGTGAGAGGATCATGGTAGGCCAGCTCGCGAATCCGCTCCTCCAGGGCCTTGCGCTCGCTGATATCGCGGAAGACGAGCACCACGCCGGCCATCCCGTCTTCCCGCAGCGGGCTGATACTGCACTCAGCGGGGAACGCCGTACCATCGCGGCGCAGGAACAGGGTCTCGATCATCGGCCCCTCCCCGGCGAGCTGAAGCAGCGCATCGAGGGATGCCAGACCGGCCAGCGGCCGCTGCCTGTCGATCAGCTCCCCCAGGGCTCGCCCCTGCAGCGCCTCCAGCGGCCACCCCGTCAGGCTGGACGCCGCCTGGTTGGCGAACGTCACCCGCAGCCCGCCATCGAGCCCCAGGATCCCCTCAGCCGCCGAATTGAGGATGCCATCCAGCCGGCGCCCGAGAACGTCCAGGGCATGCGTCCGTTCACGCACCGTCTCCTCAAGGCGACGGTAACCATAACGGAAGCCCAGGAACAGGAACAGCTCAAGCATGAGGAAGCCCCCGGCCGCGATCGCGATATTGCGCCAATTGTCATGCTCCAGGGCCAGGACCCGCTCGCTGACATCCGTCCAGGTCACAAAACCGCCCACGGCCTTGGGGGGATCGTCGGGATCGGGGGCGAACTCATGCAAGGGAAACCGGGTCACGGCCAGCAT
Source organism: Pseudomonadota bacterium (assembly GCA_040751755.1). Taxonomy (GTDB): domain Bacteria; phylum Pseudomonadota; class Gammaproteobacteria; order Burkholderiales; family Thiobacillaceae; genus PFJX01. The sequence goes on from JBFMHC010000001.1 coordinate 5,200, forward strand.
CCGCCCCCCCACCGGCACGAGGTAGGTCTGCAGCCCCTCGGCGGGGGAATAGCGGTCGCGAAAGACCGGCTGGCGCATGAGCTCATAGATGCCGGGGCCGGAGGTCGCCTCAACCAGGCATTCACACACCGAGGGCACGTCCTCGACGGCACGGCTGATGAATTCGCGCCACATCCGCTCGTCCACGTACTCGCGCTTGAGCAGGATGGCGATGTCCTGATGATGCCCGCGCTTGAGCTGCTGCAACAGGATGGCGAAGGAGGTTCCGGCCTCGATGGCGCCGACATACACCTGCTCCCCCGTCACCGGATCGTGCGCCCAAACAGGCACCACACCACGCAGCCCGGAGGCCACGCGCCCAAGTTCGAAACCGGCATGCGATCGCTGGGTGACGTTGGTGGCGACGACGAGCGGCCGGACATCATCCAGGCGGTCACCGAAGCGGTCAGGCTGATGGACGCGCAGAAAGCTGACCGCCCCCGGCGGGAGGTGGAAATGCAGCTGCCGCACGCCGAAATCCCGTTGCATGCGCTCCCAGGCCGGCGCCACCTCCTCCAGGAGTTCGTCCCGAGCGCGCGCGGCACCGTCTCCCCCTGGGCCGCCCCCCTCCGCCTCCACCATTTTCTTGCCGCGCAGGAAGGCCTGCTGCACCCGCTCATCCCCCGCGATGAGGGTGGCCAGTTGCAGCATGTTGGTCAGACTGGCGTGCAGACCGGTCTCCACCGCCGCGCGGACCGCCTCCCCTTCCAGGGCGAGGGCCTGTTCGAGATTGCGCTCGGCATTGCGCTGGTTGACGACGACCAGCACCACGTCGAGCGCCAGGGCAATCAGCGAGATGAGCAGGAAGAGCTTGAGGCGCAGCTGCATGGTGAAGACTTACGGCGCAAGACCGGCCTCAGACGATCCCTGCCTCAATCCGGGGCCGCCAAGCCCGCCTCGGCCAGGGCCACGGCGCGGAAGATGGCGCGCCCCTTGTTCATGGTCTCCTTCCACTCGAGCTCCGGCACCGAGTCGTACACCACCCCGGCCCCGGCCTGGATGTGCAGCTCGCCGTTCTTGATCACCGCAGTGCGGATGGCGATGGCGGTGTCCATCGCCCCGTTCCAGCCGAGGTAGCCGACCGCCCCCGCATAGACCCCGCGCTTGACCGGCTCCAGCTCGTCGATGATCTCCATCGCCCGCACCTTGGGGGCGCCAGACACGGTCCCGGCCGGGAAGGTGGCGCGCAGCACGTCCATGGCGGACAGGCCGGGGCGCAGCCTGCCCGTGACGTTGGAGACGATGTGCATCACGTGCGAGTAACGCTCGATGACCATCTTCTCGGTCAGGCGCACGCTGCCGGTCTCGCACACCCGGCCAATGTCGTTGCGGCCGAGGTCGATCAGCATGAGATGCTCGGCGCGTTCCTTCGGGTCGGCCAAAAGCTCGACCTCGAAGGCGCGATCCTCGTCCTCCGTGCGTCCGCGGCGGCGGGTCCCCGCGATCGGGCGCACGGTGACCTCGTCATGCTCCAGGCGCACGAGGATCTCGGGCGAGGAGCCGACCACTGCCATGTCCCCCAGGTCGAGGTGGAACATGTAGGGCGAGGGGTTGAGCCCGCGCAGGGCACGGTAGAGGTCGAGCGGGCGGGCGGTCAAGGGGATGGTCAGGCGCTGGGAGAGCACGACCTGCATCACATCCCCCGCGGCGATGTACTCCTTGGCCTTGAGCACCGCCTGCTTGAAGCCCTCCTCGGTGAACCCGGAGACGAAGTCGGCCTCGCTCACCTGGCGCGGGGCGTGGGCCGGGCGCGGATGGGCCAGCGGCTCGCGCAGGCGCGCCTCAAGCTGATCCAGGCGCGCTTCGGCCGCCGCAAGCCGCCCCGGATGGGCATGGACAATGAGCTGCATGCGCCCGCGCAGGTTGTCGAACACCACCAGCTCGTCGGAGAGCATGAACAGGATGTCCGGCGCCTGGATGGGATCCGGTTTCTCGACCCCCGCCAGGCGCGGTTCGATGTAACGGATGGTGTCGTAGCCGAAATAGCCGACCAGCCCGCCGGCAAAGCGCGGCAGTCCCGCAAGCTCGGGCACCCGGAAGCGCTTCTGGAAGGCCTCGATGAAG
>JBFMHC010000010.1:0-197714 GCA_040751755.1 Pseudomonadota bacterium
ACGCTTGCGGGTGCGCTTGGCGCGCAGCTCAAAGCCCGTATACATCGGCGCCTCCAGACTCATCTGCTTCATGTCGCTATTGTCCCATCCCGGCAGTCTGGCAGGAAGGTTTTGCAGACCTTCCCTAAGTGGTCAGGTGCTATGGTGATCGTGAGTGATCGTCCTAGCTCATTAAACGTACTAGACCACAATTCCGCATGTCCCTCACTGACTTCCAAACACTTGTTCTTGATGAAGGGCTCGCCGAATGGTTCGCCAACCACGGCGGCGCCAGCGCGAGCACCATTGCTGAGAAGCTCTCGGTGTCACATGAGCAAGCACTGGCAGCGGTTGAGGAGCTTGCGCATCTGGGCTATGGCACCCTAAATCGTGACGTAAAGCTGGTCGCGCTGAGCTTCGACCCCGCCAACCCTAGTGGTGGCTTTACCCAGAGGCCATTCACGACCCACATCTTCTTCCCCTCCAGGGGCGCGCTGCGTCGGGCCTTCTACGCTTCTGAACTACCGGCACAAAACCTAACCGAGTACGTTGTAAGACTGCACCTCGGTACTCAGCAGATTGAACTCATCTTCTTCTCCGAGGAGGTTCTATCTCGCTACTTTGATCATCCGGAGCTGTACGACATTAGTGACAGTCTCGCCGGCGGAGAGATCAACGCACGTGGGGAAGATGTTGACGATCGTTATCTGTATGTCAGGTATGGCAAATGCCGACTTCGAGACGGAAGAATTGCAGTCACTGCGATCTGCAAGGATCTTGCTGACATGGGAGTGTTGGAGCAAAGGTACTGGCACTCCCATGAACTGGTAAAGCCAGACTTGGAGTCCAGCGATCCCAACTTCCAGGCCTTTCTCGGCAGAACCTACGATGGATCTTGGGTCGAGTACCCTGACCCCATCGCCGATTTGATCGCCGCAATGCGATCTCTGAACTCGATCGTGTCGCCCGGCGCGCTTTTCACTCGACTCGAGAACGTTCACCTTCGCGCGCCAGTTGAGCAAACGTACAAGTCCTTCTGCGACTGCGCTAGCGAGCTCTACAAGATCATTGGCCCCGACGCACTCTCTCAGGCGACCATGAAGGACATTCTCCAAAATAGGTTGGGGTTGTCTGCATCCGACTTTGTGCATCATCAGTCAAAGCGCCCCCTCAGCAGCAGCCAGCTGCTGGCGTTGCTTGAGCAGCAGTTCAAGCTACCTGGCAGTCTGTCGGAGGTCCTTCGTAAGGTATCTGCGCTCCGAGTCGATGCTGATCACAAGATCCTAAATCGGGACGAGAAGCCGTCTACGTACTCAGAACAATTCGCCGCGTTGTGCAGCCAAGCTACCGCAGCCGTCGAGGAGCTTGCCGGAGCGCTGACGCCGTCAACCGAATGATGCCTAACTCTGCGTTGGGCGGCTGCTTTCAGTCGCGCTACTGACCAAAGGCGAAAGGCCACTCTGGGTCGATCTGAGCCGCTCACCTATTTTTTGGTGAGCAAGGAATGGAAACCACCTTGGTGCACCGCAGCAAGCAGTTTAGGCATAAACCGCAGATTGCGGATACCCATCCTCCGGCGCATCGCCGAGGAAGAAGATGCCAGGCAGCCCGGCCAGCCATTCAACTGGCGCACACTTCCTGGTCTGCTGCCTCGCGGATGGCCGTCTGGCCGGTGAAGTCCTCCCACCGGCGCACGATCACATCCACGTACTTCGGATCGAGTTCGATCAGCCGCGCGACGCGACCTGACTTTTCGGCCGCAATCAGCGTTGTGCCAGAACCACCGAACGGATCGAGCACCACGTTACCCGGGCGGCTCGAATTGCGGATGGCTCGCTCGACCAGCTCCACCGGCTTCATCGTCGGATGCAGATCGTTCTTCTGCGGCTTCTTGATCGCCCACACATCGCCCTGATCGCGGTCACCACACCAGTGGCGTTGCGCACCCTCGGGCCATCCGTACAAGATCGGTTCGTACTGGCGCTGGTAGTCGGCACGGCCCAGCGTGAAGGTGTTCTTGGCCCAGATGATGAACGTCGACCACTTGCCACCGGCGGCGCGAAAGGCGGCCTGCAGCACATCCAGCTCGCTGGATGACATCGCCACATAGATGCCGCCCCGGCAGTTCGCCACGGTGGGCGTCAATGCTGCCAACAGGAAGTCGTAGAAGCCATCGCCCAAGTTGTCGTTGAGGATCGCGCGGTCCTTGCCGCGCATCTTGTCCTTGGCGCTGTTGGCATAGTTCACGTTGTACGGCGGGTCGGTGAAGACCATGTCTGCCATGTCGCCTCGCATCAGCCGGGCATAGCTCTCTGCCACGGTCGAGTCACCGCACAGCAGTCGGTGCTGGCCCATGATCCAGACATCGCCCGGGCGCGATATTGGAATTTCGCCAACCTCCGGTACCGCGTCCTCATCGGTCTGCCCCTCGTTGTCCGGCTCGTCGCCCGCGATCAGTTCGGCCAGCGCGTCGGCGTCGAAGCCTGTGATGTCCAGATCGAAACCTTTCAGCTGCAAAGCCTCAAGTTCGATCCGCAACATCGCGTCATCCCAACCAGCGTTCTCCGCGATGCGGTTGTCTGCGATGACCAAGGCGCGGCGCTGGGTCGGGCTCAGGTGATCCAGTACGACCACGGGCACGATTTCCAGCCCGAGTTTCTGCGCAGCGGCCAAGCGGCCATGCCCAGCGACGATGACGCCGTCACTGCCCGCAAGGATCGGATTGGTGAAGCCAAACTCGGCAATCGATGCAGCGATCTGCGCCACCTGGTCATCCGAGTGCGTCCGCGCATTGCGGGCATAGGGCAGCAGTTTGGCTGTAGGCCACTGCTCGATCTTGTCTGCCAACCAGGACGCGCTCATTGTTCGACCTCCGAGGTCGCCAGCCGTTCTGTGGCCACGTCGTCGAAGGACTGGCCCGATTTGATTCCAAAGCCTGCGATGAGCGTGACCGGCACGCCGGGGTGGTTTTGCTGAAAGCGCTTGATGGCCACGTCCACGTACTCCGGTGCAACTTCCACACTGCGGCAGATCCGGCCAGTGCGTTGCGCGGCCAGCATCGTCGTGCCACTGCCACCGAAGGGCTCGAACACGACGTCACCCGAATCGGTGTAAGCCTTGATCGCAAACTCCGGCAATGCCACCGGGAACACGGCCGGGTGATCAATGTCCTGCCCGATCTTGCCCTTGTGGCGCATCACGCGAATCACCGAATCGGGGATGCGGGTGTCCTGCGTCGGCTGACCCTTGTGCGTCCAGCCGCCGACCTCGCCATCCTTACCACGCATCGCTGTGGACGACCCGTCAGCGCGCAGGTGCGATTCCTGGCCTGCGTGCTTGCAAGGCACGATCTTGTTGGGTTTGCGGGTGCTGCGATTGAAGTGGAAAACAAACTCGAAGCTGGGAGCTAATCGGCCCTGCCAGTCGCCGGGCATGCCTGGCCCCTGATCCCAGACGTACCACGCGAAGCGCCGCCACCCTTGCTGACGCATCCAGGACAGCCAGCCGTCCCAATAGGGGATGACTTCGTTGTCGCGGTGGATCAGCCCAAGATTGACCAACACCTGTCCGGCGTCCGTTATCGGCAGATGTGCGAACACACCGCGCATCAGTGCATCCCAATCGACAATGCCGCCGGAGGTGTAGTTGCGCTGGTTGCCATACGGCGGCGAGGTGAAGCAAAGCTGCGCGGTGTCACCCTGCATCAGCGTGGCGACCACGGCTGGGTCGGTGGCGTCGCCACAGATCAAGCGGTGCGAGCCGATGGCCCAGACATCTCCCTCGCGCGACACCGCCACCACTGGCGTGTCAGGTACGTCATCGGTCGTATCGAGTTCATCGGCGTTTGCACCATCCTGCGCCGCCGGTTCACCTTCAGTCGACGGGGCATCTGCCAGCAGCGCATCGATCTCGATGTTCTCGAAGCCGGTCAGCGCCAGTTCGAAACCCGCTTCGGAAAGCTCCGCCAGTTCGAGCGCCAACATCTCCTCATCCCAGCCAGCGTCAAGCGCCAGCCGGTTGTCGGCGATGACCAAGGCGCGCTTTTGCGCGGTGGTGAGATGGGCCAGTTCGATCACCGGCACCTGATCCAGCCCCAGCTTGCGTGCAGCAGCCAAACGACCGTGGCCCGCGATGATGCCGTTGTCGCCATCAACCAGTACCGGGTTCGTCCAGCCATATTCGACGATGCTGGCGGCGATCTTGGTGATCTGCGCATCGGAATGTGTGCGCGGATTGCGGGCGTAGGGAATCAGCGCCTCGACCTTGCGGTACTCGACGTTGAGCGTATTCAAAGAGGGTGTCCTGAAAATAGAAAACCCGCCGACGACAACCGTGGGCGGGTTTTTGGGGTTGGTGCGAACTGACGGGGTGCGAACTGCGAACCGTGCGAACCTTGGTTCGCACCCTGACGCTAAAAAAGCGCCGCGCTCGCGCCCCCCGCATTGGTTTTTGGCCAGGAAGGACCCGTTGATTTCTGGGCTGCTTCCTCTGCCGTCACCTCTGTCCAGACGATAAATGAATACTACGCAAGATCAGGTCGTTTTGTTGCAGGGGCAAAAACCGCTGATTGCCGCGTGATGGCGCACATCCCCGACCATACGCGCCAAATCACGCCAAAACCCTACGCAACCACCACACCATTAAGTTGATCTGCGACCGTCTGCAATGCCCGCCGCCAATGCCGCCATGCCGTCGTGCGGTCGCAGGCAAAGCGGATCGTGATGTCCCGCCAGCCATAGCGCTTCGCGCGCATCCATACGAGATGACGTTGCTCGATGGTGAGCCACTGCACCCAGCGCATAGCCTCCAGCATTCGTTCAATTGCCTCTGGACTCGGCGGAAAGGATCGGTACACCCTCTCGTCCGCTGCAAAGGTCTCCCATTCGCTTCGGACAATGGCGGGCCAGCAGTTGAAGTAGCCCTGCACTCGAACAGGAGGCAACCGTCGACTGGTGCTTGCGGCCTCTTCAAACCGAGCAGCAACGTCCTCGATAGTCCACTTAGTCATTGCGTCGCCCTCCGTAGAGCCGGTCACCGATGCGTCGCACGATTTCGCGCTCGATGAAGTCCAGACGTTCGTCGGATGCGTTGACCACCAGGATGTGTTGGTCACGCCAGCCACGTTCCTTGATCGCATCCAGATCCGTGGCCTGAGGCTGCAGACGACCGAGGGGGCAGCGGTATTGGGGTGTCGGCACCTTCATGTCACACCTCCTGCGTCTCGACAGCCCAGTGCAGCAAGGCCAGTGCGTCGGCTTCGTTGTCGTCGACTGGGGTGTGACCACGCAGGCGGACGGACGCGATCATGTCGTCCTTGCCCGCATTGCCCTTGCCGGTCGCGTGCTTCTTGATCGTGCCGACTGGAACACCCTGGTAAGGGATGTTGTGATGCTCACACCACGCGGTCAGGTGTCCCATGAAGCCACCGTAGGCGTGCGCCGCATCAACGCCAGCGTGCCGTCGAACCTCCTCGAAGAACACCGCGTTGATGTGGTTGCTGGCCGAGAGCAATTCGTTGAGCCAGCGCTTGAAACGGAGGAAACGCATGCCGCCTCCTTCAAATCGCTGCGGCTTGAAGTGCTCCGTGCCGCTGGTGATAGTGCCGTCCAGGTGCTGCAAAGCCCACCCGGTGTGTGTGCCCAGATCAAGGGCCAAGATTGTCGTGTTCATCGTCGTACTCCAGTTCGGGGGGCGAGTGACGGATGCGACGGGTTCTTTGGAAAACAGCCTTTACGTGCGCGCACGCGTAGCGCGTCAATCAGGAAACCCGTCAAATCCGTCACTCGCCCGGATTGCTCAGTCATCTCGATAGGGGTAGCCATGGCTGTACGGCTTGGGCCTGAGGGCTATGCCCGTGATCCCACGTGCGCCCCCGGTCAGCCGACACTTCTCGAACTTGCGGGCGGCCATCAGTTCGGAAAAGCGCTTGACCGAGCCCACGTACTCACCCGCGCGCTCAGCCCATTCACGCCAGTCGGCGAACAATTCGGAAACGCCTTCGCGGTGGGTCTTGGCCAGTAAGCAACGCTCTTCGATCCACTGCCCGAGCGCGTCCTCAGCCTCGAAATACTCCTCGGTCGCCGACACCACACTGGCGGGTGGCTTCAGTCCTTGGCGTTGCCAAAAGCTGCAGCCCTCGACTGCCCACGCCAGAATGCCGTCCCGCTCCTTGAGCAGTTTTTCGGTCAGCCTGCCGTCACGCCGCTCGGGCGGGATCGTCACCGTGAACGGGATCAGGTGCAGTCGCCGCTTCATCGCCTCATCCACGTTGCGGATCGATGGCTTGTGGTTGCCTGCGATCACCAACTTGAACTGCGGCACGTACTCGAAGAAGTCCTGGCGCATGAAACGCGCAGACACCTTGTCGCCACCGGTGATGGCCTTGACCTTGGATTCGTTCCAGCGCCGACCCTGTTCGGTTTCGATGGAGGACACAAAGCGGGCACCGCGCAGGCCCGCCAAATCGGTCGGATGCCGGTCGGTGCGCGCCTCCATGAACGTGTCCATCGGCGCGTTGGCCGCGTAGTCGCCCAAGATGGTGGTCAGGACGTTGACGAACACCGACTTGCCGTTCGCGCCGGTCCCGTACAGGAAGAACAGCGCGTGCTCGCTGGTCACGCCCGTCAGGCAGTAGCCAACCATCAGTTGCAGGTAGGCAATCAGTTCAGCGTCACCGCCTGTGACGTCGGCCAGGAATGCGCGCCACGTCGGACTGTCGCCCTGCGGTGTGGCCGTGGTCACCTTGGTCATCCGATCATCGCGCCGGTGCGGTCGCATGCGGCCCGTGCGCAGATCAACCACACCGCCTGGTGTGTTGAGTGCCCAGACGTCGGCATCCCACTCCTCGGCGGTGGACGCGTGCTTGGGATCGGAGCGTGCGATTTTCTCGACGGATGAGATCGTGGCGGAGCTGGCCAGCTTGCCTGTGAGCCGAGGGCTGTCCGCCTTGAGTGACGCCATCCGGCAGATACCGCGCGCCAGATGAGACACATAGAGAACCTGATCCGGATTCCAGCGCACGCCGGTCCAGACCAGCCATTTGCCCCAAAGCGCGCAGTAGCGCCAGTCCTCGCCATAGCGGCGTGTGAAGGCCGAGGACAAGCCGTCCTCCGTAGTCCAGTCGACACCGGTCAGCAGATCCGGTGGTGGCGTCTCCTCGACCGACCGCATCACCGGCATCCGCTCGCCGACGGCGAGGAAGCCCCTCACATCGAAGCCGTCCGGAATGGCGTCAGCCGCATCCCATCCTTCCGGCTTGTCATCGGGTGGCACCAGGATGGCGACCGTGGTCGCACCCGCGTTCAGGATTGCTTGCGATGCACGGTCAGCGTAATCCCAGCCTGGCGCGTCCCGGTCAGGCCAGATCAGCACGGATTTGCCCGCCAGCGGCGACCAGTCGGTCTTATCGACGGGAGCGTTTGCGCCATGCATGGCCGTGGTTGCCACCACGCCGATGGCGATCAGGGCCTGCGCACACTTCTCGCCCTCGACCAGCACAACGTGACCAGCGGCAGCCAGCCCCGGCTGGTTGTACAGCGGACGCGGATCGGGCGGAGTCATCTTACGCCGCTTGGCATCCCACGGCCGGAACTCCTTCTTGCGCCCGGGTGGGTCGTAGCGGTACACGACCGCAATCAGTTTGCCGGTGGCATCGAAGTAGTCCCACTTGGCCGTGGCCGGGCCGAGATCATCAACCGGAGCTTCCTTCTTGGCGCGGCGTACCGGCACTGATCGCGAACGACCGAGCAGATCAGTTGCCTCGTCGAGCACCCGGGGAAAGTCGGTGTGGACGTTGGCCCCGAGGTAGGCGGCGATCAAGGCAAAGATGTCACCGCCATCGCCCGTGGCACGATCCGTCCAGAGACCAGCCTTGTCGCCTTCGAGTACCACCTCAAGGCTGTCGCCCGGGCTGCCCAGGATGTCCCCGATCAGAAACTTGCCACGACGCTTCTTTCCTGCCGGAAGCATCGTGGTCAGGACTGATTCCATGCGTGCGATCAGTTCAGTGCGAATATCGTCCCGCTCGCTGTCATTGACGTTGCGCCGGCCCGTTTCTCCCGGTGGTGATGTGTCATTGAAATCAAGCATCGGCACCACCCTCGTGTGACGTCTGCTGCGCAGCGATCCAGGCTTCCAGCTCGTTGGGTTTGAAGCGAACCAGTTTGCCGACGCGGTAATGCGGAATGCGACGCTCCTTTCGCTCCTTGGCTTGAGAGAGCCAATACGACGGCAGGTTGAACATCAGGGCAGCCTGGCGCACGTCGATCAGCTGCTCGCCCAGTACGTGATTCAAATTCGAGGTATTCATGCTTGTGTCCTCCAGCAGCGGTCTTGCCACGCGCACATCCGGCATTCAAAGTGGGTCGAGTCATGGAAGGCGCGCGGCAGGAGCTCTCCCGCCTCGGTCGCCGTGATGACCTTGACCGCCCGATCCGACATGCGTTGGGCCAGTGCTGCGTCAAAGGGCACGAGCTCGGTGTAGATCTCCATCGTGTCGGCGTTGAGTGCCGTGAAGATCGCCGGGTGCTCGTGCAGTTCGAGATAGGCTTGGTAGATCGCCACTTGCGCGGCGTAGACGGGCTTGGAGAGAGTCAGGCCCTTCTTGTCCAGATCGCTCCAGGACTTGTTGCCGAGACACTTACATTCCCAGAGCGCGGGATAGGCGAATCCCTCGGGGCCGCCGACGATGACGCCGTCGATGTGGCCCTGCAGGCGGCCATCGGCCACCGAGAAACCGAACTGCTCGCCGTCGGCCTTGCGGGTGCGCAGGTCAAAGCCCGCGTCCCGGAGCCACGCGACCATGCAGTCCTCCATGACGTGACCGCGTTCGAAGATCCGCAGCATTCGGCCCGGGGTGTCACGCCCGTGGTCGATGGGTGCCTTGGCGTACTCGAACTGCAGCGCTCGCTCACAGGCCACTCCGAGGCGCGAGGCCCCGAGGTACTGGCGCTCGGACTGGCGGGCGCGAGCCTGCTGCAGGCCCGTGTCCACCAGGGTGGTGACCTGACCCGAGATGCTCGATGAGGAGTTGAAGTCGATCATGGCTTCTTCCCCTTCGGCTCTTCCCAGGGCAGGTCGTCCTCCAGATCCGCGAACGGGTTGGCCAGAGGGTCGGGCGCAGGCGTCATGCCGCGTACCGGTGGGTACTTGCTCGCCTCGTGGTGCGCGACCATTGCCTCGGTGTAGCAAGTGACGATGGCGTCGATCACTTGCAGCGCCTCGGCTTCGGAGTAGTCGCCCAGCGGCTTGGTGAAGCCAATCTCGCCCGCAGCCTCGCCGAAGGCCCTGAGGCACTTCTTCATCGCGGCCAGTTCGACATCAGATGGATCGATCATGGCGACCTCCGTACTGTCGACGCGACCTTCCTTGACCCGCAGCCAGTTGCCGTACAGCGCATGAAACGCGTTTTGGCAGCGTTGTGAGCAGAACACCCAGTCGATGGGATAGCGCCGGGGATGGCCGACACCGTGACGGTTGTCGGTGTGGCCGAATCCCCGGGCCTGTCGTTTGCAGACCCAGCATTTCATCGGCCTCCCTCACTGTGCCCACGACGGCTTGCCGGTCACCGGTGCGCGTTGTGGAGCCGGTGCCTGATACGCAGGCGCAGCCGCCTGCGCTGGAGCGCCGGAATGTCCACTGCCCGGAGCCTTGGGCGGCACGCCCATCAGTTTTGCGTAGTCGGGGTGATCAGGCTCGACCGCGATCTTGACCACGTTCCGGTCTTGGCCCTTGCCATCCTTCTCAATGTCCACGCGCGCCAGAAACTCCAGGCCATCCAGTTCATGAAAACCCTGGATGCGGCGCGCGGCGGCGGCCTGCGGGCTGTTGTCCTGAGGATGGACGTTGCGGGCGCTGTTGAGCGCGGCGCGGATAAAGCTGCGCCCCATCTGACCCCAGGTCGGCCCCTTCTTGGAGTGCAGGCCGATGTTGCTCCACATCTTGCGCTTGGCATGGTCGCCCGCCGTGACGACAAACTCGGCGGCGAGGTAGACAGAGCCGGTTTCGAAGGACTCGGTGGCGTAGCCGCCGCCCCAGCCTTGTCCCGGATCGTCATAGCCACCGGGCTTGATGGTCATGCGCACTGGCACGACAGCGCCCTTGGGGATCAGGTCAAAGCCCGACTGTTGGGGATCGGCATCTTGGAAATCAAAATAGTTGGACGACATGGCGATTACTCCTTGGATTCGGTGGTGTTTTCTGCGGTGGGGGTGCCGGTGCAGCCGGGCATGGGCAATGGCGACTGGCCTGCGCACTTGGCGATCAGTGCGCCGAGATGCGGCGGCTCCAGCAGGTCGAGACGACCGCTGCGGTCTTTGGCCGGGAAGCCGTAGGGATTGACGGTGTGGGTGACGAAGGCGCGGTAAGCACTGCCGTCGTCGACCTTGATCTCGGCCAGTGTCACGACCTCATCGACAATGCCGGGCAGCTCCAGACTGGTCTTGCTGCCTTCGATCTGTGGCACGAACACCTTGCGGTTGTAGTCATCGAGGCGCTCGTCGAGGATGGCGACGAACACCACGTTCTTGCCCCGTGCGTGCTGCAAGTGGGTCAGTGCGCCGATCATTTCCTGGCCGAGCAGGCCATAGGCCGCGCGCAGATCCGGTTTGCCGGAGCGGTCACTGGTGGCACCGGGTTGCGTCTTGCACCATGCGAAGCACTGCCGGGACAACTGCGTGATCGAGTCGAGAAAGAAGGTCTGGTAGCGGTCGAGCTGCGTCGGGCTGCCAAATTTCTCGATGACGTGGTCGTAATGCGCCTGCGAGAACGCGCTCTCCGGCGGCAGTGACTTGTCCGGGCCTGCGAGGAACACGAAAAAGTCGCGGCTTTCCGGCCACGATGCCGGGCGGATGGTGTCGCCCGGCCAATCGGCCACGGCGAGATCGCCCGCCTCAATATCGAGGAACAAGGTGGTGGCAGGGTCGAGGTCTTTGAGCCGGGTGGTCTTGCCGATGCCAGACTTGCCCAGCATCAGCAACTTCACACCCTTGCGTTCGGCCAAGCGCTGCTGCGCGGTAATGATCGGGAGGGACATCACGCCACCTCCTTCAGTTGCTCCGCGACCGCCGGATTCCAGAGGATTTGGTAGCCGCTGTGACCGTTGCGGGAGTACGGCATGGCTTCGGCCCATGCTTCACCGGCCTCGGTCAGTTCCCACTCGTCCCGGTCGTTGCGGAACTGAAGGCCGCCGGATGCCAGCAACTGGTTCGTGGCTTTGGCTGAGCGACTCAGCAATTTGCCGAGCTGTGTGGCGTTGAGCGAGCAGATCGGCTCGTTGGCGGCAGGCAAAGCGCGGCGCAGCACTTCCGTGGTCAGGCCGGTGTTTTCCTGAATGCAGGTCAACGTGGCAGCCATTGCAATGCCGGTCTTGACACCCGGTACCTTGGCGACCGCTTCGCCGATCAGCAGGATGGCGGTGACGCGATCTTGGGTCGGCGCGGGCAAGGCAGCCATCGTGGTGGCGGCGGAATACGCGCCTGTCTTGCGGATTGCAGGCAGCACTTCACCGGTGATCCAGCGCTTGAAGCGCTTGGCGGCATCCTTGGTGCTACCGAGGATCAGGGCGTAAAGCCCCGACTCGTTGACGTGGTTTTGACGTTGACGGCCACCTGCCGTAAGGGTCTCCAATTTCTGGAGATCCTCGGCATCGACGTGGGACTTGATCGCCTGAGACGGATTGCCCATCTCCAGGGCGTCGCAGACATCGGTGGCGTTGAACCACGGCAGACCGAGTTCATCGACCTGGACGCGCACGGCGTGCGCTTCGAACTGGAAGGGAATGATCGCGCTCATGATCAGCCCTCCCACGACACGTCGGCGATACGGTCGACTCCACGCGCGGCACGTTTGCGCATCTCGGTGTGGAGTTCTTCCAGCGCGGTGCGGCGGCGGCCGAGCGCCAGCGATTCCGCGTTGGCTGTCTGGATGGCAAAAGCCAGCTCGTCCACAGTGGCGACATCAAGCGGGACAACGACGTCCTGACCGTCCGCGCGGCGATACCGGATTTCGTCAGGGAGGTGTTCGCCGTAGATGGACGGCAGCTGTTGACGCAGCGAGGCGATGAGATTGGTGCTCATGGTCATTACTCCGAATCGATGGAAAGGGTGAAAGACGGCTTGCCGGAATCCACGGTGCGAGCGGCGGCGAACTGCTGTTGCAAAGCAGGCGGCCAGTTCGTGAAGCGGGATTCGGAGACGGACAACTTGATGTCGAGGTAACCCTCGACCTTCTCGCCTGAGGCGACGATGCGTTCAGCGATCTCAGCCAGTTGCTTCTGATCCCAGCTGACCTTCTTGGGCAGCTCGAACTTCAGGTGCAGCGGGCCATCGCTGATGTGTGCTGTGCCGAAGTCACGGCCGGATTCGCGCAGCGCGGTGCGTGCCTGCTCGCCGTAGCACTGATCCAGTGCCGCATCGAACTTGGTGCGCGCCTTCTTCAGCCAGTCGATGGCTGCATCGAGGTTCTTGTCGATCTCGTGTTTCTGCGCGGGCGGCAATGCGGCCAGTTGGCTGACCGACATCTCGGCGATGTCGGCAGGGAAGATGGTGATGTCATTCATCGCATCTCTCCTCAAACCGCCGCGCGTTCGGATGTCGAGTCGTGCAGCGCTTCGCGCTCAAACTCGAGGATCGCGTCGACCGGGTAGCCGACACGCTTGGACAGCTTCAGGTAGCGTGGACCGCGACCCTCACTGCGCCAGCGCTGCAAAGTCTTGGGGCTAACGCCCCAGCGTTGCGCGAGCTCGTTTTCGTTGAGCACGCGGCGATCACCGGGTGACATGGTGTTGATCGCCTGCTGTGGCGACCGGGGGATACCGCTGGTTGGTGTCTGCATGGAATGCTCCTGTGACGTTGTTGAGTAACAGGTGTCATTCCAAACTTCGGGTGGCGAACCTTTAAGGGACGCAATGGCGAACCACGACGGAACTCCAGGTTCGCCAATGGCCCAGTGCAGAAAAGCAAACGGCGAGCACATGGCTCGCCGTCATCGGATGTGTCTGGAAGCAGATCAGGCGTCGGAGAAACCGAGCAATCGACGCTGCGCAGGCCAATCGCGCGGCAGTTGCTCTTGGCGGCCACGCAAGGTGTGCAGATTCAGGTGGCGTGGCTGACGTCCTTCGAATATCGCCTCCACGATATCGGGGGCCAACATGGTCATGCGCAGGACCTCGGCAGCCCAGCCCGGTTCCACTTTGAAGGCGTGCGCCAAGTCCGTTGTCGTGGAGTAGGTGCCATCGTCGATCAAGCGCTTCCAGTAGAAGGCCTTGCCCAGCGTTTTGATCATCGGCACATCGAAGCCACCGATTCGGTCCGCGATCTCGGGGGCTGGCGGTATCAGCAGCTTCCGGTTCTGGCGGCGCTTGATCGTCAGGGGCACCAAGGTAACCCGCTGCCCCTCGCTGACATAACTGCGCGCCTCGGCTCCAATCTCGATGCGGACGGCGCGCTGGCGCTGGTGGGTCGTGGCATTCATGCCAAAGCCTCCTCGACACGCTCTTGGGACTCTTCGATCAAGGGATGCGTGCTGATGTCCGCACCGAATCCGATCCAACCGTCCTCTCGCCAAACGATATCCAGGCCGTGCCCGTGTAGTTGCACGCGTTCGATCAACAGCCGTGTAATCCGTTGCTGCTCGGCAGGGAACAGTTGCGACCACACGTCACCGATGCGCTGCATGGCGACCACCACCTGTGCCTCGTCCAGCGTCGCCCCCGCCGGATGCTGCTGGCAGGATCTCCACACTGCGATCAGCATTTGCGGCGATGAGAGCGCAGCATGGATTTGCGCCAACACTGCATCTTCGATCTCGGCGGCTGGCAGGTGGCCCACGTCCGGCGTATGCGGAGCCAGGCTGGCACCGGCGTTGCGCCGCTTGTGCAGGTAAGGCACGTAGTAGCGGTACTGCCGACCATTTTTCTTTTTGACGAAGGAGTGCAACATGCGTTGGCCATCCGGTGCAAACAGAAGTCCCGCCAGCAGTGCCGGATGCTTGGCTCGGTGTTCGCGCGGAGCCTGCTTTCGCCTCTCAATGAAGGCGTGTGCCGAGTCCCACAATTCTTGAGAAATGATGGGGTCGTGCTGGCCCGAGTACCACGTCTCGTGATTGCAGATTTCACCGAGGTAAATGCGGTTACGCAGCAAGGTAAAGAGGTACTGCTGATCGATGCTGCGTCCCAATCGCTCCCGACCGGACTGGGTGACCCATGCCTTGGTGGTATGCCCTTCGATTTCCAATTCGCGGACGAGTCGCGCAGCCGAGCCGTGCTCGGCATAGCGGCGGAAGATGTCACGCACCAGCGCGGCTTCACGTTCATTGATGACGAGCTTGCGTTCGACCACGTCGTATCCAAGAGGCGGGACTCCGCCCATCCACATGCCCTTGGCCTTGCTGGCGGCGATCTTGTCGCGGATGCGTTCGCCGGTGACCTCGCGTTCGAACTGCGCGAATGACAAAAGGATGTTGAGCGTCAATCGCCCCATCGATGTGGTGGTGTTGAACTGCTGCGTGACCGCGACAAAGGAGACGCCGTTGCGGTCGAAAACCTCGACCAGCTTTGCGAAGTCCGGCAGGCTGCGCGTGAGGCGGTCGATTTTGTAGACGACCACGGTATCGATCTTCCCCGCCTCGATGTCGATCATCAGGCGGCGCAACCCGGGCCGTTCCATGTTGCCGCCCGAGTAGCCGCCGTCGTCGTATCCGTCGTCGACGGCTATCCAGCCTTCATGCCGTTGGCTGGCAATGAAGGCCAAGCCTGCATCACGCTGTGCCTCGAGGCTGTTGTATTCCTGATCGAGGCCTTCGTCAGTGGACTTGCGGGTGTAGACGGCGCAGCGCTTCTTTGGCGTGACTGCGGGAATCTGGTTTCGCCGCACTGAGCTCATACCGCCTCCTTCTTCGAAGCTGGTGCCTTCAAGCCAAAGAACACCGGACCTGACCAGTGACTGCCCGTGATGCGTTTGGCTACAGCGGACAGGCTCTTGAAGCGTTGCCCCTGGTACTCGAAATCATTCGATCCACGCACCAGCACACGATGCTCAATGTCGTCGTAGACGCGTGTCAGGACGGTACCGGGCAGCAGGCGCTGACTATCGCCGCGCAGTTGCTTGGGCAAGATGCCGGTTTCGCCAACCTCCTCGAGCTTCTTGCGCAGTGATGGTTTCAAACCGCCAAACGCGCGCTCTTGCATCCGGTAGGCCAGGCGACTTTCCAACCAGACCCGATGGTGGTGATTCGGCCGTTCATCGAAATGGTCGTCCCAGAGAGCCCAAAGATCATCCATTGAAAGATGGGGAATAGCCGCGACGCGGGCGGCGACTGAGGCGGGCGTTGGTGAGGTTGCGTGTGCTGTCATGGGCGAACTCCGTTGTTGTGATCGGGGTTCGCATTCACGCGCTGTTGGCCGGGGAAGCCAAGGCAAACGTGCTCGCTGTTTTTGGAGATGTCGCGCGATTGGCGGACACGAAGGCGCAGCAGCGCGGCAGCCAAGAGATCAGCGATTTCTTGATGCCCGTGCCGTGGCCGGTCAGGTGATGTGCAAATGGAGATAGGTTCGATTTCTGTCATGGCAAGCGTTCCGATGGAAAACGCTGCTCATGCTAAAAACCAAGGGCACTTCGCGTAACGTGAATTAGCGTGAGTGCGCGGGTTTGGCGCTATGTCTCTTTGGGCCTATACCAAGCCGCGCGCTGGCCATTCACTTCCCGATACCGAAGCTCGAAAAGGCGGGATTCGTGCACGACCTGCCGCCAACTGCTGCACCCATACTTGGCCGGCAGTTGATCGGGATACCTTTCTGCAATCCATCGTCCAGCAGTAGCGACCGGCGTCCACTCGTCGACAGCCAACTGATCTGCCGCTTCACGCAATGCGCGAACAATTCCGGCTGCGGGCCAATCCACCGAGCCATCCGGCGCTATGCCGTTGATCACCAGATCGCGGAAGGCATCGGACTGGGCAAACTCCGCCGCCAGACGACGGGCCTGATCCATGTGCTCCGCCCAGCCTCGCAGTTGCTCAAAGTGTTGATCGACGCGACTGTAGGCCGCCGCCAAGGACTCTTGCGCACCACGGCATCCATCCTGACTCCAAAGGTCGTGCTGGTCGATAAAGTGGTGCACCAGGTTGTTCCGCAGCAGAACCAGTTCCTTCAGATCGTTTTGCGTCGTATCGAAATCCTCGGCAGACATCCGCAAGCTCATCTTCATCTTGAACGAGATGATGTTGTCGGGCGTATCTGGTTCGGCGACCTCGTCTTGCTCGCCGCTGGTGACATACGTTCCGAGCAGCGTGCCAACCAACGTACCCAGAGTCTTGTTTGCGGCATCCGCAATGCGCTCCGCTTGGTTCGATTCGAGGGGTGATCCTGACGCAGAGATTTCGTGGTGTGCCACGATGGCCTTCATCAGTTGTTCGTACTGCTGCAGACGCAAGAGACAACGGCCCAGCATTCGCTGCACCTCGCGTTGCAAGGTCTGCAGTTCTTCATCTATGGGTTGGATCGGCAAGCCTGTCATCGAGGGACTCACCGTACTGGCAATTGCCCGTTCGAGACGAACTGATCGAAGCTGTCAAAGCTCTCGCCGTCTTGCCAAGACCGATCCCATGACCGTGGTTCAGCACTTTCCAGTAGCAAAAGGGTCAGGACGCGATCTCCTGTGGTGTAGCTGTGCTTGAACTCGCGCAACTTCATGTGTGGTGCCTCCTCCGGGCACCAGATCGCTGCAGACATCTCCGTGCCATCCCACTCCTGCTCAACGGTGGAATCAGCAGCCAGGGTGCCGGGTAATGGTTCCTGCGGATCGTCAGTGCGCCGAATGCGGGCGCGCGTCTTGACCGCGCTGCTGCTGCGCCATTCGTACTTCACGAAACCGTTGTCCCAATAGACAAGGATTGCCCGCTGCGTGGTGAATTTGATGAACCGAATGCACAGCGCCTCGAACGACACCTGGAACCGTTTGGCAAGGGCGCTCAGGACATGCAAGTCGATGTGCTGGTTCGAGATCCACTCGCGCAGCAAGTCGCCAGGCATCAGCAGGTTGCTGGCAAAGTCGTCCGCCTCACGTTCGATGACACGGATAGTGTCAGCGCCGGAGTACACGCTTTCCTTGTCGCAGTTGAAACTTTGCCGCTGATCGCGGTGAAGGATGAAGTGGCCCAGTTCGTGAGCGATGGTGAAACGCTGGCGTTCGGGGTTTGCCTTGCCGTTATAGAAGATGCCCCACTCTGCGGTGTCCTGTGGGTTGCGCACCAACATGCCTTCGCAGCTATTGATGTCCAGCACCATCGGGGCCTTGATCTCCCGCACCCCTTTGCCGTAAGGCGTCTCTGGAAGCATTTGCCGGACGACTTCCAGATCCACGGCATCCGGCATGCCATCGGCGTGCCAGGCCCGCAACCATCTCAAGACGGTGCTGGCCGCGATGGAACCGGTTAGGGGCTGGGATGAGCTCAATTGTCAGACCGCCTTAGTTCTTGTCGGGGAACATGATTTTGAGTGCCTGACGGTAACGATCCTTCTCCTCGTCCGTCATTCCAGCGTACTCGCGGAAGAAGGCCACATCTTCTGGACTGGCCTGAGGAACCTGTTCAATGGGCTCGCCCATGATGTCCTCCATCGTCACGCCCAGCACCCTGGCCAAGGCCTGGACCCGTTCAGCGGAGGGACGCTGGCCGTCCTTCATCTCCAGTTCCCATATATACGCCTTGGTACAGCCGACTTCGTCGGCGACCTGTTGCAAGGTCAATTTCTTCGCCTCGCGTAAGCGTCGCAGGCGTGCTCCGAACGCTGAAGCCATAGCGATGCTCCTGTAGGGGAAAACAGTCAGTTAACAAAAACAAGACCGCCAGTATAGCCGCGAGATACAAATAAGGTCTAGATGTGCCGCTTTGATTGACAAGCGGAAATCTGAGGTTCAGAATCGCGATTGTATCTCGCTGCTTTACTTGTACGAGGTGCGTGTTCAGTAACCTAGTCGCTGGCCAGTGCAGTCCGTACATCGGTCGCAGACCTTCGACGCCGATCCAGAAAGGACGATCAAGATGAAGAAGACCTTTGTCGACGTGATGCTCGAGCTGCCGGTGGACGCCACGCTGCGCGACTTCCTGACCACCCACAGCCTGCCTGTGCCCGATGGCTTTGCCTGGGATGACACACCGGAGACCAGCCAGTTTCTGGTCGAAGCGGTCAAAGTCTGGCCCGACATTGCTGCCCGCGACCGGATGACCGCCAACCTCATGGCCAGCGTTCAGTTGGGCGATGCAGCTGGTAAGCAGGCGATGTTTGAGGCGGCCGTGGCCGATGGTGCTGCGCTTGCGGGTTTGGCGCTGTGTGCAAGCGACATCCACCGTTCCTTCTGGCTCTACGTCCACCACCCGGCACTGTTCGAGCGTGCCTATGACTTCAGCTTTTGGGAACAGCATGGGCAACAGACACAGCAATACGATCTTGGCCTGAAACGCCAACCGAACGGTTCGGATGCCAATCTGACCGCGTTGCGTCACGCCATCTCGGCCTTCTACAAGCGCGAACTCCAATGCGGAGACGGCAGCGTGGCGCACTTGGTCGAGCGCAGCCCGGGCGTGTTCCTGTTGTCGGTCCATGTCAAGGACATGGCGATGCTGCGTCTGGAGTTCGAGGGGGCGACCCTGAAACGCCGGGTCGGCAACCCCAACATCCACATGGTGCTGGAGTACGCCAAGTCCACCGGTGTCGTGCGCACGCTGGTGCGCGGCGGGGCAAAGTATCAGCAAATGCTGGTCGAGGCCTTCGCGGAGCATGTGCTGGGCGTGAAAGCAAGCGCTCACAAGATCAAGTCGCCGACTCTGGATCTGTCGATGCTGCGCACCGGGTTCGATGTGCCGGAGGTCTTTGAGGACGGTTTTTCGATGGTGCAGCTCAAGGCACTCACCCTGCTCAGCCCCGACACGGCGCTGAAGATCGAATGCACGGCGATGCAGTCCAGCCAGCAACGCTCGGTGCACGATTTGCTGAAGGAGAAACTCCCAGGCCCGCTGGAGGGTCAGTGGGCGGTGACAGCGGCACAGGTCAATCTCTATTACCCGCCCGAGCCGGGCAGGACTCGCCCCAAGGTGGTCACCATCGAAGTGACCAGCAAAGGGCGGCTGAATCTGCACAAGTTCGACGCCAAGATGCAGGCGCAGCTGGAAGGCTACTTGGTTGCGGTGGGCATCTTGCAGAAGGGCCAGACCCTCAGCGCCCAGGAGTTGCCGCCGGAGACCGACCCAGTCAGTTCTTCATCCGCTTTCGAGGACTGACCAATGACGACGCACGATGCCTGGGCCCTGGTTTGCCGACTGTTCGCAGGCGGCACGCCGGTGCTGCGGGCCACGCTGTCGCCACGCGAGGTATCTGCTTTGTCTATGCTCGGCAAAGCCGTCAGGCCAACAGTGGTGGATCAGTTTTTTGTGCTCTGTCCCCACTGTCAGCAGCATAGGGCGCAGGTCTGGGGCGATGGACGGGGCGGTCGAATCTGCCGGTGCCCGGAGTGTGGCCAGGTTCCTGTCGAGGCAATCGACGGTGCGGCGTTGGCCCTGGACGAAGACTGGCTGAGGCAGAAAATGCGCCTCGCGCTCGACATCGAGAGCCGCGACGACATCGATGACTTGGGCGACGGTGCTTGGCGGCTCGGTAATGCCCGCAGCTCGCCGGTCGTGCTGGCCCGAGATCTGACGAGAGTGCTGCATGAGCCGTCCTTGCTGGATCGTGTCCGAGTTGCGGGTAGCAACATCCGAGTCATCACTCCCAGGCCGCGCACGACTCGTGGATCGCCCTTCGGCTCAGGAGTGGAATGGCTGGCGCTGGAAGAACGATTCACGTTCTATGGCAACGGGATCTCGTTCATCCCTTCGGCACCGTCTGCAGCGCCAGCAGTGGCCGATCCGGCCGCACCTGTGAACGGGCCATTCTCGGCGGACTTCAAGTGGGCGACGCTGCCGGACGTGCAGGCCACGCCGATCCGGTTCACCGATGGTCAGGCTAAGGTCTTCGAGTCGCTGTGGTCGTTCAAGGGAGTCGAGGTGGACGGAGAAAGGATCATGCAGCGCGCTGGCCAGAAGAGCGACAAGCCGATTGACCTGTTCAAGATCAAGTCTAAGGACAAGGGCAAGCCGGAGCACGAGGCTCGACTGGCGGCCTACGGAGCACTCGTCGTCACGCAGCAACGCGCAGGCTTGTATTCCATGCCTTGCGCGGCGGCAGTGTTGGCGTGACGGACTGCTGCTCCAAGCCCACCCGACAACGAATGGCAATGGCACGCGCGCAAATGATGGTCGCAAAAGGCCATGTGCGTGTGCCACGGCGAAGAAGTTAGCGCCGATTTCGAGAGAAGAGAGGGCGGAACGGAGGGCAACCGGGGATGTTCCTGCCAGGCCACAGGAGCCTGGTCGCACACGCAGAATGTGCGGGAACCCCGCGTGTCATGCGGGAAGCACAAATGAAAACGCCCAACCGAGAACAGTTGGGCGCTGAATTTTGGTGGAGAGGAGGAGGATCGAACTCCCGACCTCCGCATTGCGAACGCGGCGCTCTCCCAGCTGAGCTACCCCCCCACGCGGTTCGCGAATTATAGCGAAAACCCCCTCGTCGGCCTAGCGTACGCGGCCCCTCACCAGAAGCAGCACGCCGACCAGCACCATGGGCAGGGACAACCACTGGCCCATGCTGACCAGGTAGGAGTGGCCGAAGATGCCGACATCCGGCTCGCGGAAGTACTCCGCGACGAAGCGGAACGCGCCATAGCCGATGAGGAACACGCCGGAGACCGCGCCGACCGGACGCGGCCGCGCGGAATACAGCCAAAGGATCAGGAACAGGGCCAGCCCCTCAAGGCCCACCTGGTAGAGCTGGGAGGGATGGCGCGGCTGCGCGTCGACGTGCGGGAACACCATCGCCCAGGGCAGATCGATGGGGGCGACGCGCCCCCACAATTCGCCGTTGATGAAGTTGCCGAGACGACCGAAGGCCAGCCCCAGCGGCACCAACGGGGCGACGAAGTCTCCGACCTGCAGGAAACTGCGCCCGGTCTTGTGCGCGAACCACCACAGCGCGAGCAGCACGCCCAGGAGGCCGCCGTGGAAGGACATGCCGCCCTTCCAGACCGCGACGATCTCCGCCGGATGCGCGAGGTAGTAGCCCGGTTCATAGAACAGGACCTGCCCCAGCCGCCCGCCCAGCACCACCCCCAGCACGCCCCAGAACAGGAGGTCGTCGAGTTCCGGCCTTTGCCAGCCGAGATCGGGGCGCGTGGCGATGCGGCGCCGCCCGAGGACGATGAAGGCGACGAAGGCCAGCAGGTACATGAGGCCGTACCAGTGCACGGCGAGTGGGCCGATGCGCACGGCGATGGGGTCGAGATCGGGGTATATGAGCATGGCAGGCGATTCCGGGGTGGCGCGTCATTGTAATTAGAGAACATGACGACATGCCCCCGCTTGGCAGACCACGCTCGCCAGCCGGGCATTCTTCCCCGTTCGCGACGAACGCTCTATGTTGAAAGCACAAGAAGCAATATGGAGGTGTACGTCCATGTCGTACTTTTCCGGGTCCTTTGGCGTTCGCGCCGCGGAGCGTGGGTGAGCCATGAGTTCGCGCATCCCCGCACCCGCCATCGTCGCCGAACCCATCGACTGGCGCGCCCTGCTGGCGCAGTTCCAGGACCGTGAGGCCTTCGTGCGAAAACTCGCCGACTCGGTGCTCGTCGCGCACGCGGAAACCCCCGCCAGGTTGCGCGCCGCGGCGGCCTCCGGCGACCACGAAACCCTCGCCTTCCTCGCCCACACGCTAAAGGGAGTGGGTGGCAACATGAAGGCCGCGCACGTGCAGACGCTCGCCACCCAGACAGAGCGCGACGCGCGCACCGGCCATGCGGATACCGGCGCATCCGCCGCCCACCTCGCCGAGGCGGTGGATGCCATGCTCGCCGCACTCAAGGCGCGTGCCTGAGGCGGGCAAGCCGCCGGCCTGGGCAGTACAATCACACCGTTTGCATCAGCAGGTCGAAGCCATGCCCCAGTATCGTTCCCGCACCACCACCCATGGCCGCAACATGGCCGGCGCCCGCGCCCTCTGGCGCGCCACCGGCATGAAGGATGAGGACTTCCAGAAGCCCATCATCGCCATCGCCAACTCCTTCACCCAGTTCGTGCCCGGCCATGTGCACCTCAAGGACCTGGGCCAGATGGTGGCGCGCGAGATCGAGGCCGCCGGCGGCGTAGCCAAGGAGTTCAACACCATCGCCGTGGACGACGGCATCGCCATGGGCCACGGCGGCATGCTCTATTCCCTGCCCAGCCGCGACCTGATCGCCGACAGCGTCGAATACATGTGCAACGCGCACTGCGCCGACGCCCTGGTGTGCATCTCCAACTGCGACAAGATCACTCCCGGCATGCTGATGGCCGCGCTGCGCCTCAACATCCCCACGGTGTTCGTCTCCGGCGGGCCGATGGAGGCCGGCAAGGTGGTGTGGAACAACAAGACCATCATGCTGGACCTGGTCGACGCCATGGTGCAGGCGGCAGACTCGAAATGCAGCGACGAGGAGGTCGAGGCCACCGAGCGTTCCGCCTGCCCGACCTGCGGTTCCTGCTCCGGCATGTTCACCGCCAACTCCATGAACTGCCTGACCGAGGCCCTGGGCCTGTCCCTGCCGGGCAACGGTTCGCTGCTCGCCACCCATGCCGACCGCAGGGAGCTGTTCCTGCGCGCCGGCCGCCTTGCCGTGGAACTGGCACAGCGCTACTACGAGCACGACGACGCCAGCGTGCTGCCGCGTTCCATCGCCACCTTCCAGGCGTTCGAGAACGCCATGGCCCTGGACATCGCCATGGGCGGCTCCACCAACACCGTGCTGCATCTGCTGGCGGCCGCGCACGAGGCCGGCGTGGACTTCACCATGAAGGACATCGACCGCCTCTCGCACAAGGTGCCGCACCTGGCCAAGGTCGCGCCCTCCACGCAGCAGTACCACATGGAGGACGTGCACCGCGCCGGCGGCGTCATGGCCATCCTCGGCGAGCTGGACCGCGCCGGCCTGATCCACCGCGACTGCCACACCGTGCACAGCAAGACCCTCGGCGAGGCCCTCGCCTCCTGGGACGTGATGCGCGCGCACGACGTATCCGTGTTCGAGTTCTTTAAGGCCGCCCCCGGCGGCGTGCCGACCCAGGTCGCGTTCTCGCAGGATCGCCGCTATCCCGAGCTGGATCTCGACCGCGTACACGGCTGCATCCGTGACAAGTCCCACGCCTACTCGCAGGACGGCGGCCTCGCGGTGCTGCACGGCAACCTCGCCCTGAACGGCTGCATCGTCAAGACCGCCGGCGTGGATGCCAGCATCCTCAAGTTCAGCGGCCCCGCGCGCGTGTTCGAGAGCCAGGATGCCGCGGTCGAGGCGATCCTTGGCGACCGCATCGTCGCCGGCGACGTGGTGGTGATCCGCTATGAGGGGCCGCGCGGCGGCCCCGGCATGCAGGAGATGCTCTACCCGACCTCGTATCTGAAGTCCAAGGGCCTGGGCAAGGCCTGCGCCCTCATCACCGACGGCCGCTTCTCCGGCGGCACCTCCGGCCTGTCCATCGGCCACGTCTCGCCCGAGGCGGCGGAAGGCGGCGCCATCGGCCTGGTGCGGGACGGCGACCTCATCGAGATCGACATCCCCAACCGCAGCATCCAGCTCAAGGTGGACCCGCAGGAGCTGTCGCGCCGCTGGGGCGAGATGGAACAGAGGGGCGCGGACGCCTGGAAGCCGGTCGGCCGCGACCGCCCGGTCTCCGCCGCGCTGCGTGCCTACGCGGCGATGGCCACCTCGGCGGCCTTCGGCGCGGTGCGCGAC
Source organism: Pseudomonadota bacterium (assembly GCA_040751755.1). Taxonomy (GTDB): domain Bacteria; phylum Pseudomonadota; class Gammaproteobacteria; order Burkholderiales; family Thiobacillaceae; genus PFJX01. The sequence goes on from JBFMHC010000010.1 coordinate 23,829, forward strand.
GTCAGCCAGGTGGAGCGCAAGGGCTGAGGCATGGCGGCGCACGTGACGCCCGAGCCGCACATCGAGACGAAGCAGGGTGACGACAAGGACACCCTGGACCGCTTCCGCAACTGGCCCGGCTTCCTGGCCGCCAGCCTCGCGCTCAACGTCCTGTTCGTCTACGGCATGCTCGGCAACGTCGCCGACCCGGCCGTCCGCACCTGGTTCAAGGCGCTGGTGTGGCTGCCCTTCAACGCCATCGCCACGGCCGTCTACCTGATGCTCGCGCTCAAGCTGGCGCGCGTGCGCGGCGGGCCGTTCTTCCTCGCCCTCTGCCTCGTCATGGTCGTCGCCAACTGGGCCGTGATGCTGTGGGCGGGCCACTGACGCGGAGACCCCATGAGCAAGCAGATGAAGACCCTGGTGGTCGCCAACCCCAAGGGCGGCAGCGGCAAGACCACGCTGGCCACCAACCTGGCGGCCTACCTCGCCGGTGCCGGCCAGCGCGTCGCCATGATGGACATGGACCGCCAGCAGTCCGCCAGCGCCTGGCTGGACCTGCGCGAGGAGGGCCTGCCGCCGATCGCCCGCTTCAGCCAGAACGCCAATCCCGCGCCGGACTGGCTGGTGATCGACTCGCCCGCCGGGCTGCACGGCAAGATGCTGGAGCGCGTGCTCAAGCTCGCCACGCGCATCGTCGTGCCGGTCTCGCCCTCGCTGTTCGACATCGCCGCCAGCCAGGACTTCCTCGCCGCCTTGCGCGAGGAGCGCGCGGTGCGCAAGGGCAAGGTCTTCGTCGGCGTGGTGGGCATGCGCATCGACCCGCGCACGCGCATGGGCCTGACCCTGCAGGAGTTTCTCGACCAGCAGGGCCTGCCCGTGCTGGCCTACCTGCGCTACGCGCAAAGCTACGTGCAGGCCGCCTTCGAGGGCAAAAGCCTGTTCGACCTGCCGCACCACCTCGCCGCCCGCGAGCTGGAGCAGTGGGAATACCTGATCCAATGGCTCAACCAGGAGACCGCAGCATGACCTCGCCCAACACCCTCGCCGACCTCAACGGCCGCTTCGCCCAGCCCGGCCTGAAGTTCGTGGAAGGCCCCGGCGGCCTGATCTTCGCCGAGATCGACAACGCCCTCGGCAGCGCCACCCTGTGCCTGCAGGGCGCGCACGTCACCACCTACCGTCCCAAGGACCAGGCCGAGCCGGTGGTCTGGCTGTCCGACTTCGCCAAGTTCGCGCTCGGCAAGTCGATCCGCGGCGGCGCCCCGGTGTGCTGGCCCTGGTTCGGCCCGCATGCCACCGAGAGCGGCTACCCCGGCCACGGCTTCGCCCGCACCGTGATGTGGGAGGTCACCGGCAGCGCCACCCTGCCGGGCGGCGAGACCAGCCTCACCCTGCGCCTGGTCGAGACCGAGCAGACCCGCCAGCAGTGGCCCTTCGCCACCCGGCTCGAATTGACCGCGGTGGTCGGCGCGAGCCTGCGCATCGACCTCGCCACCACCAACCTGGGCGACCAGCCGGTGGAGATCGGCGAGGCCCTGCACACCTACCTGCAGATCGGCGACATCGGCGAGGTCCGCATCACCGGCCTGGAGGGCTGCGAATTCGTGGACAAGGTTGACGGCGGCGCGCGCAAGACCCAGGAAGGTGCCGTCACCTGCGCCGGCGAGATCGACCGCGTCTACGTCAACACCGCCGCCACCTGCGTGATCGAGGACCCGCACCTGCAGCGCCGCCTGGTGATCGAGAAGGCCGGCTCCGACTCCACCGTGGTGTGGACGCCGTGGGCGGAGAAGGCCGACAAGATGGGCGACTTCGGCCCGGACGGCTGGCGCCGCATGGTCTGCGTGGAATCGGTGAACGCGCTGGAGAACGTGGTCGGCGTCGCCCCCGGGCAGACCCACACCCTGAGCGTCACCTATCGCGCCGAGGCCCTCTGAAGGCGTACAATCCGCGCCCCAATTATTTGATTTGAAAGCGGAATGCAGCTTTTCGCCTGTGGCGTGAACCATCACACCGCACCGGTCTCGGTGCGGGAACGCGTGGCCTTCCCGCCCGACATCCTGCCCAAGGCCCTCGCCGACGTGACCGGCGAACGCCGGCTTGCGCGCGAGGCGGCGATCCTCTCCACCTGCAACCGCACCGAGATCTACTGCAACACCGCGGAGCCGGACGGCGTGACGGAGTGGCTGGCGAGCTTCCACGGCCTGCCCGCGAAGGACGTGAAGCCCTACCTCTACCGCCTGCCGCAGGCGGAGGCCGCCAACCACGCCTTCCGCGTCGCTTCCGGCCTGGATTCCATGGTCCTGGGCGAGACACAGATCCTCGGCCAGATGAAGCAGGCGGCGGAGAAGGCGCAGGACGCCGGCACCCTCGGCCTGCTGCTCAACAAGCTGTTCCAGCGCACCTTCTCGGTGGCCAAGGAGGTGCGCACCGCCACCGAGATCGGCGCCAACACGGTGTCCATGTCGGCCGCCGCCGTCACCCTGGCGGAACGCATCTTCCCCAGCATCGCCGAGCAGGCCGTGCTGTTCATCGGTGCCGGCGAGATGATCGAGCTGGTCGCCACCCACTTCGCCGCGCGCAACCCCAAGCGCATCATGGTGGTGAACCGCACCATCGAGCGCGCGCGCGACCTCGCCAACAAGTTCGGCGGCGACGCCGCCGCACTCACCAGCCTGCCGGAGCTGCTCTCCGACTTCGACATCCTCGTCACCTCCACCGCCAGCCCGCTGCCCATCGTCGGCCTGGGCATGGTCGAGCGCGCGGTGAAGGTGCGCAAGCACCGCCCCATGTTCATGGTCGACCTGGCGGTGCCGCGCGACATCGAGAGCGAAGTGGGCGAGCTCGATGACGTGTTCCTCTACACCGTCGACGACCTCGGCGAGGTGGTGCGCCAGGGCCACGACAGCCGCGCCTCCGCCGTCGACCAGGCGGAGGCCATCATCTCCGCGCGCGTGCACGAGTTCATGCACTGGATGGACAGCCGCAGGACCGTACCGGTGATCCGCTCCCTGCGCGACCACGGCGAACGCCTGCGCCGCCACGAGTTGGAGAAGGCGCAGCGCGCCCTGGCGCGCGGCGACGATCCGCGTCAGGTCCTGGAGGCGCTGAGCCGCGGCCTCATCAACAAACTGCTGCACGACCCCAGCCACACCCTCAACCAGGCTGGCGACGCCGAGCGCGAGGAACTGGCACGCCTGGTCTCGCGGCTGTACAACCTGCACAACGATTAGAACCAAGTCGGCAGCCATCAGTCGGCAGTTTGCAGTGACTGCCCACTGATGACTGCCGACGGCCGACTATGAAACCCTCTCTGCAAACCAAGCTCGCCAACCTCGCCGACCGCCTGGCGGAACTCGACGCCCTGCTCGCCAGCGAGACCGCCACGGCGAACATGGAGCAGTACCGCAAGCTCAACCGCGAGCACGCCGAGATCACACCCGTGGTCGAGCACTACCGTGCCTGGCAGCAGGCCAGCGCCGACCTCAGGACCGCAGAAGACCTGCTCGCCGACCCGGAGATGCGCGACTTCGCGCAGGAGGAGATCGACGCCGCGAAGGCGCGCCTGGAGACCCTCGACCAGGAACTGCAGGTCCTGCTGCTGCCGCGCGACCCCAACGACGAGCGCAACATCTTCCTGGAGATCCGCGCCGGCACCGGCGGCAACGAATCCGCCCTGTTCGCCGGCGACCTGCTGCGCATGTACGCGCGCTATGCCGAACGGCAGCGCTGGAAGGTCGAGGTGGTGTCGGAGAGCGAGGGCGAGGTCGGCGGCTACAAGGAGGTCATCTGCAAGATCACCGGCCAGGGCGCCTATTCCCGGCTCAAGTTCGAGTCCGGCGGCCACCGCGTGCAGCGCGTGCCGGAGACCGAGGCGCAGGGTCGCATCCACACCTCCGCCTGCACCGTCGCGGTGATGCCCGAGGCGGATGAACTGGCGGAGATCCAGCTCAACCCCGCCGACCTGCGCATCGACACCTTCCGCGCCAGCGGCGCCGGCGGCCAGCACATCAACAAGACCGACTCGGCGGTGCGCGTCACCCATCTGCCCAGCGGCCTGGTGGTGGAATGCCAGGATGGCCGCTCGCAGCACCAGAACAAGGCGCAGGCCCTGCAGGTTCTGGCCGCACGCCTCAAGGACCAGCAGGAGCGCGAGGCACACGCCAAGGAGGCCAGCACGCGCAAGAGCCTGGTCGGCAGCGGCGACCGCTCCGACCGCATCCGCACCTACAACTTCCCCCAGGGCCGCGTCACCGACCACCGCATCAACCTCACCCTGTACAAGATCGGCGCGATCATGGAGGGCGAGCTCGACGAGCTGATCGCCGCCCTCACCGCCGAGAACCAGGCGGAGCAGCTCGCGGCGCTGTCCGGCGAGGACTGAGCGTGGCCGTGCTGGCGGACACGCTCAAGGCCAACGCCGCCCGCCTCGCCGCCGCCCTCGGCCTGGATGCCCGAGAGGCCAGGCTGGAGGCGCAGATCCTCGCCGCGCAGGCCCTCGCGGTCGGCCGCGCCTGGCTGATCGCACATGACCGGGACGTCCTTACCCCCGCACAGGCCGGGGCCGTCGAGGCCCTGCTCGTCCGCCGCGAACGGGGCGAGCCGGTGGCCTACATCCTCGGCGAGCGCGAGTTCTATGGACGCGTGTTCAAGGTCACGCCCGACGTGCTGATCCCCCGCCCGGACACCGAGCTGCTGGTGGAGACCGCCCTGCGCCACCTGCCGCCGGATCGCCCTGCCACGATCCTGGACCTGGGCACGGGCAGCGGCTGCATCGCCATCACCCTTGCGCTGGAACGGCCGGATTGCGAGGTCTGGGCAGTGGACAGCTCCGCCGCCGCGCTCGCCATCGCCGAGGCGAACGCGCGGCGCCTGGGCGCGCACAACGTCCGCTTCCTGTGCGGCGACTGGTGCGAACCGTTACACGACGAGATCTTCGACCTGATCGTCTCCAACCCGCCCTACATCGACGCGGGCGCGCCACACCTGGCGGTAGGCGACCTGCCGCACGAACCGCTGGCCGCCCTCACCCCGGGCGACGACGGCCTGTCCGCCATCCGCCGCATCCTCGCGCAGGCGCGGCCGCATCTCCGCCGCGGCGGCCTGCTCATGTTCGAGCACGGCTACGACCAGGGGCCCGCCTGCCTCGAACTGTTCAGGCAGTCGGGCTATCGCCCCATCGCCACGCTGCGCGACCTGGCCGGCCACGAGCGGGTCGGCATCGGCAAACTGGATTAAACTGTGCGCGGCCCCGGCCGGCAGCGGTGTCGACATTTTTTACAACTGGCAGGACGAGTGCCGCAGCATTCTAGGGCCCGCCCAATAACACCAGGGTTTTCAAGGACTTCGGGATGCCGGCACAATTCTTGCTCGCCTTTGCCTGAACATTGCAATCCGTATCGGAGTACGAGATGAACCAGCCCGATCCCCGCGAAGCCCCGGGTGCAAACGCCCCCAAGGCCGAGCCCGTGAACCAGGGACGCCGCCGCCTGAGCAAGGTGGCGCTCGCCACCCCGGTGGTCGCCTCCCTGGCAGCCCGCCCCGCCCTCGCCTGCTCGGTATCCGGCTTCATGTCCGGCAACACCTCGCCCGGCCACAAGGACCCCCGCTGCGAAGGCTATGGCTGCACGCCCGGCTTCTGGAAGAACAACCCCGAGGTCTGGGCCCTTCGCACGAGCTACAGCGCCGGCACCTGCAAGAAGGCCAACCCTTCCGGCAATTGCCAGGAATGGGAGATCGGCGGCACCAAGCTCGGCGACATCCTGACCTGCGCGAACCCCTTCACCCAGGTGAGCAGCAGCGACTACCTGCTGGCCATCTTCACCAAGGGCCTCGACAACGGCGGCAACCCCACCACCGACTACGCCGACGTCTGCCATTACATCGCCGCCATCCTCAACGCCGCCGCCTCCGAGGCCTCCTACGGCAGCAGCGTCGCCGAGGTCCAGGCCGCATTGTGCAAGGCGGTCACCGAGGGCAAGGTCAACTACTTCACCACCACCCTGCTCGCCGGCCTGAACGAGCGCGGCTGCATGTTCGACGCCCACGGCAACTGCGAGACCAACTTCGTCCTCTCCGGCGGCACCTGCATCCCGGCCTGCCCGACCGGCCAGTCGTGGGACGCCACGACCATGAGCTGCAAGGTCATCACGCCCTGACGTCTCCGTCCAGTCCCCCGCCCGCGATACCCTCCGCGACTCACGAGGGGGCCGCGTGGTGCCTTGCCCCCGGTGTGGTCGGCCGACAGTGCGCCGAGCACGACGAAATGGCCGTATACGTGGGCTTCACCGGCACCGCGCACGTCCTGCAGGGACTGGCGTGTTTCCTGGTCGAGTCCTGCCGCGAGGAACCGCGTACCTTCGCGGACCTGGCGGACAAGGCGGTTGAGGCCTTCGAGATCGAGGCCGGCCTCGACCTCGGCACCGCCATCGCCCACACTGTCAGGCAACTGCGGGGTCTTGGTATCCTCATGCCATGCCCGCAGCCCAGCTGAACTCCCTGTCGCCCCGAGAAATCCGCCAGCTCCTGGATAGCCCGCGCGGCCTGCGTTTCGACATCGGCCCCTTTCGCGTCTGCGTGCATTCCCGCCTCACCGGCATCGCCGCGCACGTGCATGAGATGTACGGCCACTACCCCCTTGCCGACTCGGACTACGCCGACCTGCACTTCGCCGTGGACGTGCCCGCCGGCCTGCATGGCCTGCTGCGCAGACAGGTCAACTTCCGCTTCGATGACGAATTCCCGTTCAAGCCCCTGCCGTTCGCGCAGGCAAGGCCGTTCTTCGAGTGGGGCCTCAACTGGTGCATCGCCACCACGGCGCATCAGTACCTGATCATCCACGCCGCGGTGGTCGCGAAGGGCGATCACTGCGCCCTCATCCCCGGGCGCCCCGGCGCCGGCAAGAGCACGCTGTGCGCCGCCCTGGTGGCCTCGGGCTGGCGCCTGCTCTCCGACGAGATGGCGCTGATCGCGCTCGACACCGGCCTGATCTGGCCCGTGCCGCGCCCCGTCAGCCTGAAGAACGCCTCCATCGACATCATCCGCGGGCGCCATCCCGAGGTCGTCCTCAGCCCATCGTTCACCGACACCCACAAGGGCACGGTAGCGCACATGCGCGCCCCGGACGCCAGCGTGAGCGCCGCCGGGCGTGCCGCCCGCGCCCGCTGGGTGGTCTACCCCGGCTACCAGAGTGGCGCCGCGACCGAGGTCGGCCCCGTCACGCCCTGCCAGTCCACACTCAGGCTGGCGGACGACAGCTTCAACCTGCCCCTGCTGGGCGGCAGGGGGTTCGAGGTGCTGGCCGAGGTGGCCAGCCAGTGCAGTTCCTTCACCCTGCGCTACAGCAGCCTCGACGAGGCGATTGCCTGGTTCGACGCGCAGGCGGAGGCGTGCCGGGCATGAAGACGCCGCCGCTCATCCGCATCCTCGCCGACCCGCGGTGCATGGCCGGACTGGACGAGGCCGGCTGGGACGTGGCGATCCGCCAGGCCCGCGCGGCCGGCCTCCTCGCCACCCTGTACCACGCGGCCGAGGGCGCCGGCGTGCTCGCCGCCCTGCCGGAGCGTGTGGGCACCCAGCTGCTGGCCGCGCACCACCTCGCGCAGCGGCATTTCGAGGTCACGCAGTGGGAGGTCCGGGAGATCCACGCCACCCTGGAGAACATCGGCGTACCGCTCGTCGTCCTCAAGGGCGCGGCCTACGTGATGGCCGACCTGGAGGCGGCGCGCGGCCGTCTGTTCGGCGACGTCGACATCCTGGTGCCGCGCGGTGCCCTGGCGGACGTCGAGCGCGCCCTCGGCCGCGCCGGCTGGATGCAGGAGAACCGGGACGCCTACGACGACCGCTACTACCGCAAGTGGATGCACGAGATCCCCGCGCGCAAGCACGCCGAACGCGGCACGGTGATCGACGTGCACCACAACATCCTGCCGCTGACGGCGCGCAACAAGCCGAGGGCGGACCTGCTCTGGCAGGCCGCGCGCCCCATCGCGGGGTTCGCCGACCTGTACGTGCTGGCGCCGGAGGACATGCTGCTCCACTCCGCCGCGCACCTGTTTCTCAACGGGGAGTTCGATCGCGGCCTGCGCGACCTCAACGATTTCTCGCGCCTGGCGCGGGAATTCGGCGGCGCCCCCGGGTTCTGGGAAGGCGTGAGGGCGCGCGCCGGGGATCTCGACCTCGTGCGTCCCTTGGGCCTGGCCGTACGCCATGCCAACCGCCTGCTGCAGACCGCCATTCCCGAAACGACGGTCCCCGAGGCCGCGCAGGGCGGCACCGGCCTCCTGGACGCGATCCTGACACGCGGTCTGCGCCCCAACCACTCCAGTGCCCGCGACCCCGGCACGGCCGCCGCCCTGTTCGCCCTCTACGTGCGCGGCCACTACCTGCGCATGCCCTTCCACCTGTTGCTGCCGCACCTGCTCTACAAGGCGACGCTGGCAAAATACCGCGAGCAGAAACTGCACGACCGGAACCAGGAACTCATGGAGCAGTTCCGCGCCTTCCTCGACAAATGAAAAAGGCGGCCGAGGCCGCCTTTTTCACGCATGCATCGGGGGCTCACGCCTCCTTGTGATACCCCACCACCACTTCCACTTCCTTCTTCGAGCCGAGGATCACCGGCACGCGCTGGTGCAAGCCCTCGGGCTGGATGTCGAGGATGCGCTCGTAGCCGGTGGAAGAGGCGCCGCCGGCCTGCTCGACGATCATGGACATCGGGTTGGCCTCGTACATCAGGCGCAGCTTGCCGGCCTTGCTGGGGTCCTTGGTGTCGCGCGGGTACATGAAGATGCCGCCGCGGGTGAGGATGCGGTGCACCTCGGCCACCATGGAGGCGACCCAGCGCATGTTGAAGTCCTTGCCGCGCGGACCTTCCTTGCCGGCCAGGCACTCTTCCACGTAGCGCTGCACCGGCGGCTCCCAGAAGCGGCGGTTGGAGGCGTTGATGGCGAACTCCCGGGTCTCCTCGGGGATGCGCATGTCGGGGTGGGTGAGCAGGAACTCGCCGACCTCGCGGTCCAGGGTGAAGCCGTTGACGCCGTGCCCGGTGGTGAGCACCAACATCGTCGAGGAACCGTACAGTGCGTAGCCGGCGCACACCTGCTTGACGCCGGGCTGCAGGAAGTCCTCGGCGGAGGCGGCGCGATTGCCGACCGGCGCACGCAGGATGCTGAAGATGGTGCCGACGGAGATGTTGATGTCGACGTTGGAGGAGCCGTCCAGGGGGTCGAACACCAGCAGGTACTTGCCCAGGGGGTACTTGCTGGGGATGTGGTAGACCTCGTCCATCTCCTCGGAGGCCATGCCGGCGAGGTGGCCGGCCCACTCGTTGTGGCGGATCATGATCTCGTTGGTGATCACGTCCAGCTTCTTCTGCGTCTCGCCCTGCACGTTCTGGCTGTCGAGGGCGCCCATGACGCCGATCAGCGCGCCCTTGTTGACGGCGTTGGAGATGACCTTGATGGAGGTGACCAGGTCATTCAGGAGGGCGGTGAAGTCGCCGGTGGCGTTGGCGATGTGGCGCTGCTCCTCGATGATGAACTGGGTCAGGGTGGTGCCGATGTGCATGATGGAATCTCTGCGCTAGGAATTTTGGAGGCGCGGATTCTAATTGATAAGCCCTGCTTATGGCACCTCCAAACGTACTTATTGGCTCTTCAGTTCGTCGCTGCGCGTGAACGTCCAGGTGCGGGTGATGCCGAGGATGTCGACCTTCTTGCGCATCGCCGGGGTGAAGGCTGCATAAGGGCTGGCCATCTCGACGATCTTCACCGCCGCCGCGTCCAGCACCTTGGAGCCGGAGGAACGCTCGATCTGCACCGACTCCAGGCTGCCGTCGGCATTGATGTTGGCGGTCAGCACCAGCGAGCCGTACAGGCCGTCGCGCCGCGCCGCCTCGGGGTAGTTGAGGTTGCCCACGCGTTCCACCTTGATGCGCCAGTCGTCGACGTACTGGGCGAAGGTGTATTCCTGCGCGCGCGCGCCGACGAACATGCGCCGCGGGCGCTTCTGGTACTCGTCCCATTGCTGGTCGATGCGCCCCTGCAGGCGCGCCATCTCCAGGCTGCGCTGCGCCAGGTCGGCGGGCGCGGGCACGGGGGTGGGCGGGCGCGGCACGCTGTCGGCCTCGGGACGCGGCTCCGGCACCTGGTAGCTCGACTTGCGCTGCTGCATCAGCGCCTGCACCTGCTGTTCCAGGGCCTCCTGGCGCGCCGCCAACTCCGCCTCCGCGCTCATCGGCTGATCCTGCTGCGACGCCGGCAGCGGCGTGGTGGCCTGGCGTTCCTCCGCCACCGTGCCGCCGCCGTCCAGGTTGTGCTGCGCCAGCACATCCGCCTGCAGCGGCCGCTCCTTGGAACGGGCGTTCACCAGCACCACGTCGATAGGCGGGTTGCGGTTCTCGAACAGGGCCGGGTTGGCCTCCTTGAAGTGCAGGCCGAAGATGAACAGGGTGTGGACGATCGCCGAGACGAGGATCGCCTTGGTGAAGCGGTCGTCCCAGTCCGCCGAGGTGAGCGGATCGTAGGGCTCCGGGTCGAAGGCCGCCTTCAGGCGCGCGAGGGATCCGGACATGGTCCCAGGTAGTGGCACGCCAGTTCGACGTCCAGCAGGTCGGCCTCGCCGATCGCCACGCGCAGCCGCGTCCCCGCGTCGAGGGTGGGCGCGCCGAGGACGCGGGTGACGAAGGGGATGCGGTCGAAACGCACCAGGTTCTCCTTGAGCAGGGTGGCGTCGATTTCCTTTACACCTTCCTGGCGCAACCAGCGCAGGCACCAGTAGCGCTCCATGCGGCGCTGGAACTCGTTGTAGGCATCATAAGCGAGTTCGAAATCGCGCACCGCCGCGAACATCAGCGGATCGTTGGCATCGTGCGGGGGTTTCTCGCCGCGGCTGGCGGCGAGGATCTGGCGCTGGTTGACGAGGTCGACGTAGCGGCGCAGCGGCGAGGTGCTCCACGCGTAGTAGGCCACGCCCAGGCCCTCGTGCGGCGCCGGCTTGAGGGTCATGCGCACCTTGCCGCCGGTCTGCGCGCGGTACACGCCGGCCACCTCCTTGTCCGCCAGCAGCGCGCCCCAGCGGCTGTTGGCGAGGATCATCATCTCCGACACCAGCTTGTCGATCGGGTTGCCGCGCACGCGCGGCACGATCTCGACGCGCTCATTGGGCGTCTCGCCCGAGAGCTTGAACACGTAGTCGTGGCGCTGCACCTGATCCGCCTTGCCGCGCGCGCGTTCCAGGTGCTGGGCGAAGCCGAACATCCATTCGAGTTCGCGGCGGAACGGGTAATCCGCCCCGCCCTGGCCGATGGTCGCCTCGTTGAACAGGGGCTCCAGGGTCTCGTGGCGCAGGTTGGCGGCGATGCGCACCTTGTCGGCGACGGTGGCGAGGCTCTGGATCGCGAGGTCCGGCCCCACCTCGACATACAGCGACAGCGCCGGGCAGGCACGGCCCTCCGCGAGGGTGTAGAGCTCGATGTGCTCGGCCGGCAGCATGGTGATCTTGTCGCCCGGCATGTACACGGTGGACAGGCGCGTCGCGGCGATGCGGTCGAGATCGGTTCCGGGCGTGATGCCGAGCGCGGGCGCGGCGATGTGGATGCCCACTCGCACCGTGCCGTCGTCGCGGAAGATCACCGAGAAGGCGTCGTCGATCTCGGTGGTCGCCGCGTCGTCGATGCTGAAGGCCGGCGCGTCGGCGTCCGGCAGTTCGGGCGGCAGGGGCGGCGGCGTGAGGATGGGGAAGCCGCGTCCGCGCGGGAAGTTTTCCAGCAGGAAGGCCTGCAGGTGGAACTCGTGCGGCGAGGGGATGGCGCCGCAGCGGTCGAACAGGCGCGCGGCGGAGAGCCCGGTCTCGGCGCAGGCGTCGTTCAAGGCCTTGAACTCCAGGCTGTTCTTGTCCGGCTTGTGCGCCAGCTCGAACACCTTGTCGCGAAACGCCGCCGGCAGATGCCCGTCGCACAGCTCGCGCACCCAGGCCTCGCGCTGCGCCGCCTCGCGCGCGCGCCGCTCCAGGGCCGCCTTGGCGGCGGCGAGCTGCTCGGCGGGGGCGGCCCTGTAGCGCCCCTTGCCCTTCTTCTGGAAGTAGATCGGCGCGCCGTGCAGGGCCAGGGCGATCGCCGCCGCCTCCTGGGGTGTCGGCTTGTGGCCGTGGTAGTCGGCGGCCAGGGCCTCGAAGCCGAACTCCTCGCCGCCTGCCACCTCCCAGAGGAAATCGAGGTCCAGATCGGCCTGCTGCGCGCGCGCCGCCTCCATCACCTCGGCCGGCGCCGGGGCGGCGAAGCGCAGCAGCACGTTCGCCGCCTTCAGCTTGCCGCGCTTGCCGTGCTGGGATTCGATCTGCAGCGAGCTGTCGTTGTCGGCGAGGATGGTGCCGGCCTTGATGTCGCCGTCTTCTTCGTACAAACAGAACAATTAGAACTCCAATATGGCCGGCAGGTAGTCGGCGAAGCGGGTGAAGCCGTGGTCGCCGCCCTCCAGCACCACTTGGCGCGCGCCGCCGTAGAAGGCGACCGCCTCGCGGTAATCGAGGACCTCGTCGCCGGTCTCCACCAGCAGCAGGTAGTTGTCGCGGCGCGCCGGCGCCACCGCCAGCGGCTGCAGGTCTGCGAGGTGCGCCGCGCCGAACAGGTATTCCTGGCCGGTGTGCCAGTTCTTCTGCGGCTGACCCACATACTCGCGCAGCTTCTCGTGGCAGCCCACGCAGGGATTGACCAGCACCGCCTTGAGGTCGTGCCGCTCCGCCAGGTATGTCGCGTAGAAGCCGCCAAGCGAGCTGCCGACCAGCTTGGCGCGCCCCTGGGAGCGCGCGATCAGGTCCTCCAAGAGGGCGATGGCCTGCGCGGGGCGGTCCGGCAGGTCCGGACAGACGTAGGCCTCGCCCAGCCCGCGCGCCGCCATCCAGACGGCCATCTCGCGCGCCTTGCCGGACTGTGAGGAACTGTTGAAACCGTGGATGTAGATCAGCATGGAGGGAGGGCGCCGCGTACGAGGCGCGCATTTTACAGGCAGGCCCCGCCCCCTGCTCTCAAGAAAACGAAGGGCCGCCCCGAGTTTTCTCGACCCCCACGGTGCGCAGCCCGGCCCTGGGGGTGCTCAGCGGATATTCGCGCCGGCCAGCCAGGCGGCCAGTTCGTCCATCACCTGATTGGCGCCGCGCCCCAGGGCGTCCGCCGCGCCGGCCGCGTCCGCGCCCACCACCGGCACCTGCGCCACGAACATGCGCCGCGCCACCAGCCCGGCGCTGGCGCGGCGCACCAGCTCCGCCTCGATGACGACCAGCGCGACCCCGGGGGCGCTGGCGGCGTCGTGGTAGAAGTCGATCAGGCGCGTGTTGAGCTGGTAGTCGCCGAGCACGCCGCTGCCCAGCGGCGCGACCACCGCGAACACCCCGGCGGATTCCAGGCGCTGCCGCAGCATCCAGGCGAGGCGGCGCGGCAGCGGCTCGCTCCACTGCGCGTACTGGTATTGCCCACGCGTGCCGGCGGCGCGGCTGAAGGCGAGCCGCGGGTCCTGGTAGAACGGCGGCGCCTCCATCTCGCGCAGCAGCAGGGTGTGCGGATGTGTGGCGGCGGCGCGCGACACCGGGCCGGGGTCGGTGAGGACGTAGTAGCCGACCGGCAGCTTCGGCTTGCCGGGCAGGCCGCAGCCCGCCAGCGACACGGCGGCAAGCAGACACAGGCTGAGGATGCGCTTCATGGTCGTTCTCCCGGCCCCAGTTCGTCGGGGTGGCTGCCGTAGAGGATGCGCGCCGGATCGGACATGGCGCGTCCGCTGTCCTGCAGGGCGTCGCTCGCCAGGCGCAGCGACTGCGCGGTGGTCTGGATCTCCTGCGTCGCCAGGTCCGCGGACATGCGCAGCTGCACGGCGAGGCCGTGCACCTCCTGGTTCAGGTTGCCGAGGCTGGCGCGGGTCTGCGCCAGGGTCGCCTCCGCCTCGCCGGCGACGCGGCCGAGGCGCACGCTGGTGTCGCGGATCGCCTGGCCGGCATCGGCGCCCAGTGTCTCCACGCGCGCCGCCGCCTGGCGCGTGCTGGCCAGGGTGGCGTTCAGCTCGGGCAGGGTCTCGCGCAGGGTCAGGCGCAGGGTCTCGCGTGCCTCGCCGCTCAGGCCCTCCAGGTTGGCGAGGGTGCCGGCGATGGCCTTCTGGTTGCGTTCCGAGAGCAGGGTGTTGAAGCGCACCAGGGCGTCGCGCCCGAGCACGCTCATGTCCTCCAGGGTGCTGGCGACGCGCGCCAGCTGCGGCACGCCCTCCTGGATCACCGGATACTCCTCACCGTCCGGTACCCGCATCAGCGGCGGCCCGCCCTGGGCGACGTTGACCAGGTCGATGGCCGCCAGGCCGGTGACCAGGTGGCGCGCCACCTCCGCCACCGCCCCCTCGAACACCGGCGTGCGCGCGTCCACCTGCAGCAGCACGCGCACCCGGCCGGCCTGGCCGGGGATGATCGCGTAGTCCTCGACCTTGCCCACCTTGATGCCCTGCATGCGCACGTCGCTGCTGATCTGCAGGCCCTCCAGGGACTGTTTCTCGAAGTACACGACATAGCGCTTCACCACCCGGTCCTCGGTGCCGCCGGTGAGCCAGTACAGGCCGCCCACCAGCAGGGCGACGAGGGCGAGCACCCCCACCCCGACCCAGGCATATCGCGCTTCAGGTTCCATGGTTCACATCCCCTTTCCCGCACGGGAGGAAAAATAGGCGCGGATCCACTCGTGGTCGACCCGCGCCACCTCGGGCACCGGGCCGTCCGCGATCACCCGGCCGTCATACAGCACGATCACGCGGTCCACCAGGCCCCACAGGGTATCGAGGTCGTGCGTGGTGAGCAGGGCGGTGAGGCCGAGGCTGTCGCACAGGGTGCGCAGCAGGTGGTCGAACTCGCGCGCGCTGATCGGATCGAGGCCCGAGGTCGGCTCGTCGAGGAACAGCAGCTCCGGCTCCAGGGCCAGGGCGCGCGCCAGGGCGGCGCGCTTCTTCATGCCGCCCGACAGCTCGGCGGGCCGCTTGTCGGCGGCGTCCAGGGGCAGGCCGGCGAGGCGGATGCGCAGCCGCGCCACCTCGTCGCGCAGGGCGCGCGGCAGCGCGGTGTGCTCCATCAGCGGCACCGCGACGTTCTGCGCCACGGTGAGCGAGGAGAACAGGGCACCCTCCTGGAACAGCACGCCGAAGCGGCGCCGCACCCGGTTCATGTCGCGCGCGGAGAGGCGCCACAGGTCTTCGCCCAGCACCCGCACCGTGCCGCCGCTGGGCCGGCGCAGGCCGATGCACTCGCGCAGCAGCACCGTCTTGCCGGTGCCGCTGGCGCCGATCAGGGCCACCACCTCGCCGCGCCGCAGCGTGAAGTCGACGCCGTCGTGCAGCCAGCGCCCGCCCAGGCGGGTGCGCACCCCATCCAGGCGCAGGACCTCGGCGTTCACGACGAGAACTCCGGCGACAACACCGCGAACGCGGCATTGATCAGGATCACCGCCACCAGGCTCTGCACCACGGTGCTGGTGGTGCGCTCGCCGACGCTGCGCGCGTCGCGGCTCACGGCGAAGCCGTTGCGGCAGGCGATGAGGCCGATCGCGGCGGCGAACGCGGGCGCCTTGTACAGGCCATACAGCACGGAATCCAGCGGCAGCACGTCCTTGAGGCGGGTGAAGAAGGTGTAGAAGGTGATGTCGAGCTGCTGCGCCGCGATCGCCGCCGCGCCGAGCAGGCCGATGGCGTCGCCGAAGAAGGTGAGCAGGGGCATGGCGACGATGATCGCGAGCAGGCGCGGCAGCACCAGGACGTGGAAGGGCGACAGCCCCAGGGTGGCGATGGCGTCCGTCTCCTCGGTCACCTTCATGGCGCCGAGCTGCGCCGTGAAGGCCGCGCCGGAGCGCCCCGCCACCAGGATCGCCGTGAGCATGGGCGAGAGCTCGCGCGCGATCGCCATGGCCACGCCGTCGACGATGAAGATGTTGGCGCCGTACTTCTCGATCTGGATGCCGAGCAGGTGCGCGAACACCACGCCCACCAGGAAGGTCATCATGCCGACGATGGCCAGGGCCTCCAGGCCCACCACCTCCAGCTGCATGAACAGCTCACGCGGGCGAAGACGGGCGGGACGCGCCAGCACCTCGCCGAGCGCCTGGCTGACCTGGCCGAAGAAGGCCAGCAGGTCGCGCGCGCCGCCCAGGGCATCGACCGAGAACTCGCCCAGCCGCGCGAGCCAGGGCGGCCGGTGGCGCGGCGGCGCCACGGCGCCCCGCAGTCGCTCCTCGACCAGGCGCAGGAGGGCAAGGCGGCGTTCGTCGAAGCCGTCCAGCTCCACCTGCTCCCAGGCCACGCCGGCCCCCGCCAGGCCCTGCATCAACAGCATGGCGGCGGCGCTGTCGATCCCCTCCAGGGCGGCGCCGTCGACCCGCAGCGGCGCCGCGCCGAGCGCGGGCAGGCCAGCGAACGCGGCGCGCACCTCCAACAGGTTCGCCAGGCCCCAGGCGCCGGCCAGATGCAGGGTCCGCCCCGCCTCCGTCTCGTCCAGTCGCAGCAGGGGCGGGGTGTTCATCGCGTCCGCGGCCTCAGGCGGGCCGTCCGGCCAGGCGCGCCAGCAGGCGCTCGTGGATGCCGCCGAAGCCGCCGTTGCTCATGATCAGGATGTGGTCGCCCGGCCGGGCGTCCGCCGCCAGGCGCTCGATCAGCTCCGCCAGGTCGGCGTGCGTACTCGCCTTCTCGCCCAGCGGCGCGAGCGCGCCGGCGGCGTCCCAGTCGATGCCGCCGCTGTAGCAGTAGACGCGGTCGGCGCCGGTCAGGCTGTCCGGCAGCTGCGCCTTCATCACCCCCAGCTTCATGGTGTTGGAGCGCGGCTCCAGGACCGCAAGGATGCGCTCACCCCCGACCTTGGCACGCAGGCCGGCGACGGTGGTGGCAATGGCGGTAGGGTGGTGGGCGAAATCGTCGTACACCGTGATGTCGTTGACCCGTCCCTTCACCTCCATGCGCCGCTTCACGTTCTGGAAGCGCGACAGGGCGTCGACCGCGTCGCGCGCCGGCACGCCGGCGTGGCGCGCGGCGGCGATGGTGGCGAGGGCGTTCTGGCGGTTGTGCTCGCCCAGCAGGTCCCAGGTCACGCGGCCCTGTGGGGCGTCGCCGAGGAACACCTCGAAGTGCGACTCGTTGGCCGGTTCGGCGCGCCAGCCGCCCGCGGCACCGAAGCGCTCCACCGGCGTCCAGCAGCCGCGCGCCAGCACGCGCTCCAGGCTGGCCTCGCGACCGTTGCTGACCACCAGGCCGTTGCCCGGCACGGTGCGCACCAGGTGGTGGAACTGGGTCTCGATGGCGGCCAGGTCGGGGAAGATGTCGGCGTGGTCGTACTCCAGGTTGTTCAGCACCGCGGTGCGCGGGCGGTAGTGCACGAACTTGGAACGCTTGTCGAAGAAGGCGGTGTCGTACTCGTCCGCCTCGATGACGAAGAAGGGCGAGTCGGTGAGGCGCGCGGAGACGCCGAAGTTCATGGGTACGCCGCCGATCAGGTAGCCGGGGTGGAGGCCGCAGTCCTCCAGCACCCAGGCGAGCATGGACGAGGTGGTGGTCTTGCCGTGGGTGCCGGCGACCGCCAGCACCCATTTGTCCTTCAGGACGTTCTCCGCCAGCCACTGCGGCCCGGAGACGTAGGGCAGGCCGCGGTTGAGGATCTCCTCCATGAGCGGCTGCTTGCCGCGCGCGACCACGTTGCCGACCACCCAGATGTCCGGCTGCAGGTCGAGCTGTTCCACGCCGAAGCCCTCGATGAGCCGGATGCCCAGCGCCTCCAGCTGGGTGCTCATGGGCGGATAGACGTTGCTGTCGCAGCCGGTGACGGTGTGGCCGGCCTGTTGGGCGATGACGGCGATCCCGCCCATGAAGGTGCCGCAGATGCCAAGGATGTGGATGTGCATATGAAAGCCGAACTGGAGCCTGGCGCGCATTATCCTGGATTGCCACGCGTTAAAGAATGTCTCCCGCCTGTCGATAAACCGCAAACGACAAGCAATAATGTCAGGGATCATGGCCCAGACCCCCAACATCATCGGCATCACCGTGCTGCAGCGTCTCAAGGAGACCGGCGAGCCTGCCACGCCTGAAAACTACGAGCGCGTGTACTACGAGGTGTCGGGCCTGCCCCGCCCGCCCAGGCCGGACGGCGGCGAGCCGCCGGAAACCCCCTACTGCGCGGAACTGCTCGCGATCCTGCGCGGCATGGCGCAGGACATGAGCGACACCACGGAGAACCTCGCCAGGAACCTGGGGGAGAAGAACAAGGACCTCTCGGCCAACGTCGACTCCCTCAAGACCAGCCGCGACAAGCAGGAGATCCTGCGCCTGCTGTCCGCGGTGGTGACGCAGAGCAGCGGCATCCAGAGCGTGGTGGAGGCCAGCCACAAGGAGATCGTCGAGGCCCGCCAGTCGCTGATCCAGATGCAGGAAGAGCTGTCCGAGACGCGCCAGCTCCTCAACGAGGATGCCCTCACCGGCGCCCTCAACCGGCGCGGCCTGGAGCAGACCCTCGGGCGCGAGATCGCGCGCTGCCACCGCACCGGCGGCAAGTTCTCGCTGGCCATGCTGGACCTCGACTACTTCAAGCGGGTCAACGACGCGCACGGACACGAGGCGGGCGACCAGATGCTCATCCACTTCACCGGCCTGATCCGTTCCGTGCTGCGCAAATCCGACGCCGTGGTGCGCTACGGCGGCGAGGAATTCACCCTCCTGCTGCCCGACACCGACGCACGCGGCGGCATGTTCGTGCTCGGCCGCCTGCAACAGCTGATGCGCAAGACCCCCCTGTATTTCGAAGGCAAGCAGATCAACACCACCTTCAGTGCCGGCCTCGCCACCCTGCACCCCGAGGAGAACGGACACGCACTCCTGCGCCGCGCCGACGAGGCGCTGCTGCACGCCAAGCAAGACGGCCGCGACCGGGTCACGACCGCATCCTGAGCCCCCTCGTGTCCACCAGCCCGGCCCGCGCCCTCGCCGCCACCCTGGTCAACGCCGTCCTGCTCGACGGCCGCAGCCTCACCGCCAGCCTCAACGAACTGCGCGCCGGCCAGCCCGCCACCGAGCCGCGCACCCTCGCGGCCGCGCAGAGCCTCGCCTACGGCACGTTGCGCCTCGCCGGACGCCTGCGCTTCTTCCTCGACACCCTGAGCGGGCGCCCCCTCTCCCCCCCTGCCCTGCTCGGGCCGCTGCTGGTCGGCCTGTTCGAGCTCGACACCGAGGCCAGCCCGGCCTATGCGGCGGTGAGCGAGACCGTGGACGGCGTGGCGCGCGACCACCCGCGCGCGCGCGGCTTCGCCAACGCGGTGCTGCGCAACTTCCAGCGCCGCCAGGCGGAGCTGGCGCAACTCGCGGAAGGCGACGAGGTGGCGCGCTGGAACCTCCCCGCCTGGTGGCTGCGGCGCCTGCGCGAGGCCTACCCGCAGGACTGGCAGGCCATCGTCACGCAGCTCAACGGCCACCCGCCCATGACCCTGCGCGTCAACCGCCGCCGCGCCACGCCCGAGCACTATGCCGAACTGCTGCAGGAGGCCGGCCTGGCGGCGCGCCGCACCGGCCCCGCCGCGCTCACCCTGGAGCAGGCGGTGCCGGTCGCGGAACTGCCGCGTTTCCAGGACGGCTGGGTGTCGGTGCAGGACCTCGGCGCGCAGGCCGCCGCGCCGCTCCTCGACTGCGCCGACGGCATGCGCGTGCTGGACGCCTGCGCGGCGCCGGGCGGCAAGACCGCGCACCTGCTGGAGCTGCACGACCTGCGCCTGACCGCCCTGGACAGCGACGCGCAGCGCCTCGAACAGGTGACGCGGACCCTGGCGCGCCTCGGCCTCGCCGCCGAGCCGCGCCATGCCGACGCCGGCGCGCCCGCGGGCTGGTGGGACGGCGAGCCGTTCGACCGCATCCTCCTCGACGCGCCCTGCACCGCCTCCGGCGTGGTGCGCCGCCATCCGGACGGCAAGTGGCTGAAGCGCGCCGAGGATGTGCAACAACTGGCCCGCGAACAGGCGCGTCTGCTCGATGCCCTGTGGCCGCTGCTGAAGCCGGGTGGCAAAATGCTGTACGCCACCTGCAGCCTCTTTCCGGCGGAGAATTCGCGGCAGATCGCCGCGTTTCTCGCCCGCCAGCCGCAGGCGCGCGCCACGCCGCCGGAACTGCCCGGCGCGCTCGACGTGGCGCATGGCCGCCAACTGCTGCCCGGACCCGACACCGATGGATTCTTCTACGCCCTCCTGCACAAGACGTAGCCTGCTGCGCGCCGCGCTGGCGGGCCTGCTCGTGCTGGGCGGCGTCGCCCCGGCGCGCGCGGAGGGGATCGGCCTTGCGCGCCTGGAGATCACGCAGAAGGGTGAACTGTTCCAGCTCTCCGGCCATTTCGAGATCCAGCTCTCGCCGACCATGGAGAACGCCCTGCACCGCGGCGTGCAGCTCACCTTCGTGCAGGCGGTGGAGGGCGAGCGCGAGCGCAGCTACTGGCTGGCCGAGGACGTGGCCGACCAGTCGCGCAGCATCCGCCTCTCCTACAACGCCCTGCTGCGCCAGTACTACGTCAGCCTCTCCGGCATCACCAGCACGCACGAGCGCCTCGACGACGCGCTGC
Organism: Pseudomonadota bacterium; assembly: GCA_040751755.1. Taxonomy (GTDB): domain Bacteria; phylum Pseudomonadota; class Gammaproteobacteria; order Burkholderiales; family Thiobacillaceae; genus PFJX01. The sequence goes on from JBFMHC010000010.1 coordinate 44,406, forward strand.
GCGCGGTGGGTGACCTGCGCGACTGGGCGGTGCTCAACGTCAGGCAGATGAAGAAGAAGTCGCAGTACACCTTCTTCGTACGCATGTACCTGGACATCGCCCAGCTGCCCAAGCCCTTGCAGGTCAACGCCCTCGCCTCCGCCACCCGCTGGCAGCTCGACTCGGGGTGGCAGGAGCGCAGCGTGAAGTACTGAGGACGCCGCGCCGCCGATGCTCTACCTGGTCGCCATCAGCCTGCTGCTCGGCTCCGTCCTGATCGGCCTGCTCGCCGCCGCCGCGGACAACACGACCTTCTTCGCGCAGAACCTGCCGCTGCTGCTGTGGACCACGGTGGCCACCGCCCTCGGCCTGGCGGTCCTGATCCTCTACCAGACCTTCCTGCTGCTGCGGCGCATCCGCGCCGGCGTGTTTGGCGCCAAGCTGACCGCGCGCCTGTTCCTCATCATCGGCCTGATGGCCCTGGCGCCGGGCATGGTGGTGTACGGCGTGTCGGTGCAGTTCCTCATCAGCTCCATCGAGTCCTGGTTCGACGTGCGCATGGAGAAGGCCCTCGACGGCGGCCTCGCCCTCGGCCGCTCGGCCCTGGAGCACGTGCAGCGCGAGGTGGTGCACAAGAGCGAGACGCTGGCGCAGGAACTCTCCGAGCTGCCGCCGGTGCTGCAGACCGCGCGCCTCGACGAGCTGCGCGAGAACGCCGGCCTGCAGGAGGCGACCCTGTTCGACGAGGGCGGCGGCATGCTCGGCTTCGCCTCCGGCACGCGCGGCAACCTGCTGCCGCCGCCGCCCGAACCCGGGGCGATCTGGCAGGCCAGGCTGCAACAGCCCTGGTCGCGCCTGCAGCCCAGCGAGGGCGGCGGCATCGCCGTGCACGTGGTGGTGCCGGTGAACGTGGTGGCGATCGCCGAGGAGATGCGCGTCCTGCAGGTGGTGCAGCCGGTGCCGGCACAGCTGGCGGCGGACGCGCAGCAGGTGGAAAAGGCGCGCCAGAGCTACCAGGAGCTGGAGATCTCCCGCCTCGGCCTCAAGCGCCTGTACGGCATCTCCCTCACCCTCGCCCTGGCGCTCGCGCTGTTTTCCGCCTTCACCCTCGCCTTCCTGCTCTCCGAACGCCTCGCCGCGCCGCTGCGCGCGCTGGCGCGCGGCACCCGCGCGGTGGCGCGCGGCGACTTCACGCAGGTGGCCACGGTGGCCAGCCGCGACGAGCTGGGCATGCTCACCCAGTCGTTCAACCGCATGACGCGCCAGCTCGCCGAGGCGCGCGCGGTCGCGGAGGAGAGCCGCGACAAGATCCTGGAGGCCAACGCCTACCTGGAGGGCGTGCTCGCAAGCGTCACCACCGGCGTGGTCACGCTCGAGCACGACCTCACCGTGCGCCTCGCCAACCCCGCCGCCGCCGCCATCCTCGGCGTCAGCCGCGACAGCCTGGAGGGCCGCGCGCTGGCCAGCTGGGGCGGCGAGGCACACGCGAACGGCGCGGCGCTGGCGGCGTTCGCGGGCGAGATGCTGGAGCACTTCAAGGCCAACCCGTCACGCCCCTGGCTCGAGCAGCTGGAGCTGGCGACGCCGACCGGCCGGCGCATCGTCCTCGCGCGCGGCGCGCCGCTCTCGCCCGGCGAGGCGCCGGACTACGTGCTGGTGATGGACGACGTGACCCAGCTCATGCAGGCGCAGCGCGACGCGGCCTGGGGCGAGGCGGCGCGGCGCATGGCGCACGAGATCAAGAACCCGCTGACGCCGATCCAGCTCGCCACCGAACGCCTGGAGGCCAAGCTGGGCGAACGCCTGGAGGGCCCCGCGCGCGACATCCTGATGCGCACCACCGCCACCATCGTCGGCCAGGTCAACGCCATGAAGGGCCTGGTCGACGCCTTCGCGCAATACGCCCGCCTGCCCTCGGCGCGCATCGAGCGCATGGACATCAACAATCTGGTGCACGAGGTCACGCACCTGTACGCCGACACCTGCCATATCGAGACGCTCCTCGCCGAGGACCTGCCGCCGGTGGCCGGCGACGCCAGCCTGCTGCGCCAGGTCCTGGTGAACCTGATCAAGAACGCCCAGGAGGCGGTGGGCGAGGGCACCACCGCGCACATCCGCGTGCTCTCGCAGCGCCACGGCGACCATGTCGACCTGTGCGTGGAGGACAATGGCCCCGGCTTCCCCGACGAGCTCAAGGGCCGCATGTTCGAGCCCTACGCGACGACCAAGCCCAAGGGCACGGGCCTCGGCCTGCCTGTGGTAAAAAAGATCGTCGAGGAACACCATGGCAGTATCACGGTAAGCAATCTGGAAGCCGGCGGCACGCAGGTCTGCGTGCGCCTGCCGGCCCTGATCGATAAGGAAGCACAAGATGTCTGAGATCCTGGTGGTGGATGACGAGCCCGGCATCCGCGAACTGATGCGCGAGATCCTCGAGGAGGAGGGCTACGAGGTGCGCCTGGCCGAGAACGGCGCCGCCGCGCGCGCCGCGCTCGACGACAAGGTGCCCGACCTGGTCCTGCTGGACATCTGGATGCCCGACGTGGATGGCGTCACCCTGCTCAAGGAGTGGAAGACGCAGGGCCGCCTGACCATGCCGGTGGTGATGATGTCCGGCCACGGCAGCGTGCACACCGCGGTGGAGGCCACCCGCCTCGGCGCCTTCGACTACCTGGAAAAACCCATCGCCTACAAGCAGCTGCTGGAGACGGTGAAGAAGGCCATGGACGCGCGTCCCTCGCGCCCCACCACCACCGGCGACCTCTCAGCGCTCGGCCAGGGCGAGGCGATCCGCCGCCTCACGCAGCGCCTCGGCCTGGCGGTCGCCGCCGGCCTGCCGGTGGCCCTGGTGGGCGAGCCGGGCACCGGCGAGGAACACGCCGCGCGCTTCCTCACCCCGCCCAATGGCCCCTTCCTGCGCGTCGACGTGCCCGCCAGCCTCGCCAACCAGCCCGCCGAGATCCTCGCCCAGGCCAAGGGCGGCCTGGTGTTCATCCCCGACCTGGCGGCGCTCAACGCCATGCAGCAGCGCGGCCTGGTGCTGCTGCTCGGGCGCCGCGCCGAATTCGGCGTGCGCGTCGCCGCCGCCAGCCAGGAAGCGCCCGCACAGCTGCTCGCGGACGGCCGCCTCGGCCAGGAGCTGCACGACCTGTTCGCGCACGCCGTGGTGGAGATGCCGCCGCTGCGCGAACGGCGCGAGGACATCATCCCGCTCGCCAAGCGCATGCTCGAGGACGCCTGCGCACGCCTGCTGATCCCGCCGCGCGCCTTCGCCGACAGCGCCCTGGCGGCGCTCACCGGCCACGACTGGTCCGGCAACCTGAACGAGATGGAAGGCATGGCCGGCCGCCTCGCCCTCAACGGCGGCGAAGCGCCGATCGAGGCCGCGGAGCTGAAGTCCATCCTCGGCGCCAGCCGGCGCGGCGGCCAGGGTGGCATCGACCTGATGCTGCACCTGCCGCTCAAGGACGCGCGCGACCAGTTCGAGAAGGCCTACCTGGAGGCGCTGCTCGACGAATGCCACTGGGGCATGAGCCGCGCCGCCGAGCGTGCCGGTCTGGACCGCACCAACCTGTACCGCAAGGTGAAGCAGCTGGGCATCGAGGCACCGGCCAAGGGCAAGCCCTGAGGCTCATCCGTCGACCACCAGGCGGTAGCCGATGCCCGTCTCGGTGCGCAGGTAGCGCGGCCGGGTCTTGTCCACCTCCAGCTTCTGGCGCAGGCCGGACATGTAGACGCGCAGGTAGTGTGCGTCCTGGCCGTGGCTGGGCCCCCACACCTCGCGCAGGATCTGCCGGTGCGTCAGCACGCGCCCGGCGTTGGCAAGAAGCAGGGCGAGCAGTCGGTATTCGATGGGCGTGAGGTGCACCTCCGCGCCGCCACGCGTGACCTGGCGGCGCGCGAGGTCCACGCGCACGTCGCCGAAGCCGACCAGCGGCCCATCGCCTGCCCCCAGGCGGGTGCGGCGCAACAGCGCGCGCGCCCGCGCCAGCAGTTCCGCGACACCGAAGGGCTTGGTCAGGTAGTCGTCCGCCCCCGCGTCCAGCGCGGACACCTTGTCCACCTCGCCGACGCGCGCCGAGAGGATCAGGATGGGCACGCTGGACCAGCCGCGGATGTCGCGCACCACGTCCACGCCGTCGCGGTCCGGCAGACCCAGGTCGAGGATGACCAGATCGGGCTTGCGCGTGCCGGCCTCCACCACCCCCCGTTCCCCGCTGCCCGCCTCCGCCACCTGGCACCCCTCGGCCTCCAGGGCGGTGCGCAGGAAACGGCGGATCTGCGGTTCGTCCTCGATGACGAGTACGCTGGGGGCAGGCGCGTGCGTTTCACCCATCATTCCTCCTCGGGCATGCGGGGCGGCTCGCCGGCCGGCAGGGTGATGACAAAACGGGCCCCGCCCTCGGGGCGGTTCTCGGCACGCACCGTGCCCTGGTGTGCCTGCACGATTGCGCGCACGATCGCCAGGCCCAGGCCGACCCCGGCCACGGGTGACTCATCCTCGCCGCGCGTGAACTTCTCGAACAGGCTCTCCTCGCGGCCCGGCGGCAGGCCGGGCCCATTGTCGGCGACGCTGATGCTCACCCGCTCCCCCTCCTCGTGTGCGCCGATCTCGATACGGCTGCCCGGCGGCGTGTATTTGGCGGCGTTCTCCAGCAGGTTGCAGAACACCCGCTCCATCAGCACGCTGTCGAACTCCAGCAGCGGCAGGTCCGCCGGCAGTTCCACGCGCACCTCATGCCGCGCCAGCGGCCCCGCCACGGCCTGCAGCGCGGCGCCCACCACCTCTTCCAGCGGCTGCCATTCGCGCCGCAGTTGCACCTCGCCGCCCTGCAGGCGCGCCATGTCGAGGAGGTTGGCGACCATGGCGCTGGTGCGCAGCGACTCCGCGTGGATGGCCTCGGCGATCTCCGCCTGCCTCGGGGGCAAGGGCGGTCCCGCCAGCGGCAGCGAGTCCGCCAGGCCGGACAGCACGGTGAGCGGCGTGCGCAGATCGTGCGAGAGGGCGGCGAGCAGGCTGTTGCGCAGGCGTTCCGACTCCATGCGCACCAGGGCGTCCTGCGCCACCTCGACGTAGTGCACCCGCTCCAGGGCCAGGGCGATCTGGCCGGCCAGGGTCTCCAGCAGGCGCGCCTGCTCGGGCAGGAACAGCAGGCGTTTGTTGCCGGGCAGCAGGGCCAGCACGCCGCGCGTGCGCATGGGCGCCTTCAGCGGCAGGTAGTGCATGGGGGCGCCGGGCAGGCTTTGCGTGCCCAGGCCGGCTGCCTCCTGGTGGTCGTAGACCCATTGCGCGATGGCCGGGTCCAGGGGCAGTTCCGCACGGCCGGGCGGCGGCAGGGCCGGGCGCACCCGCTCCCGCGCATCCGGCAGGAGGACGCAGGCCTTCGCCTGGAACACCCCCTCCAGGTGGCGCATGGCCGTCTCGACGATCTGCTCCGCCTGCAGCGCCCCGGCCAGTTCGCGCCCCAGTTCGTTGAGCACCCGCGTGCGCCGCTCCCGGTAGAGGGCCACGCGCGCCTGGTAACGCATGCCGGAGGCGAGGTGGCTGATGGTCAACGCCACCGCCAGGAGGATCGCGAAGGTGAGGAGGTACTGCGTGTCGTGCACGGTGAACGACAGCCGCGGCGGCACCAGGAAGAAGTCGAACAGGGCCACGCTGAGGAAGGAGGCCAGGACGCCCGGCCCGCGCCCGTGGCTCACCGCCACCCAGACCACGCCGGCGAGATAGAACATGATCAGGTTGGCCAGATGCAGGTGCGCGTACAGCAGCCCACCCAGCGCCGTGGTGGCGACGGTCAGCCCCGCGGCCCAGGCATAGCCGCGCCACCGCACGGGACCTGCGGGCTCCGCATCCATGGTCAGGGACTCGACGGTCGCCTCTCCCGCGGGCGGCTCGCCGGCCTCATGCGCCACCACGTACACGTCCACATCCCGCGCCAGGGCGGAGAGCTGGTCAGAGAGCGGCGCGCGCAGCATGCGCGACATGCCGGTGCGCACGCTCTTGCCCACCACCAGCTTGCTGGCGTTGCGGCTGCGCGCATAGGCGAGCAGGGTCTCCGCCGCCGCCTGCCCCCCCAGGGTGGCGGTCTCCGCACCCAGCTCCTTGGCCAGGGCCAGGGTCCTCAGGATCTGTTCCCGGTTCGCGTCCGCCAGGCGCTGCAGGCGCGGCGTCTCGACATAGACGGCGATCCAGTCGGCATGCAGCCGGCCGGCCAGGCGGGCGGCGGCGCGCACCAGCCGGTCGCCGCCCGCGCCGGGGCCGAGGCAAACGAGCAGCCGCTCCTTGGTCTCCCACACCGCCTGGATCGCCTGGTCGCTGCGGTACTCGCGCATCTGCGCGTCCACCCGGTCGGCGGTGCGGCGCAGCGACAGTTCGCGCAGGGCGATCAGGTTGCCCTTGCGGAAGAAGTTGCGCAGGGCCCGCTCCGCCTGCTGCGGGAAGTAGACCTTGCCCTCGCGCATGCGCTGCATCAGCTCGTCGGGCGTCAGGTCCACCAGCACCACCTCGTCGGCCTGCTCGAACACCCGGTCCGGCAGGGTCTCGCGCACCTGGATGCCGGTGATGCCGCCGACGATGTCGTTGAGGCTCTCCAGGTGCTGCACGTTAACCGTGGTCCACACGTCGATGCCGGCGGCCAGCAGTTCCTCCACGTCCTGCCAGCGCTTGGGGTGGCGCGACCCCGCGACGTTGGAATGCGCCAGCTCGTCCACCAGGATCAGGGCCGGTTTGCGCGCCAGGGCACCATCCAGGTCGAACTCCTCCAATTCGCGCCCCTGGTAGGCGATGCGCCGCCGCGGCAGGACCTCGAGCCCCTCCAGCAGGTGCGCGGTCTCCGCGCGGCCGTGGGTCTCCGCCACGCCCACCAGCACGTCCACGCCCTGCGCGCGCGCGACCCCCGCCGCGGTCAGCATGGCGTAGGTCTTGCCCACGCCGGGGCAGGCGCCGAAGAAGAGCTTCAGCTTGCCGCGTGCGGCCTGCGCCGCCTCACGCTGGACCTTTTCCAGCAGGGCGTCGGGATCGGGGCGGGGGTCGTCGATGGACATGGCCTCTTGTCGGGTATCCGGGCCGCTCAGCTTACGCGCCTGCGCATCAAGATTTGGCAAAGATCGCGACCTGTGGCGCCGGCGTGCGCCACGGTCCTAGCCCCAGGCATCGAACACCCCCTTCGCCTCGCGCGGCGTGGCACAGGCATGCAGACGTTCGCGAAACCGCGCCTCGGCGAACATCTGCGCCACCTCGGCGAGGATGCGGAGGTGTTCGTCATCCGCCTGCTTCGGCGCCAACAGGACCAGGATGTCGCCAACCGGCTTGCCGTCCGGGGCGCCGAAAGGGATGGCCGCCTTGAGCCGCAGGTAGGCCACGCGCATGCGCTCGATGTCGCGGACCCGGCAGTGGGGGATGGCCACCCCCTCGCCCAGCCCGGTTGAACCGAGCCCTTCGCGGCGCGCGAGGCCTGGCGTGACCCAGCTGCGGGGAAGCCCGTGGTTCTGCTCCATGAGCATGCCCAGCAGATCGAGCAGTTCCGCCTTGTCCGCCACGGCCACGTCCAGGCGGATGTCCGCGTCGCTGAGCAGGCTTGCGAGGGTGTTCACGCATGGACCTCCGGGGTGATGGCCGGCGCGCCGGATGAGGAAGGGGACGGGACATCCCCATGCGCCGCATGTGTACGCCTGGCCACGGCTTCAAGCAACTGCCGGCGCACGCGGGCACGGCGTTCCAGTTCGCAGTCGCAGGAACAGCACAACTGCCGCCCCCAGGCCACCGACTGGTGCGCGCCGGGCACCTCGTGCGACTTGCCGCAGGCCGGGCAAACGTGGCGTGCCATGGCTGCGGCCTCAGATGGCCCGTTCGGCATAGCGGGCGAGATCGGACACCGTCTGCGTGGCCGACACCAGGAATACCTCCCGGTCGGGGACCGTGCCGACGGCCAGGGCCAGGCCCAGGGCGGCGGCGCTGGCGGTGGCCACGGCCAGGCGCAACGGGGTCTGCCAGCCGGCCAGGTAGCCGAGCAGGGCCGCGGTGCCGAGCGTATTGGCCGGGAAGCGGCCCTGGCCGATCTCCTGGCCGCCGGCTCGGGCGGCAACCTGGATGGCATCGCCGGTGAAGGCGATGCCGATGCAAACGGGGGTTTCCCGCGTGGGGGGCTCCTGTTCTTGGCGCGTGACGGTCATGACGCTCTCCGTGGGTTGGGATGAACGTAGCCTAGTGCCCGGTGGATCAAGATGCCGCAAAGATTGGCCTGAGGGCCGTAAAGAAGATATTGACGGCGCCCCGGGCGCGGGCATACGGGCGGGCGGCCCCTCGGCCAGAGTCTTCAGGCGTTGCCCTGTCGCTTCCTCGGGCAGCGGCAAGGCTGGGCAATCCGACACCGGCTGGCCCTCCTGGCCGCCGGCCAGGAGGGCGGTGCCGCCTCCAAGTCAAACCATGGCGCCGGGTTCGGGCTTGGCCGGCCTGATGAAGTCGGCATGGGTTACCTTGAGGTAATAGACGATCGGGCTCGCCACCAGTACCGACGAATAGATGCCGAACAGGATGCCGATGGTCAGTGCCAGGGCGAAATAGTGAAGCGTCGGTCCGCCAAGGAACAGCATCGACAGGACCATCAGTTGGGTCATGGCGTGGGTGATGACGGTGCGCGACATGGTGGAGGTGATGGCGTTGTCGATGATCTCGGCGGCATCGGCCTGGCGCATCTTGCGGAAGTTCTCCCGGATGCGGTCGAACACGATGACCGACTCGTTGACCGAGTAACCCAGTATGGCCAGGATGCCGGCCAACACGCTGAGATTGAATTCCCACTGGAAGACGGCAAAGCAGCCAAGGATGATGATCACGTCGTGGAGGTTGGCGATGACGCCGGCCAGGGCGAATTTCCACTGAAAGCGCGCGGTCAGGTAGGCCATGATGCCAAGGCAGACGACCAGCAGTGCCAAGGCGCCGTTTTCATAGATTTCGCCGCCGACCTGGGGGCCGACGAAATCGAGGCGCTTCAGTTCCGCCCCGGCATCATCGACCTTGAGTGCCGCAATCACTTGCGCGCTTGCCACGGAGCCAGCCTGCGCGGTCTTGCTGGGCAATTGGATCAGCACGTTCCGGGACGAGCCATAGCTCTGTACGCTCGCCTCGGTGAAACCGGCCTTGGCTACCGCCCGCCTGATCCGCTCCGGCTGGACGGCCTGGGGGTAGGACACCTCAAGTACCGTACCACCGGTGAAATCGACGCTCAGGTTCAAGCCCTTGGCAGCCAAGGCCCACACGGCGAACAAGAAGGTCGCCAGGGAGATGAACGTGGTCACCCGCCCGAAGCGCATAAACGGAATACTGTCTCTGTATCTGAATAGTTCGATCATCTTCGCCACCTTCCGCTCTGGCTTACGGTCAGCGCGGTGTCGCGTCCGGCGCGATGGTGTAGGGGCTGCCGAGGGCACGTTTCAGGCTGGATATCGCGTGGTGTCGTGCCTCGGCATCGGTAAGACGCACCGATACGCCCTCCCGGTCCAGGACAATCCCGCTGGGGGCGATGCGGGCTTCCTTGAGCGCGATCTCCACCCGTTCCATGAGGCGCAGGTCCAAAGCGGTCACGGTGCCCGGTGCGGTGATCCGCACATAGGAGTCCGGCTGCGAAAACACGGGCCAGGCAAGCAAGGCGGCTGCCGGTACGATGCCGACGAATAAGAGAGGTCGTATGAGTTGGGTGGCCATGGTTCCTGTTCCACAGTGCACGACATGAAAAAATCATCGCCCCGCCGAACCGGGCGCAGCGCATGTCGAAGATAGGGATTGCCACGCTAAAAAGGCGTTTAGAAACGAGGCGGCGGCGTAAATAATGCATAAACGATGTGGAGCGGAATTGACCGCCGCCTCGTCTTGCTGTCTGCACGCGGGAATCTGATGCCCGGACGCCAGCACTTTTCTACGTTTTATTTACCCGCCTTCGGCTAGGCTTTCTCCGCTATTTTCTGGGAATGCTTGATGACTTGCGGAAAAGCCGCGCGCGTGTCGGCGCCGGCAGCCTATACGATAGTCATGGCGGCGAGTGGCCTGACCACACTGCTGGCCATGCCCCTGCGCCACTATCTGGACCTGGCGAACATTGTCATGCTGTTCCTGCTGGGGACATTTCTGGTCGCGCTGCGGCTGGGCCGGGGGCCGGCGGTCGTGTCGGCGGTGCTGGACGTGGTGTTGTTCGACTATGTCTTCGTGCCCCCCCCACCTGGCCTTCATACCCGCCGACGCCCAGTACCTGGTGATGCTGGCGGTGATGCTGGCCGTGGCCCTGCTTACCGGCCAACTGACCGCCGGTGTCAGGGAGCAGGCGGCCGAGGCCTGCCGCCGCGAAGAGCGAACCCGGCGGTTATACCGGCTGGCCCAGGACCTGGCCGGCTCCGGCTCGCATTGGGATGCGCAACGGGCGCTGGACGATTTTCTCCAGCACACCGGTTACCGCGCCATGTTGTACCTGAGCAACTCGGCCGGGGAGATGACGCCGCTGACCGCGGAGCCGCATTTGCATGCGGCCCTCCTGGAGACCGTCCGCCGGGCCGAGCCCCTTGAGGCGGATTTGGCCGATCCGGCGTTGTTCCTGCCGTTGAAGGCCTCTTCCCGGATCGGTGGCGTCATGGTGGTGACGGCTTCCGGGCCGGCCAGCCCGCCGCCGACAGCGGAGCGGGAACTGTTCCAGGTCCTGGCCTCCCTGATCGCCATCACCGAGGAACGCCTCCATGCCACCGAGGAGGTGCAGGCCTCCCGGGACCAGATCACCTCCGAGCGCCTGCGTGCCTCCATCCTCTCCGCCCTGTCCCATGACCTGCGCACCCCGCTCACCGCCCTGGTGGCCATGACCGACTCCCTGGTCATGGCCGATGCCCGGCCATCGGCATCGGACCAGCCGACACCGATGGCGCTGGCGGCCATCCGCGATCAGGCGCGCGCCATCGGCCACATGGTGACCAACCTGCTGGACATGGCGCGATTGCACTCGGGCCGGGTACGACTGCGTAAGGAATGGCAGCTGTTCGACGACGTCATCGGCGCCAGCCTGCGGCAGTTGCGCGCCTCCCATCCCGAGCAGCCGGTGCGGACCCGGCTGGCCGAAGACCTGCCCCTGGTGGAGTTCGATGCCGTCCTGATGGAACGGGTGCTGTGCAATCTGCTGGAGAACGCCGTCAAGTACGCCGGGGCAGACCAGCCCATCGAGGTGGAGGCCTGGCCGGACGGCGGCTGGGCCTGTCTGGCGGTGAGCGACCGGGGGCCGGGCTTCCCGCCCCAGCAACTGGAGCGCTGCTTCGATCTGTTCGCGCGGGGCAACCCCGAATCGTCCCAGCCTGGGGTCGGCCTGGGCTTGGCCATCTGCCGCGCCATCGTCGAGGCCCATGGCGGCGACATCCGGGCCGAGAACCGGGCCGGGGGCGGCGCCCGCGTCATCCTCCGCCTGCCCCTCGGGGCGCCGCCGGCCTTCGAGGAGGAAGAGGGCGAGGGTGGGGCGGCATGAGCGTGGAGATCAATGTCCTGGTGGTCGAGGATGAACCCCATATCCGGCGGGTCCTGCAGTCGGTGCTGGCGACGGAGGGCTATCGGGTGTTCGAGGCGGAGACCGGCGCCCGCGGCCTGATCGAGGCCAGCACGCGCAAGCCGGACCTGTTGATCGTCGACCTGGGCCTGCCGGACATGGACGGCGTCGAAGTGGTGCGCTCGGTCCGCCACTGGTCCGAGGTGCCCATCCTCATCCTCTCGGCGCGGGCCGAGGAGACCGAGAAGATCGTCGCCCTGGACGAGGGCGCCGACGACTACCTGACCAAGCCCTTCGGCGTCGGCGAACTGCTGGCGCGGGTGCGCGCCCTGGTGCGCCGGCGCGTCCGTGGCGGCGACGGCACCCCGACGGTGAACTTCGGCGACGTGCAGGTGGACCTCGTCCGCCGGGCCGTGGCGCGCGGCGGCGAGCCCGTGCATCTGACCAACCTCGAATACCGCCTGCTCGCCGTGCTGGTGGCCAATCCCGGCAAGGTGTTGACCCACCAGCACCTGATGCGCGAGGTCTGGGGCCCGGGCCAGGCCGAGAACAGCCATTATCTGCGCATCTATATGAGCCGCTTGCGCCAGAAACTGGAGTCCATCCCCACCGAGCCGGCACATCTGATCACCGAGTCCGGGGTCGGCTACCGCTTCGTGGCCTGACGGCCACCCGCGCCCGTTTACGAAAATTATGCGGCGCCCGGCCGCGATTATGCAGGACGTTTTCGGACCTCCGCCTAGCATGGCCACACTGCCATTCATACCGGAGTGACGGCCATGAGCCTGCGTATCGACGAAACCCAATGCACGGTGTGCGCCATGTGCGAACCCCTGTGCCCCACCGAATCCATCCGCCTGAACAAAGGCATGTATGCCATCGATGCGGCCACCTGCACCGAATGCGAGGGCGAGTACGACTCGCCCCAGTGTCTCGACAGTTGTCCCGTGGACGGCTGCATCGTCCAGGCCTGAGGAGACGGCGATGCACAGCGTGGTATGCATCAAGCAGGTACCGGACAGTGCCCAGATCCGGGTGCATCCGGTCACCAACACCATCATGCGCCAGGGGGTGCCGGCCATCGTCAACCCCTACGACCTGTTCGCTCTGGAGGAGGCCCTGCGTCTGCGCGACCGCTTCGGCGGCCGGGTGACGGTGATCAGCATGGGGCCGCCCCAGGCCGAGGTGGCCCTGCGCAAGACCCTGTCCCTGGGCGCCGACGACGCCATCCTGGTCACCGACAAGGCCTTCGCCGGCGCCGACACCCTGGCCACCAGCTACGCCCTGGCCGCCGCCATCCGCCAGATCGGCAAGGAACTGCCGGTGGACTTGGTGTTCACCGGCAAGCAGACCATCGACGGCGATACCGCCCAGGTGGGACCGGGCATCGCCCGGCGCATGCACCTGCAACTGCTCACCTATGTGTCCCGCATCGTCGAGATCGACCTGGACCGGCGCGAGATCGTGGTGGAACGCCGGGCCGAGGGCGGCGTGCAGGTGCTCCGGACCCGCATGCCGGCCCTCGTCACCATGCTGGAGGACAGCAACCGGATGCGTTTTGGCAGCCTGCCCGACATGCTGCGCGCCGCCCGCCAGGCCGTCACGCACTGGGACAAGACGGCGGCCGGTATCGAGGACGTGACCCGGATCGGCCTCAAAGGCTCGCCCACCATCGTCAGCAAGGTGTTCACCCCCACACCGCGCAGCCAGCGGGCGGAGATGATCGCCATCGAGGACGGCAGCGCCGCCGACCTGGCGGCGGCCTTGCTGGCCCGCCTCGCCGAGCGCTTCCCGGGCGTGGAAAAAGAACTGGCGAAACGAAGCTGAAAGGAAACCGCCATGAGTGAACCGAGCCAACCGGCGAAAAAGAAGCGCAAGGTCGTCCTGGACGAACGCCTCCAGGCCTACCGCGGCGTCTGGGTGTTCATCGAACACGAGCGGGGGCGGGTGCATCCCGTGTCCCTGGAGCTCCTTGGCGAGGGCCGCAAGCTGGCCGACGCCCTGGGCGTGGAGCTGGCCGGCGTGGTGATGGCCGAGGCCAAACTCGGCGGCGACGAGCGCGAGGCCCGGCACTACTGCCAGGTGGCCTTCGAGTATGGCGCTGATCTCTGCTACCTGATGCAGAGCGATGTGCTGGGGGAATACCGCAACGAGCCCTACACCCGCGCCCTCACCGACCTGGTGAACACCTATCAGCCGGAGATCCTGCTCCTGGGCGCCACCACCCTGGGCCGCGACCTGGCCGGCAGCGTGGCCACCACCCTGAACACCGGGTTGACCGCCGACTGCACCGAACTGGCCATCGACCCGGATGACCGCAGCTTGCTGTCCACCCGGCCCACCTTCGGCGGCAGCCTCCTGTGCACCATCGTCACCCTCAACTACCGGCCCCAGATGGCCACCGTGCGGCCCCGGGTGATGGCCATGCCGGAGCCGCAGCCTGGGCGCACCGGCCGCATCGTCGAGCACGGTCTGTTGATGAACGAGGCCGACATCGTCACCAAGGTGCTGGACTTCATCGCCGACGACCGTCGCGACCAGCCGCAACTGCCCTTCGCCGACATCATCGTCGCCGGCGGCCGGGGCCTGGGCAAGCCGGAGAACTTCCAGCTGGTGCGCGACCTGGCCAAGGTACTGGGGGCCGAGGTGGGCGCCTCCCGGCCCGTGGTCCAGGCCGGCTGGATAGGTGCCGAACACCAGGTAGGCCAGTCGGGCAAGACGGTCCGGCCCAAGCTCTACATCGCCGCAGGCATCTCCGGCGCCATCCAGCACCGGGTGGGCATGGAGGGCGCGGACTGCATCGTCGCCATCAACAGCGATCCCGAGGCCCCCATATTCGACTTCGCCCATTTCGGCATCGTCGGCGACGCCACCGTCATCCTGCCGGCCCTCACCGAGGCCTTCTGGATGAAGCTGAAACGCCAGGCGGCGCTGACCCCCCAGGAGGAAACAGCATGATCGAACGCTTCGATGCCATCGTCGTCGGCGCCGGCCCCGCCGGCAACGCCGCCGCCTATACCCTGGCCAAGGCCGGCCTGCATGTGCTGCAAATCGAGCGGGGCGAGGCCCCCGGGGCCAAGAACGTCCAGGGCGCCATCCTCTATGCCGACGCGTTGGAGCGCCTGATCCCGGACTTCCGCGACGACGCGCCGCTGGAACGCCACATCATCGAGCAGCGCATGTGGGTGCTGGACGACGAGTCCTTCATCGGCACCCACTTCCGCTCCGACGACTTCAACAAGCCGCCCCACAACCGCTACACCATCATCCGTGCCCGGTTCGACAAATGGTTCTCGAAGAAGGTGCAGGAGGCCGGCGCACTGGTGATCAACGAGACCACCGTCACCGAACTGTTGCGCGACGAGGCCGGCAAGGTGATCGGCGTGCGCACCGACCGGGCCGGTGGCGACCTCCATGCCGACGTGGTGATCCTGGCCGACGGGGTGAACTCCACCCTGGCCCGCAAGGCCGGCTTCCGGCCGGAGATCGAGCCGAAACACGTCGCCCTGGCGGTGAAGGAAATCCATTTCCTGCCCAAGGAAACCCTCGAAAGCCGCTTCAACATCCACAAGGGCGAGGGGGTGGTGGTGGAGATGCTGGGCAAGATCACCCAGGGCATGATGGGCACCGGTTTCCTCTACACCAACAACGACTCCATCAGCATCGGCGTCGGCTGCATGCTGTCCGACCTCATGGCCCAGAAGACCACGCCCTATGAACTGCTGGAGAAGATGAAAGCACATCCCTCCATTCAGCCCCTGATCCAGGGCGGCGAAATGAAGGAGTACGCCGCCCATCTGATCCCGGAAGGCGGCTACAACGCCATCCCCCAGGTATTCGGCGACGGCTGGCTGATCGCCGGCGACTCCGGCATGTTCGTCAACGCCGTGCACCGGGAGGGCTCCAACCTGGCCATGACCACCGGCCGCCTCGCCGGCGAAACGGTGGCGGCGCTGTTCAAGGCAGGCCGGCCCATGACCGCGGTCAACCTGGCCGACTACAGAAAACGCCTGGACGACAGCTTCGTGATGAAGGACCTGAAGAAGTACAAGGACCTGCCGGACATCTTCCACGCCAACAACCAGTTCCTCACCACCTATCCGGAACTGCTCAACCGTTCCGCCTACACCATGCTCAAGGTGGACGGCGTGGACAAGCTGAGCAAGGAACGGGAGATATTCGCCAGTTTCCGGGATAAACGCAGCCTGTTCGGCCTCCTGGGCGATGCGTTCAAACTGTGGAGGGCCTTCCGGTGAGCACCGTCAACGTCGAGACCAAGCTGTTCCAGAACCGCTACCTGGTGGACGCCGAGCAGCCCCACATCCGCATCCGGGTGCCGTCATTGTGCGAGAAGAAGTGTGCTGACCAGCCCTGCGTGGTTTGTTGCCCGGCCGGCTGTTACACGGCGGAGGGCCGGAAGGTGACCCTGATCACCGACGGCTGCCTGGAATGCGGCACCTGCCGCATCGTCTGCCTGGAACGCAATCTGGACTGGGAATATCCGCGTGGCGGCTACGGCATCCAGTACAAGTTCGGTTGACCTGCGCCTCCGCGCCGCGGCCGTCGATCCCGTCAGGTGCCGGGCGCGGGCACGTCGCTTGCTGTTCTTGGCCGTGGCCTACGTGGTCAGCCATCCGTTCTTGGTGGCGATGGTGGGCTGGCATCCGGCGTGAACTCAGGGTGACGCCAGCGAGCCCTCGAACAACTTCCTGACCGCGGCCGAATCGCCACATTGACGCAGGCGGTCGCGAAAGCTGCGATCGTCGAATAACCGGGCGGCCTCGGCCAATATCTCCAGGTGTTCCTCGGCGGCCTGCTTGGACACCAGCAGGACCAGGAAATCCGACACCGGTTGACCGTCCGGGGCGGCGAAGGGGATCGCCGTCCTGGGGCGCACGTAGGCGGCCAGGATGCGGTCCAGGTTGCGCACCTGGCAGTGGGGGATGGCGAGGCCCAGTCCCAGCCCGGTGGAGGCCAGTTGCTCGCGCCGGCCTAAGCCGCCGGCATCAAGATCGGGTTAAGGCGCGAAGGAAAAGAAAAGGCCCGTCTTGCGACGGGCCAAGATCACTGCTGGAGCGACCGTATGGAGCTTTTCGCGGCCCGTGCCAGGCACGCAGCCGCCCACTGTCGGATCAGAAGGTCTTGCTGACTGAGACGATCAGCCGGCCGTCCTTGACGTCCTCGCCCTTGACCGGCCCTTGCTCGGCGTCGCTGAGGTCGGTGTCGGTGTAGGCCAGGCCGACGACGAAGCCGGCGAAGTCCTTGCTGACGCCGATCTTCCAGTCGTTGTAGTCGACCGCGTTGCCCTCCGCCGAGGTTGCACCGTAGTGCAGGTTCAGCATCACCTTGGCGGGCAGCTCGTAGTTGAAGCTGGCGTCCCAGTACACGGTGCCGTCGGAGTTGGCGGCGCCGAAGTAGTCGGCCAGGTTGTAGGACGCCTTCAGGCCGAAATTCTTCCAGGTGATACCGGCATAGGCCTCCAGGGTGTCGAAGTGGCTGGCGCCGGGATAAAAGTACTTGAGCAGGCCGACGTTGTAGGCGAGGTCGGCGCCGATCTTGCCGCTGTAGCCGCCGTAGACGTCCCATTCCAGGTTGCTGGTATTGCCGGCGGCATCGGCGTACATGGACTCGGTCACGTTGGAGGCCCAGGTGCCGAGATAGATGCCGCTGGCATGGGCATAGTCGAAGCCGCCCTGGATGGCCGGCTCGGCGGCGGTCTGGGAGACGCCGCGGAAGGCGTAGTCGGAGTAGAGACCCAGGTTGCCGGTGACGGTATGCGGGCTGTCCTCGGCCATTGCCGGCAGGGCGGCGATACAGCTGATCAGCATGAAAGTGCGGCTTGCGTGCTTGCGATTCATTTCTTCGGGTTCCAATGCAGATGTTTGTGAGGCAACGACTCCCTGTCGGAAGCCATCAGGCTCAAGAGAATCCAGGCGAACAGGAAAGGTATCGCCAGGGCGATAAAGGCCACCAAGACTTCCAACAGGGTGCCCATCAGTTCAGTGCGGCCTGTCCAACGACAGGTTCAGGGTCAGCACGTTGACACGCGGCTCCCCCATCCCGCCGAGCTGGCGCCCCTCGGTATGTGCCGCCACCAGGGCGCGCACGGTGTTGGGCTCGATGCCGCGGACGCGGGCGACGCGCCCCACCTGGTACTCGGCCGCGGCCGGGCTGATGTGGGGGTCGAGGCCGCTGGCGGAGGCGGTGACCAGGTCCACCGGAATGGGGGCCTTGTTGCCGGGGTCGGCGGCCTGCAACGCCGCGATGCGCGCCTTGACCGCCTCCTCCAGGGCCGGGTTGGTCGGGCCCTGGTTGCTGCCGCTGGAGGCGCCGGCGTTGTAGGGCACGGGGCCGGTGGCGGAGGGGCGGGACCAGAAGTACTTCGGGTCCGAGAAGGGCTGCCCGACCAGTTCAGAGCCCACGAGCTTGCCGCCCGATTCGATCAGGCTGCCGTTGGCCTGGTAGGGGAAGACGCCCTGGGCGACGCCGGTGACGACGAGGGGGTAGACGAGGCCCGTGACCACGGTGAGCACGGCCAGCATGAGCAGGGCGGGTTTGAGTTCCTTGAGCATGTTCGATTCCTTTCGATTGTGCGTTGCGCTCCCCTCTCCCCCCGCCCCTCCCCTTCGAGGGGGGAGGGATGCGCGGCAGCGCGGGAGAGGGTGGGGGTTCAAGCCAGATTCAGCCCCACCAGCATCAGGTCGATGGCCTTGATGCCGACGAAGGGCACCACCAATCCGCCGAGGCCATAGATCAGCATGTTGCGTTGCAGGATGGCGCCGGCGCCCAGGGGGCGGTACTTCACGCCCTTCAGGGCGAGCGGGATCAGGGCGACGATGATCAGGGCGTTGAAGATCACCGCCGACAGGATGGCGCTGGCCGGCGTGGCGAGCTGCATGACGTTGAGGGCGTTGAGCGCCGGGTAGGTGGTGGCGAAGGCGGCCGGGATGATGGCGAAGTACTTGGCCACGTCGTTGGCGATGCTGAAGGTGGTGAGCGAGCCGCGCGTCATCAGCATCTGCTTGCCGGTCTCCACCACCTCGATCAGCTTGGTCGGGTTGGAGTCCAGGTCCACCATGTTGCCGGCCTCCTTCGCCGCCTGGGTACCGGTGTTCATGGCCACCGCGACGTCGGCCTGGGCGAGCGCCGGGGCGTCGTTGGTGCCGTCGCCGGTCATCGCCACCAGGCGGCCCTCGCCCTGGTACTGGCGGATCAGCTTCAGCTTGGCCTCCGGCGTGGCCTCGGCGAGGAAGTCGTCCACCCCGGCCTCGGCGGCGATGGCGGCGGCGGTGAGGCGGTTGTCGCCGGTGATCATCACGGTCTTGATGCCCATGCGGCGCAGCTCGGCGAAGCGCTCCTTGATGCCGCCCTTGACGATGTCCTTCAGCTCCACGACGCCCAGCACGCGTGCGTGCCCGGCGGCCGATTCGGCCACCACCAGCGGGGTGGCGCCGCGCTTGGCGACCTGTTCGACCAGGGCCTCCACCTCCTGCGGGAAGTGGCCTTGTTTTTCGGCGACGAAGGCGCGGATCGCGTCCGCCGCGCCCTTGCGGATCTCGCGCCCTTCCAGGTCGACGCCGCTCATGCGCGTCTGCGCGGTGAAGTGGACGAAGTGCGCGCCCAGCTCCTGCACGTCGCGGCCGCGCAGATTGAAGCGCTGCTTGGCCAGCACGACGATGCTGCGGCCCTCCGGCGTCTCGTCGGCGAGCGAGGCCAGTTGCGCCGCGTCGGCCAGCTCGCGCTCGTTCACGCCCGAGGCGTGCAGGAAGTTGCTGGCCTGGCGGTTGCCCAGGGTGATGGTGCCGGTCTTGTCCAGCATCAGCACGTCCACGTCGCCGGCCGCCTCGACGGCGCGGCCGGAGGTGGCGATGACGTTCTTGGCCATCATGCGGCCCATGCCGGCGACGCCGATGGCGGACAGCAGGCCGCCGATGGTGGTGGGGATCAGGCAGACCAGCAGGGCGATGAGCACCGTCACGCTGACCGGCTGGCCCGACCCGGCGGCCTCCACGCTGAACAGCGAGAACGGCAACAGGGTGGCGGTGGCCAGCAGGAACACCAGGGTCAACGCCACCAGGAGGATGGTGAGGGCGATCTCGTTGGGGGTCTTCTGGCGCTTGGCGCCTTCCACCATGGCGATCATGCGGTCGAGGAAGGTCTCGCCCGGGTTGACCGCAATGCGGATCACCAGCCAGTCGGACAGCACCCGGGTGCCGCCGGTGACGGCGGAGAAGTCGCCGCCGGCCTCGCGGATCACCGGGGCGGATTCGCCGGTGATGGCCGATTCGTCCACCGAGGCCACGCCCTCGATCACCTCGCCGTCGCCGGGGATGACCTCGCCGGCGGTGACCAGGACCAGGTCGCCCTTGCGCAGCTCCTCCGAGTTGACCACGTGGGTGGCGACGAGAGGGCCAACCCCGTGACGCGGCTCCTTCAGCTTCTTGGCCAGGATGGTCCGCTTCATGCCCCTGAGGGCCGCGGCCTGGGCCTTGCCCCGGCCTTCCGCCATGGCCTCGGCGAAGTTCGCGAACAGGACGGTGAACCAGAGCCAGAGGGTGACGGCGAGGATGAAGCCCGCGGTTTCGTGGCCTCGGGCCTCGCCTTCACCGGCGAGGGCCTGGACGAACAGGCCGGTGGTGAGCAGGCTGCCCAGCCAGACCACGAACATCACCGGGTTCTTCACCTGGTGGCGGGGCGACAGGCGCTTCACCGCGTCCCAGGCGGCCGCCTTCATGAGGGCTGGGTCGTAGAGGGATTGTGTCTTGTGCATGACGATTCCTTTATTGGTATTGGCGCGGCATGGCGGGGTGGTGATGGGGACGTTGCTCCCTCATCCCCAGCCCTTCCCCCGAGGGGGGAAGGGAGCCGTTCCCCTCTCCCTCCGGGAGAGGGGCAGGGGTGAGGGAGCAACGCATGGTCGAGGCCTCGTCCCGGTTCATTTCCCCACCCCCAGCATCTGCAACTGCTCCACCACCGGACCCAGCGCCAGGGCGGGGATGAAGGTCAGCGCGCCGACCAGCAGCACGGTGCCGATCAACAGGAGCACGAACAGCGGGGTGTGGGTGGGCAGGGTGCCCGAGGAGGCCGGCACGATCTTCTTGGCCGCCAGGGAACCGGCGATGGCCAGCACCGGCACCGCCAGCCAGTAGCGGGCGAACAGCATGGCCATGCCCAGCAGGGTGTTGTAGAAGGGCGTGTTGGTCGACATGCCGCCGAAGGCACTGCCGTTGTTGTTGCCGGCCGACGACAGGTTGTACAAGACCTCCGAGAAGCCGTGGGCGCCCGGGTTGAATATCCCGGCGCGGCCCGCGTCGAGACTCACCGCCAGGGCCGCACCGACCAGCACCACCAGCGGCGGCACCAGGATCGCGACAGCGGCCATCTTGACCTCGAAGGCCTCGATCTTCTTGCCCAGGTACTCGGGGGTGCGGCCGATCATCAGGCCGGCGATGAACACGCCGATGAGGGCGAACACGATCATGCCGTAGAGGCCGGAGCCGACGCCGCCGTAGATCACTTCGCCCAGCTGCATCAGCCACATGGGCACCATGCCGCCCAGGGGGGTGAAGGAGTCATGCATGGCGTTCACCGAGCCGTTGGAGGCGGCGGTGGTGGCGGTGGCCCAGAGGGCGGAGTTGACCACGCCGAAGCGGGTCTCCTTGCCCTCCATGTTGCCGCCGGCCTGCATCTCGGAGGCGGTGGTGGCCAGGCCCAGCTTGTCGAACAGCGGGTTGCCGGCCTGCTCGGCCCAGACCGCCAGCGCCAGCAGTGCGGTGAACACCACGGTCATGGCGGCGAGGATCGCCCCGCCCTGGCGCAGGTCGCCGACGAAGCGGCCGAAGGTGAAGCACAGCGCGGCCGGGATGATCAGGATGGCCAGCACCTCCAGGAAATTGGCGAGCGGGGTCGGGTTCTCCAGCGGGTGGGCGGAGTTGACGTTGAAGAAGCCGCCGCCGTTGGTGCCGAGCTGCTTGATGGCGATCTGGCTGGCGGCCGGGCCGACGGCGATGGTCTGCTGGGTGGCGACGGTCTTTTCCATGACCGGGTTGCCCTGGGCGTCGTTCATGGCATTGCCCTCCGCATCGGTCTTGGCCACCTCGTACTCGTAGGGCTGCACCAGCTCCGCCTTGGCGTAGGCGGAGAAGTTCTGCACCACGCCCTGGCTCACCAGGGCCAGCGACAGGATCAGCGACAGCGGCAGCAGGACGTACAGGGTCGAGCGGGTCATGTCGACCCAGAAGTTGCCGACGCCGCCCACCTCCTTGCGGGTGAAGCCGCGCATCAGCGCCACCAGCACCGCCATGCCGGTGGCGGCGGAGAGGAAGTTCTGCACGGAGAGGCCCAGCATCTGGGTCAGGTAGCTCATGGTGGTCTCGCCGCCATAGC
The DNA here is from genome assembly GCA_040751755.1 of Pseudomonadota bacterium. Lineage (GTDB taxonomy): Bacteria > Pseudomonadota > Gammaproteobacteria > Burkholderiales > Thiobacillaceae > PFJX01. The sequence continues at coordinate 66,281 of JBFMHC010000010.1, forward strand.
CCTGCCAGTTGGTGTTGGTGGCGAAGCTCACCGCCGTGTTGAACGCCGAGTCGGGCGTGACGGCCGCCAGCCCTTCCGGGTTCAGCGGCAGCCAGACCTGGAAGCGTTGCAGCAGATAGACCGCCAGGAAGCCCATCAGGTTGAAGGCCAGCAAGGCGAAGGCGTAGCGGGTCCAGGGCATGTCGTCGCCCGGCTTGACGCCACACAGGCGGTAGGTCAGCCGCTCCAGCGGTTGCAGCCAGCGCATGAAGCCGGGGATGTCGTCCCGGTAGACGCGGGCCATGTACAGGCCCAGCGGCCAGGCCAGGCCGATCAGGGCGACCAGGTAGAGGGCGAGTTGGAGGAAGCCGTTGCCAGTCATGAGAAACGCTCCGGGAAGAAGAGGACGAGCACCAGGTAGGCGAACACGCCCACGGCGGCGATCAGGGCGATGAGATAGAGGGCGTTCATCCGTGTCTCCTCAGCCCGTCAAAGACGGCGACGAGGATGGCCGTGAGGGCGAAGAAACCCAGCCCCAGGGCGATGAAGATCAGATCCATGTGCGGCTCCAGGACAATGCGTCGAGGCTACGAACTCTAGGACGGCGGCGATCAAGACGCCGCTAAGACCCGGGGCCGGGCGCGTAAAGATTTCATAAAGAACGTGGGGCAGCCGGGGCCCGCCTATGGCCTCCCCAGCGGCGCGGGACTACCATTCGCAGCCGCGCTCACAACCCCGACGGAACATGAAGATCATCATCCTCGGCGCCGGCCAGGTCGGCTCCAACCTCGCGGAGCACCTGGTGCGGGAAGGCAACGACCTGACCGTGGTCGACATCGATGCGGAGAAGCTCGCGGTCCTGCAGGACCGCTACGACCTGCGCACCGTGTGCGGCCAGGCCTCGCACCCCTCGGTGCTGCGCCAGGCGGGGGCGGACGACGCCGACATGCTGGTGGCGGTGACGCTCAACGACGAGACCAACATCGTCGCCTGCAAGCTCGCCAGCACCCTGTTCAACATCCCCACCAAGATCGCGCGCATCCGCGCCGTGGACTACATGCAGCACCCGCAGCTGTTCGCCGAGGACGGCTTCGGCGTCGACCACGTGATCGCGCCGGAACAGGAGATCACCGACTACCTGCGCCGCCTCATCGACTACCCCGAGGCCCTGCAGGTGGTGGACTTCGCCGGCGGGCGCATCCGCCTGGTGGCGGTGAAGGCGCACGGCGGCTTCATGGTCGGCCACGCCCTCAAGCACCTGCGCGAGCACATGCACCTGATGTTCCGCGAACACCCCGGCGTGGACAGCAACATCGACGCGCGCGTCGCCGCCATCTACCGCCAGGACCGCGCCATCGTCCCGGAGGGCGACACGGTGATCCAGGAGGGCGACGAGATCTTCTTCCTCGCCGCCACCGAGAACATCCGCTCGGTCATGAAGGAGATCCGCCACAGCGACCAGAGCGTGCGCCGCGTCATGATCGCGGGCGGCGGCAACATCGGCCGGCGCCTGGCGAAGAGCCTGGAGCGCGACTACCAGGTGAAGCTGGTCGACCGCAACAAGAAGAACGCCGACCGCCTCTCGCACGAGCTGGAGCACGCCCTGGTGCTGAACGGCAACGCCACCGACGAGGACCTGCTGCGCGCCGAGAACATCGAGGACATGGACGTGTTCTGCGCCCTGACCAACGACGACGAGGACAACATCATGGCCTCGCTGCTGGCCAAGCGCCTGGGCGCGAAGAAGGTCATCGCCCTGATCAACCGCTCCACCTACGTGGACCTGCTGCAGGGCGGCGAGATCGACATCGCCCTCTCGCCCGCGCAGGCCACCATCGGCCCCCTGCTCACCCACATCCGCCGCGGCGACATGGCGGTGGTGCACTCTCTGCGGCGCGGCGCCGCCGAGGCCCTGGAGGCGGTGGTGCACGGCGACGCGCGCTCCTCCAAGCTGATCGGCCGGCGCATGGAGGAGATCGGCCTGCCCGAGGGGGTGTCGATCGGCGCCATCCTGCGCGGCGACGAGGTGATCATCGCCCACCACGACACCCGCATCGAGGCGGAGGACCACCTGATCCTGTTCGTGCCCAACAAGCGCATGATCGGCAAGGTGGAAAAGCTGTTCCAGGTCGGCTTCGGCTTCTTCTGAAGGGGGGCGCGCAACCATGGTCGGCGTCCTCTACGCGCTCAGCCCCATCATCCTCATCTTCGGCCTGGTCATGCTGGTGCCGCTGGGCGTCTCCTGGGGGTACCAGGACGCGGCGCTCTATGCCTATGACGAGGCGGCCCTCATCACCCTCGGTGCCGGTGGCCTGCTGTGGGTGCTAACGCGCGCCGGGCGGCGCGACCTGAAGACCCACGACGGCTTCCTCATCGTCGTGCTCACCTGGACCGCGCTGCCGGCCTTCGCCACGTTGCCCCTGATGTTCTACCTGGACACCAGCTTCACCGACGCCTACTTCGAGACGGTGTCCGGCATGACCACCACGGGCGCCACGGTGTATTCGGGCCTGGACGCGCTGCCGCCCTCGATCAACCTGTGGCGCCACCTGCTCAACTGGATTGGCGGCATGGGCATCATCGTCCTGGCGGTGGCAATCCTGCCGCTGCTGGGCGTGGGCGGACGCGCCATGTTCAAGGCGGAGACGCCGGGGCCCATGAAGGACAGCAAGCTCACGCCGCGCATCGCCCAGACCGCCAAGGCCCTGTGGCTGGTGTACGCCGGCCTCACTGCGGCCTGCGTCATCTCCCTGCGCGTCGCCGGCATGTCCTGGTTCGACGCCGTGTGCCACGCCTTCGCCGCCATGGCCCTGGGCGGCTTCTCCACCCACGACGCCAGCGTCGGCTTTTTCAATTCCGTGCCCATCGAGGTGACCCTGTCGGTGTTCCAGGTGATCGCCGCCGGCAACTTCGCGACCTACTTCCTGGTCCTGCACGGCCGCAGCCTGGCCTCCCTGCGTGCAGATATCGAGATGAAGAGCATGTTCGCCCTGCTGCTCACCAGCATCCTCGGCGTCTCCGTCTTCCTGTGGTGGCAGGGCACCTATCCCGACTTCCTCACCGCCCTGCGTTATGCCAGCTTCAACCTGATCACCATCGCCACCGATTGCGGCTTCGCCAGCACCGACTTCGGCCAGTGGCCGATCTTCGCGCCCATGTGGATGCTGTTCCTCAGCTCCATCCTGGCCTGCTCCGGCTCCACCGGCGGCGGCGTGAAGATGATCCGCACCCTCATCCTGGCCAAGCAGGCCAGTCGCGAACTGTCGCGCCTCCTGCACCCCAACGCGCTGATGCCGGTGAAGCTGGGCGGCGCGGTGATCGAGAACAAGGTGGTGTTCGCGGTGCTCGCCTTCATCTTCCTGTACTTCATGACGGTGGCGGGCCTGAGCTTCCTGCTGCTGCTCTCCGGCCTCGACTTCATCTCCGCCTTCTCCGCGGTCATCGCCTGCATCAACAACGCCGGCCCCGGCCTCGGCGTGGTGGGCCCCGCCAACAACTACGGCGCGCTCACGGACTTCCAGACCTGGGTGTGCACCGTCGCCATGCTGGCGGGGCGCCTGGAGGTGTTCACGTTGCTGGTGGTGCTGACGCCGGCGTTCTGGCGGCGTTGACCCCCTCAGGGCGGGTGTGAGGGAACTCGGGTAGCAGAGGTGGACGCCTTGCCCCCTCTCCCTTGAGGGGAGAGGGCCGGGGAGAGGGTGGGGCGTTTATCTGGATTAAAGAGGTACGCAACAACCCACCCTCTCCCCAACCCCTCTGTGGGCCGTCGGCCCATCCCTCGCTTTGCTCGGGACCGCAACTTCGTTGCGTCCTGCGCCCTGCGGGCTGGTCCCCTCAAGGGGGAGGGGCTCTACAGCAAGGCTTACGGCACCACCACCGCCTGCGCCGGACCCTCTTCCAGGCGCCCGATCACCGCCGCGCGTTCGAAGCCGTGGCGGCGGAACACCTCCAGCACCGCCTCGGCGCTGTCCTGCGAACACGCCACCAGCAGGCCGCCGCTGGTCTGCGGGTCGGTGAGCACGGCCTTTTGCCAGTCGGCACAGCCTTCGAACAGCGCCACGCCGTCGCCATAGCTGGCCCAGTTGCGCCCGGAGGCGCCGGTGGTGAAGCCGGCCTGCGCCAGCTCCGCCGCGCCGGGCAGCACCGGCAGTTGCGCGAACTCGATGCGCACCGTCAGGTTGGAGCCGCGCGCCAGCTCCAGGCCGTGGCCGAGCAGGCCGAAGCCGGTGACGTCGGTGAGGGCGTGCACGCCGTCCATCTGCCCCAGCTCCACGCCGGGGGTGTTGAGCTGGGTGGTGGAGGCGATCATGGCCGCGTAGCCCTCGGCCGGCAGCTGGTCCTTCTTCAGCGCCGCCGAGTAGATGCCCACGCCCAGGCCCTTGCCGAGGATCAGCACGTCGCCCGCCTTGCCGGCGTTGTTCTTCTTGATCTTGCGCGGGTCCACCACGCCGATCGCCACCAGGCCGTAGATCGGCTCCTGCGAGTCGATGGAGTGGCCGCCGGCGATCGGCATGCCCGCCGCCTTGGCCGCCGCCTCGCCGCCGGCGAGGATCTGGCGGATGGTCTCGTGCGGCAGCTTGTCGATCGGCATGCCCACCAGGGCGAGCGCGAACAGCGGCTTGCCGCCCATGGCGTAGACGTCGGAGATGGCGTTGGTGGCGGCGATGCGGCCGAACTCGAAGGCGTCGTCGACGATGGGCATGAAGAAGTCGGTGGTGGCGACGATCGCCTGCTCCTCGTTCAGTTTCCACACCGCCGCGTCGTCGGACGACTCGATGCCCACCAGCAGGTCGGGGAAGCTGGAGGCCAGGCCCTTGCTGAAAGGCGTGTCGGCGAGGATCTGCTCCAGCACCGCGGGCGCGATCTTGCAGCCGCAACCGCCGCCGTGCGACAGATGGGTGAGGCGCAGGGGGGTGTTCAGGACGGGTTCGCTCATGATCTTCTCTTTCTGGAAACCAGGCCGGCGGCCAGCAACAGGGCGGCCATGATACCCAAGGCCGGGACGTTGCCCCAGCGCAGGTAGGGCGTCAGCCCAGCCATGCCCTGGGCGCTGCCGGCCAGGGTGGCCTGGGTGAAGGGTGGCAGCTCGGCGCGCACGCGGCCGCGTTCGTCGACGATGGCGGTGATGCCGGTGTTGTTGGCGCGCAGTTGCCAGCGCCCCGCCTCCAGCGAGCGCATGGCGCCGATCTGCAGGTGCTGGCGCGGCGACAGGCTGTTGCCGAACCAGGCGTCGTTGCTCACGTTCACCAGCAGGGTCGCCTCGCGCGCGGCATGGATGCGCTCCTCGCCGAAGGCGTCCTCGTAGCACACGTTCACCGCCAGACGCTGCCCGGCGGCGGCGATCGGCCCCTGGTCCGGCGCGCCGACCGAGAAGTCGCCCAGGGGGATGGACATCATGTCGACCAGCCAGCGGAAGCCGAAGGGCACGAACTCGCCGAACGGCACCAGGTGGTGCTTGCGGTACTCCCCCGCGGGCGAGGCCCCCGCGCTGACCACGGCGTTGTAGTACTCGCCCGACGCGGTATCCACCGGCAGGCCGAGCAGCAGGTCGCCGTCGCGCCGCTTCACGTGTTCAGCCAGCCCTTCCAGATAGCCGGCCGGCACGCCGGAGCGGAACAGCGGCACCGCCGTCTCCGGCAGCACCACCAGGCGCGCCTCGCTCGCCAGCACCTGGCGCGCGTAGTCCTGCAGGGTGGTGGCGAGCTTGTCCGGGCGGAACTTCATCTCCTGCGGCACGTTGCCCTGCAACAGGGCCACCGACACCGGCGCGCCCACGGGCCGGGTCCACTCCACCTGCTGCAGGCCGTGGCCGGCCGCCAGCAGCAGCACGCCGGCGGTCACCAGGTTGGGCCGCAGGCTGGCGAACAGACCCGCCACCAGCGCCACCGCCAGCCCCACGCCATACACCCCCAGCACCGGCGCGAAGCCCGCGAGCGGGCCGTCCGGCACCTGCGAATAGCCGAAGGCCAGCCAGGGGAAGCCGGTGAGGAACCAGCCGCGCACCCACTCCAGCAAGGCCCAGGCGGCAGGCAGTGCAAGCCACACGCCAGGGGAGAGGGTGGGCGCCGTAAGGCGCACGCCCAACCAAATCGCCAGCGCCGGAAACAGCGCGATGAAGCCGCAGAACAGCAGCGTCGCCAGCACCGCCACCGGCGCGGGCAGGCCGCCGTAGGTGGAGAGCGACACGAACACCCAGGACACGCCCACCAGGAACAGGCCCAGGCCGTAGCCCCAGCCGGCCAGCAAGGCCTGCCGGGGCGTGGCGGCGCGCACCCACCAGAACAGGCCCGCCAGGGAGAGGATGGGCAGCGGCCACCAGCCGAGCGGCGCGAAGCCGGGCACGGCGAGCGCGCCCAGCACAGGGGGGATCAGGAGGTTGCGGATCAGTCGGAACATGTGTGCCGTCATTCCGGCGCACGCCGGAATCCAGTCCGTGGCGGCACTGGACCCCGGCGGGCGCCGGGGTGAGCTCGGATCAGCCCATGTTGAAGGCGACGAAGGCGACCTCGTCGCCGCCCTTCAGGGGCACGTTGGCACCGTCGTCGACGAACTGCTTGTTGACGGTGACCTTGAGGCGCTGCGGGTGCTTCTCGAAGATGGTCACCCAGTGGTCGCCGCGCCGCGCCAGGTGCGCCATGAGGCCGTGCAGGTCGTTCACGGACATGGGCAGGAACATGACCTCGTTGTCGCGGCCGAGCATTTCCACCAGATGGGCGAAGTACAGGATGTTGATCTGACGGTTCATGGGTCAATCCAAATAACTGAATGGCTGAATTCTAAGCCAGGGCCTCGCCGACCTTCTGCCGCAACACCGGCAACAGTTCCCCCTCGAACCAGGGGTTCCGCTTCAGCCACAGCTGGTTGCGCGGGCTGGGATGGGGCAAGGGCAGGTATTCGGGCAGGTATTCGCGCCACGCCGCCACCGTCTCCGTCAGGGTCCGCTTGCGCCTGGCGCCCAGGTAGTAGGCCTGCGCGTACTGGCCGATCAGCAGGGTCAGGCGGATCTGCGGCAGCTCGGCGCGCAGCGGCGGGTGCCAGAGCGGCGCGCACTCCGGCCGCGGTGGCAGGTCGCCGCCCTTGCCCGTGCCGGGGAAGCACAGCCCGGTGGGGATGATGGCGATGCGGGACTCGTCGTAGAAGGTCGCGCGGTCCATGCCCAGCCAGTCGCGCAGGCGGTCGCCGGAGGGGTCGTTCCAGGGGATGCCCGTGTCGTGCACGCGGCGTCCGGGCGCCTGGCCGACGATGAGCAGCCGCGCCGTTGCCGCCGCGCGCAACACCGGACGGGGCGGGTTCGGCAGGTACGGCGCACAGACGGTGCAGGCGCGCACCTGGCGCAGGAGCTGGTCGAGGTCGGGCATCTCGGGCGGAAGACGGGGGGCGGACCTGCGTATGCTAACTTCGCGCGTCCCCGTCATCGACGGCAACGAGGAGCCCCCCTTGAGCACGCGCCTGCAAACCTTCCTGCCCTTCCTGCGCTGGTTCCCGATCAGCGGCGCGACCTTCAAGGCCGACCTGATGGCCGGCATCACCGTGGCCCTGGTGCTGATCCCGCAGTCCATGGCCTACGCGCAGCTCGCCGGCATGCCACCCTACTACGGCCTCTACGCCTCCTTCCTGCCGATCGCCATCGCCTCGATGTGGGGCTCCTCGAACCAGCTCTCCACCGCGCCCGTCGCCGTGGTGGCCCTGATGACCGCCTCGTTCCTGGAGCCCCTGGCGCGCGCCGGCAGCGCCGAGTACGTGGCCTACGCCGTGCTGCTGGCCCTCACCGTCGGCGCCATCCAGCTGGCGCTCGGCCTGCTGCGCCTGGGCGTGGTGGTGAACTTCCTCTCGCACCCCGTGGTGGTGGGCTTCACCAACGCGGCGGCGATCATCATCGGCCTGTCGCAGCTCAACAAGCTGTTCGGCGTCTCCATGCCGAAGAGCGACGTCTTCCTCATGGACATCTACGGCGTGCTGCAGAAGCTGCCGGACACGCACTGGCCGACGCTGGCCATGGGCCTGGTCGGCATCGCCATCATGTGGACCATGAAGAAGAAGGTGCCGAAATGGCCGAACGTGCTGGTGGCGGTGGTGGTGACCACCTCGGCGAGCTGGTACATCGGCTACGAAGGCAAGCAGTCGCTGCCCATCGAGGCCCTGCAGGACGAGGAGGCCATGCAGCTGGTGGTCGACCACCAGCACTACGCGCAGGCCGGCAAGGCCGGCCAGGCCGCCTTCAAGGCGGCGCAGACGGCGCTCCGGGCGGAAGGCGGCAAGCTGTCGCCGCAACAGCGCCTGCAGCGCGAATACGCGCTCGACACCCTGAAGCTGCAGGCCGAGACCGACGAATCGATCGCCAGGGAGCTGCTCGCCCAGCTCAAGAAGCGCAAGTTCAAGGTCGTCGACAAGGCCCTCCATCCTGTGGGCAGGCTGCCGGCCGCGGCGACGGATGACGGCCGCGTCTGGCGCATCAAGAAGATCGAGGACGGCAAGTTGAAGCTGACGGCGGGCGGCGAGGTCGTCGGCGAGGTGCCCGCCGGCCTGCCCGGGCTGGCGCTGCCCCGCCTCGACCTGGGCAAGGTGGCGGAACTGCTGTCCGCCGCGCTGGTGATCGCGCTGGTCGGCTTCATGGAGAGCATCTCCGTGTCGAAGGCCATCGCCGCCAAGACCAAGCAGCGCATCGACGCCAACCAGGAGCTGATCGGCCAGGGCCTCGGCAACGCCGCCAGCGCCCTCTCCGGCGCCTTCCCGGTGGCGGGCGGCTTCTCGCGCACGGCGGTGAACATGAACGCAGGCGCGGTCAGCGGCCTGGCCTCGGTGATCACGGCGCTGATGATCCTCGTCGCCCTGCTCTTCCTCACCCCCCTGCTCTATCACCTGCCGCAGGCGGTGCTGGCCGGCATCATCATGATGGCGGTGATCGGCCTGATCAATTTCGGCGCCATGAAACACGCCTGGGAGGCCCACAGGCACGACGGCGCGGCGGCCTGGATCACCTTCGTCGCCACCCTGCTGGTGGCGCCCAAGCTGGACGAGGGCATCCTGATCGGCGCCGGCGTCGCCATCGCCCTCTTCCTCTACCGCCGCATGCGGCCGCGCGTCGCCATGCTGGCGCGGCACGAGGACGGCACCCTGCGCGACGCGGCGGTGTTCAACCTGCCCACCAGCGAGACCATCGTCGCGGTGCGCTTCGACGGCTCGCTGTATTTCGCCAACGTGCCCTACTTCGAGGACGCCATCCTCGGCGCGGTGTCCGCCACCCCCAAGGCCAAGTACCTCCTCGTGGTCGGCGACGGCATCAACGAGCTCGACGCCTCCGGCGAGGAGGTGATCAGCCACCTGGTGCACCGCCTGCATGACAACGGCATCACCCTGGTGTTCTCCGGCCTGAAGAAGCAGGTGCTGGAGGTCATGCAGCGCACCCACCTGTATGAGTACATCGGCGAGAAGAACTTCTTCCGCACCGAGGACATGGCCCTGGAGGACATCTACCGGCGCCTGCAGGACACCGGCTACGACGCCAGCCAGTGCCCGCTCAACATGCCGCCGCGCAAGGAGCTGTTCGTCGACGCGGATTGAGTCCGGCATGCCGCGTGTCCCGGGATAAAAGATAATCGCCGGCATGAGCCACGCCGCCCCCTCCGCCTCCCCCCTCCTCGCCACCCTCAACCCCGAGCAGCTCGCCGCCGTCACCGCCCCCGGCTCCGCCCTGGTGCTGGCGGGCGCGGGCTCGGGCAAGACGCGGGTGCTGACGACGCGCATCGCCTGGCTGATCCAGACCGGCCAGGTCTCGCCCATGGGCGTGCTGGCGGTGACCTTCACCAACAAGGCGGCGAAGGAGATGCTCACCCGCCTCTCCGCCATGCTGCCGATCAACACGCGCGGCATGTACGTCGGCACCTTCCACGGCCTGTGCAACCGCCTGCTGCGCGCGCATCACCGCGAGGCGGGGCTGCCGCAGCTGTTCACCATCCTCGATTCCAGCGATCAGCTTTCCGCCGTGAAGCGCTGCCTCAAGGCCCTGAACGTGGACACCGAGAAGTACGACCCGCGCAAGGTGCAGAGCTTCATCAACCAGAACAAGGAGCAGGGCCTGCGCGCCGACGCGGTGGAGGCCTGGGACCCCTACACCAAGCGCCTCACCGAGTACTACGCGGCCTACGACGAGCAGTGCCGGCGCGAGGGCTGCGTGGACTTCGCCGAGCTGCTGCTGCGCGCCTATGAGCTGCTGTCGCGCAACGCCCTGCTGCGCGAGCACTACCAGGGCCGCTTCCGCCACATCCTGGTGGACGAGTTCCAGGACACCAGCCGCCTGCAGTATCTGTGGCTGAAGCTCCTGAAGGGGCCGGACAGCGCGCTGTTCGCGGTGGGCGACGATGACCAGTCCATCTACGCCTTCCGCGGCGCCAACGTCGGCAACATGCACCTGCTCATGGAGGAGTTGGGCATCGCCGCGCCGGTCAAGCTGACGCGCAACTACCGCTCGGTCTCCACCATCCTCGACGCCGCCAACGCGGTGATCTCCCACAACAAGGAACGCCTGGGCAAGGACCTGTGGACCGACGTGGGCAAGGGCGAGCCGATCCGCCACTTCCAGGCCAACGACGACCGCGAGGAGGCGGGCTTCGTGGTGGAGGAGATCCAGGCCCTGAAACGCGACGGCGAGCACTATGCCGACATCGCCGTGCTGTACCGCTCCAACGCGCAGTCGCGCGGCCTGGAGCACGCCCTGTTCTCCGCCGCCATCCCCTACCGCGTCTACGGCGGCCTGCGCTTCTTCGAGCGCGCCGAGATCAAGCACGCCCTCGCCTACCTGCGCCTGGCCGCCAACCCCGAGGACGACAACGCCTTCCTGCGCGTGGCCAACTTCCCGGCGCGCGGCATCGGCGCGCGTTCCCTGGAGACCGTGGACGCGGAGGCGCGCGCGGCCGGCACCAGCCTGTGGCAGGCGGCCTGCACCTCGGGCAAGAAGTTCGCCGCCTTCGTGCAGCTGGTCGAGGGCCTGCGCCAGGACACCGCGGGCCTGCCCCTGGTGGAGGCGGTGGAGCACGTGGTGGCGCGCTCCGGCCTGGTGGAGTTCTACAAGAGCGAGAAGGACGGCCAGGACCGCCTGGACAACCTGGAGGAACTCGCCAACGCCGCCGCCGCCTTCGCCGGCGAGACGGACGACCAGAGCCTGGAGGCCTTCCTCGCCCACGCCGCGCTGGAGGCGGGTGAGCACGAGGCGGCGCAGGGCCAGGACGCGGTGCAGCTGATGACCGTGCACGCCGCCAAGGGCCTGGAGTTCCATTCCGTGTTCATCACCGGCCTGGAGGCGGGCCTGTTCCCGCACGAGAACGCGATGAACGAGGCAGGCGGCCTGGAAGAGGAGCGCCGCCTCATGTACGTGGCCATCACCCGCGCGCGCAGACGCCTCACCCTCACCCACGCGCAGCAGCGCATGCTGCACGGCCAGCTGCGCTACGGCATGCCCTCGCAGTTCCTGGAGGAGATCCCGGAAGGCCTGGTGCACTCGCTGGCGCCGCGGCTGCGTGCGCCGGTTGCGGAGTACGGCGGCTACGGCGGGGGCTATGCGGGGGGGTATGGCGGCAGCCAGGCGCGCCATGCGGCCGCCGTGCCGGCCGCGCACTACCAGCCGCCACCGCGCCGCGAGGCCCAGCTGCCCTTCCCGGTCGGCGCCCGCGTCAACCACCCGAAGTACGGCGAGGGCGTGGTCGGCGGCTACCAGGGCCAGGGGCCGGACGCCGAGATCACCGTCACCTTCCCCAAGGTGGGCCGCAAGGTCTTCATCCTCGACTATGCGCGCCTGACGGCGGCCTGAGCGCCCAGACCAGCCGCAGCCCCAATAGCAGGGCGAGGATGCCGGCATACAGCGCCGGCTCGCGGATGTCCGCCTTCACCATCCACCAGAAGTGCAGCACCGCCAGCACGCCGATCGCGTACACCGCGCGGTGCAGGCGTCGCCAGTTGCGCCCCAGGCGCCGCATCATGGCGTTGGTGGAGGTGGCGGCCAGTGGAATGAGCAAGAGGAAACTAAGGAAGCCGACGGTGATGAACGGCCGCTTGATGATGTCCTTGAGGATGAAGGCCCAGTCGAAGAACTGGTCCAGCCACACGTAGCTCAGCACGTGCAGCGCCGCGTAGAAGAAGGCGAACAGCCCCAGCATGCGGCGCAGGCGCGGCAGCCAGTCGAGGCCGGCGAGACGGCGCAGCGGCGTGACCGCGAGGGTGACGAGCAGGAGGCGCAGCGCCCAGTCGCCCAGGCCGCGCGTCACCGCCTCGATCGGGTTGGCGCCCAGGCCGTCGGTGGCGACGCCGTGGACCAGGTGGCCGAGGGGGAGCAGGCAGAGGGCGAAGACAATGGTCTTGATGACCCTTGGCTGCTTGGCCGATGGCGGGCGGGAGACGGGCTGGGCGCTCATGGTTGGGGGTATCGGGGTTGAGGCGTCGTTCCCTCATCCCCAGCCCTTCCCCCGGTGGGGGAAGGGGGTAAAACCCTCTCCCTCCGGGAGAGGGCAGGGTGAGGGAACAACGCTTCCATCCGTGGCCTCAATAAAACCTGCGCAGGTCCATGCCCGCGTACATGCCGGCCACCTGCGCGCCATAGCCGTTGAACATCAGGGTCTTGCGCTTGAGGAACTCGCCGATGCGGCGCTCGCGCGCCTGGCTCCAGCGCGGGTGGTCGACGTCCGGGTTGACGTTGGAATAGAAGCCGTACTCGCGCGGCGCGGCGCGGCCCCAGGAGGTGGCGGGCTGCCGCTCGGTGAAGCTGATGCGGACGATGGACTTGGCGCTCTTGAAGCCGTACTTCCACGGCACGACGATGCGCACGGGGGCACCGTTCTGGTTTGGCAGCACCTCGCCGTACAAACCATAGGTCAGCAGGGTGAGCGGATGCAGGGCCTCGTCCAGGCGCAGGCCCTCCTGATACGGCCAGTCCAGCACGTCGTAGCGCACGCCCGGCATCTGCCGGGGGTCCGCCAGGGTGGTGAAGGCCACGTACTTCGCGCTGCCCAGCGGTTCCACCTGTTTGATGAGGGCGCTGAGCGGATAGCCCTGCCAGGGGATCACCATGGACCAGCCCTCGACGCAACGCAGGCGGTAGATGCGCTCCTCCATGGGCGCGAGCTTGATGAGTTTTTCGATGTCCCAGGCGCCGGGCCGCTTCACCAGGCCGTCCACCTGCACCGTCCAGGGCCGGGTGCGCAGGGTGTGGGCGTTGCGCGCGGGGTCGTCCTTCCCGGTGCCGAACTCGTAGAAGTTGTTGTAGCCGGTCACGTCCTGCCTCGGCGTGAGTTCCTCGTCGACGCTGTGGCTGGGGTTGCGCAGGCTGGAGAGCAGCGGCCCCGCCTCGGCCTGGCGCGCACCCAGGCCGGTGGCGAGCAGGAGGCCGCCGGCCGCGTGCATGAACTCGCGCCGGGCTCGGTACACCTCGGGCGGCGTGATCTCTGAGGGGGGGATGTCGGATGGGCGCTTGATCAACATGGGGGTTCCTCTCTGCGAATGCCCGGCACGCGTCGCGCGCGTCGGATGGCGATGACGAGGTTGACCCGCGATGCCGGGGCGACGTTCAACGCCTGGGCGCGCAGGCCCTGGCCACACGCCCCGGGCGTCATGCCGGGAAACGTGCCGTTCCCGTATTCGACAGCGGGCGGGGTGGCGCCCGCAATTCACAAATCGTTTAAGGTTTCGCCGCGCGGCGACGCCTCAGCAACTCAGCAGGGCGAAGGACACGGCCCCCAGGGCCAACATGGAGACGAGGGCGATGAAGAGGAACTTGTAGCTGCCCACCTTGCGCTTCTTCCGGCGCACCCCCAGCACCACCATCAGCTCCCCCAGGGTGATCACCATGGAGAAGAAGAAGAGCGGCGCGAGGATGCTGAGGAAGAACAGGCGGAGCTGCGAGAAGCGCTCGGAACAGGCATAGGGCATCGAGTAGTAGACGCCGAAGTTGTCGGCGGCGTTGAGCAGGAAGCGCAGCATGATGCCCGCCACCACCAGGATCACCAGGAGCATGAACCAGGTCATGGGATCCTTGCCCGCAGCCGCGATCTTGCGCCATTCGCGCACCATCCAGTGCTCCACCATTTGCCGCGTCTCCTATCGTTGGCCGCGGCTGCGTCCCGGGGAAACGCGCCGCGTTATGTTGATGGGGCAGTAAATGCCTGATCTGGCGCGCAAGCGCAAGCCCGATGCACCGTTCAGGGGCGCGAACCGTCTCAGGCAGCACCGTGCCGGGCCGCGATGCGGCGCAGCGTCGGCACCGCCAGGCCCGCCGCGTCGGCATGCCACAGGGCGCGCGACAGGCGTGCCGGCGCCGAGCGGCCGGCGCAGCCGTGCGCGGGGTCGGCCAGGAAGGCCTCGAGCATGCCGGCCATGAGCGGCCCCCGATCCCAGCCCCGGGCGGTCAGCCAGTCCTGCACGTCGAGGACGTCGGCCGCCACCGCCTCGGCCAGCTCACGGTGGTGCTCCCACAGGTCCCCGACGCTGCCGCCCGCCTCCAGTCCGGCGATGTTGGTGGTGAGGATGTAGAGGTTCTTGCGCACCAGTTCCCAGGCCAGCGCCTCGGCATCCGCAAGCACGCGCACGGGTAGGTCGACGGCCGTCAGCGCCCCGGCCAGCCGCTCCGCCTGCGGGCCGAACACCGGCGAGGGCAGCAGGGACTTGGCATCGGTGCCCCGCTTCTTCTCGAACCACACCGACACCACCGTCGGGTCGGCGATGCCGTGCGCCTGCCAGTCGCGCGGCAGCAGTTCGTTCTGCAGCAGACCCACGCGGTCGCGCCAGGCCTCCGGCAGGGCCGCCAGCACCGGATGCAGGTCGTTCTCCGCCACCGTCACCAGCACCAGACCCGGCCGCGGATGGCGCGCCGCCACGTCGGCCATGTCGTCGCCGCGGTTCACCGGCACGACGACATGGCCGCTGCGCAGCAGGCCGCCGGCGAACACCCGACCCAGCTGGCCCAGGCCGATCACCACCACGTTCTTGTCCATCTCATCCTCCTGCTTGGAAACGCGCGGATTGTAGGGCCGGGCAGCAGGCATGCGCCCCAGTCGTCATGCGCCTGGATAGAATGCGCGGGTCTTCGCCTCCTCCGATACCGTCATGCAAGCACCCAAGATCGCCCCCTTCCAGCCCCCCCCGCCGCACCCTCATGGGCCCCGGTCCCTCCGACGTGCCGCAGCGCATCCTCGATGCCATGGCGCGCCCCACCATCGGCCACCTGGACCCGGCGTTCGGCGAGATGATGGAGCAGACCAAGGAGCTGCTGCGCTACGCCTTCCAGACGCGGAACAAGCTCACCTTCCCGGTCTCCGGCCCCGGCTCGGTGGGCATGGAGACCTGCTTCGTCAACCTGGTGGAGCCGGGCGACAAGGTCATCGTCTGCATCAACGGCGTGTTCGGCGGTCGCATGCTGGAGAACGTGAAGCGCAGCGGCGGCGTGCCGGTGGTGGTGGAAGACCCCTGGGGCCGCGCGGTGGACCCGGCCAAGGTGGAATCGGCCTTCGCCGCCAACCCGGACGCCAGGGTGCTGGCCTTCGTGCATGCCGAGACCTCCACCGGCGCGCAGTCCGACGCCGCCGCCCTGGCCGCCATCGCACGCAAATACGGCGCGCTCACCATCATGGACTGCGTCACCTCGCTGGGCGGCACGCCGGTGCTGATCGACGACTGGGGCATCGACGCCGCCTATTCCGGCAGCCAGAAGTGCCTGTCCTGCACCCCGGGCCTGTCGCCGGTCACCTTCGGCGAGCGCGCCATCGCCAAGGTGCAGGCCCGCAAGACCCCGGTACAGAGCTGGTTCATGGACCTCAACCTGGTGCTCGGCTACTGGAGCGGCGAAGGCCGGCGCACCTACCACCACACCGCGCCGATCAATCCGCTGTATGGCCTGCACGAGGCCCTGGTGATCCTCGCCGAGGAGGGCATCGAGAACGCCTGGGCGCGCCACCGCGCCATGCATGAGCGCCTCAAGGCGGGGCTGGAGGGGCTGGGCCTGGCGTTGGTGGTGCCGGAGGCGGAACGCCTGCCGCAGCTGAACGCGGTGACCTTGCCGGCGGGCGTCGACGACGCCGCCGCGCGCGCGCGGCTGCTGGGCGAATTCAACCTGGAGATCGGCGCCGGCCTGGGTGCGCTGGCTGGCAGGATCTGGCGCATCGGCCTGATGGGCGCCTCCGCCAGCGAGCGCAACGTCGATCTTTGCCTGCAGGCCCTGCGGGCGATTCTGCCGGGACGCTGAGCCGCACGGTAGCCGGCTCACGGCCCCCGGGCCGCGCCGCTTTCCTAGCCCAGGCTTTTTCGCTAGGATTGCGGCAATCCGCGACGGCCTTCAGCAATTTCCCGATTGTCATACCGATCAGGTCTCCTAATATCCGCCTTGGCACCGGCCAATCCGCACCGCGATAACCCCCCTCTTCCCGATTTACACGAGGTTCCCAAGATGAGCGAACACATCCATTACGTCACCGACGACACCTTCGAACAGGAGGTCCTGCAGTCCCCGATGCCCGTGCTGGTGGACTACTGGGCCGACTGGTGCGGCCCCTGCAAGATGATCTCCCCCATCCTCGACGAGGTGGCGAAGGAGTACGCCGGCCGTCTCAAGGTGTGCAAGCTCAACATCGACGAGAACCAGGGCACGCCGCCCAAGTACGGCATCCGCGGCATCCCCACGCTGATGATCTTCAAGAACGGCAACGTCGAGGCGACCAAGGTGGGCGCGCTGTCCAAGTCGCAGCTGACCGCCTTTGTTGACAGCAATATTTAAGTTCCGCTAGCTTTGCGGCGTCCGGCGTCCTGCCGGACGCCCCTTCCCCCGGTTTCCCCCCCTCGTTCCGGCCATTCGGCCACCCTCCGACAGCCCTGCCATGCACCTATCCGAACTCAAGCAATTGCACGTTTCCCAACTCCTGGAGATGGCCGAGGCGAACGGCATCGAGAACGCCAACCGGATGCGCAAGCAGGAACTGATCTTCGCCATGCTGAAGAAGAAGGCGAAGAACGGGGAGACGATCTCCGGGGACGGGGTGCTGGAGATCCTGCCGGACGGCTTCGGTTTCCTGCGCTCGCCCGACACCTCCTACCTGTCGAGCCCGGACGACATCTACATCTCGCCCTCGCAGATCCGCCGCTTCAACCTGCACACCGGCGACACCATCTCCGGCGAGATCCGCACCCCCAAGGACGGCGAGCGCTACTTCGCGCTGACCAAGCTGGACAGCGCCAACGGCGGCCCGATCGAGGCGCTCAAGCACAAGATCCTGTTCGAGAACCTGACGCCCCTGTTCCCCAACCAGGCCTACAAGCTGGAGCGCGACATCCGCGCCGAGGAGAACATGACCGGGCGCATCATCGACATCATCGCCCCCATCGGCAAAGGCTCGCGCGGCCTCATCGTCGCCCCGCCCAAGTCCGGCAAGACCGTGATGCTGCAGCACATCGCCCATGCCATCACCGCCAACCACCCGGACGCGGTGCTGATCGTCCTGCTGATCGACGAACGCCCCGAGGAGGTGACGGAGATGAGCCGCACCGTGAAGGGCGAGGTGGTCGCCTCCACCTTCGACGAACCGGCCAGCCGCCACGTGCAGGTCGCCGAGATGGTGATCGAGAAGGCCAAGCGCCTGGTCGAACACAAGAAGGACGTGGTGATCCTGCTCGACTCCATCACCCGCCTGGCACGCGCCTACAACACGGTGCAGCCGGCCTCCGGCAAGGTGCTGACCGGCGGCGTCGACGCCAATGCCCTGCAGAAGCCCAAGCGCTTCTTCGGCGCCGCGCGCAACATCGAGGAAGGCGGCAGCCTCACCATCATCGCCACCGCCCTCATCGACACCGGCAGCCGCATGGACGACGTGATCTACGAGGAGTTCAAGGGCACCGGCAACATGGAGATCCACCTCGACCGCCGCATGGCCGAGAAGCGGGTCTACCCGGCGATCAACGTCAACCGCTCCGGCACCCGCAAGGAGGAACTGCTGATCGAGCAGGCCAACCTGCAGAAGATCTGGGTGCTGCGCAAGCTGCTCTACCCGATGGACGACCTGGAGGCGATGGAATTCCTCAGCGACAAGGTGCGCGCGGCGAAGACCAACGCGGACTTCTTCGATTCCATGCGACGGGGTTAAATTCGCGTCTCTTCACTGAGGGGGGTGTTGCATGTCGCCATCGCGCCTGACCGTCGCGCTCATCGTCGCCGCCTCCCTGCACGCCCCCGCCCTGTGGGCCGCGGACGCCGCGAAGGCCGCCCGCTACTACGAAGACGCGCTGGGCCGCTACGAGCGGAATGACGACGCCGGCGCCATCATCCAGCTCAAGAACGCGCTGCAGCAGGACCCCTCCTACCTATCCGCCTACCTGCTCCTGGGGCAGGCGCAGCTGCGCAAGGGCGATGCCTCGGGGGCGGAGCTGTCGCTCACCACCGCGCTGAAGATGGGCGCGGACCGCATGGAGGTGCTGGGCCCGCTGGCCGAGGCCTACATGCGCCAGCGCAAGTTCCGCGAGGTGCTGGAGAGGGTCAACCCGCAGGGACTGCCCGCCGAGCAGGCCCTGCCGCTCTGGCTGACCCGCGCCTACGCCCACCTGTCCCTGAACGACTTCGCCGGCGCGGAACAGGCCATCGGCAAGGCCTCGGCCCTGTCCCCGCAGGCCGGCAGCGTGGCGGTGGCGCGCGGCATGTTCCACCTGCAGCGCGGCGCGCCCACGGAGGCCAGGCAGTATGCCGACCAGGCGGTCGCCGCCGCGCCCCGCGATCCGCGCGCCTGGAACCTCAAGGCCTCGGTCGCGCATTCGCTTGGCGACGCGAAGACCGCCCTCGACGGCTATGGGCGCGCGCTTGCCCTGGAACCCGACTTCATCGACGTGCGCGTGGCACGCGCCGGCCTGCTGCTGGACCTGGACCGCCCGGAAGACGCCTTCAAGGACCTGTCCTACCTGAAGACCAAGTTCCCCGACGAGGCGCGCGCCGCCTACCTCCGCTCGGTCTATTTCGAGCGCAAGGGCGACCGCCAGTCCGCGCGTAGCGAGCTGCTGCAGGCCGCGAAGGCGATCGGCGCGATCCCGATCCAGCTGATCAGCGGAGACTCGCAGCTGCTCATGCTGGGCGCCCTCACCAACTTCAGCCTCAGGGCCTATGAACAGGCGCAGACCTACGCCGAGGCCTACGTGCGCCGGAACCCGGGCAATGCTGGGGGCCGCAAGCTGGCCGGCGCGATCCTCCTGGCGCGTGGCCAGACCATCGACGCCGTCGCGCACCTGGAAAGCGCCCTGCGCAACGCCCCCAACGACCCGCAGATCCTCGACATGCTCGCCTCGGCCTACATGTCGGGCAACCAGCCCACCAAGGCCGCCAACCTGCTCGAACGGGCCGGCCCCCTGGCGCTGCGTTCCCCGGAACTCGCCGGCACGCTCGGCTTCAGCCTCATCGGCCTGGGCCGTCCGGAACAGGGGGCGGCGTACCTGGCGCGCGCCTTCGCCAAGAACCCCGCCAGCTACCGCCTGGGCAGCAGCCTGGTCATGCTGCACATCTATCGGGGCCAGCCCGGGGAGGCGGTCGGCATCGCCGAGACCTTCCTCTCCAGGCACCCGAAGGACCCCGCCGCATACAACCTCCTGGGTGTGGCCAAGGCCAGCGCGCGCGACCCGCGCGGCGCACGCGGCGCCTACGACAAGGCCCTGGCCCTCGCCCCGGGCTTCCTCGCCGCCCGCCTCAACCTGGGCAAGCTCGAGCTCAGCCAGGGCAAGCACGCGGCGGCGCGGCAACAGTTCCAGGCGGTCCTGAAGCAACAGCCCAAACACCCGCAGGCGCAATTCGAGCTGGGCAACACCGAACTGGCGGCGGGTCGCGCCGGCGACGCCCTGCGCTGGCTGGAAGCGGCCTACAGCCAGGCGCCCGACAACACCGTATTCGGCGTCAAACTGATCGACACGCATCTGGCCCTGGGTCAGACGGACAAGGCCCTGGCGCTGGCCAAGCAGCTGTCCGCGCGCAAGCCCGAGGATTTCGACGTGAACTCCGCGCTCGGCCGCGCCCACGCCGCCTCGGGTGAAATGCCCCGCGCCCACGCCGCCTTCGCGAAGATGAGCAAGATCGCGGGCTTCAACGTGCCGCGGCTGGAAGAGACCGCGCGCCTGCAACTCCTCGCCGGCGACCTCGGCGGTGCATCGCTCAGCCTGACCAAGGCCCTCGGCGAACAACCCGGCGCGCTGCAGGCAAACCTGCTCATGGCGGACCTGGAGCGCCGCAAGGGCCAGACCGCCCAGGCACTGGAACGGGTGCGGCGGCTTGCCGCGGCCAATCCGCGCTCCGCGGCGGCGCAGCGCGGCCTGGGCGACACGCATGCGTCGCTCGGCCAGCCTGCCGCGGCCGCCCAGGCCTACCGCGCCGCGCTCGCCATCGCCGACGAGGAAGGGCTGGCCCTGAGCTACCACGGCGCCCTGCAGGCGGGCGGCAACGCCGCGCAGGGCCTGATCTTCATCGAGGACTGGAGCCGCCGCCACCCACAGGCCGCCCAGGCGAAGATCGCCCTCGGCGAGGCGCTCATCCGCGCCGGCCAGCTCGACAAGGCGCGCGCGACCTATGAGGCCTATCTGAAGCAGCACGGGGAACACCCCGCGGTGTTGAACAACCTCGCCGCGCTCCAGTTGAAACGGAACGACGGCAACGCCCTGGCCACCGCCGAACGGGCCTACCGGCTGGCGCCGGGTGATCCGGCGGTGAACGACACCCTGGGCCAGGTCTACCTCCGCCAGGGCGACTACGCACGCGCCCTGCGCCATCTCCGCGAGGCGCGCCTGCGCGCGCCCACCAACCCCGAGGTGCGCTACCACCTCGCCCTCGCGCTCCACAAGCACGGCCGCAACGGCGAGGCGCTCAAGGAACTCCGCCCCATCCTGCAGGGCACCCCGACCTTCGACGGCGTCGAAGAGGCACGCCAGCTCCTGCAGCGCCTCGGTCCCTGAGCGGCCGCGCCGGCACGAGCCTTCGTCGCTTGTGTCGGAACCTTTTACATGCCCCTCCGAAAACAAACGCTATCCCATTGATTGAAAAGAACAAAGGCTGATGGCACGGTTTGTGCATTCATTCACGAAAACTTCACCAATGGACGACATGCCATGAAAACCCGTTCCGCACTCCTGCTTTCCGGCATAGCGCTGATGGCCTTCGCCGAGGCTTCGCAGGCCTCCTACAGCTGGTCCCTGCTGTCGGCCAACCAGTCCGGCGCCACCACGCCCACGGCGACTTCCAACGGCTATACCACCCAGTCCTGGGGCAACACCCGGACCTACAACGGCACTGACGGCAACGTCGCCACGAGCGACCCCAGCGTGACCGCCTCCGCGTGGTCCAACACCGGCAACAGCGGCGTCGGCGGCAACACGAACTCCATGACCTACACCATCGAGAACGCCTATCTGCCCACCTATACCGGCGGCCTCGGGGTGATGAACCGCGACGCCAGCACCAGCAGCTACTACGGCGACAAGAACGACGCCTCGTCGAGCAGCGGCGAGCACTCCGTGGACAACAACCAGCGCAACGACATGGTGCTGTTCAAGTTCAGCGAGTCCATCAGCCTCGAGCAGGTCATCATCGGCTGGTCGCAGAACTGCGCGGACATCACCGTCATGGCCTACCAGGGCAGCGATCCCCTGGCCCTCGCCGGCCTGACCTACAAGGACGACACGCTGCCGAAGACCGATCTGGCGAACTCCGGCTGGACGGTGATCGGCCACTACGCCAATGCCGCCACCGGCGACACCGACATCACCGTGAACCTGGGCAACCACGGCGTGTCGGCCAGCTACTGGCTGATCGGCGCCTACAACCCCGCGGTCGGCGGCACCGGCCTGGCGAACGGCTGCGACGGCCTCACCGTCACCACCTCGACGGGTAGCAGCTGCGGCGGCTCGTACACGGTGACGACGCTCAACAGCGCCAACGTCAAGCTCGCCGGCCTGATCGGCAAGACCCCGCCCCCGCCCCCCGGCCAGTCCGTGCCCGAGCCCGCCACCCTGGGCCTGCTCGGCATCGGCCTGCTCGGCATGAGCCGCCTGCGTCGCCGCCAGGCCTGATCCGCAAGCAAACCCCAGAAAAAACGCCGCATCTCGCGGCGTTTTTCATTTCCAGGCCAGCAGCTGCGCCTCGAGTTCCGCCTCCCTGGCCGGCAGGGTCAAGGCCGCGTCGATGCGGAAGCGCTGTCGCAGACGTTCCAGGGCATGCGCATGCGGCGCCTCGTACAGCACCACCACCTTCACATCCTTGAGCGACTGCGCGGTGGCGAGCAGCGACTCCAGGTTGCTCACGCGGTCGCGGAAGTCGGGCTGGAAATAGAAGTCCGCGACGATCACCGCGGGCCGTTTCTTGCGCATCAGGCCGATCGCCTTGCGCACCGCGAACTCGGTGAGCACCCGGTAGCCCAGGCGTTCATACAAGGAACGCAGGTTGGGGTAGCCCAGGAGTTCGATGACGTTGAGCAGGACCGGGGCGTCGGACATGTTTGATCAAGCGTGGCCTGATGCAGCCACGGCTGCGGTTATTTGCCGGTCTTGGCGGCCTTCTCGGCAAGCAGGGCGACCGCCTCCTCCAGCGTCACCTCCTCGGGCGAGCGGTCCTTGGGGATGGAGGCCATCAGCTTGCCGTGCTGGACGTAGGGCCCGAAGCGGCCGGACTTGAGTTGCACCGGCTTGCCGTCCGCCGGGTGGGCGCCCAGCTCGCGGCCGGCGGGGGCGGCACTGCCACCCTTGCCGGCCTTGGCCTCGCGCGGTTCGAACTCGAAACCGACCTTGCCGTCCTTGTCGCGTACCAGAAAGGCGGAGAACTTGCGCCGCGTGCGCGCGGAGACGAAGCCGGTGAGCAGCTCGGTCTTGCCCTCGGCAAGCAGCTTGCGCATCTGCGCCGGCTCCACCGCCTGCTGCAGGATCACCTTGCCGCTGCGGAAGTCGCAGCTCCGGGCGGCGCCGACGCTACGCTCGCAGACATAGGAACTGCCGTGCTCGTAGACCTGCGCGCCGCACTTCGGGCAGGCGCCCAGCGGCTCACGGCCAGAGAAGTCGACCGCCTCCGCTTCGCCCTCGCCCTCGCGCGGCTGGCCGAAGTCGAACTCCGGCTGCTGCTCGTCGTTGAGGCGGATCTCGGCATCGAAGGGCCGGCCCATTTTGTTGCGGAAGCCGGTGAGCGGGCCGATGCGGCGCTCGCGCAGCAGGGTCTCCATCTCCGCCACCTCGAACTGGCGCCCGGCGACGATCTTCCAGGCGCTCCAGTCGCAGGACTGGCAGGCGAACTTCTTGTAATTCTCCTTCACCACGCCGCCGCACTTCGGGCAGGGCGCCGCCAGGGTGGCGAAGTCGCCCGGTACGGTGTCGGACTCGTAGCGCTTGGCGCGCTCGACGATCTCCTGCGTGAGGGCGGTGATGTGGCCCATGAAGGCGTCCCGCGAGAGGCCGCCCTTTTCCATCTGCGCCAGCTTCCATTCCCATTCGCCGGTCAGGCTGGGCGAGGCCAGTTCGGTGATGCCGAGGCCGCGCAGCAGGGTGATGAGCGAAAAGGCCTTGGCGGTCGGCACCAGTTCCTTGCCCTCACGGTGCAGATAGGTCTCGGCGATCAGGTTCTCGATGATCTGCGCGCGCGTCGCCGGCGTGCCGAGGCCGCGCCCGGCCATGGCGGCACGCATCTCCTCGTCCTCGACCATCTTGCCCGCGCCCTCCATGGCGCTGAGCAGGGTCGCCTCGGTGAAGCGCGGCGGCGGGCGGGTCTGCGTGGCCTTGAGCGCCACGTCCTCGGTGCCCAGGGTCTCGCCCGGCACCAGGGGCACCAGGCTGGGGCCGCCGCCCTCCTCGTCCTCCGCGACCTGCGCGCCCTTGCCGTACAGGACCAGCCAGCCGGGGTTCACCAGCACGCGGCCCTCGGTCTTGAAGGCATGGCGGGCAACGCGGGTGACGCGGGTGGTGATCTGATACTCCGCCGCCGGGTAGAACACCGCGAGGAAGCGGCGCGTCACCATGTCATAGATCTTCTCTTCCGCCTCCGAGAGGGTCTTCGGCGCGTTGCCCGTGGGGATGATGGCGAAGTGGTCGGAGATCTTGGCGTTGTTGAAGATGCGCTTGTTCGGCTTCACCCAGCCCTTGGCCTTGATCTCCGCGGCGAAGGCGGCGTATTCCGCCGGCAGGCCCTCCAGCACGCCATGCACGGTGCCGAGGTAGTCCTCGGGCAGGGCGCGCGAGTCGGTCCGCGGGTAGGTGAGGAGCTTGTGCTTTTCGTACAGGGCCTGCGCCAGGCCGAGGGTGGTCTTGGCGGAGAAGCCGAAGCGGCTGTTGGCCTCGCGCTGCAGGCTGGTCAGGTCGTAGAGCAGGGGCGAGAGCTGGCTGGAGGGCTTGGTCTCCTCCTCCGCCGTGGCCGGCTGCCCCAGGCAGGCCGCACGGATCGCCTCGGCCTCGCCCTGCGTCCAGATGCGATAGGCGCTGGCGTGCTCGTCCGTCTCGTCCTTCTTGAATTTCTCGTCGAACCAGCGGCCGACATACTCGCCCTTGGTCCCGGCGAAGCGGCCCTCCAGCTCCCAGTAGGCACGGGGCTTGAAGGCGCGGATCCGCTCTTCCCGCTCGACGACGATGGACAGTGTGGGCGTCTGCACACGGCCGACAGTGGTGAGGTGGAAGCCGCCGGTCTTGGAGTTGAACGCGGTCATCGCCCGCGTGCCGTTGATGCCGATCAGCCAGTCGCTCTCGGCACGGCACACCGCGGCGGTGCGCAGGCCTTCCACCTCACCGGCCTCGCGCAGGGTGGCGAAGCCGTCGCGGATCGCCCCCTGGGTCATGGACTGCAGCCACAGGCGGCGCACCGGCTTCTTGGTGCCGCTGTGCTGGGCGATGTAGTTGAAGATCAGCTCGCCCTCGCGCCCCGCGTCACAGGCGTTGATCAGGCCGGTGACGTCCTTGCGCTTGATCAGGCGGGTGAGCAGC
Organism: Pseudomonadota bacterium; assembly: GCA_040751755.1. Taxonomy (GTDB): domain Bacteria; phylum Pseudomonadota; class Gammaproteobacteria; order Burkholderiales; family Thiobacillaceae; genus PFJX01. Next base: position 91,199 of record JBFMHC010000010.1, read on the forward strand.
TTGAGCCGATCCTCGGTCTTCTCGATCGGCAGGAGCGTGAAGCGCGGCGGGATCACCGGCAGGTGCGCGAATGACCACTTGCCACGCTTGACCTCGTACTCCTCCGGCACCGCCAGCTCCAGCAGGTGGCCGATGGCGGAGGAGAGGACGTACTCGTCGGACTCGAAATAGTCCTTTTCCTTGCTGAAACCGCCCAGGGCCCGGGCAATATCCTGGGCCACCGATGGCTTCTCGGCGATGATGAGTTGCTTGCTCACGAGGAGTTGGCGTCGGGTTCTTGGGGTGGACTTGCTTAGTGGAGGGTCGGCTTCCAGCCGTCATCGGCCCCGCGCACCAGGTCTTCGAGCCAGAGCACGTCACCCGCGCCCTTCAGCTTCCACAGGGCGAGCAAGGCGATCCACTTGACGCGTTCCGCGGAGACCTCGGTGTCCGGCAGGGCCAACGCCTGCTCGATCACCCACTCGCGGCCGTGCGCCGGCAGCAGTTCGGCGCTCTCCAGGAAGGCCAGGAAGCCCCTGCCCTCGATGTCCAGACGGCTCTCCTCCTCGGCGCTGTAGATGCGGATGCCATGGCGCACATCCTCGTCCGCCTCGAGCGGCGCCAGCTCGTCCAGGCCGGAAAGCCAGTCCAGCGCCTCGGCGATCTCGTCGTTCTCGAAACCGGCGGCGGAGAGCTTGCGGCTCAGGTGCTCGGCATCGGGAATCTGGTCCGCCAGCAGGTAGGTGTCGTAGAGGTAGAGAAGGATGTCGAACATGCTCAATAGATACGTTGGTAGAGGCCGCCGGGGAGCCGAGCGACCAGACCGTCCATTTCGGACGAAAGTAGCCTGACGGAAAGCGCATCCACCGTCAAGCCGAGGCGCTCGGCCAGCTGGTCGACGCTCAGCGGCCCTGTGGCTAGCGCGCCGAGCAGGGGGTCGGTGGCGTCATCGCGCACCGGCGCCTGCGCCATTGGTGTGCGCAGGCGGCCGCCGAGTTCCTCGAGGATGTCGGCCGCCGATTCGACCAGCTTGGCCCCCTGCTTGATCAGGCGGTGGCAGCCCTTGGCGAGCGGCGAGTGAATGGAGCCGGGCAGCGCGAACACGTCGCGTCCCTGCTCGGCCGCCAGGCGCGCGGTGATCAGGGAACCGGACTCCAGCGCCGCCTCGATCACCAGGACGCCGACGCCCAGACCGCTGATGAGGCGGTTGCGGCGCGGGAAATGCCCGGTCTTGGGCGGCGTGCCGAGGGGGAACTCGGAGACGATGGCACCCTGCGCGGCGAGGCGGTGCGCGAGGGCGCGGTTGCGCGCGGGATAGACGCGGTCCAGCCCGGTGCCCACCACGGCGACGCTGGAGCCCAGGCCCGCCAGGCCGCCCTCGTGCGCCGCCGCGTCGATGCCCAGGGCAAGGCCGCTGACGATGGTCAGCCCTGCCTCGGACAGCGCCTGGGCGAACGCCGCCGCATCGCGCAGACCTTGCGGCGTGGCATGGCGGCTGCCGACGATCGCGAGCATGGGCCGCGCCAGCCAGTCGGGATCGCCCTTGACGTACAGCCAGGCCGGCGCGTCGGGCAGGTCGAGGAGTTGCGGGGGATAGCGCGGGTCGGTGCGCGGCAGGAAGTGGCTGTCCGGTTGCGCCAGCCAGGCCAGCGTGGCGTCGATCAGCGCGGCGGTCTCCGGTCGCCCGCGCGCCTGCGCGACGGCCTGCGCCAGACGCTTGCCCAGAAGAGGCTCCAGCTGGGGCGCGCCGGCGGCGAGGATGGCGGTGGCGTCGGGATAGACCTCAAGCAGGCCGCGCAGGGTCTCCGGGCCGAGGCCGGCGACCGCCTCCAGGGTCAGCCAGTCGGCGGCATCCCCGGGGACTGGCATGGCGTGTCCCGATCCGGTGCCGCCTCAGGGGTTGCGCGCCACGTCGCCGGCGGCGACCGGTTCAGTGCCCTTCAGCACCAGGGCGTAGGCGAGCTTGTCGAAGACGCGGTAGACGAAGGCCAGGCCGACCTGGGTGTCGGGCAGCGCGCTCATGTCGTTCGCGTCCTTCTGGCAGTCCTCGGCGTGGCCGCGCCCGCCGCCCGCCAGGAAGGCGATCTTGCCGGCGCGGATGCACTTCGGGTCGGCGACGGAACGCCCCGCCTTGAACAGCGCCAGGACGTGGCCTTCCTCCAGACCGCCATTCCGGCCCTGGTTGAGCACCAGATTGGTCCAGGTGCCGGCGAGGATGGGGCCGCCCAGCGCGGCGACCACCTTGGCCTGCACCGGTTTGTCCGGCGCGTGTGGCACGTATTGCGGCGGGCTGCCGTCCCAGGCGGGCAACAGGCGGTCGCGCTCCAGGATCTCCTGCGCGTTGGCGGTGATGCGCACCAGTTGCGGGTCGCCCGGTTTCTCGGTCACCGCCTCGCCCAGGTAGACCAGCTCGTAGGCGAGGATCTCCTGCGGGTTATCGGGATTGCGCAGGGCCTGGCCCAGGCGCATGACGCGCCAGTCCTGCTGCGGCATCTCCGACTTGGTGGCATAGACGCGGTCGCCCTTGGCGAACATCACGCGCTGGTCGCCGCTGCCGAGGATGCGCGGCGCCTTCTCCAGTTCCGCGGGGTCGCCCACGCCGCCCTTGGCCAGGAGCGGCTGGATCGCCGCCAGGGGGATGCTGGGGATGCCCTGCTCCTTGATGACGATGGGCTCGGACTTGACCTGCGGCGAGAGCTTGATGGTCTCGGTGATACCGGCCCTCTCCAGGGAGAGGCGCGGCTTGCCGCCCTCCATGGTGAGGACGACCACGTCGCCGGGGTAGATGAGGTGCGGGTTGCGGATCTCCTCGCGGTTCAGCTTCCAGACCTCGGGCCACTTCCAGGGATCCTTGAGGAACTTCTCGGAGATGTCCCACAGGGTGTCGCCCTTGACCACCACGTGACGCTGCGGCGCCTTGTCCTGCAGACGGACCTCGTCAGCGAACGCGGGGAGAGACAGACCGATGGCGACAAGCAATGGAAGGATCCGCATGATTCCTGCCCTCATGTAATGGCGATCGTTGGCGACAGTTGCTGCTGATTGGCGCCCGTTATAATTCAGAACACCTGAAACTTAAAGCACTTTGTCAAAGTCGGCACGGAATCCACCGTGCGCATTGAATATGGCCCTGTTGAAGATCCTCCATTACCCCGATCCGCGCCTGCACACCGTGGCGAAACCCCTCGACCAGGTGAGCGACGAGATCCGCCAGCTCGCCGCCGACATGGCCGAGACCATGTACGCCGCACCGGGCATCGGCCTCGCCGCCACCCAGGTGGACCGCCACATCCGCATGATCCTGGTCGATACCAGCGAGACCAAGGACCAGCTGCGCGTCTTCATCAACCCGGAGATCGTCGCCAAGGACGGCGAGACCGTGTACGAGGAGGGCTGCCTGTCCGTGCCCGGCATCTACGACAAGGTCACGCGCGCCGAACACATCAAGGTGCGCGCCCTCGACCTGCAGGGCGAACCTTTCGAACTGGAGGCGCGCGGCCTGCTCGCCATCTGCATCCAGCACGAGATCGACCACCTCAATGGCAAGGTCTTCGTCGAATACCTGTCGCGCCTGAAACAGACCCGCATCAAGCACAAGCTGCAGAAGCAGGCGCGGGAAGCGATGTAATGCGCGTCATCTTCGCCGGCACGCCGGAGTTCGCCGCCGCCGCCCTGCGCGCCCTGATCGCCGCCGGCCACGACATCCCCCTGGTGCTGACGCAGCCGGACCGCCCGGCGGGGCGCGGCATGAAGCTGCGCATGAGCGCGGTGAAGGAGGTCGCGCTCGAACATGGGCTGGCCGTGGCGCAACCGGAGAACCTGAAGACCGAGGAGGCGCGCCGGCCCATCGCCGAGGCCCGCGCCGACGTCATGGTGGTCGCCGCCTACGGCCTGATCCTGCCGCAGGCGGTGCTGGACATGCCGCGCCTGGGCTGCATCAACATCCACGCCTCGCTGCTGCCGCGCTGGCGCGGCGCCGCCCCGATCCACCGCGCCATCGAGGCGGGCGACCCTGAAACCGGCATCACCCTGATGCAGATGGACAAGGGCCTGGACACTGGCGCCATGCTCACGCGCGCCACCCTGCCCATCCTTGCCAGCGACACCACCGGCAGCCTGCATGACCGCCTCGCCGCCCTCGGGGCGGCGGAGATCGTCGCCCTGCTGCCGCGTCTCGCCGCCGGCGAGATCGCCACCACGCCGCAGGACGACAGCCTGGCGACCTATGCCGCGAAGATCGGCAAGGAGGAGGCCGCGCTCGACTGGAGCCGGCCGGCCGCCGAACTGGACCGCCGCATCCGCGCCTTCGACCCCTTCCCCGGCGCCAGCGCGCACTGGCAGGGCCAGCCGCTGAAGATCTGGCGCGCCCGCCCGGTGGCAGGCGAGGGTGCCCCCGGCACGGTCCTGGAGGTGGGCCGGGAGCACTTCACCGTGGCCTGCGGCGAGGGCGCCCTGGAGGTCGTCGAGGTGCAGAAGGCGGGCGGCAAGCGCCAGCCGGCTGCCGCCTTCCTCGCTGGCAACGCGCTCGCGGCCGGCGACACCCTCGCCTGAACCACCCCGGCGGACGCCCCTCGCCTTCGCGGGGGCAGGCTCTGCACCGGAATGGCACAGCGGATTTTTTCGGCACATGCCAAACAAGCCATTGAATTTCCAGCCGGACCCCCTATCTCAGGAAGGTCTTTCCCAACCCTTCCCGGAATACTGAAATGCTTGGCAACTGGTTCAAGACCACCCTCTTGATGGCCGCCATCGTCGCCCTGTTCGGCGTCGTCGGCATGGCCCTCGGCGGCAAGCAGGGCATGCTCCTCGCCCTCGTCTTCGGCGGGGCCATGAACCTGTTCGCCTACTGGAACTCCGACAAGATGGTCCTGCGCATGTACAACGCGCAGGAGGTCGACGCGGTGAGCGGCGGCCACTTCTACGCCATGGTGGCGGACCTGGCGCAGCGCGCCGGCCTGCCCATGCCCAAGGTCTACATCATCGACGAGGCCCAGCCCAACGCCTTCGCCACCGGCCGCAACCCGGAACACGCCGCCGTCGCGGCCACCACCGGCATCATGCGCATCCTCGGCGAGCGCGAACTGCGCGGTGTGATGGCGCACGAACTGGCGCACGTGAAGCACCGCGACACCCTCATCTCCACCCTCTCCGCCACCGTCGCCGGCGCCATCTCCGCGCTCGCGCAGTTCGGCATGCTGTTCGGCGGCAACGACCGCGAGCGCCCCAACATGGCGGTGCAACTGATCGTCATGATCCTCGCCCCGCTCGCCGCCATGCTGATCCAGATGGCCATCTCGCGCGCCCGCGAGTTCGGCGCCGACCAGGGCGGCGCCGAGATCAGCGGCGACCCCGAGGCGCTGGCCAGCGCCCTGCGCAAGATCGAGGCCTACGCGCGCGGCACGCCCATGCACGCCGCCGAGGCGCACCCCGAGACGGCGCAGATGATGATCATCAATCCGCTCTCCGGCGGCGACCTGCAGGGCCTGTTCCGCACCCACCCGGCCACCGAGCAGCGCGTCGCGCGCCTGCTGGCCCTGGCGCAGCGGCGCTGATAGATTCGCCCCATCCCTTTCCGTTTTCCCGGCCCCACTCCATGTCCCGCAAAGTCTTTATCCGCACCTTCGGCTGCCAGATGAACGAGTACGACTCCGACAAGATGGCGGACGTCCTCGGCGCGGAGGAAGGCTTCGAGAAGACCGACAACCCCGAGGAGGCCGACGTCATCCTGTTCAACACCTGCTCGGTACGCGAGAAGGCGCAGGAGAAGGTGTTCACCGACCTGGGCATGGTGCGCCACCTGAAGCAGAAGAACCCGGACCTGATCATCGGCGTGGGCGGCTGCGTGGCCAGCCAGGAGGGCGCGGCGATCGTGCAGCGCGCGCCCTACGTCGACCTGGTGTTCGGCCCGCAGACCCTGCACCGCCTGCCGGCGATGATGGCGCAGCGCCGCGCCAGCGGCCGCGCGCAGGTGGACATCGAGTTCCCGGAGATCGAGAAGTTCGACCACCTGCCCCCCGCCCGCGTGGAAGGCCCCACCGCCTTCGTCTCGGTCATGGAGGGCTGCTCCAAGTACTGCACCTTCTGCGTCGTGCCCTACACGCGCGGCGAGGAGGTCTCGCGGCCGCTTGCCGACGTGCTCGCCGAGGTCGCCCACCTCGCCGCCGAGGGCGTGAAGGAGGTGACCCTGCTGGGCCAGAACGTCAACGCCTACCGCGGCGCCATGGGTGATGGAGAGATCGCCGACTTCGCCCTGCTGCTGGAACTGGTGCACGAGATCCCCGGCATCGAGCGCATCCGCTTCACCACCTCGCACCCCCGCGAGTTCACCCAGCGCCTGGTCGACGCCTACGCCAAACTGCCCAAGCTGGCCGGCTACCTGCACCTGCCGGTGCAGTCCGGCTCCGACCGCGTGCTGGCGGCGATGAAGCGCGGCTACACCGCGCTCGAATACAAGAGCCTGATCCGCAAGATCAAGGCGGCGCGGCCCGGCATCAGCATCGCCTCCGACTTCATCGTCGGCTTTCCGGGCGAGGACGAGGTGGACTTCAACGCCACCATGAAGCTGATCGCCGAGGTCGGCTTCGACGCCTCGTTCAGCTTCGTCTACAGCGCCCGCCCCGGCACCCCCGCCGCCAACCTCGCGGACACCACGCCGCACGACGAGAAGATGCAGCGCCTCTACCGCCTGCAGGACCAGATCAATGCGCAGGCCGCCGCGATCAGCGCCGCCATGGTCGGGCAGGTCGAGCGCGTGCTGGTGGAGGGCCCGTCGAAGAAGGACCCGAACGAGCTGATGGGCCGCACGGAGAACAACCGCATCGTCAACTTCCCCGCGCCGCCGCGGCTCATCGGCCAGTTCGTCGACGTCACCATCACCCAGGCCAACCCGCATTCGCTGCGCGGCGAGGTCGTCACCCAGCTGAGCACCTCGCACTGATGCAGATCACCTTCCACGACGCCGACAACACCCGCCTCGCCAACCTGTGCGGGGTGATGGACGAGAACCTGCGCCAGATCGAGACCGCGCTGAACGTGAACATCCACCGCCGCGGCGAGGTGTTCCAGGTCTCCGGCGACAAGGCCGAGGCGGCCGGCCTGCTGCTCAAGGACTTCTACCAGCGCGCGCGCAAGCCGCTGGACCTGGACGACATCCAGCTCGCCCTGGTGGAGATCGTGCACAAGCCCAGGGCCGGCACGCCCGAGAACGAGATGCCGGTGCTGATGACCCGCCGCGCCGGCCTGCACGGTCGCACCGCGCGGCAGAACGCCTACATCCGCCAGATGCAGGAGCACGACATCACCTTCGGCATCGGCCCCGCCGGCACCGGCAAGACCTACCTCGCGGTGGCCGGCGCGGTGGACGCCCTGGAGCGCGACCTGGTGAAGCGCATCGTCCTGGTGCGCCCGGCGGTGGAGGCGGGCGAGCGCCTGGGCTTCCTGCCCGGCGACCTGGTGCAGAAGGTCGACCCCTACCTGCGCCCGCTGTACGACGCGCTGTGGGACCTGATGGGTTTCGACAAGGCCAACCGCGCCTTCGAGAAGCAGATGATCGAGGTCGCGCCGCTCGCCTTCATGCGCGGCCGCACCCTCAACCACGCCTTCATCATCCTCGACGAGGCGCAGAACACCACGCCCGAGCAGATGAAGATGTTCCTCACCCGCATCGGCTTCGGCTCCAAGACCGTGGTGACCGGCGACGTGACGCAGATCGACCTGCAGCGCCACCAGAAGAGCGGCCTGGTCGAGGCGCGCGAGGTGCTGAAGGAGGTGCGCGGCATCGCCTTCACCGAATTCCAGAACGACGACGTGGTGCGCCACCCCCTGGTGGCGCGCATCATCGATGCCTATGACACCTTCCATGCCAAAGCTTGAACTGGCGATCCAGTTCGCCTGCCCCCTCAAGCCCCTCCCCCCTCCAGGGGGAGGGAGTGAAGTGCCCACCCGCGCCGACTTCCGCCGCTGGGCCAAGGCCGCACTGCGCACCGATGTGGCCGCCGCGCTGCGCATCGTCGACGCCGAGGAGGGCCTGGCGCTGAACCGCGACTACCGCGGCAAGGACTACGCCACCAACGTGCTCACCTTCGAGTACGGCCCCGACCCCGAGACCGGCGCATTGACCGGCGACATCGTGCTGTGCGCGCCGGTGGTGGAGCGCGAGGCGCGCGAGCAGGGCAAGACCCTGGTCGCGCACTACGCCCACCTCACCGTGCACGGCATGCTGCACCTGCAGGGCTACGACCACGAGACCGGCGAGGCCGACGCCGTCGCCATGGAGGCGGTGGAAAGCTTTATCATGCAGGCGTTGGGTTTTCCCGATCCCTATGATGGACGACAGTAGTAGTACACGACCGAATTTCCTCGAACGCCTCACCGCCTGGCTCTCGCGCGAGCCGGACAACAAGGAGGAGCTGCTGGAGCTCCTCCACTCCGCCTACGAAAACAATCTCCTCGACGCCGATGCCCTGTCGATGATCGAGGGCGTCATGCAGGTGTCCGAGATGCAGGTGCGCGAGATCATGATCCCGCGCGCGCAGATGGACGTGGTGGACATCAACGAGCCGCCGGAGAAGCTCCTCCCCTTCATCATCGAGACCGCGCACTCCCGCTTCCCCGCCATCGACGGCGACCGCGACGACGTGGTCGGCATCCTCCTCGCCAAGGACCTGCTGCGCCTGTGCAGCGACGGCGAGGTGGACCTGCGCGACATGCTGCGCCCCGCCGTGTTCATCCCCGAGTCCAAGCGCCTCAACGTGCTGCTGCGCGAATTCCGCGCCTCGCGCAACCACATCGCCATCGTCGTCGACGAATACGGCGGCGTCGCCGGCCTGGTCACCATCGAGGACGTGCTGGAGCAGATCGTCGGCGACATCGAGGACGAATACGACTACGACGAGGCCGAGGACAACATCATCGAGGAGGGCAAGGGCGCCTTCCGCGTCAAGGCGCAGACCGAAATCGGCGACTTCAACCAGGCACTCGGCGCGAGCTTCGCCGACGACGAGTTCGACACCGTCGGCGGCCTCGTCACCCATGCCTTCGGCCGCCTGCCCAAGCGCGGCGAGACAGTGGAGATCGCCGGCTTCCGCTTCCACGTGCTGCGCGCCGACAGCCGCCGCCTGCACACCCTCAAGGTCGAACGCCTGCCGCAGTCACCCTTGCCGTGAGCACCTGGCGCAGGCCCGTCCTGCTGTTCTTCCTGCTCCTGGCCCTGTTCCCCGCCATCGCCAGCGTCGCCCGCCTGTTCCAGGGCGAGACGCCAGGCCCCCTGGGGTGGCTGGGCGTGGCCGCGTTTCCCTTCCTGGCGTGGCTGTGGTGGCGCCATTTCTCGCGCTTCGGCGCCGCCGCCGCCTGCCACGGCGGCTGCCTTCCCGCCGTGAAAGACCCTGTCGGCGGAAGTGACTCGGCGTAAGTAAACGCTCACCTTGCCAGCCCGAGCGGGGGCCGGTAACTTAGCGCGCCATTGCATTCACGGGCACACGCCGCATCTCCCCGGTATCGCCCTCTCTCAAGGACCCGCCATGAACGCTTGGACCACCTTCCTCGCCACCCAGGGTGCGCAGCTGGACAACGATGCCGTCCGCCATTTCGGCGATGCCGCCGGCGAGCTCGCCGCCGCACAAGGCCAGACCGTGCTCGCCGATCTCTCCCACTACGGCCTGATCGGTTTCGCCGGCGAGGAGGCGCAGACCTTCCTGCACGGCCAGATCACCAACGACCTGCGCGGCCTGCGCGAGGAGGCCGCGGTGTTCGCCGGCTACCTCTCCGCCAAGGGCCGCATGCTCGCCAACTTCATCGTCATGAAGCGCGGCGCCGACCTCCTGGTGATGCTTCCCGCGGGTCTACGCGAGTCGGTGCAGAAGCGCCTGTCCATGTTCATCCTGCGCGCCAAGGTGAAGGCGCGCGACGCCTCCGGCGAGTGGGTGCGCCTCGGGCTGGCCGGCCCCGGCGCCGCCGACCTCGCCGCACGGACGCTCGGCGTCGCGCTGCCGCAGGGCATCATGGGCATGGCGCACGCCGGGCAGGCCTTCCTGCTGCGCCTGGGCGACGACCGCTTCGACCTGTTCGTCGCCCCCGACGCCGCCCCCGCGCTCTGGCAGCAGCTCGCCGCCGCCGCGCGCCCGGTGGGCGCGCCGGCCTGGGACTGGCTGCTGATCAACGGCGGCATCCCCACCGTGCTGCCGCAGACCCAGGACCACTTCGTGCCGCAGATGGCGAACATGGAGATACTCGGCGGTGTCAGCTTCAACAAGGGCTGCTACCCCGGCCAGGAGATCGTCGCGCGCAGCCAGTATCTGGGCAAGGTAAAGCGCCGCCTGTTCCTCGCCCACGTCGACCAGCCGGCGCAGCCCGGCGACGAGCTGTTCGCGCCGGAGCCGGCGGACCAGTCCTGCGGCGTGGTGGCGAACGCCGCGCCCGCCCCCGGCGGCGGCTGGGATGCCCTGGTGGTGGCCCTGGCACCCAGCGTCGAGGCCGGCGAGGTCCGCCTCAAGGCGCGCGACGGCGCGCGACTGGCCTTCCGCCCCCTGCCCTACCCGGTCGCCTGATCCGGCGCATGGATTTCTTCGTCTGGTACCGCGTCGAGCGGGACGACGCGGACACCGAGCGCGCGGTGCGCGGCATGATGGCGCGCCTGGCCTGCCGCAGCGGCATCCCCGGCCAGCTGCTGAGGAAACACGGCGAGCCGCGCCTGTGGATGGAGGTCTACCGCGACGTCGCCGACCCCGACGCTTTCACCCGCCTGATGGCGCAGAAGGTGGACGAGTTCGACCTGGGCATGTTCATCGACGGCGAACGCCGCGTCGAGGCCTTCCAACCCGACGGGTCCGCCACCCCCTCTTGTTCAACCACGAGCTGACTACATGGCCAAACAACCCGGCGAACGCAAGCTGCAGATCCTGCAAACCCTGGCCCAGATGCTGGAGGCGCCGCAGGCGGAAAAGATCACCACAGCCGGCCTCGCCGCGCGCCTGGAGGTGTCCGAAGCGGCGCTCTACCGCCACTTCGCCAGCAAGGCGCAGATGTACGAGGGCCTGATCGAGTTCATCGAGCAGACCCTGTTCGGCCTCATCAACCGCATCAGCGCCGAGGAGCCCAAGGGCCTGGGCCAGGTGCGCGCCATCGCCCAGCTGCTGCTCGCCTTCGCCGAGAAGAACCGCGGCATGACGCGCGTGCTCGTTGGCGAAGCGCTGGTGAATGAGAACGCGCGCCTGCAGGCGCGCGTGAACCAGCTGCTCGACCGCGTCGAGGCCAGCCTCAAGCAGTCCCTGCGCATCGCCGCCACCCAGGGCGAGTTCCACACCGACGCCGGCATCGCCGCCAACCTGCTGCTGGTGTGGATCCAGGGCCGCTGGCAGCAGTTCGTGAAGAGCGGCTTCGCCAGGACGCCGCTGGCGCAGTGGGAAGGCCAATGGGCGATGCTGGCGGTCGGCCTGCAGGCGGTGCCGGCGCCTAGCCCAGCTTAGCGCGCAACAGATCGAGCGCCGCCTCCAGGTTGCGCGCGGCGGCCTCGCTCAGCCCCTCCCCCAGTTCGAAGGCCTGGCCGCGGATCGCCAGGACGTACGCGGCCTCGGGCGGCGTGACGCCGATGCGCGCGCAGGCCGCGAGCACGGCCTCGGGCGCGAGGGCGTGGCTGGTGTGGGCGAGTCCTTCGCACGGCGTGGCCACGCGGAAGTCGTAGGGCTCGGGGCCGCTCTCGGCGGCGTCCACGAACACCACCTCGCGCCGCCCGGCGAGGTCGAGGGCGTATTCCACCTGCAGCTGGAAGTCGGTGAGCAGTTCCACGCCCGGCAGATTCAGCGCGGCCAGGCGCTCGATGCACAGGGGGCCAAGGGCGTCGTCGCCGCGGCTGGGGTTGCCGATGCCGATGACCAGGCAAGCACCCTCCCCCTCTCCCCAACCCCTCCCCCTCCGGGGGGGAGGGGCCGTTACCTCCCGCTCACCCCCCACCGCTTAGCCTCGCATCCACCACCGCCCCACTCGCGTCCAGCAGCTCGACCTTGAGCGGCATCTTGCCCAGCGCGTGGGTGGCGCAGGACAGGCAGGGGTCGAAGGCGCGCACCGCCACCTCGATGTGGTTGAGCAGGCCCTCGGTGAGCTGGCGGCCGTCCAGGTATTCGTGGGCGACGCGGCGGATCGCCTCGTTCATCGCCTGGTTGTTGTGGGTGGTGGAGACGATGAGGTTGCAGCGTTCCACCAGGTCGTTCTCGTCGACCCTGTAATGGTGGATGAGGGTGCCGCGCGGCGCCTCCAGTACGCCGACGCCGCGCGCCTGCCGCTCGCCCCGGACCATGAGGTCGTCGCCCAGCAGGTCGTCGTCGTGCAGCAGGTCCTTGATGGTCTCGGCGGCGTGCAGCATCTCGATCATGCGCGCCCAGTGCGTGGCCAGGGTGGCGCCCGCGGCGCGGCCCTCGTCGTAGGCGAGGAACTCGCGGCGCGCGTGGTCGGCCAGCGGCGTGGGGATGAAGTCGCATTGCGTCACGCGCGTGAGCGGGCCGACGCGGTACCAGCCATCTTCCGGCCCCATGTCGCGGAAATAGGGAAATTTCATGTACGACCAGGACTTCACCTCCTCGAGGATGTGATCCCAGTAGCGGTCGGTGTCCACGTGGTCGAACAGGGTGCGGCCGTCCCGGTCGCGGGCGCGCAGGCCGCCGTGGTAGAGGTCCATGGCGCCGTCGGCGCGCACCAGGCCGAGGGTGTGCGCGGGGAAGCTGCCAAAGCGCTCGTACTGCACCAGGTTCTGCTCGAACAGGCGCCGCGCCAGGGCCACCGCGTCGCGGCTCCAGGCGATCACCTGATAGGCGTCCTGCAGCAGATGGTCGCGCTCCTCGCGGCTCAGGTTCTTGTTCACGCCGCCCGGCACCGCGCTGGTGCCGTGCACGCGCTTGCCGGCGGTGACGCGGATCACCTCCTGGCCAAACTTGCGCAGCAGCACGCCCTGGCGCGCCACCTCGGGGTATTCCGCGGCGACGCCGACGATGTTGCGCCGCGCCACGTCGGAGTCGAAGCCGAACAAGAGGTCGGGCGAGGCGAGGTGGAAGAAGTGCAGGGCATGCGACTGCAGGATCTGCCCGTAGTGCATGAGGCGGCGCAGCTTCTCCGCCGTGGGGGTGAGCCTGTGCGCGCCCACCACCTGGTCCATCGCCTTGGCCGCCGCGAGGTGGTGCGACACCGGGCAGATGCCGCACAGGCGCTGCACCATCACCGGCACCTCCCAGTAGGGCCGGCCCTGGATGAACTTCTCGAAGCCGCGGAATTCGACGATGTGCAGGCGCGCCTGCTGCACGCGGTCGTGCTCGTCCAGCAGCAGGGTCACCTTGCCGTGGCCCTCCACGCGCGACAGCGGCTCGATCACCACCCGCTTCAGGGCCTCGGGGTTTTGCGCGGTCTCCAGGTCGTGGGCCATGGTGTCAGTCGTAGGAGATGAGGCCGGGGCCGAGGACCGGCTCGCGTCCTTCCACCAGGTCGAGCAGGAAGGACCAGATGGCGTCCGCCGAGGGCGGGCAGCCGGGCAGGAAGTAGTCCACCCGCACCACCTCGTGCAGGGGGTGCACCTTGTCCAGCGGCAGGGGCAGCTCCGGGTCGTTGGGGATCAGGCCGTGCGCCATGCCCGGTTCGGTCAGGTAGACCTCGGACAGGCAGGCGCCCAGGTCGAGGTGGTTGCGCTGCGCCGGCAGGCCGCCCGTCACGGCGCAGGCGCCCACCGCCACCAGGACCTTGCAGTTGCGGCGGAACTCGCGCAGCACGGCGACGTTCTCCGCGTTGCAGATGCCGCCCTCCACCAGGCCGATGTCGCAGGGGCCGCAGTGCTTGATGTCGGTGAGCGGGGTGCGGTCGAACTCCACGCGCTCCAGCAGGGCGAACAGACGCTCGTCGATATCGAGGAAGGACATGTGGCAGCCGAAGCAGCCGGCGAGCGAGGTGGTGGCGACGCGCACCTTGGGTTTCTCCCTCCCCATCGAGGGGAGAGGGTGAGCCGTTACGTCATTCTGGATGAACGCTCCACCCTCTCCCCCACCCCTCTCCCCTCGAGGGAGAGGGGCTTGAAATACCGAGCTCTTCGGATTCCGACTCATTCTTCCCCCTCGCACGACTGGCAGGGCTGGCCGCCCGCAGGCGGGCGTGGCGCGTCCGCGACCGCCTGGGCGCTGATCGGGCTCTTGTCGAAGCGGCGCTCGCCGATGGGCGCGGCGAAGCCGACGCGCTTCCTGATGATCACGCCCACCGGGCACACGTCCAGGGCCTTGTCGGTGAGCGCCACCTCGGTGTCGACCAGGCGGCCGGAGGCGGCGTTGACGATCAGGTGCTTGTCGAGCCCGCGCCCGGACAGGGCGAACACGCACTTGCCGTCCACCTCGCAGGAGGCGCGCACGCACAACTCGCACAGGATGCAGCGGTTGAAGTCGAGCAGGATGTCCGGGTGCGAGGCGTCCACCGGCCGGTCCGGGAAGAAGTGGCGGAAGCCCGCGGTGGTCACCCCCAGGTCGTAGCCCAGGGCCTGCAGGGTGCAGTTGCCGCTCTTCTCGCACGCGGGGCAGAAGTGGTTGCCCTCGGCGAACAACATCTGCACCAGGGTCTGGCGCAGGGCCTTGAGCTCTGCGGTGTCGCTCTCCACCACCAGGCCGGCGCGCGCCGGCTGGGTGCAGCCGGTGGCGGGGCGGCCATCCGCCTTGCAGGTGCACACCTTGCAGCTGCCGTGCGGCTTGAACTCCGGGTGGTAGCACAGGTGCGGGATGTAGCGCCCGGCGGCGAGCGCGGCCTGTACCACTGTCTGGCCGGGTTCAAACGGGACAGTCTCGCCGTCGAGGAGGAAGGTCTCGGTCATACACCGTTCTCCGGCGACAGGTGCGCGCCCGCGTCGTCGCGTCCGGTCATGGCGCGCGCCCTGGCGAGGGCGCCGTCGAGGTCGAAGGCGGGCTCGAAGTCCAGGGCCTTGAGGCGGCGCTCGTAGGCGGGGCGGAAGCGCTTGATCGTGTCCAGCGTGGGGTTGCAGGCGGTGTGGCCGAGGCCGCAGTGCGCGCTGGTCTGCAGCACGTGGTCGAGCCGCTCGATCTCCGCCAGGTCGTGGTAGGTGCCGTGGCCGGCGGCGATCTTGTCCATGGTGTTCCTCAGCATCGCGGTGCCGACGCGGCAAGGGGTGCAGAAGCCGCAACTCTCGTGTGCGAAGAAGTGTGCGTAGTTGCGCGCCACCTCGAACATGTCGCGGCTCGCGTCGAACACCGTGAAGGCGCCGGCGCTGGCGAGGTCCTCGAAGGCAATGCGGCGGCCGAACTCCGCCTCGCCGATGCACACGCCCGAGGGGCCGCTGATCTGCACCGCCTGGGTGCGCCCGGCGCCGCAGTCAGCCAGCACCTGGGCCACCGTGACACCGAACGGGTATTCGTAGATGCCGGGGCGCGCGCAGTCGCCCGCCACCGAGAGCAGCTTGGTGCCGGCGGACTTGCCGGTGCCGACCGCCGCATACCACTCTCCGCCGTGCCGCGCCGCCAGGGCCGCGGCGCAGAAGGTCTCGACGTTGTTCACCACGGTGGGGCGCTGCAGATAGCCGTGCGTGACCGGGAAGGGCGGGCGGTTGCGCGGGATGCCGCGCTTGCCCTCCAGCGATTCGATCAGCGCCGACTCCTCGCCGCACACGTAGGCGCCGGCGCCGAGGTGGATGGCGATGTCGAAGTCGAAGCCCGCCTCGCCGAGGATGCCGCGCCCCAGCAGGCCGGCGGCGCGGCGGCGCGCCAGCACCGCTTGCAGGGGTTCGAGCAGGAAGCGGTATTCGCCGCGCAGGTAGAGGAAGCCCTGGCGGGCGCCGACCGCGTGGGCGCACACCGTCATGCCCTCGAACACCAGGTCGGCCTGCGTGGCGAGCAGCACGCGGTCCTTGAAGGTGCCCGGTTCACCCTCGTCGGCGTTGCACACCACGTAGCGCGGCGTGCCCTCCGCGTCGCGGCAGGCCTGCCACTTCACGGCGGTGGCGAAGCCCGCGCCGCCGCGCCCGCGCAGCCCGGAACGCCGCACCTCCTCGAGCGTCGCCGCCGCGCCGCGCGCGAGGCTGGCGCGCAGCGCCTCGCCCGGCGTGAGTCCATGGTCGAGCAGGCGGTCGCGGCGGCGGATGTTGTCCTCGATGGCGAACAGCTCCGCCGGCCACGCATCGAGCGGCGTACGCGCGAGGATCAGCCCGGCGACGCGGACGATGCGCGCCGCGTCGAGGCGGGGGATGGCGCGGCCGTTCACCAGCATGGCCGGACCCTGGTCGCACAGGCCGGTGCAGGAGGTGGAGTCGACGCTGACCAGGCCGTCCTCGGAGAGGTGGCCGCGCTCCAGCCAGAGCCTCTCGCACAGGCCGGCGAGCAGCCCCTGGCTGCCCTGCATGCGGTCGGTGATGTTGTCGGAGAAGAGGACGCGGTACTTGCCCTGCGGCACATCGGAGAGAAAGGCGTAGAAGCCCACCACCCCCATCACCCGCGCCAGCGGCAGGCCGAGCGCGTCCGCCACCTGTTGCGCGACCGCCGGCGTGATCGCGTGCTGGGCGGCCTGGATGTCGATCAGGACCTGCAGCAGCGAATCCGGCCGCGCGCCGTGGCGGTCGAGGCTACTGGCGATCGGGTTGTGCATGTCTGTGGGCATCGGCGCTCGCTTGCTGGCGGTCAACCAGCCCCTACTCTAAGCGCCCCCCCATGCATCTGCCAATGAACGTCGTGTGACAGCCGCGCGGTCACACGTCCAGCGGGTCGACATCCAGGCCCCAGCGCACCCCCTTGGCCGGCAGCGCGTGCAGGGCCGGCAGCCAGGCGTCGAGGAAGCGTTGCAGACTCGCGCGCGCCGGCGCCTGGGCGAGCAGCTGCATGCGGTGGCGGTTGGCCACCAGGCTCATCAGGGCCGGCACCGGATCGAACAGGCTGACGCCGCCGCCCAGGTCCATGCCCGTCGCCTGCGCGGCCTGCAGAAAGGCCTGCACGGCCGCCTCGTCGCGGCCCTCGGCGCGCAGCACCACCTGGCTGGCGTAGGGCGGAAAGTCCGCCTCGCGGCGTTCGCGCAGGGCCTGTTTCGCGTAGCCGGGGTAGTCGTGCGCCACCACCGCCTGGTAGAGCGGGTGGCGCGGGTAGGCGGTCTGGATCAGCACCTCGCCGGGGTGCTCGGCGCGCCCCGCCCGCCCGGCCACCTGCATGAGCTGGGCGAACAGGCGCTCGCCGGCGCGGAAGTCAGGCGACACCAGGGCCTGGTCGGCGCCGATCACGCCCACCAGGGTGAGGTGCGGGAAGTCGTGTCCCTTGGCGACGATCTGCGTGCCCACCAGGATGTCCACCTCGCGCGCCGCCACCCGCTCGCGCATGTCCGCGAAGGCGCCCTTGCGCGCCGCCGTGTCGCGGTCGATGCGCAGCAGGCGGGCCGTTGGAAACTGCTCCGCGAGGGCCTCCTCGACCCGCTGCGTGCCCTGCCCCGCCGGCCGCAGGTCGACGCTGCCGCAGTCCGGGCAGGCCTCGGGCGGCCGCGCCATGAGGCCGCAGTGGTGGCACATCAGGCGGTTGCCGGCGCGGCCGCGGTGCAGCACCAGGTGCGCGGAGCAGCGCGGGCAGGGGAAGACGTGGCCGCAGTCGTTGCACAGCAGGGTCGGCGCGTAGCCGCGCCGGTTGATGAACACCAGGCTCTGCTCGCCCTGCTCCAGGCGCTGCGCGAGACCGCGCAGCAGGGTCTGGGTCAGCCCCTGGCGCGGCCGGTCGGTGCGCGTGTCGACCAGGCGCACCGCCGGCAGTTCGGCGCTGGCGCGCGCGCGCTGCCCGAGGGTGAGCAGGCGGTAGCGGCCCTCCTTGGCGTTGCGCCAGCTCTCCAGGGCCGGGGTGGCGGAGCCGAGGACGATCGGCACGTCGCGCTGTTTCGCCCGCCACACCGCGACGTCGCGCGCGGAATAGCGCATGCCCTCCATCTGCTTGAATGCGCCGTCGTGTTCCTCGTCGACCACGATCAGGCCCAGGCGCGGCATCGGTGCGAACGCCGCGAGACGGGTGCCGAGGACGATGTCGGCCTTGCCCGCGAGGGCCGCGAGCCAGGCCGCGCGCCGCTCGCCCTCCGCCAGGCCGCTGTGCAGGCCGAGCAGGCGCCGGCCGGGAAAGCGGCGCGCGAAGCGCTCGGTGAGCTGCGGCGTGAGGTGGATCTCCGGCACCAGGATCAGCGCCTGCCGGCCCGCTGCCAGGACCTGTGCGACGCGGCGCAGGTAGACCTCGCTCTTGCCGCTGCCGGTCACGCCGTGCAGCAGCCAGGGCGCGAAGCCGTCCACGCTCTCCATGGCCCGCAGCGCCGCCGACTGCTCCGCCGTCAGTTCGGGGGGCGTCTCGCCGCACGTCTCCGCGTCGCTCGCGAGCGCCGCCTCGGCAAGCCAGCCCTGCCTGCGCCAGGTGCGCGCCAGCGCCTTTTCCGCATCGCTCAACGATGCCAGCGCCACGGCACCGTCGTGAAATCGTTGCGCGAGCGCGCGTTGCGCATGCGCGCGCGCGCCCAGGGCCGCCATGGCCTCGCGTCCGGCGTCGGTCAGCGCCAGGGCGGCGGGCGCCGCCTCGCGATGCACGCCCCGGCTGCGGCGCAGCGCGGGCGGCAACAGGGAGGCCAGGACCGCGCCGAGAGGGTGGCGGTAATAGCCGGCGGCGAAGCGCGCCAGTTCGATGAGATCCGCCGGCAGGGGCGGCGTCTCGCGGTCGATGGCCTGCAGCGGCTTGAGGCTCTCCGCCGGCATGTCGCTACGGTCCGTGAGGCCGAGCAGGACGCCGACCAGCAGCTGCCTGCCAAACGGCACGGTGACGCGGCGGCCGATGTCGTCTGGTCGCGCCTGCGGCGCCAGGTAGTCGAACAGGCGGTCCAGCGGGGCATCGAGGGCGACCTGGGCAATATTGGCGGATACGTCACGCATCACCGCCACCTCAACCGTTGCACGCCCGCCACAACCGGCCGCCGAACTTAAAGTGAATTGCGAAGAGAGGGAACAAACCAGCGAGCCCCAAAGAGAGTTTTCGGGTTGTCCACGAAATCTGTGGATAACTGTGTGGAAAAGCCGTCACCGATCCGTAAAAAAGCCTGGAAATACCGGGGTTTAAGGCCTCGGCGTAAAAAATATGCACACACAATGTGCAATAAAAACAATGGGTTATCAATCACCCCGGGGGGCGCGTGGCCTAACGGCACAAATAGGGCATGTCAAGCCCAAAAATGTGCATAAGTTATTGCTGATTTACTGCTGATCCGGGCCCCGGCTGCACCATTTTGGTGTAGGAGAGGGCCCACGCCAACAAGGCCGCCTGCGCCTGTTCGACCCCGACGGCCCTGGGGTGATTGACCAGCAACACCAGCACCCGCCGCCGCCCATCCGGCCCCAGGACATAGCCTGCGAGGTTACGCGCCCCGTTCAGGCTGCCGGTCTTGAGCCAGGCGCGGCCGGCAGGGTCGACGCCGCCCTCGCCGTTGTTCCTGAAACGCCCCTTTTGCGTGCCCTCCAGGCCCACCGCCGGCAGGGAGGCGGCGAACTCGTAATAGACGGGCTGGCGCGCCGCCCAGGCCAGCAGTTCGGCGAGATCGGCGGCGGAGACCCGCTCGATGCGTGACAGGCCGGCACCGTTCTGGAGCACCAGCTTGGGCAGGCGCAGGCCCTTCTCCGCCAGCCAGGCGCGCAGCGCGCGCTCGCCCTTCTCCCAGCTCGCCGGCGCGCCGTAACGCGCCACGCCGAGGTCGAGGAACAACATCTTCGCCATGACGTTGTTGCTGTGTTTGTTCACCGCGCGCACCAGTTCGCCGAGCGGCGGCGAGTCGTAGGCCATGAGCAGGCCGGCGCCGGGCCCGGCCTCGCCTTCGCGCACCCGGCCGGCATGCACGCCGCCCAGCTCGCGCCAGAGCGTCGTGAACCAGGCGGCGGCATTGGCGGCGGGGGAGGCCAGATTGAGCGGCGCGACACGTTCGCCGCAGGCCGCCGGGTAGCTCCCTTCGAGGACCAGGGCATCCGCGTCGAGGCGCATGCCGAACTGCTCGCCCAGCCCTTCACAGGGCGCATCCGTGACCTGCAGGCGGTTGTCCAGGCGCGGCGCCGGCAGGGGCGGGTCGAGGCGCGCCGTCACCTGGCCGTCGCGCGCGCACAGGCGCAGGCTGCCGGTGTTGAAGTTCACCAGCAGCGGCGCGGGCTGGGCGTTGTAGGGGCGCAGTGGCGCCTGGTCGAAGGCGCCGGGATCGACGGCCTCGATGGCATACAGCCGGTTGTCGAGGACGACGTCGCCGCGAATCTCGCGGATGCCGCGCTGGCGCAGTTCGCGCAGCAGCAGCCAGAAGCGCTCCTGGGTCATGCCCGGGTCGCCGCCGCCTTGCAGCACCAGGTCGCCTTCGAGCACGCCGTCCCGGAGCGGACCATCGAGCCACACCAGGGTCTTGAAGGTATGCGCCGGCCCCAGGGTGTCGAGGGCGGCGAGGGTGGTGACGAGCTTCATCACCGAGGCGGGGTTGAGGGCACGCTCCTCGCCGTGCGCGAGCAGGGTGGTGCCGTCCAGCTCGCGCACCAGCACGCCGACATGGGTGTCGGGGATGCCCGCCTGACGGAGGGCCTGCACAACGGGCTCGGGGAGCTGGGCGTGGGCGGGCGCGAATCCGCAGGCAACAGCGAAAAGGGCGGCCAGCGCCGCCCTGATCCCCCGGGAAGACCGGCGGCGGCGCCTCACTTGGTGAGGTCGTTCACGTACCAGTCCATCGCCTCCACCAGGCCTTCCTTGATGCGGTGGCTGGGCACGTAGCCGAGCAGGGTGCGGGCCTTGGAGATGTCCGCCAGGGAGTGGCGCACGTCGCCGGCGCGGAAGTCGCGGTAGCTGGGCTTGAAGCCCTTGAGGTGGGGGAAGCGCGGCTCCAGGGTGGAGCGGATCGCCTCGAACAGGTCATTCAGGGTGGTGCGGTCGCCCACCGCGACGTTGTAGACCTGGTTGGTCGCCGCCTCGTCCTGCACCGTCGCGGCCAGCAGGTTGGCCTGCACGGTGTTGGCGATGTAGCAGAAGTCGCGGCTGGTCTCGCCGTCGCCGTTGATCCACACCGGTTCGTTGTGGATCATCGCCGCGGTCCACTTAGGCACTACCGCGGCGTAGGCGCCGTTCGGGTCCTGGTGCGCGCCGAAGATGTTGAAGTAGCGCAGGCCGATGGTCTTGAAGCCATAGGCGCGCGCGAACACGTCGGCGTACTGCTCGTTCACCAGCTTGGTCACGGCGTAGGGCGAAAGCGGCTTGCCGATCACGTCCTCCACCTTGGGCAGGCCGGGGTGGTCGCCGTAGGTGGAGCTGGAGGCGGCGTAGACGAAGCGCGCCACCTGGGCGTCGCGCGCCGCCACCAGCATGTTGAGGAAGCCGTCGATGTTGGACTGGTTGGTGGTGATCGGGTCCTCCAGCGAGCGCGGCACGGAACCCAGCGCCGCCTGGTGCAGGACGTAGTCCACGCCCGCGCAGGCCTTGCGGCAGTCGTCCAGCTTGCGGATGTCGCCCTCGATGAAGTTGAAGCGCGCCCACTGCGCCGGCGTCACCGCCGCGCGGATCTGCTCCAGGTTGTGGCGGTGGCCGGTGGCGAAGTTGTCCAGGCCGACCACGTGCTGGTCCAGCGTGAGCAGCCGTTCCAGCAGGTTGCAGCCGATGAAGCCGGCCACGCCGGTGATCAGCCAGGTCTTGGGTTGCGCGGGCAGGCGGGAGAGGAGGTCTGAATAGGCGGTCATGCAGATTCCTAGCGAAGCGGCCCCGCCGGCGTCGCCGCCGGGCGGGGCGGGGAGATTACAGACGCCACAGGGTCGCGCCGGCGGCACGCACGGCGGCGGGGTCGTAGGCCGACTTCACGTCGGTGAACACGCCGCCCTTCTTCAGCCTGCCGAGGATCTCGCCGATGGGCATGGCCAGGTATTCCTTGTGCGACACGGCGGCGACGATGGCATCGGCCTGCGCGGGCAGCTTGTCCCAGGGGGTGAGGCTGATGCCGTATTCATGCTCGGCCTCGTGGCTCTCGGCGATCGGGTCGTGCACGCTGACGTCGCAGCCGAAGGACTGCAGTTCCTTCACTAGGTCGGCGACCTTGGAGTTGCGCAGGTCCGGGCAGTTCTCCTTGAAGGTGAGGCCGAGGACGATGACCTTGGCGCCCTTCACCGCGCTGCCATTGTTGATCATGCCCTTCACCGTCTGCTGCGCCACCCAGGCGGCCATGCCGTCGTTGATGCGGCGGCCGGCAAGGATCACCTGCGGGTGATAGCCCAGCATCTCGGCCTTGTGCGTGAGGTAGTAGGGGTCGACGCCGATGCAGTGGCCGCCGACCAGGCCGGGGCGGAAGGGCAGGAAGTTCCACTTCGTGCCGGCGGCCTGCAGGACCTCCAGGGTGTCGATGCCGAGGCGGTCGAAGATCAGGGCGAGTTCGTTCATCAGGGCGATGTTGAGGTCGCGCTGGGTGTTCTCGATCACCTTGGCGGCCTCGGCCACCTTGATGGAGCTGGCGCGGTGCACGCCGGCGACGATCACGGATTCGTACAGGTCGCCCACGGTCTTGAGCGTGGCGGCGTCATCGCCGGACACCACCTTGACGATGCGGGTGATGGTGCGCTCCTTGTCGCCCGGGTTGACGCGCTCGGGCGAGTAGCCGACGTGGAAGTCCCGCATCCACTTCATGCCGGAGTGCTTCTCCAGCAGGGGGATGCACACCTCCTCGGTGGCGCCCGGGTAGACCGTGGATTCATACACCACGATGGCGCCCTTCTTCATGTGCTTGCCGACCGTGGTGCTGGAGCCGACCAGGGGGGAGAAATCGGGGATGTGCGCCTCGTCCACCGGGGTGGGCACGGCGACGATGATCACGTCCGCCTTGCCGATGCTGGAGGGGTCGGTGCTGACCGTGAGCCTCGTCGCCGCCTTCAGGTCCTCGGTGGAGACCTCGCCGGTGGGATCGCAGTAGTTCTTGTAATTGGCGATCTTGGCTTCCGACAGGTCGTAGCCGATGGTTTCGTACTTCTTGCCGAACTCGACGGCCAGGGGCAGGCCCACATAACCCAGGCCCACGACAGCTACAGTGGTCATGACAACTCCCTATGTGACAAGGCAATGGAAAGCGGATGCATTCTACCGACGAAAGGCCCGTGGCATGATGGGGAGACTCGTGCGAAAAGGGAATCCGACATGCCCAGCCCATTCATCGCCCGGATGTTAACGGCCGCCTGCTGCGTTTTATTGAATCTGCCCGCGGCCCGCGCCGGCATCGTCGAGCTGCTGCCCGACATCAAGCCCGCCATCGTCGGAGTGGGCAGCTTCCACCCCTTCGCGACTCCGCGCGGCAGGCTCCTGGGTACCGGCTTCGTCGTCGCCGACGGCAGGCACCTCATCACCAATGCCCACGTCATCCCCGCCCTCCTCGAAACCGACAAGGGCGAGCACCTGGCGGCATTCACCCGCGACGGTATGGACGTCGGCACGCGCAAGCTGGAAGCGGTCGCCAGCGACAGCGAACACGATCTGGTCCTGCTCAAGTTCGACGGCCCCGCCCTCCCCGCCCTGCGTCTGACCCAAACCAAGGCCGTCAGGGAAGGCGAGACCTACTATTTCACCGGCTACCCCGTCGGCGCCGCACTCGGGCTCCACCCCGCCACCCACCGCGCCGGCCTCGCCGCCATCGCCCCCGTCTACAGCCCCCCCCGGCACGGCCAGGGCGCTCACCCCCAAACTGATCCGCCGCGCCGAGTCCCCATTCCTCATGTTCCAGCTCGACGCCGTCGCCCACCCCGGCAACAGCGGCAGCCCCCTGTATGACGGCGAGAGCGGCGAGGTCATTGGCGTGATCAACGCCGTGTTCGTGAAGGGTGCAAAGGAAAACGCCCTCAAGGACCCCACCGGCATCACCTACGCCATCCCCGCCCAATACGTGCGTGCCCTGCTGGAACGGGCTGGGTTGCGGTACTGAGGGATGTTTTCGCTGCCGTTGGTGGTGACGGTTGGTGATTCGCGCGTGCTACGTGGGGCTGTAGGCGCTCTGCATGCGCTGGCCATCGTCGCCGTGTGGCAAGCGGAATTGCCTGTGGGGGTACAGGAGGGCGGAACCCTCGCCCTCTTGATCAGCTGTTGGCTCTACAGCCGACCGCGCCCTCCTGTTACCCTGCGCTGCCACAAGGATGGGAGGGTAGAGATGCGCTCAGGTTCTGAATGGCTTGCGCTAGCGACGACCTCTGCCCCCATGGTTCTGCCTTGGCTGGCGGTGCTGCACTTTACCCATCTCGGCCAGCACACCTGTCTGGCGATTGCCGCGGACACTCTCAGCACGGATGATTTCCGCAGGCTACGGACATGGTTGCGATGGGTGCCTCACATGCGCCTGGCCTGAGAAATCTGCGCCCGTGACACTCTAGAAAGACCTCCACATGCTTCTGCAAACCCTCAAGGCGTTGTTCGCAAGAACGCCGGAAGACACGACCGAAACGACGCAGGCACGGGTTTTACGTTTGCTCCGGGAAAAACAACCGGAACAAGCTAAAGCAGCTTTGGCCCCATTGGTTGACAGAGAGGCCCCGGACCCCGACGTAATTGCCCTTATGGGGGAAGTCGAGTTCCACCTTCTTCACCACTCAGAAGCCGAACGTATGTTCTTGGAGGCATTGCGGTTAAGACCTGGACTAGCCCCCGCTCATTACGGCCTATCCTTGATTTACTACGAAGCCAACCGCATCGAGGATGCTCTGATGCAGGCGCACTTCGCCAGGAACAAAGCACCTGACGAGGCTCGCGTGCTAGCCCAGCTTGGACTGTGTTGCATAGCGGTACAGGACTACGGGCAGGCCCGGGACGTGTTAAGACAAGCCGTTTTAGTCGACCCCCAAAATGTCCCAGCACTCAACAACCTGGGCATTGCGCTGCATGCCATGCAACAGCCTAACGATGCCCTGTATTACTTTCAACGCGCACTCGCCGCCAACCCCGCTTATGGCCCCGCCCAGGAAAACCTGCGGACACTCTTTGGTATCGATTCTTTCGCTAGTCATTTCGACAGCGAAAGCAATGCAATCAAAACAGAGATCGAGGGAGTGGAAACCGGCAAGGCTGAGGACCACAACGATCAGGATATCGCCATTACCGACAAGCTCGAGGCCGCTTTTGACGAAAGCCCAGAAGACGAGACGACAGCAACAACACTCATCAAGCATTACCTGAAAATTCTCAATTTGGAGGCCGCTCGTGACATCCTCCACATTGCTCTCGCCCACTCCCCAAAAAGTGTTGCCCTCTTAACCCAGGCAGGCAAAGTGGCCCACATGCTGGGGCAATACAAGGGAGCTCAAAGCAAGTTCGAGTTGGCCCTATCGCACGACCCTGATCATGTTCCCGCCCTGCTCGGCCTTGGTAAGGTCTTGCGAGACCGTGACCTCCACGAAGAGGCCATTGAGCCAATCGAAAAAGCCGTTCGTCTCCAAGAAACCCCTCATACACTGATTCAATTGGCCTTTTCCCTAGTAAATGCTTGTCGTTATGAAGAGGCCTTGACGACCTGCGCGCGAGTCGAGGAACTGAAAAACGAGTACGCCCCCTTTCTCGCTTCTTCGCGGGCCGTGTGCCACCTCTATCAGGGAAATTTCGATGACGCCTTGCGCCATATCGAAGAGGCTCAACGTTCCGAGCCGCTCAACCCCAGCTTCACCATGTTCCGCGGCATGTTGAACCTGATGCACGAAAATTATATTGAAGGGTGGGAAGGTTATCGTTTTCGGGCGCTAGGCGAGGCTAAGCATGTGCGCCTCCTGCCTTACCCCTTGTGGCAAGGCGAGCCGTTGTACGGAAAGACTATTCTGGTCCTTGCCGAACAGGGACTGGGAGATCAGGTAATGTTCGCATCCTGTCTTCCCGATCTACTGGCCCTCAACCCGGCTCAGGTTATATTGGAAGCACATCAGCGCGTGGAAAAGACGCTGGCCCGTTCTTTCCCCCAAGTCAAAGTATTTCCCAGTGGTCAACATGATTTCAACTGGCTGCCCGCTGAACTCAGCCCTGACTATTATGTCCCCCTCGGCGACCTCCCGCGCCACTTCCGGCTCGAAAAGTCGAGCTTCCCAAACCACCAGGGCTATCTCACTGCCTCCCTTGACCGCGTAACTTATTGGAAACAACGCCTCGCTGGATTGAATGACAAGCCCAAAATAGGTATCAGCTGGCGAGGAGGCCTCCAGCAGACACGGCGCACTATCCGTTCCATGCAGCTGAACCAAATGGGAACGCTCCTGGCCAACCCTCGTGTGCAATTCGTCAACCTTCAATATGGACCTGTCCAAGAGGAGCTCACTGACTTCAGCGCATCGCAGGGGATTGAAATTGTCAATTGGCCTGAAGCCATTCTGGACCTCGATGAGTTCGCTGCCCTTATCTCCTCGCTCGACTTGGTTATCACCGTTTGCAATACGACCGTGCATTATTCCGGTGCCCTGGGACGAAACTGCTGGGTGATGGCCCCCTTCATCCCTGAGTGGCGCTATGGCCTGCACTCGGACCGCATGCGCTGGTACCCATCTGTCAGCATGTATCGACAGCAGACCGCTGGCGACTGGGAACACGTACTCAGAAAAATCGCAGCATCTCTCGAACTCCAGTTCCCCATGGGTACCGAATGAACACCCAGCAACAGGCATGGCTATTGCTTATTAGGATTCATTGCGCCATGACTCGGTGCAATACATTGCCTTCACCATAGAGGAGTTAGACATGAAGAAACAACTGCAAAAGGGCTTCACCCTGATCGAGCTGCTGATCGTTGTGGCCATCATTGGCATCCTGGCCGCGATCGCCGTTCCCGCTTACCAAGACTATCGGATCAAGGCCAGGGCCTCCGAACTCATCCTAGCGGCCTCCTCCGCACGGACCTCAGTGACCGAACAGGCCCAGTCTCGCGGCGGCGTTACCGGGAATATCTCCAGCGCGCGTATCGGTTCTTCCCAGTATGTTGCTGGCGGTGATGTTGGCTCTGACGGAACGATTCACATCGATGGCAATGCCGGCAACATCGGCACGGCTATCAGCGTGAATCTGTTGCCGAGCTGGAACGGTCAAACGATCTCCCAGTGGAGCTGCGTCATGACCCCGACCAAATACGCCCCCGGCTCCTGCGTTTGACGTAATTTGGCACAAGGTGCCGATTTTCGGCACCTTGTGCTCGCTTTTCACATGAAAACACTACTCACCCGTTTCATCGGAAACGATGCGGCCGAAATGGGCAATGAGCTGGCCCAAGAGTTGGCACGCCGGTATCCATTGCCACTCGACGGAAAAGGTTTGCCAAAGATTTCCGCGGACCGCTTATCGCGAATTCTTGAAGGGGTATACACTAAAGCGCAGTCGATGCGAGATGAACGTGGGCTAGGTTTTTTTCGAAAAACTCGTTTGTGCCACGCATTCAAGTGGAACCTATTAGAAAAAGGCTACGGCGAAGAGTTTGTCAATATGTCCACGGAAGGGCTCGTGGTTTATCTCAGCAAGCCGCTCCCGAACAATAAAAAACCCCCTCTATAAATCTAACTCACACAACCCGTACCAAGTCCCCCAAGCCAATTTCGGCAGCAACACCCACCCCCACTAAATTCGAATATAAAAGCCATCCGGCGCCGCAGTCGAACCAAACTTTTGCGCACGCTGCACATCCGGCTCCAACAAGCCCGGATGATTTTTCCTATATTCCATAACCGCCTCCCACGGGCCTGGGCCATGCTCAGGACGTACGGGGTGGCCGTTTATATTAGTATCTTCCACAATTAAATAATCCCCCGCCTTTAAGGCAGGCACCCATGTGGACAACTCCGCATACACATGCTCTTGGGCGTGATCAGAATCCAATATCAAGAAAACAGGCCCCCGATCCGGAGGAAGCATCGCTACGACCCTGTCAACCATCTCTTGTGAAGCACTGTCGCCGATTAAAAAACACACGCCTGGATGTGACGGGACTTGCCGCACCGTATCGTCAATATCGATACTGATTACTGGACCGACTGCCGCTCTCGCTGCCAGTGTCTCGGCGAAAAACAGTGCGGACCCTCCGTACCGAGTGCCTGTCTCGATGACATGCTCGATTTTTCGCTCGAAAATAATTTCCTGATAGCTCCACATATCAGCAGGCACCTTAAGAGTTTGGATACCATGCCAGGACATATTCTTCCAAATCATGGTGTCGTAAAACCAGCGGCTGTACAGGTCCCAAATCTGTTGAGCAGTGAGTGTTGCGCTGTTAATTTCTGGTATCTGCGCAGCGTTATCAAGCGCTGCCAGATCATCCGCTTCTTCACTTGAAAGAATCGGTGATTTGACCTCCAACATGGCAGGCCCAGATTTTTCCCCGACAATTCGCATGTCCCGTGGTTCTCGCATCTTGAATTGTGCAGGTTCTTGTCGAACATTCACGTAGCCAAGACGCACAAGAAGATTGCGAAGGCTGTGAGCTGTATAACCCCAGCGGTGACACATCAATGGGTCCTTCCAAGCCGGATCACCATAAAACACCCACATGGTATGGCGGCCGCGAACATCCGGTTCCGCCGCATCAGAAGGGTTATTTAGCAAAGCCCGACAAGCCGAGGCGAGATTGGGGCACTCCAGGATCAAGCGCCCCCCCGGCTTCAAGACACGCATCCAGCCCTTCAGGAGGTCCTCCACCTCCCAGCGCCAGAAGTGTTCGATGACGTGCACGGCGAGGATTTCATCCGCGCAGGCATCGGCAAAGCTGCCCAGGTTGCGCAGATCGCAAATGACATCGGGTTTATTCCCCGCCCTGCTGGAAACCACATCGACGTTGATGTAGCCGGGCAGGATCTTGTCGCCGCAACCAAGGTTCAGCCTGATCGGCGTGTCTGTAGCAGACGCGCGAGCACTAGGCACAAGGTCCCTGCCGCTCAATGGGGTAGCCTGCGCACCGACACGCTCGAACGCCCGCCCCCAGGCGGCGGCCACCGCCTCCAGCGAGCACTCCCCTGCGACACGCTGCTGTCCACGCGCAATCATCTCGCTGACTTCCTGCGGGTGCGTCATGGCCCACTCGATGCCGGCGGAAGGATCCTCTCCCAACCATGCACAGTCGGAATACGCTTCATATGCCGGCACCGGCGAGGCGATCACGAAACAGCCACAGTTGAGGGCGTCGACCAACCTGTTGGCGGATTTGACGCGTTTGCCGGCATCTTCAAGGTCCGATGGAATCAGGACGATGTGCGCATCTTGGACCTGTTCCCACACGGTCTCCTCCGCCCAAGTCACGAACTCCATGAGCGCCGCGCCATTGCGTGCCGCATTGAAGCCGGAGACGAAGGTCTCGATCCCCGTTCCAGGGCGGCTGATCACCTGCAGATACCAGGGTTGCCTTTCCGCCAGTTTCGCCAGCGCCGGGATCCATGAAGCCATGCTGGGCCAGTTCACCGGGTTGCCATACCAGGCCAGGCGCAAGCGTTGAGGTGCGCTGCCCATGGCTTCCAACATCCTTTGCAGACCGCCTTGCCAGCCTGTGGCTCTGAGAAACGCCTTGGGTTCGCCCAAAGGCGCCGCCACGGGATCTCCCACGACATGGACCGGCCGGCTTGTATACCCGGACACGGTTTCCGCCATCGCTTGCGATCCTGCCACGATCCCATCGACCCGCCGCACAAGCTCGGTCCAATACGCGCCAAGCTGCGGGTTCTGGAAGTGATCGTCATTGACGTCGGCAATGACCTTTATACCTGCCCGTTGCGCGGCGGCGACGCCATCGATGATGCGCCCGCTGAGTTGCTGGCTGTGTTGGCTCGGGAGTAGCTTGCCAACAACCAGGACATCCGGCCGGTTGGCGGCGGTGTAAGCGCCGACATCCCACCCCTTCATGTCGACCAACTCAACTTGGTGGCCCAAGTCGCGCAAGCCCTTGGCGGGGAGGATGGCCCGGTACCGGTTGGTGGCAAGACCGGCCTGATATTCTCCTGACGCATCCTTGTGTACGCCATCCACGAGCCAATGCACGATCACCTTTGTGCTCTCCTGTCTTATTTGAATTGCCTGATAGATCCTGTGGCAGGATATCCGCTTCCACGACCGCAAGACCACCTCTGAAGCGACATGATGCTGGAGTATCCGCCCGACGCCTACGACCGCAACCTGGCATTGAAGCCGCCCCCGCTGCTCATTCTGGTCATGCTCTACTGCGCCCTCCCCCTCCTGCTCATCCTGCTGGCCTACAACCCCAGCCCGAAGATGCAGGGCATGTACACCTATCTGCAGCACTTCGAATCCCCGCTCTCGCTGCTCTGCGGCCTGCCCGCCGCGCTGGTCCTGTTCGCCTGGGCGAAGCGGCTGCCGCAGGCCGGTGCCACCTGGCGCCAGGTCTGGCGTTGGGGCAGGTGGTTGCTGAGCCTCTCCCTGCTGGCTCATTTCACGCTGCTGTTCTCACAACGCGGCATGGCGATCTGGAACACCTTCGTGCTGCTCGACGCGGACCGGCTGGTGGTGGTGAACATGGGCCTGGACCTGCTCGCGCTCTACTACCTGTGGCGCGTGCGGCGGGTCGCGGATGTGTTCGCGGACTTCCCGGCGCCGCCGCGGCCTGCCTGACCATACCGGCTGCAGCCGGGTCCCGTGCCCCCCGCCAATCCCCTCCTCCCCGCCCTCGACCCGGCGCGCAGCGTCGTCGTCGAGGCCTGCGCCGGCAGCGGCAAGACCTGGCTGCTGGTGTCGCGCATGTTGCGATTGCTGCTCGCGGGGGCGCGGCCGTCCGAGCTGCTGGCGATCACCTTCACGCGCAAGGCGGCGGAGGAGATGCGCACGCGCCTGGATGAGTGGCTGCGCGACCTCGCCCTGCTGCCCGAGGCGCAGGCGCTCGACTTCCTCGTGCAGCGCGGACTGAGCGAGACCGAGGCCCACGCCGCCCTGCCGCGCGCACGCAGCCTGCTGGAGGCGGTGCTGCTGGACCGCCCCGGGCCGCTCATCACCACCTTCCACGGCTGGTTCTTCCACCTGCTGGACCACGCGCCGCTGTCGCAGCGCCTGGGGGGCGAGCTGGTGGAGCACCCGGCCCTGTTGCGTGAGGAGGCCTGGTTCGATTTCACCGAGTCCCTCGGCGAGCGCCGCGGCGCGCCCGAGGAGGCCGCCTTCGCGGAGCTGGCGGGACATTTTTCGCTTTCCAGCCTGCGCGCGCTGCTCGACGGCCTGCTGGAGCGGCGCGCTGAGTGGTGGGCCTACCATGGCGACACACCCGAGCCGGTGCAATACGCCTGCGATGAACTGGAACGCCGCCTCGGCATCGGCGAACAGGCCTCGCCCCTGGCGGACTTCTTCGCCCTGCCCGGGCTGCGCGAACGCTGCCTGGACTACGGCGCAAGCCTGGGCCTGGAGGCCGCCAAGCTGAAGACCGAGGCGAAGCGCGCCGCGCACTTCGAGGCCGCGCTCAGCGCCTGGGATACGCAACCGGAGGCGGCGTTCGAGGCCCTGCGTGCCTGCCTGCTCACCGAGGCGGGCACGCCGCGTGCCCTCAAGGTTACCGGTGCCATGCAGGATCCGAAGCGCCTCGGCCCGGCAAGGGCCGATGCCTATGTGAGCACCCACTACCAGCTCGCCGAGGCGGTCGCCGAGACCCTCGGCCGCCTGGCCGAGCAGCGCGCACTGCGCCTCAACCGCCTGGGCCTGGTCGCCGGGCTGGCCTATCTGGAGACCTACCAGAGGCTGAAGTCGGAACAGGGCGGGCTGGATTTCACCGACGCGGAGCTGGAGGTGGCGCGCCTGCTCGACGACGACGCATGTGCCGCCGCCGTGCTGATGAAGCTGGATGCGCGCTGGAAGCACCTGCTGCTGGACGAGTTCCAGGACACCAACCCCCTGCAGTGGCGCATCCTGCGCGCCTGGCTGGAGGCCTACGGCGCGGACGGCGAGCGCCCCACGGTGTTCCTGGTGGGCGACCCCAAGCAGTCGATCTACCGCTTCCGCCGCGCCGAGCCGCGCCTGTTCCGCGCCGCCGGCGAGTGGCTGACGACGCGCTACGGCGCGCACTGGCTGCCGCAGAACGAGACCCGCCGCTGCGCGCCAGGCGTGGTGGCCTGGGTCAACGCCGTGTTCGCCGGCCGCCCCGACTACCCCGCCTTCGCCCCGCACACCGCGCACCAGCAGGCCCTGCCCGCCTGGTGCGAGCTGGCCGCCCTGGCGCCGGCGGACGCCGAAGCGCCGGCGCCGATCGCGTTCCGCCCCCCCCTGACCACGCCGCCGCCCAGCACGCCGCCGCGCCGCGCCGCCGAGGCGGCCTGGGTGGCCCGGCGCATCCAGGAGATCGTCGGCCGCCTGGAGATCGCCGGCAGCCCGCCACGACCCGCGCGCTACGGCGACATCACCGTGCTGTACGCCAAGCGCGCGGAGATCGACGTGTTCGAGGCCGCTTTCCTGGAGGCCGGCGTGCCCTTCGTCACCGACCGGCGCGGCGAACTGCTGAACACCCTGGAGGCGCGCGACCTCACTGCCCTGCTCACCTGCCTGGTCGACCCGCGCGACGACCTGGCCCTGGCGCACGCCCTCAGGTCGCCGCTGTTCGGCCTCTCGAATCCGGACCTGCAGCACCTCGCCAATGCCACCGAGAACTCCTGGTGGGAACGGCTCATGACCTGGGCCGCGCACGCCGACGCACCCGCCAGCGTCAGCCGCGCCGCCGCCCTCCTGGCCGCCTGGCGCACCCTGGCGGGCAGCATCCCGGTGCACGACCTGCTCGACCAGATCTACCACCAGGCGGATGTGAGCACACACTACGCAAGCGCGGTGCCGGAACGCATGCAGGCCACCGTGCTGGCCAACCTGGAGGCCCTGCTCGGCCTCTCGCTGACCCTCTCCGGCGGGCGCTACCCCAGCCTGCCGCGCTTCCTCGACGAGCTGCGCCGCCTGCGCGACAAGGCCGGCCAGGACGGTCCGGACGAGGCGCCGGCGGCGGGCGGCGAGCGCGTGCGCATGCTCACCGTGCACAGCGCCAAGGGCCTGGAGTCCCCCGTGGTGTTCCTCATCAAGACGGATGCCGGCGCCGGGCGCGACGACCCCTACGGTGTGCTCATGGACTGGCCCCCCGAGTCGGACCGGCCCACGCACTTCTCGCTGCACGGCCCCCTGGAGTGGCGCGGCCCCGGGCGCGACGTCCTGATCGAGCAGGAAAGGCGGCAGGCCGAGGTGGAGCGCCTCAACCTGCTCTATGTCGCCATGACCCGCGCGCGTCAGGCCCTGTTGGTCTCCGGCGTGCGCGAGGGCGAAACGGCGGTCGGCTGGCTGGGCGAGCTGGAGGTGGCGCTGGAACGGGCGCGGACGGAGATCGAGGCATTGCCGCGGATGGCCTGGCTGCCCCAGGACACGGTGCCAGAGAAGGCGGCGGCGGCGGCGGAGACGCCGCCGCCTCTCCCCGAAGGCATTGGCACGCGCCGCGCCGCCGAGCGCGCCGAGGCCACCTTCGGCATCCGGCTGCATGCCTGGCTGGAGCACCGCACCCAGGGCCGCGGCGAGGCGGAGACCAGGGCACTTCTCGGCCTCGACGCGGCGACCGCCGAGGCGGTGGCGGCGCAGGCGGGGCGCATCCTGGCGATCCCCGAGCTGGCGCCGGCCTTCGACCCGGCGCGCCATCTGCGCGCCCACAACGAGCTGGAATTCCTCGACGCCGAGGGACGCAGCGCGCGCATGGACCGGCTGGTGGAGTTCGCCGACGAGGTGTGGGTGCTGGACTACAAGAGCGGCGGCCTCGACGAACCCGACCTGAAGCTTCGCGCCCTGCCGCACCTCGCGCAGATCGAGGGCTACCGCCGCGCCGCCGCGGCCCTGTATCCGGGCAAGCCGGTGCGCGCGGCGCTGGTGTTCGCGGATGCGCGGGTCGCCTGGCTGTGAGCGGCTCAAGTCGGGGCAGCATCTGCCGATAAACCCCTCATGGAAAACCACGATATCCCGCCCCGCGACAGGCCCGCCACCCTGCTGGTGGTGGACGACGAGGAATACAACCGCGACATCATCGGCGAATTCCTGCGTGACAAGGACTACACGCTCGAATACGCGGCGGACGGCCAGGAGGCCTGGGACATGCTCGACGCCTGGCCCGCCGATTACGACGCCGTGCTGCTGGACCGCATGATGCCGCGCCTGGACGGCATCGAACTGCTCAGGCGCATCAAGGCCGACCCGCGCCTGGCCGCCATCCCGGTGATCCTGCAGACCGCCGCCACCGCCCCGCAGGAGGTGAGCGAGGGCCTGCGCCTGGGCGCCTACTACTATCTGGCCAAGCCCTTCCCGCGCGAGGCCCTGGAGGCGGTGGTCGCCACCGCCCTCGCGGACAGCCATAACCAGCGCAGGATGCGCGGCGCCCTGGCGCGCACGCAGCGCGTCCTGCACCTGCTGCGCGAGGCCCGCTTCGCCTTCCGCGACCTCGGCGAGGCGCGCGGTCTGGCGGCGGAGCTCGCCAGCCGCGCCGCCGCGCCCGACAGCGTGGTGATCGGCCTCACCGAGCTGATGATCAACGCCGTCGAGCACGGCAATCTCGGCATCGACTACGCCGCGAAGAGCGCGCTCCTCGGCGAGGGGCGCTGGGAAGACGAAGTGACGCGGCGCCTCGCCGACCCCGCCTACGCGGGCCGCCGGGTCACGGTCAGCTGCGTGTTCGCGGACGGCCTGGCCACCCTCACCATCCGGGACGAGGGCGGCGGCTTCGACTGGCAGGAATACCTCGAACTGCGCCCGAGCCGGGCCTTCGACCTACACGGGCGCGGCATTGCCCTGGCGCGGCAGCTCTCCTTCGACAGCCTGGAGTACCTCGGCAACGGCAATGCCGTGCGGGTGACCTTCCCAGTGGCTTGAGCCCTACAATGGCGTGGTTGCCAACCCGAAACCGCGCGCCATGCCCGTCAACCTGACCAACCCCGACCCCGCCACCCTCCTCCCCGTTCCCGGCGTCCACCTCGGCATCGCCAGCGCCGGCATCAAGAAGCCCGGCCGCAAGGACCTGCTGGTGATGTCCATCGCCCACGACGCCGAGGTAGTCGGCGTGTTCACGCAGAACCGCTTCTGCGCCGCGCCGGTGACGGTATGCCGGGAACACCTGCACGGCGACGGCGGCATCCGCGCCCTGGTGGTCAATACCGGCAATGCCAATGCCGGCACCGGCGAGCAGGGCCTGCGCGACGCGCGCGACACCTGCGCCGCGGTGGCCGAGTGCATGGGGCTGAAGCCGGAACAGGTGCTGCCCTTCTCCACCGGCGTGATCCTCGAACCGCTGCCGGTGGACAAGATCGTCGCCGCCCTGCCCGCCGCCGTCGCCGACCTCAAAGCCGACAACTGGGCGGATGCCGCGCAGGCCATCATGACCACCGACATCGTCGCCAAGGCCGCCTCGCGCAGGTTCCGCCTGGGTGATCGGGAGTTCACCCTCACCGGAATCGCCAAGGGCTCCGGCATGATCCACCCCAACATGGCCACCATGCTGTCCTTCCTCGCCACCGACGCGCCCGTGTCGTGCGAGGCACTGGAGGCGATCCTGCGTTACGCGGTGAACAAATCCTTCAACTGCATCACGGTGGACGGCGACACCTCCACCAACGATTCCTGCATCCTCATCGCCACCGGCGCTACCGAAGCCCCCGTGCTCATGGACGACGGCGACCCGCGCTTCCCCGCCCTGCGCGACGCGGTGACGGACCTGATGATCCAGCTCGCCCAGGCCATCGTGCGCGACGGCGAGGGCGCCACCAAATTCATGGAGATCGCCGTGGAAGGCGGCCGTGACGAGGCGGAATGCAGGCAGGTGGCCTACGCCATCGCCCGCTCGCCCCTGGTGAAGACGGCCTTCTTCGCCTCCGACCCCAACCTCGGCCGCATCCTCGCCGCCGTCGGCTATGCCGGCATCGCCGACCTGGACGTCGACCGCGTCAAGCTGTGGCTGGGCGACGTGCTGGTCACGGAAAACGGCGGCCGCGCCGCCGCCTATCGCGAGGAACAGGGCGCGGCGGTGATGAAGGCGCCGGAGATCCGCGTGCGCGTCGCCCTCGACCGCGGCAGTGCCGCCGCCACCGTGTGGACCTGTGACTTCTCCTACGACTATGTGAAGATCAACGCCGAATACCGCAGTTGAACAAGCGATGAACGAAGAAGAATTCCTTGCCGGGGAGGACGGCCGGCCCATCTACCAGGTCTCGCCCGAGCTGGCCCTGCTGGTGGCGCGCGGCAACGAGCTGCTCGGCCGCCTGGAGGCCTGGCTGCCGCCCGCGCCGCCGGTCATCGACTGGCGCCACACCCTGGCCTGCCGCTGGCGCCGGCACATGGGCCAGGGCCGCCTGGCGCCGGTCGCCCACCTCAACTGCCCGCCCTGGGACGCGCTCAGCGGCATCGACGAGCAGAAGGCGGCGCTGGATCGCAACACGCGCCAGTTCCTCAAGGGCCTGCCGGCCAACAACGTGCTGCTCGCGGGCAGCCGGGGTTGCGGCAAGTCCTCCCTGGTCAAGGCCCTGCTGCCGCGCTATGCAAAGCAGAAGCTGCGCCTCATCGAGGTGGACCGCGACGACCTGATCGACCTGCCGGAGATCAGCGAGCGCCTCGCCGGCCTGCCCTGGCGCTTCATCCTGTTCGCCGACGACCTCTCCTTCGAACCCGGCGATGCCGCCTACAAGCCGCTCAAGGCTGCGCTCGACGGCTCGGTCGCGGGACTGCCCGAGAACGTGCTGATCGCCGCCACCTCCAACCGCCGCCACCTCATGCCCGAGTTCATGCACGAGAATCTCGCCTCAGGCCACGACGAGCACGGCGAGGTACGGCCCGGCGAGGGCATCGAGGAGAAGGTCAGCCTGTCCGACCGCTTCGGCCTCACCCTCACCTTCTGGCCGTTCAACCAGGACGACTACCTGGCGATCGTCGCCGGCTGGGTGGCGGCCCTCGGCGGCACGCCCGGCGAGGCGATGCGCCTGGAGGCCCTGCAATGGGCGATGCAGCGCGGCGGCCGCTCCGGCCGCGTGGCGCAGCAGTTCGCGCGCGACTGGGTGGGCCGCCAGGGCCTGCGCGGCAGGCGCAAGGGGCGGTGAGATGAGCCTGGCCGTGGTGCGCAGCCGCGCCCTCGCCGGCATGGAGGCGCCAGAGGTTCTGGTGGAGGCGCACCTCGCCAACGGCCTGCCGGCCTTCACCCTGGTCGGCCTGCCGGAGGCGGAGGTGAAGGAGGCGCGCGACCGGGTACGCGCCGCCCTGCTGCAGTCCGGCTTCGAGTTCCCGCAGCGCCGCATCACCGTCAACCTCGCCCCCGCCGACCTGCCCAAGGAGTCCGGCCGCTTCGACCTGCCGATCGCCCTCGGCCTGCTCGCCGCCTCCGGACAGATCCCCGGCAAGGCCCTGGAAGGCTATGAGTTCGCCGGCGAGCTGGCCCTCACCGGCGCGCTGCGGCCGATCCGCGGCGCCCTTGCCATGATGCTCTCCGCCGCGCGCGACGGGCGCGCCTTCATCCTGCCGGCGGCCAGCGCCGAGGAGGCGGCGCAGCTGCGCGACGCCGAGGTCTACGGCGCCGCCAGCCTGCTCGAGGTGTGCGCACACCTGATGCAGCGCGCCAGCCTGGCGCGCGTTGTTCCACGTGAAACAGGCGACGCGCCCCCCTACCCCGATCTCGCCGACGTCAAGGGCCAGCAGGCCGCGCGGCGCGCCCTCGAGGTCGCTGCCGCCGGCGGCCACTCCCTGCTCATGAGCGGCCCGCCCGGCAGCGGCAAGTCCATGCTGGCGGCGCGCCTGCCGGGCATCCTGCCGCCGATGAGCGACGACGAGGCCCTGCAGTCCGCCGCCGTGCTCTCCCTGGGCGGCGCCTTCCGCCCCGATGCCTGGGGCCAGCGCCCCTACCGCGCGCCGCACCACACCGCCTCCGGCGTGGCCCTGGTGGGCGGCGGCAACCCGCCGCGCCCCGGCGAGGTGAGCCAGGCCACGCACGGCGTACTGTTCCTCGACGAGCTGCCGGAGTTCGACCGCAAGGCCCTGGAGGTGCTGCGCGAGCCCCTGGAGAACGGCCACATCACCATCTCGCGCGCGGCGCGGCAGGCCGACTTCCCGGCGCGCTTCCAGCTGGTGGCGGCGATGAACCCCTGCCCCTGCGGCTTCCTCGGCCACCCTTCCGGACGCTGCCGCTGCTCGCCCGACCAGGTGGCGCGCTACCGCGGCCGCCTGTCCGGCCCCCTGCTCGACCGCATCGACCTGCACGTCGAGGTGCCTGCCCTGCCCGAGGCCGAACTGACCCAGGTGGGCGCCGGCGAGGAATCCGCCACGGTGCGCAAGCGCGTGTGCGCCGCGCGGGCACGGCAGATCGCGCGCCAGGGCAAGCCCAACGCGCACCTCGCGGGCAAGGAGATCGAGCGCCATTGCGCGCCCGACGAGGCGGCACTTGGCCTGATCAGGCAGGCCATCGCCCGCCTCAACCTCTCGGCGCGCGGCTACCACCGAATCCTGCGCGTCGCGCGCAGCATCGCCGACCTCGACGCCGCGCCGCTGATCCGCGCCGCGCACATGGCCGAGGCCGTGCAATACCGTCGCCTGGCCGGCGGCCTTTCCGCCTGAGCACACGACATGAACCTGCTGGAAAACTGGACCGAGGAAAAGCGCTCCGCCTGGCTGTACCGCGTCGTCTCCGACGCCGAGTGCGGCACGCCGCGCCAGGTGCTGTTCCTGGAGCTGGCGCAGGTGGCCGAGAGGCAGGCGGGCATCTGGGCGGAACAGATCGCCCAGGCGGGCGGCAGCGTCCCCGACGCCTATGCCCCGGACCCGCGCACGCGCCTGATCGGCTGGCTGATCCCGCGCCTCGGCGTACGCGCGCTCAAGGGCGTGCTGGCCGCCATGAAGGTGCGCGGCATGAGCCTCTACCACACGCCCCCGCAGCAGGGCATCCCCACGCGCCTCGACCAGATCGACGCCGACCGCCGCCAGGCCGGCGGCTCCGGCAATCTGCGCGCCGCGGTGTTCGGGGTCAATGATGGGCTGGTCTCCAACAGCAGCCTGATCCTCGGCGTCGCCGGTGCCGGCGCCGCCAGCGACATCATCCTGCTCTCCGGTGTCGCCGGCCTGCTCGCCGGGGCCTTCTCCATGGCCGCGGGCGAATACGTCTCGGTGCGTTCGCAGCGCGAGTTCCATGAATACCAGATGACCCTTGAGCGCGAGGAACTGGAACAGTACCCACAGGAAGAGGCGGCGGAACTGGCGCTGATCTATGCCGCCAAGGGCATCGCCCCCGATCAGGCGCGGCAGATGGCCGATGCCCTGCTGCGGGACCCTGACCGCGCCCTCGATACCCTGGCGCGCGAGGAGCTGGGGCTGAACCCGGACGAGCTCGGCGCGCCATGGGGGGCGGCGATCAGCTCCTTCCTCGCCTTCGCCATCGGCGCCGGGCTGCCGGTGCTGCCCTACCTCATCCTATCGGGCGCCTCGGCCCTGCTCGGCGTGCTGGCGACGACCGCGATCGCCCTGTTCGGCGTTGGCGCGGCGATCAGCCTGTTCACCGGCCGCCACGCCCTGCTCGGGGGTCTGCGCATGTTGCTGATAGGCGCCGCCGCCGGCGCCGCCACCTGGGGCATCGGCAGGGCCCTGGGCGTGGCCCTGGGTTAGAATCCCGCGATCCATTACGCCCCCAGGCCCTGTCGAGCATGACCACCCGTACCTACAGCATCGAGTTCTTCCCGCCCAAGACCGACGAGGGCGTCGCCAAGCTGCGCGAGGCGCGGCGCCAGCTCGCGCAGCTCAAGCCCAAGTTTTTCTCCGTGACCTTCGGCGCGGGCGGCTCGACGCAGGAGCGCACCCTGGAGACGGTGCTGGAGATCCAGGGAGAGGGGCTGGCGGCCGCGCCCCACCTGTCCTGCGTCGGCTCGACGCGGGAAAACATCCGCAACATCCTGCAAATCTACAAGACCAGCGGCATCCGCCACATCGTCGCCCTGCGCGGCGACCTGCCCTCGGGCATGGCCGACCCGGGGGAATTCCGTTACGCCAACGAGCTGGTCGCCTTCATCCGCGCGGAGACGGGCGACTGGTTCGACATCGAGGTGGCCGCCTACCCCGAGGTGCACCCGCAGGCGCGCAGCTACCGCGAGGACCTGCTCAACTTCAAGCGCAAGTGCGACGCGGGGGCGAACGCGGCGATCACGCAGTATTTCTTCAACGCCGACGCCTATTTCAATTTCGTCGATGACTGCGCCGAGCTGGGCGTGAAACTGCCGATCGTGCCGGGCATCATGCCGATCTCCAACTACAGCCAGCTGGCGCGCTTCTCGGCCATGTGCGGCGCGGAGATCCCGCGCTGGATGGCACGGAAGATGGAGAGCTACCTGGACGACACCGCCTCTATTCGGGCCTTCGGCCTCGACGTGGTGACCGGCATGTGCGAGCGCCTGCTCGAGGGCGGCGCGCCCGGCCTGCACTTCTACACCCTCAACCAGGCCGGCCTGACCAGCACGATCTGGCAGCGCCTGGGGCTGGAACGATAGGCGACGGAAAAAAAGAAGCCGGGTTGGACCCGGCGTGAATGACGGACTTTAGAGATTAGTGTTGTCTCCCCTCCCTGAACCGTCCTGGCCCCAGTACCCGCAAGCCATGGGGCGCATACTAATGGCCTGCCCAGGCCTTGCAAATATGTCATTAGTTATGTCGACCATGCGGTACTGATAAGCCAAACAAGGAGGAACTCATGCGCATTCTGCTGGCGGACGACCACCCCCTGTTCCGGGAAGGGGTGAAGCCGGTCCTGGAGAAACCGGACGACGACGTGGAACTGCTGGAGGCGACCGACTATCCGTCGGCATTCGCCACCATGCACCGGGCGGGTGAGGTCGACCTCGCCCTGCTCGACCTCTACATGCCCGGCATGGATGGCCTGGAGGGGGTCAGCCGCTTTCGTTCCACCTTTCCCGACACCCCCGTGGTGGTCCTCTCCGCCTCCGAGCAGACCCAGGACATCCAGAAGCTCCTCGCTTACGGGGCGCTGGGCTACATCTCCAAGGCCTCGCACAGCGAGGCCATCCTTTCAGCGCTGCGCCAGGTCCTGTCCGGCGGCATCTACATCCCGCCCAGCCTGCTCGACCCGACCGGCGTGCCCAAGCCCCTGCCCGAGGGAATCCGCAACAGCCCGCTCACGGCGCGCCAGATCGACGTGCTGCGCGAGCTGGCGAAGGGTCTCAGCAACAAGCAGATCGCCGAGGTCCTCGACGTCACCGAGGGCACCGTGAAGATCCACCTGGCCGCCGTGTTCCGCATCCTCAAGGTCAACAACCGCACCGAGGCGGTGCTGGTGGCCCAGAAGATGGGGCTGCACAAGACCTGAGACGCTCGCCTCCGCCGGTTTCCAGGACGTGGCCACCCCTCCCCCGGGCACCTACCCCACCCTCTCCCTGCGCCTGCGCATCCTGATCGTCGCGCTGCTGCCGCTGCTGGCCGCGGTCGGCCTGTTCGCCGCCTACTTCGCGCATCGCAGCATCAGCCAGGCCGAGCAGTCCCTGGAGACCCAGGGCCACGAGTCGGCGCGGCGCATGGCGGAAGGCATCGCCTTCGACCTGTTCACCGGCAACCTGCCCTACGTGAAGCGCCTGCTCGACCTGGAGCGCAGCAGCCTTGGCGCCGAATCGGTGGCGATCACCGACGGAAGCAACTGGCTCCTGATCAGCGGCAACTCCGGCACGCTGCCCGCGCTCAACGGGCGAGCGCCGCCGCAGCGCCTGCGCCAGGGCACCCACTACGTGTTCAGCCACGCGGTGCGCCTGCCCGGCCCGACGGAGGCGGACCCCTACCTGGAGATCAGCGCCCCCGCCTCGCCGCCACCCGCCTACGTGATGGTCTCGCTGAGCCGCGCGCCGGTGGAGCTGGCGCGTTCGCAGGTGGGACTGGCGGCCACCGGCATGGCGATCCTCAGCATCTCGCTGGCGCTGATCCTCGCCTGGCGCCTGTCCGGCGGCGTCAGCAAGCCCCTGCACGACATCACCCAGGCGGTGGGACGGATCTCGCAGGGCGACCTGAGCAAACGCGTCGACGAGAACGCGCATGGCGAGATCGGCGAGCTGCAGCACGGCGTGAACCGCATGGCCTCGGCGCTGGAGGAGAACCAGCGCGTGCTGGAGCAGCGCATCGAGGAGGCGACCGCGGAACTGCGCGGACAGAAGCAGGCAGCCGAATCCGCCACCCTGGCGAAGAGCCGCTTCCTGGCCGCCGCCAGCCACGACCTGCGCCAGCCGCTGCACGCCCTGTCGCTACTGGTCGAGGCCCTGCAGGAACGCGTGCCGGAAGGCGAGGCGAAGCGCCTCGCGGAACACATCCAGTCCTCGGCCAACGCCATGGAGGGCCTGCTCAACGCCATCCTCGACCTGTCACGCCTGGATGCCGGCGTGGTCGAGGTACGGCCCGAGTGCTTCCCCCTCAACCGCGTGCTGGAGAACGTCGAGCACCAGTTCGCCGCGCTCGCCGCGGTCAAGGGCATCCGCCTCTCGGTGCGCCGCAGCAATGCCTGGATCTACAGCGACCCCGCCCTGCTCGAGCGCATCCTCGCCAACCTGGTCGCCAACGCCCTGCGCTACACGGAACGCGGTGGGGTGGTGGTGGGGCCGCGGCGGGTACAGCAGAACTGGGTGCGTCTCGAGGTCTGGGACAGTGGCAAGGGCATCCCGGAGGAATTCCTCGGCCGCGTGTTCGAGGAATACTTCCAGCTCGCCAACCCGGAACGCCATCGCGACAAGGGACTGGGTCTGGGCCTCGCCATCGTCGCGCGCCTGGCGCGCCTCCTGGGTAGCCAGGTCATGGTGCGTTCGCGCGTCGACCGCGGCTCCTGCTTCAACCTGCGCTTCGCGCGCTGCCATGCCCGCCGCATCGAGGAGGGCAAGCCGGTGGCGCCGAGCATCGGCATCCCCCTGGAACACGCGCTGGTCGCCTTCATCGACGACGACGAGACCATCCTCGAGGCCATGGTCGAGGTCTTCGACCATTGGGGCGTGGCGCTCGCCGCCGGCGAGGACGCCGAGCAGGTACGGCGCGAACTGGAAGAGCTCGGCCGCCAACCCGACCTGATCATCTGCGACTACCGCCTGCGCGAGGGCCGTACCGGCATAGAAGCGATCGCCCTGCTGCAGGAGGCCTTCGGTCCCGTGCCGGCGGTGCTGCTCACCGGCGATACCGCCTCGGACACCATCCAGACCATCAACCAGGCCGGCCTGCCGGTGCTGCACAAACCCCTGAAACCGGCGAAACTCCGCGCCTTCCTCGCCCATATGCTGTCCAATCCCGAGGCCTCCCAGCAGGCCCCCACCCACACCCCCTGACCACGCCATGAAAAAGCTCTCCTACGTCCTGCTCGTCCTCGGCCTCCTGCTCGGCCCCGCCTACTGGATCCACGCCAAGTTCTACACCGGCAGCGAGGCCATGCTGCTGGCCCTCGCGCCCACCCCGGCCGAGACTGGCAAGCAGGGCGTCTGGAGGTCCCCGGAGTTCTCGCTGCGAGGCGAGATGGCGCCCGTGGGTCTGGTCCTGCTGGCAGAGGGGCATTTCTCCCCCAACATGGACGAGAACCGCCCGCCCAAGGACCTCTACACCGCCACCCTGCACC
Source organism: Pseudomonadota bacterium (assembly GCA_040751755.1). Lineage (GTDB taxonomy): Bacteria > Pseudomonadota > Gammaproteobacteria > Burkholderiales > Thiobacillaceae > PFJX01. The sequence goes on from JBFMHC010000010.1 coordinate 134,714, forward strand.
GCGCCGGCGAGGCCGCCAAGCCGCTCGGCTTCGCGCTTGGCGTCAAGCACGTCGGCGACTCTAACCCGGCGTTCCGCGAGCACCTGCTGCTGATGCACAAGGTTCAGCCGGGCCAGTACCGGCTCGAGGTGACCCCGGCCAGCCAGCCGGCGATCCAGATCGACCGCATGCAGCTGCAGGTCCGCCAGAACCTGAGCGAGCCCGATCCCAACGTGGTCACCGGCGGCATCGTCCTGTTCATCCTCGGCGTGCTCGGCCTGGTGATGGGCTGAAGCCCCGCGCGGCAGGTCAGCGCGCCGAGCGGGTCAGGCGTTGATAAGGCATCCCAACCGACGCCAGCGGAGACCGTATGCGATTCCCGTCCGCCAAAACCCTGCCCGTCCTGCTCCTGCCGCTGCTGCTCGGCGGTTGCATCTCCTTCAGCTCCAGCGAGACGCCCACGCCCGAATACCTCAACGCCTGCCTCGACAAGGAACAGCAGTGCCGCGAGATCTGCGGCGACAGGGGCGTGCAGGCCTTCAGCTGCAGCGCGCGGCCCGGCGAGGGCGTGGACCTGAAGTGCGAGTGCCGCAAGGCGACGGGCATCTAAGCAAACTACCCTTTGAACCCCTCGCCCGGCCCCTCGTGGAGAGGGAAAGAACCCCCTCCCCCGCAGGGGGAGGGTTGGGGAGAGGGCGGCGACCGTACAGGTCGCCGTGCTACGGCCGGACTCTGGCTCAGGCGGCCAGCCCGCCCTGCCAGAGTCGTTCAAGATCGGCCGCCTCCAGCCAGCGCCATTCGCCCTCGGCCAGATCGGCCGGCAGCGCCAGCCCGCCCACGCGCACGCGGCGCAGGGCCACGACCCGGTTGCCCGCGGCCGCGACCATGCGTTTCACCTGGTGGTAGCGCCCCTCGCCCAGGGTCAAACTCAGGCTGTGCGCGCCGATCGCCTCGCAGGCCAGCGCCGCGACAGGCTCGGGTGAGTCGTGCAACTGCACCCCGCCACGCAAGGCGGCGAGTTGCGCGTCGTCGATCTCGTGCTTGGTGGCCACCTCGTAGACCTTGGGCACCTTGTGCTTGGGCGAGATGAGGCGGTGGATGAACTCGCCGTCGTCCGAGAGCAGCAACAGGCCGGTGGTGTCCTCGTCCAGGCGGCCCACCGGCTGCACCCCCCTTTGCAGCAGCGGCGCGGGCAGCAGCGACAGCACACCGGGATGGTGGCGCGGCGAGCGCGAGCACTCGTAACCCGACGGCTTGTTGAGCATCAGATAGGCCTTCGGCCGGTACCGCCAGTCCGCGCCGGCGACGCGGAACGCCAGCCCTTCCGGATCGAACTCCGCGAACGGGTCGTCGCAAGGCCGGCCCGCCACCTCGACCGCGCCGTGGCGGATCAGGGCGCGGCAGGCCTTGCGGGTGCCGAAGCCCTGCGACTGGAGGATGCGTTCAAGCTGCATGTGCCTTCAGCCCGCGCGCGGCAGACGTGCGAGGAAACGGTCGAGCTGGTTGGCGAAGGCCTGGCGGTCCGCCTGCGAGAAGGCCGCCGGGCCGGACACCGCCACGCCGCTGCCGCGCAACTCCTCCATGAAGTCGCGCAGGTTGAGGCGTTCGCGGATGTTCTCGCGGCTGTAGAACTCGCCGCGCGGGTTCAGGGCGTGCCCGCCCTTGTCGATCACCTGCGCCGCCAGGGGGATGTCGGCGGTGATCACCAGGTCATCCCTGGCCACCTGCCGCACGATCTCGCTGTCCGCCACGTCGAACCCGGCCGGCACCTGCACGGCGCGGATATAGCTTGAGGGTGGCACGCGCAGGAGCTTGTTGGCGACCAGGGTCATGGGGATGCGCATGCGCTCCGCGGCGCGGAACAGGATGTCCTTGATCACCGCGGGCGTGGCGTCGGCGTCGACCCAGATGTGCATGCCGGCGGCGCGCTCAGACGTCGAGGTTGCGCACCCCCAGGGCGTTCGACTCGATGAAGTTGCGGCGCGGCTCGACCTCCTCGCCCATCAGGGTGGTGAAGATGCCGTCGGCGGCGATGGCGTCCTCGATCTGCACCTTGAGCAGGCGGCGCACCGTCGGGTCCATCGTGGTCTCCCACAACTGCTCGGGGTTCATCTCGCCCAGGCCCTTGTAGCGCTGGATGCCGATGTTCTTCTTCACCTCTTCGAGCAGCCAGTCGAGGGCCTGGCGGAAGTCGTGCGCAGGCGCCCTGGACTCGCCGCGGCGGATCTCCGCGCCCTCACGCAGCAGGTCGACGAGGATCTCGGCGGTGCGGCGCATCTGGTCGTAGTCGCCACCGTCGATGAAGTCGGCATCGAGATAGCTGGTGTGGCCGATGCCGTGGCGCGTCTTGGTGATCTCCAGGCGCCAGGGCTGCTCGCCCTCGCCATCCATGCGCATCGGCGTGATCTTCACCGGGCCGAGCTTGCCCAGTTCCCTGCCCAATGCCTCGGCCGCCGCCTGGGCGCCCGCCTCGTCCGCGAGGGAGACGGTGGGGACCTTCAGCAGGGTGTACAGCACGTCCGCATCCATGCGCCGCGCCAGGCGCTCGATCATTGCCTCGGAGAGCAGGAATTCGCGCGCGATGCGCTCGAAGCCGTCCTTGGGCAGGGCCTCCGCGCCGGCGGCGGGGATCAGCTCGGCGCCGTTCAGGGCCTCGCGCAGCAGGTACTGCTTCAGCTCGTAGTCGTCCTTCAGGTAGGTCTCGCGCTTGCCCTGCTTGACCTTGTAGAGCGGCGGCTGGGCGATGTAGATGTGGCCGCGCTCCACCAGCTCGCCCATCTGGCGGTAGAAGAAGGTGAGCAGCAGGGTGCGGATGTGCGAGCCGTCCACGTCCGCGTCGGTCATGATGATGATGCGGTGGTAGCGCAGCTTGGCGGGGTCGTAGTCGTCCTTGCCGATGCCGGTGCCGAGGGCGGTAATCAGGGTGGCCACCTCCTGCGAGGAGAGCATCTTGTCGAAGCGGGCCTTCTCGACGTTGAGGATCTTGCCCTTGAGCGGCAGGATGGCCTGGAACTTGCGGTCGCGGCCCTGCTTGGCGGAGCCGCCGGCGGAGTCGCCCTCCACCAGGTAGAGCTCGCACAGCGCCGGGTCCTTCTCCTGGCAGTCCGCCAGCTTGCCGGGCAGGCCGGCGGAATCAAGCACGCCCTTGCGCCGCGTCATCTCGCGCGCCTTGCGCGCCGCCTCGCGGGCACGCGCGGCCTCGACGATCTTGCCGCAGATGGTCTTGGCGTCGATCGGCCTCTCCAGCAGGAATTCCGCCAGCTTGCCGGCCACCACCTCCTCCACCGCCAGGCGGGCCTCGGACGACACCAGCTTCATCTTGGTCTGCGAGGAGAACTTGGGATCGGGCATCTTCACCGACAGCACGCAGGCCAGGCCCTCGCGCATGTCGTCGCCGGTGATGTCCACCTTGGCCTTCTTGGCGATCTCGTTTTCCTCGATGTACTTGTTGATCACCCGCGTCATGGCGGCACGCAGGCCGGTGAGGTGGGTGCCGCCGTCCTGTTGCGGGATGTTGTTGGTGAAGCACAGCACCTGTTCCTGGTAGCTGTTGTTCCACTGCATGGCCACCTCGACGGTGATGGGCGCGCCACCGCTGGTGCTTTCACCCGTGGAATAGAACACGTTGGGGTGCAGCACGCTCTTGTTGCGGTTGATGTACTCCACGAAGCCCTTCACGCCGCCGGAGAAGGCGAAGTTCTCGGTGCGGCCGTCGCGCTCGTCGATGAGTTCGATCTTCACGCCGTTGTTGAGGAAGGACAGCTCGCGGATGCGCTTGGAGAGAATGTCGTAGTGGAACTCGACGTGGCCGAAGATCTCCTCGTCGGCGAGGAAGTGCACCTCGGTGCCGCGCCGGGTGGTGTCGCCGACCACGCGCAGGGGCGAGACCTCGACGCCGTTCTGCACCTCGATCACCCTGTTTACGGCGTGGCCGCGCTCGAACTCCATGACGTGCTTCTTGCCGTCGCGGTTGACGGTGAGGCGCAGCCACTTGGACAGCGCGTTGACGCAGGACACGCCGACGCCGTGCAGGCCGCCCGACACCTTGTAGCTGTTCTGGTTGAACTTGCCGCCCGCGTGCAGCACGCACATGACGATCTCGGCGGCGGAGCGCTTGGGCTCGTGCTTGTCGTCGAACTTGATGCCGGTGGGGATGCCGCGGCCGTTGTCGCTGATCGAGATGGAGTTGTCCGGGTGGATGATCACCTTGATGTCGTCGCAATAGCCGGCCAGGGCCTCGTCGATGGCGTTGTCCAGCACCTCGAACACCATGTGGTGCAGGCCGGTGCCATCGGAGGTGTCGCCGATGTACATGCCCGGGCGCTTGCGCACGGCCTCCAGGCCTTCCAGCTGCTGGATGCTGGACTCGTCGTAACCGCCGTTCTCGGTGCTGTTCTGTTCCACGTGAAACCTTCCTTCAAATTTGCTGCGGGCAGTCTGCGGTTGGCGGCGGCATCAACGACTGACACCTGCCAACCGGCCACTGATGACTGGGTTCAAATGCGCATCGGCATGACCACGTAGCGGAAGTTCTCGTCTCCCGGCACCGTGATCAGCATGGAGCTGGTGGGGTCGCCGAACGAGCACTGCACGGCCTCGCAGGACAGATTGTTGAGCACGTCCTGCATGTACTGCACGTTGAACCCGATATCCAACGGCTCCCCGGCGTAGTCGATGTCCAGTTCCTCCTGCGCCTCCTCCTGCTCGTTGTTGCTGCAGGCGATACGCAGGCTGCCGGCGGTGAGGGCCAGGCGCACACCGCGGTACTTGTCGTTGGTGAGGATGGCGGCACGGCTGAGCGACTGCGACAGGCGCTGGCGGTCGATGCCGAACTGCTTGTCGTGGCCCACCGGGATGACGCGCTGCCAGTCCGGGAACTTGCCGTCCACCACCTTGCTGCGCAGCTCGAAGTCGGGGCGGCGGAACACCACCTGGCTCTGGTTCACCTGCAGGTGCACGGGGTCCTCGCCGTCGCCCAGCAGCTTGATGAGTTCCAGCACGGTCTTGCGCGGCAGGATCACGTCCACGCCCTGGCCCACCTCCTCCGGCAGGTCCGCCGCGTCGACCGCGAGGCGGTGGCCGTCGGTGGCGGCGACGGTGAGGCGCTTGCCCTGCACGGACAACAACATGCCGTTCAGGTAGTAGCGGATGTCCTGCACCGCCATGGCGTACTGCACGCGCGCCAGCAGGCCACGCACCAGGCCCTGCGGCAGGCTGAAGGCGATGCCCTGGCCTTCCGGGATCTGCAGCTTGGGGAAGTCGCGCGCCGGCAGGGTCTGCAGGCTGAAGCGGCTGCGCCCCGCCAGTACCTTGAGCTGCTCGCCCGCAAGTTCGAGGGCGATCGGGTCGACACCGGGGAGCGAACGGCTGATGTCGAGGAACTTGCGCGCCGAGACGGTGAAGGCCGCGTCCGCCGCGCCCTGCTCCTCCGCCCAGGTCGTGATCTGCAGCTCCAGGTCGGTAGCCACGAAGGCGGCACGTCCGCCCACCACCTCGACCAGGACATTGGAAAGGATGGGCAGGGTGTGCTTGCGCTCGACGACCCCGGCCACCGTCTGCAGCGGTTTCAGCAGCGCGTCCTTGGAGGATTTCAATACAAGCATTTATCTCTTCCTGTTGATATTGATGTGTGCCAGCGATTTGTGTGTATAAGCCCTAAAAGTGTATCAAGATCATCGGCTTAGACTGTGGAAAAAGCTGTGCCGCAGACTGTTGGCGAGTCCGGGGCGGATTGTGGATAACCTTGAAGGTTCCAGGAAATCCATGACTTATCCCCATTTCATCCATGTCTTATCCCCTGCTTGATCCCCAATCTTAGCGGACTCCACGCCTCACCCGGTAAGCACCTGAATCAACAGGTTGTAGTCGCGGCGCAGCGCCTGGTCGCCGGCCTTGAGCTCGTCGATCTTGGCGCAGGCATGCAGCACCGTGGAATGGTCGCGACCGCCGAACGCGAGGCCGATCTCCGGAAACGAGAGGTCGGTCAGCTCGCGCGCGAGAAACATCGCCATCTGGCGCGGGCGGGCGATGTTGCGCGTGCGCTTCTTGGAGAACATGTCCGCGACCTTGATCTTGTAGTAGTCGGCGACGGTCTTCTGGATGTTCTCGATCGAGACCTGGCGGTTCTGTACCGCGAGCAGGTCCTTCAGCGCCTCCTTGGCGACCTCCGCGGAGACCTGCTGCTTGTTGAAGCGCGCATACGCGATCACCCGCTTCAGCGCGCCCTCCAGTTCGCGCACGTTGGAGCGCACCTGTTTGGCGATGAAGAAGGCGGTGCCCTCGTCGAGGGTGACCTTGTCCTGCCGTGCCTTGTCGAGCAGGATCGCCACGCGCATCTCCAGTTCCGGCGGCTCCAGCATCACCGTGAGACCCCAGCTGAAGCGCGACTTGAGGCGCTCCTCTATGCCCTCCAGGTCCTTCGGGAAGGTGTCGCTGGTGATGATCACCTGCTTGTGTTCCTCGATCAGGGTGTTGAAGGTGTGGAAGAACTGCTCCTGGGTGCGTTCCTTGCCGGCGAAGAACTGGATGTCGTCGATCAGCAGCAGGTCCAGCGAGTCGTAGCGGCGCTTGAAGTCGTCGTAGGAATTGGCGCGTACCGCCCGCACCATGTCGGAGACATAGCGGTCGGCGTGGATGTACTTCACCTTGGCCTTTGGGTTCTGCTGCAGCATGCGGTTGCCGATCGCCTGGATCAGGTGGGTCTTGCCCAGGCCCACGCCGCCGTACACGAACAGCGGGTTGTAGCCGGAGCCGGGGTTGTCGGCGACCTGCAGGGCGGCGGCGCGTGCCAGGTCGTTGGCCTTGCCCGGCACGAAATTGTCGAAGTTGAACAGAGGGTTGATGCGCGATTCGTTGACGGCAGGTGTCTCGCTCGCGGCAGCCGGAGCGGCCGGTGGCTGCTTGGCCTCAGGTTTCGCCTGCGACAGGCCCTTCCTGGGCGCATCGGCGGGCTCCTTGCCCTTGCCGGAGGCGATCAGCAGGCTGACCTCGGTGGGGTCGGGGAAGAAGGCATGCGCGAGGGACTGCACTTCGGCGAGGAACTTGTTGCGTACCCACTGCGCGACGAAGTTGTTCGGCGCCGTGATCACGACCCTGCCCGGTTCCGCCTCGACCTTGAGGGGGCGGATCCAGGTGTTCAGCTGCTGGGGGTTGAGGCTCCGCTCGAAATGGGCGAGGCAATGACTCCAAAAGTCGTCCATGAGCAGAGAGAGAAGGCCCGGAAAGAAGGAAATGGGGAACACGCGGACAGGTGCCGGGGCATTCTAGCACCGCCCCGTCCTGGCCAGGAAAAGTTTGACAAATCAGGGCCCTAGAAGTCTAATACACGGCTTTTCCGTGGCCTTGCCTTGCGCGGGCGCTTTATCGAATCGAGGTTACAACATGAAACGCACCTATCAGCCTTCCGTCGTCCGTCGCAAGCGTACCCACGGATTCCGCGCGCGCATGAGCACCAAGGGCGGCCGTGCCGTCATCAACGCCCGCCGCGCCAAGGGCCGCAAGCGCCTGTCCGTCTGACGGTTCCCTGGTAGCCCCGAAGCCGACGACAAAGCCGGGATGTGACCGAGCACTCCTTCGGGTGGCCGAAAAAACTGCGTAAAACGGATGAATTTTCATCCGTTTTTCATTTCCGCTGCATCCACCGTGGCAGGGTCCTCGACGTCAACGCGGGGCCCAACCGCGCGGGATTTGCCCGCCTCGGCATGATCGTGCCGAAAAAGCTCGTCTCCACCGCCGTCCGTCGCAACCGCATCAAGCGTCTGTTGCGCGAGTGGTTCCGTCTGAACCAGGAAGATCTGCCTGGTTTGGATATCATTGCGCGACTCAAGGCGAAACCGGGCGTGGGCCACACCCCGGAAACAACCTTGAGGGAAGATTTCCTCGCCGGGCTTGCCGCGTGCAGGGCCTGCGTTAACAGCCGAACGCCCGTCAGCAACGACACCGAATAGATCCCATGGATACCCAGCGCCTCATCGCCTTCATCGTTTTTTCCTTCTCCCTGTTGCTGCTGTGGGACAACTGGCAGGCTTATAACAACCCGAAGCCGGTAGCGGGCCCGGCAGCCCCGGTGGCGGTTGGCAGCACCGCGGGCCAGCCGGGCGAGGTCCCGAGCGGGGTGGGCGCGCCGGCGCGGGTGGACGCAGCACTGCGGCCGGAGGCGGGGCAGAGCACCAGAGGCGCGCGCGCCAAGGTCGTCACCGACGTGCTGAGCGCAGAGATCGACGCCAACGGCGGTGACATCCGCCAGATGCAGTTCTCGCGCTATCTCCAGGATGACGATTCCGGGAAGCCCTTCCAGCTGTTCGAGGAGTTGCCGGGGCGCAACTATTTCGCGCAGTCCGGCTTCATCGGCGGCCTGCTGCCGACGCACAAGACCGTGTATCAGCTGACGCCCGGGGAATACCGACTCAAGGATGGCGAGAACAGCCTGAAGGTGGTGCTGAGGGCCGAGCTCAACGGCGTCCTGGTGGAGCGCATCTATACCTTCCACCGCGGCAGCTACGTGGTCGATCTGGATACGCGCGTGGTCAACCACGGCACCGCGCCGGTGAGCGGCGAGCCGTACTACCAGTTCCTGCGCCACGGCGAGGCGCCCGAGGGACAGTCCACCTTCCTGCACACCTTTACCGGCCCGGCCGTCTACACGGAGGCCGGCAAGTTCCAGAAGGCCAGCTTCGAGGACATCGCCGCCGGCAAGCAGGAACACGTCAAGCAGGCCAAGGATGGATGGCTGGGCATGGTGCAGCACCATTTCTTCGCCGCCTGGCTGAGCAAGGACCCCGCCGACCAGACCGAACGCGCCTACTACACGCGTTCCCTGGGCAACGGCCTATACAGCGCAGGCGAGATCCGCCCCGCCCTGAAGGTGAACCCGGGCGAGGAGAAGAGCATCTCCATGCGTCTTTACGCCGGCCCGCAGGAACTCGAGAAGATCAAGTCCCTGGCCCCCGGCCTCGATCTGGTGGTGGACTACGGCTGGCTGACCATCCTCGCCTATCCGATCTTCGTCGCCCTCAGCATGATCCACAAACTGGTCGCCAACTGGGGCGTGGCGATCATCATCCTCACCGTGCTGATCAAGCTGGTCTTCTATCCCCTCTCCGCGGCCAGCTACAAGTCCATGGCGAAGATGCGCAAGCTGGCGCCGCGCCTGCAGCACCTGAAGGAGCGCTACGGCGACGACCGGCAGAAGATGCACGAGCAGATGATGAAGATCTATCAGGAGGAGAAGATCAACCCGCTCGGCGGCTGCCTGCCGATCCTGATCCAGATCCCCGTGTTCATCGCCCTCTACTGGGCCCTGCTGGGCGCCGTCGAGTTGCGCCAGGCGCCGTTCGCGCTGTGGATCACCGACCTGTCGAAGCCTGACCCGTACTACGTGTTGCCCGTCGTCATGGCCATCACCTCCTACATCCAGGTGAAGCTGTCCCCCGCCTCGCCCGACCCGGTGCAGCAGAAGGTGATGATGGCGATGCCCCTCGTCTTTTCCGTGATGTTCATCTTCTTCCCGGCCGGCCTGGTGCTGTACTGGCTGGTCAACAACGTCCTGTCGATCCTGCAGCAGTGGCGCATCAACCACGTCATCGAGAACGCAGGCAAGGCAGCGAACGATAGCAAGCACTAACTTACGGACCGCCGGGCGGTGAAGGCCTCGATCCTCACTGAAGCGATCGCCGCCGTCGCCACCGCGCCCGGACGCGGCGGCATCGGCGTGGTCCGCGTCTCCTGTCCGGACCCGCAGCCCTTCATCCAGGGTCTGATCGGCAGACCGCTCAAGCCCCGGCATGCGCACCACGCCAGGTTCCTCGACCGCACAGGCGACGTCCTGGACGATGGCATTGCCGTCTGGTTTCCCGCCCCGAACTCCTTCACCGGCGAGCATGTCGTCGAGCTGCAGGGCCATGGCGGTCCCTTCGTGTTGCAGGCCGTGCTGGAGCGTTGTCTGGAACTCGGCGCCCGCCTCGCGCAGCCGGGCGAGTTCAGCCGCCGCGCCTTCCTCAACGGCAAGCTCGACCTCGCCCAGGCAGAGGCCATCGCCGATCTGATCGACGCAGGCAGCCGGCAGGCGGCGCGTTCCGCCCTGCGCGCCCTGGAGGGAGAGTTCTCGCACCGCATCGAGCCGCTCAAGGACGGCCTCGTGCAACTGCGCATGCTGGTCGAGGCGACCCTGGACTTCCCCGAGGAGGACATCGACTTCCTGGAAAAGGCGGACGCCTGGGGCCGGCTGGATACGCTGGGCGCGCAATTGCAGGCCGTCCTCGCCAGTACCCGCCAGGGCGTGCTGCTGCGCGACGGCCTCAACGTGGTGCTGATCGGCCAGCCCAATGTCGGCAAGTCGAGCCTGCTCAACCGGCTCGCCGGCTTCGAGGCGGCGATCGTCACCGACGTGGCCGGCACCACGCGCGACACCCTGCGCGAGGCGATCCAGATCGAGGGCGTGCCCCTGCACGTCATCGACACCGCGGGCCTGCGCGAGACCGAGGATGCCGTGGAGCGGCTGGGCATCGAACGGACCTGGGCGGCGGTGGCGAAGGCCGACATCGCCCTGCTGCTGATCGATGCCCAGCACGGGGTGGGTCCGGCGGAGGCGGAGATCCTCAAGCACCTGCCGCAGATTCCGCTGCTGACGGTGCACAACAAGATCGACCAGAGCGGTGACGTGCCGCATCTGAGCGCGGATGGGCAGGAGGTGTGGCTCTCCGCCAAACAGGGTGAAGGGCTGGACCTGCTGCGCGCGCGCCTGTTGGAGATGGCGGGCTGGCAGCAGAGCGGCGAAGGGGTATACACGGCGCGCACGCGCCACCTGGATGCCTTGCGGCGTGCCGAGGCGCACCTGGGCGAGGCGCGCCGCGCGGGTCAGCAGCTGGAGTTGTTCGCGGAGGAGTTGCGTCTGGCGCAGGTCGCCTTGGGTGAGATCACCGGCGAATTCACGGCCGATGACCTGCTTGGCGTGATCTTCAGCCAGTTCTGCATCGGCAAGTAGGCGCTGGCGCCCTGGCTTAGACGAGCACCCAGCTGCCGGAGGTGCCGCAGCGGCGCAGTTCGCTTTCGTTGGTGGCGCAGAAGCTGAAGGCGTCGGGCCGGGTATCGTCCTGTGGCACGATGTCCATGTGTTCCATATGCCAGCGCAGGCCGGACAGGAACATCAGTTCATCCAGCACGTCGGCGGGGAAGCCCTGGCGACCGCCACGTGTGTCGATGAGCAGGCTGCCCAGGTAGTCGTCGATGTCGCCGCCTTGCCAACGGCGCGAGAGTTCGCCGGCGATGCGTGCGAAACGGACCTCGATGGCCGAGTCGGGACGAGTCGGGCCGTCCTGCAGGAGGTGTTGCGATACGAGTCGAAGGTATTCACTCATGATGCGAGTCCGCAATGTGTCATGACCATTACAAAGCAAGCCCGGTGCCAGGCATCTGCATCAAAAAATATCCAGTTAATTCAACAGGTTGATTTGTGGATAAGGAAAAATTGACGACGATTGCGCGGAATCATGACGGCGTCGACGAAATCTCGACCGCGAACGGCGGGTTTTCGCTCGGCTGGCGCGACATCCTGCGCGAGCTGCTGCCGCATCGCGCCAGCCTGCTCAAGGGCAACCTGATCGCCATCCTCGCGGTGCTCTGCGCGGTGCCGGTGCCGCTGTTCCTGCCGGTGCTGGTGGACGAGGTGCTGCTGCACCGGCCGGGCGGCTTCATCGCCTTTTTCTCTCCCTGGTTCCCGCCGGCCTGGCACGGCCCGGTGCTGTTCGTGGGCATCGCACTGTTGCTCACGGTCGGCCTGCGCCTGGCCTCCATCCTGCTCAACGTCTGGCAGCTGCGCACCTTCTCCCTGATCTCAAAGGAGGTGGTGTACCGCCTGCGCGCGCGCATGCTGGGGCAGTTGTCGCGCATCGCCCTGTCGGAATACGAGACCCTCGGCTCCGGGCGGGTGACCTCGCACTTCGTCACCGACCTGAATGCCCTGGACGGCTTCCTCGGCGCCTCTGTGTCGGGCTTCCTGGTGGCGGTGCTGTCGGTGGTGGGGGTGGCGGCGGTGCTGCTGTGGATGCACTGGCAGCTGGCCCTCTTCATCCTCCTGCTCAATCCGCTGGTCATCGGCCTGTCAAGCCGTCTTGGCAAGCGGGTCAAGGAACTCAAGAAGCGCGAGAACTCCGCCTTCGAGGCCTTCCAGGAGGCGCTGGCGGAGACCCTGGACGCGCTCAACCAGATCCGCGCCATGAACCGCGAGCCACACTATCTGCGGGGCGTGACCGGCAAGGCGGCGGAGATCCGCCGTCACGCCGCCGCCTACGCCTGGAAGACGGACGCCATGAACCGCGTGTCCTTCTTCGTCTTCCTCACCGGCTTCGACGCCTTCCGCGCCGTCGCCATGCTCATGGTGGTGTTCTCCGACCTCAGCATCGGCGAGATGCTGGCGGTGTTCAGCTACCTCTGGTTCATGATGTCGCCGGTACAGGAGATCATCAACATCCAGTACGCCTGGTATGCGGCCAACGCCGCGCTGGGACGGATCAACGGCCTGCTCGCGCTGAAGCCGGCGCAGGATGGCAGCGGCCGCCTCGACCCGTTCGCCGGGCAGGACACGGTGGGGGTGAGCCTGGAGGGCGTCTCGTTCTCCTATGCCGACGGCGACACCGTGCTGGACGACGTCAGCCTGGAGATCGCCGCGGGCGAGAAGGTGGCGCTGGTCGGCGCCTCCGGCGGCGGCAAGTCGACCCTGGTGCAGGCCCTGCTCGGCCTCTACCCGCTGCGCGAGGGGGCGATCCGCTACGGCGGCGTGGACGTGCGCGACAGCTCGTGGGACCGCATCCGCGAGGGCGTCGGCGTGGTGCTGCAGCACCCGGTCCTGTTCAACGCCAGCGTGCGCGAGAACCTGTGCATGGGCCGGGATTATCGCGACGAGGAGCTGTGGCACGCGCTCGGGATCGCCCAGCTCAAGGACTTCGTCGCCGGGCTACCGCAGGGCCTGGACAGCATGGTCGGCAAGAATGGGGTGCGCCTCTCCGGCGGGCAGCGGCAGCGCCTGGCGATCGCGCGCATGGTGGTGGGGCGCCCCAAGGTGGTGATCCTCGACGAGGCGACCTCGGCCCTGGACAGCGATACCGAGCACCGCCTGCACGCGGCGATGGCGGAATTCCTCGCGCACAGGACCACCCTGATCATCGCCCACCGCCTCTCCGCGGTACGCCAGGCGGACCGCATCCTGGTGTTCGAGGACGGCCGCATCGTCGAGCAGGGCGACCACGACAGCCTGATGCGGCGGGGCGGCCTGTATCACAAGCTGTACGCGCACGCGTGAGGGGTGTTTCACGTGAAACCGGAGGCGGACGAGATTAGAATGCGCCCCCTTGGTGTGAGTTATTGGAGCCGTTAGCCCATGCGCTACGCGGAGCATTTCGACGTGATCGTGGTCGGCGGCGGGCATGCCGGCACGGAGGCCGCGCTGGCCCCCGCGCGCATGGGCCTGAAAACGCTGCTGCTCACGCACAACATCGAGACGCTCGGCGCCATGTCCTGCAACCCCTCGATCGGCGGCATCGGCAAGGGCCACCTGGTCAAGGAGGTCGATGCGCTGGGCGGCGCCATGGCCATCGCCACCGACGAATCGGGCATCCAGTTCCGCACCCTCAACGCCTCCAAGGGCCCCGCGGTGCGCGCCACGCGCGCCCAGGCCGACCGCGTGCTGTACAAGCAGGCGATCCGCTCGCGCCTGGAGAACCAGGCCAACCTGACCCTGTTCCAGCAGGCGGTGGACGACCTGATCCTGGAGGGCGACGCGGTCGCCGGCGTGCGTACCCAGCTCGGCATCGAGTTCATGGCGCGCAACGTGGTGCTCACCACCGGTACCTTCCTCGCCGGTCTGATCCACGTCGGCCTGGAAAACTTCAAGGCCGGGCGCATGGGCGACCCGCCAGCGGTCTCGCTCGCCGCCCGCCTGCGCGAGCTGAACCTGCCGGTGGGCCGCCTGAAGACCGGCACGCCGCCGCGTATCGACGGGCGCAGCATCGATTTCTCGGCGATGACCGAGCAGCCCGGAGACACGCCGGAGCCGGTGTTCTCCTTCATGGGCCGGCGCGACATGCACCCGCGCCAGCTGCCGTGCTGGATCACCCAGACCAACGCGCGCACCCACGAGATCATCCTCGCCGGCCTCGACCGCTCGCCGCTCTACACCGGCGTGATCGAGGGCGTGGGGCCGCGCTACTGCCCGTCGATCGAGGACAAGATCCACCGTTTCGCCGACAAGCCGAGCCACAACGTGTTCCTCGAACCGGAGGGCCTGACCACCCACGAGTTCTACCCGAACGGCGTCTCCACCAGCCTGCCCTTCGACGTGCAGCTGGCGCTGGTGCGCTCGATCCGCGGCCTGGAGCGGGCGCACATCCTGCGCCCCGGCTACGCCATCGAATACGACTACTACGACCCGCGAGGACTCATGCCCAGCCTGGAGACCAAGGCGATCGCGGGCCTGTTCTTCGCCGGCCAGATCAACGGCACCACCGGCTACGAGGAGGCCGCCGCGCAGGGCCTGCTGGCGGGACTCAACGCCGGCCTGCGTGCACGCGGCGAGGCGGCCTGGTGGCCGCGCCGCGACCAGGCCTATCTCGGCGTCATGGTCGACGACCTGACCACGCGCGGCGTGCTGGAGCCCTACCGCATGTTCACCAGCCGCGCCGAATACCGCCTGTCCCTGCGCGAGGACAACGCCGACGCACGCCTCACCGAGCAGGGCCGGGCGATGGGTGTGGTCGACGATGCGCGCTGGACGCGCTTCCAGGAGAAGCAGGAGGCGGTTGAGCGCGAGACGCAGCGCCTCAAGTCCACCTGGGTGAACCCCGCCCTGCTGCCGGCGGCGGAGGCCGAGGCGGTCCTGGGCAAGGCGATCGAACGCGAGTACAACCTGTTCGAGCTGCTGCGCCGCCCCGAGGTGAGCTACGACGGTATCCTCGCCCTGCCCGGCGGCGCGCCGGGCCTGGCGGACGCGGAGTCGCGCGAGCAGGTGGAGATCGCCGCCAAATACGCCGGCTACGTGACGCGCCAGCAGGAGGAGGTCGAGCGGCTGCGCGTACTCGAGGACCAGCCCTTGCCGAGCGACTTCGACTACATGCGCCTCGCCAGCCTGTCGATCGAGGTGCGGCAGAAACTCAACGCCGCGAAGCCCGCGACCCTCGGCCAGGCGGCGCGCGTCTCCGGTGTCACGCCGGCAGCGATCTCCGTGCTCCTGGTGCACATCAAGCGCGGCGACCTGAACGTTGGGGGGCAGGAATGAAGCAGCTCGCGGAACGGCTCGCCACCGCCATCGCCGAGATGGGGCTGGAACTGGCGCCGGCGCAGCAGGCGGCCCTGCTCGACTACCTGGCGCTGCTGGCGAAGTGGAACCGCACCTACAACCTCACCGCCATCCACGAGCCGGAGCGCATGCTCACCCACCACATCCTCGACAGCCTGGCCGTGCTGCCCCACGTCGGCCCCGGTCCCCTGCTCGACGTGGGCAGCGGCGCCGGCCTGCCCGGCATCCCCCTGGCCATCGCGCGGCCCGATCTCGACGTCACCCTGCTGGATGCCAGCCAGAAGAAATGCGGTTTCATGCAGCAGGCGGCGATCGAGCTGCGGCTGTCCGGGGTCAAGGTGGTGCACTCGCGCTGCGAGGAATACCGCCCCGCAGCCGGTTTCCCGCAGATCGTCTCGCGCGCCTTCAGCGAACTCGGCGAGTTCGTGCGCCTGACCGGCCACCTCCTGGCACCGGGCGGGGAATGGCTGGCCATGAAGGGACTCTACCCTGACGAGGAAATCACCCAGCTCAGGCAGGCGCGGGTCAGACGGGCGGTCAGCCTGCACATTCCGGGCCTGGAGGCCGACCGGCACCTCATCGTTATGGAAGCGACATAAGCCATGGCACGCATACTCGCCGTCACCAATCAGAAGGGCGGTGTCGGCAAGACCACCACCGCCGTCAACCTCGCCGCCGGCCTCGCCCACCTCGGCAAGCGCGTGCTGCTGGTCGACATGGACCCGCAGGGCAACGCGACCACCGGCAGCGGCGTCGACAAGCAGCGTCTGGCCCACACCGTCTACCACCTGCTGTTGCGCGAGCAGCCGTTCGAGGCGGTGCGGGTGCGCACGGCCAGCGGCGACTTCGACGTCCTGCCGGCGAACCGCGACATGGCCGGCGCGGAGGTGGAACTGGTGCAGGCCGAGGAGCGCGAATACCGCCTCAAGCAGGCCCTGGAGGCGGTATCGGCGCAGTACGACTACATGCTCATCGACTGTCCGCCCGCGCTCAACCTGCTCACCGTCAACGCCCTCACCGCCGCACACGCGGTGGTCATCCCCATGCAGTGCGAGTACTTCGCGATCGAGGGCCTGGCGGACCTGGTCAACACCATCAAGAAGATCAAGGCGCGCCTCAACCCGGGACTGGTGATCGACGGCGTGGTGCGGGTGATGTTCGACAACCGCAACACCCTGGCGCAACACGTGTCGGACCAGCTCAAGGGGCATTTCGGCGCCAAGGTGTTCGACACCGTGGTGCCGCGCAACGTGCGGCTCGCCGAGGCGCCCAGCCACGGGCTCTCGGCGCTGCAGTACGACCGGACATCCAAGGGCGCGCAGGCGTATCTGCAGATGGCGCGGGAACTGATCGACAAACAGGCAACATCGGAAGGAAAGCGGCATGGCTAAGCTGAAGGGACTCGGGCGCGGACTGGACGCCCTGTTGGGTGAAGGCGAAACCGCCGAGGGCGAGCGTCTGCTGACCCTGCCGGTGGAGAGCCTGGTGCCGGGCAAGTACCAGCCACGCACGCGCATGGACACCGAGGCCCTCGCCGAGCTGGCCGAATCCATCAAGTCGCAGGGCCTGATGCAGCCGATCCTGGCGCGCGCGGTGCCGGGCGGCCGCTACGAGATCATCGCCGGCGAGCGGCGCTGGCGTGCCAGCCAGCTCGCAGGCCTCAGGGAGGTCTCGGTGCTGGTGCGCGAGGTGCCGGACGACGCGGCGCTGAAGATGGCCCTGATCGAGAACATCCAGCGCGAGAACCTCAACCCCCTGGAAGAAGCGCAGGGCCTGCACCGTCTGATCCAGGAATTCGACATGACCCACCAGGCGGCGGCGGAGTCCGTGGGGCGCTCGCGCGTCGCTGTGACCAACCTGCTGCGCCTGCTGCAACTGGCGAAGCCGGTACAGGCACTGCTGATGAATGGCGAGCTGGACATGGGCCATGCCCGTGCCCTGCTGCCGCTGTCGCATGCCAAGCAGGTGGACGCGGCGCATGAGATCGCGCGCCGCGAGCTCTCCGTGCGCGAGGCGGAACGCCTGGCGACCCGCATGCTCAAGCCCGCGGCCACCGCTCCGGTGCAGCGCGACCGGGACGTGGTGCGTCTGGAGGAGGAACTCTCGGAGCGCCTGGCGACCAGCGTGCAGATCCGCGCCAACCGCAAGGGCGCGGGCAAGCTCACCATTGAGTTCAGCGATCTCGAACAGCTGGATGGTCTGCTTGCCAGGATCAAATAATTTGATCGCAAATCATCAAAGTGTTTGATGATTGCATTAGCCTCTCTAATTGAAATATAATCATCCGCTAATGTTTTATGCTTGGGCCGCCCAGGCCGCCGTGATCTCCCTGGCGACCGTGGTGGCGTGGTCCGGGTGGGGTGCCGCGCCGTGGCCTATGCTGTATGGCGGCCTGGTTTCCCTGGCGAATGCCGGTCTGCTGGTGTGGCGCTGGTCCAAGGGCGTCACGCAGTTCCACTCGGACGGCCAGCGGCATTTGCGGAGTTTTCACCGTTCCATGCTGGAGCGGTTTTTTGTTGTTGTGATGTTGTTGGCAGCGGGATTCGCGGTTGGCCTGTTCGATGCGGCCTTCCGGCCTCTGCCGATGTTGATCGGGTTTATCGTGGGGCAGCTGGCGTGGGTGATCGCGGCGGCTGCCCTGAGAACAAATTGACAGGTAACGAGCCATGTCCGCAGAAGCGCACACCTCGACGGAATACATCAAGCACCACCTCCAGAACCTGACCTACGGTCAGCTGCCTTCCGGCTATCAGCGCGCCGACGGCGAAGTCCTCCAGCAAGATACCTGGACCCTGGCGCATAGCGCGCAAGAGGCCAAGGACATGGGCTTCATGGCGATCAACGTCGACACCATGGGCTTCTCCATCCTGCTTGGCGCCCTCTTCCTGTTCTTCTTCCGCATGGCCGCCAAGTCGGCGGCGGCCGGCGTGCCCAGCGGCCTGCAGAACTTCGTCGAGTGGGTGGTGGAGTTCGTCGACTCCAGCGTCAAGGGTTCCTTCACCGCGCGCAATCCCATGGTCGCGCCCCTGGCCCTGACCATCTTCATCTGGATCTTCCTGATGAACCTGATGGACCTGCTGCCCATCGACTGGCTGCCCATGGTGGCCGGCGCCTTGGGCCTACCCTACATGAAGGTGGTGGCCTCCACCGACCCCAATGCCACCTTCGGCATGTCCCTCACCGTGTTCGCCCTGGTGCTGTACTACAGCGTCAAGATGAAGGGCGTCGGTGGCTTCGTGGGTGAGTTGACCCTGCAGCCCTTCGGCAAGTGGGGTATGCCCGCCAACCTGCTGCTCGAGGGCGTCAACCTGATCGCCAAGCCCGTTTCCCTGGCCCTGCGTCTCTTCGGCAACATGTACGCCGGCGAGATGATCTTCATCCTCATCGCCATCATGTTCTCCGGCGGTGCGGTGCTGGCGGTCACGGGCGGCGTGCTGCAGTGGGCGTGGGCCGTGTTCCACATCCTGATCATCACCCTGCAGGCCTTCATCTTCATGACGCTGACCATCGTCTATCTGGACATGGCGCATCAGGAACACCATTGATTTTGCTTTCTTGAATCGACTCTAGGAGAAAACCATGACTGAAGTCCAAGCTCTGTTGTTCATCGCCGGCGCCATCATGATGGGTCTGGGTGCCCTGGGTGCCTCCGTCGGCATCGGTATCCTCGGTGGCCGCTTCCTGGAAGGCGCCGCCCGTCAACCCGAGCTGATCCCCATGCTGCGCACCCAGTTCTTCATCGTCATGGGTCTGGTCGACGCCGTGCCGATGATCGCCGTTGGTCTGGCCATGTACGTCCTCTTCGCCGTTGCCGCTTAATTGCCGCGCAAACGTATTAATCTGCGAGAGGAGCGGTCATGAACATCAATATGACCCTGATCGGGCAGTCGATCACGTTCGCGTTCTTCGTGTGGTTCTGCATGAAGTTCGTCTGGCCGCCGATCGTCAACGCCCTGGAAGCGCGTAAGAAGCAGATCGCCGACGGCCTGGCCGCCGCCGATCGCGGCCGGCATGAGCTGGAGCTGGCCGCCAAGCGCGCCAGCGAGAGCCTGCACGAGGCCAAGCAGAAGTCCGCCGAGATCATCGCCCAGGCGGAGAAGCGCGCGGCCCAGCTGGTCGACGAGGCGAAGAACGCCGCCAAGGAGGAGGGCGACCGCATGATCGCCGCCGCCAAGGCCGAGATCGAGCAGGAGAGCCACCGTGCCCGCGAGGCCCTGCGTGGCGACGTCGCCGCCCTGGTGGTGGCCGGCGCCGGCAAGATCCTGCGCCGCGAGGTCGATGCGAAGGCCCACGCGGACCTGCTCGAAGCGATCAAGAACGAGCTGTAAACGGACGGATCGGAAATGGAAAGAGCGACCCTAGCCCGCCCCTACGCCGAGGCGATCGCCAAGCTCGCCGCCGCAGGCAATGCCTGGGCGGCCTGGTCCGAGCGGCTTGCCCTGCTCGCGGCGGTGGCCGCGGATGAGCAGGTCCAGGCCCTGGCCGGCAACCCCGCGGTCGAGAGCGGCCGGCTCGCCGAGCTCGTGCTCGCCGTGTGTGGCGACAAGATGGGCGTGGACGGCGGCAACTTGGTGAAACTGCTGGCCGAGAACAAGCGTCTGGTCCTCGCGGGCGAGATCGCCACGCAGTTCGAGGTCCTCAAGGCCGCGCAGGAGGGCGAGTTGACCGCCCATGTCACCAGCGCCTACGCGCTGAGCGCCGAGCAGATGGCCGGCCTGGTCGCGAAACTGGAAACCAAATTTGGACGCAAGGTCAACGCCACCCAGTCCACGGACCCCGAGCTGATCGGCGGCGTGGTCATCCAGGTTGGCGACGAAGTGATGGATGCGTCGGTGCGCGGCGGCTTGCAAGCCCTGGGCGTCACCCTACAAGCTTGATTAGAGAATCGGAGCAGCTATGCAACTCAACCCTTCTGAAATCAGCGAGCTGATCAAGAACCGTATCCAGGGGATGGAATCCGGTTCCGAGCTGCGCACCCAGGGGACCGTGGTCTCCGTCACCGACGGCATCGTCCGCATCCACGGCCTGGCCGACGTGATGCAGGGCGAAATGCTGGAGTTCCCCGGCAACACCATGGGCATGGCCCTGAACCTGGAGCGCGACTCCGTGGGTGCCGTGGTGCTGGGCGATTACGAGCACATCTCCGAAGGCGACACGGTCAAATGTACCGGCCGCATCCTGGAAGTGCCGGTCGGCGAGGCCCTGCTGGGCCGCGTCGTCAACGCCCTCGGCCAGCCGATCGACGGCAAGGGCCCGGTGAACGCCAGCGAGAGCAGCCCGATCGAGAAGATCGCCCCCGGCGTGATCGCGCGCCAGTCCGTGTCCCAGCCCATGCAGACCGGCCTGAAGTCGGTCGACTCCATGGTGCCGATCGGCCGCGGCCAGCGCGAGCTGATCATCGGCGACCGCCAGACCGGCAAGACCGCCGTGGCGATCGACACCATCATCAACCAGAAGGGCACCGGCATCCTGTGTATCTACGTGGCGGTGGGCCAGAAGGCCTCCTCGATCGCCAACGTGGTGCGCAAGCTGGAAGAGCACGGCGCGATGGGTCACACCATCGTCGTCGCCGCCACCTCCTCCGACCCGGCCGCCATGCAGTTCATCGCCCCCTACGCGGGCTGCTCCATGGGCGAGTACTTCCGCGACACCGGCCGCGACGCGCTGATCATCTATGACGATCTGACCAAGCAGGCCTGGGCCTACCGTCAGATCTCCCTGCTGTTGCGCCGCCCGCCGGGCCGCGAAGCCTACCCCGGCGACGTGTTCTACCTGCACTCCCGCCTGCTGGAGCGCTCCGCCCGCGTCAACGCCGACTACGTCGAGAAGCTGACCAAGGGTGCCGTGAAGGGCCAGACCGGCTCGCTGACCGCCCTGCCCATCATCGAGACGCAGGCCGGTGACGTGTCCGCCTTCGTGCCGACCAACGTGATCTCCATCACCGACGGCCAGATCTTCCTCGAGACCGACCTGTTCAACGCCGGTATCCGTCCCGCCATTAACGCCGGTCTGTCCGTGTCCCGCGTCGGTGGCGCCGCGCAGACCAAGGTGATCAAGAAGCTGGGCGGCGGTATCCGCCTGGCCCTGGCCCAGTACCGTGAACTCGCCGCCTTCGCGCAGTTCGCCTCCGATCTGGACGAGGCCACCCGCAAGCAGCTGGAGCGCGGCAAGATGGTGACCGAGCTGATGAAGCAGTTCCAGTACTCGCCCATGAACGTGGCGGAGATGGCGGTCACCCTGTTCGCCGTCAACCGCGGCTACATGGACGATGTGGAAGTGAAGCGTGCCCTCGCCTTCGAAGCCTCGCTGCAGTCCTTCATCAAGGGCAAGTACGCCGCCATCCTGGAGAAGATCCAGGGCACCGGCGACCTCGACGGCGAGACCGAGAAGCTGCTGGCCGCCGCCATCGACGACTTCAAGGCTAGCGCCGCTTACTGATCGGAGCGCATAGAGCATGGCTGCCGGAAAAGAGATCCGCACCAAGATCAAGAGCGTGGAGAACACGCGCAAGATCACGCGTGCCATGGAGATGGTCGCCGCGGCGAAGATGCGCAAGGCGCAGGAACGCATGCGCCATGCGCGTCCCTACGCGGAGAAGATCGCCCGCATGGCCGCCCACTTCAGCCAGGCGCATCCCGAGTACCGCCACCCCTTCGTGGTGGCGCGCGAGAACGTCAAGCGCGTCGGCCTCATCCTGGTGACCACCGACAAGGGTCTGTGCGGCGGCCTCAACACCAACGCCCTGCGCCTGGCCCTCAACAAGCTGAAGGGCTGGGACGAGGAGAAGGTCGAGGCGGATGTCTGCGTGATCGGCAGCAAGGGCCTGGGCTTCGTGCAGCGCCTCGGCGCCAACATCGCCTCCCAGGTCACCGGCCTGGGCGACACCCCGCACATGGAGAAGCTGATCGGCCCCGTGCAGGTGATGCTGGACGCCTACAAGGAAGGCCGCATCGACGCCCTGTACCTGATCTACAGCCGCTTCATCTCGACCATGAAGCAGGAGCCGGCGATCAAGCAGCTGGTGCCGCTGTCCAGCGAGGAGGCGGTGGAACATGCCGAGTACCACTGGGACTACATCTACGAGCCGGACGCCAAGGGCGTGGTCGACAGCCTGATGGTGCGCTACATCGAGGCGCTGATCTACCAGGCGGTGGCCGAGAACATGGCCTGCGAGCAGTCCGCGCGGATGGTGGCGATGAAGGCCGCTTCCGACAACGCGAAGAACGTGATCGGCGAGTTGAAACTGGTCTACAACAAGACCCGCCAGGCCGCCATCACCCAGGAAATCAGCGAGATCGTCGCCGGCGCCGCCGCCGTCTGACGGTCACATGTAACGAATTCGATATCAGAGACTAGGAAACAACCATGACCGAAGGAAAAATCGTTCAGATCATCGGCGCGGTGGTGGACATGGAGTTCCCCCGCGGGGCCATGCCCAAGGTCTACGACGCCATCACCATGGATGAGCCGAAGCTGACCTTCGAGGTGCAGCAGCAGCTGGGTGACGGCGTGGTGCGCACCATCGCCATGGGCACCACCGACGGCCTGCGTCGCGGCGCCATCGTCAAGGACACCGGTGCCCCCATCTCCGTGCCCGTCGGCCAGGCGACCCTGGGCCGCATCATGGACGTGCTGGGCGACCCCGTGGACGAGGCCGGCCCCGTCGAGGCGGAAGTGAAGTGGCCGATCCACCGCAAGGCCCCCGCCTACGCGGACCAGGCGGCGAGCGTGGAGATCCTCGAGACCGGCATCAAGGTGATCGACCTCGTCATGCCGATCGCCAAGGGCGGCAAGGTCGGCCTGTTCGGCGGCGCCGGCGTGGGCAAGACCGTGACCCTGATGGAGCTGATCCGCAACATCGCCGTCGAGCACAGCGGCTTCTCCGTGTTCGCCGGCGTGGGCGAGCGTACCCGCGAGGGCAACGACTTCTACCACGAGATGAAGGAAGGCGGCGTTCTCGACAAGGTGTCCCTGGTCTACGGCCAGATGAACGAGCCGCCGGGCAACCGTCTGCGCGTCGCCCTGACCGGCCTGACCATGGCCGAGTACTTCCGCGACGAAGGCCGCGACGTGCTGTTCTTCGTCGACAACATCTACCGCTACACCCTGGCCGGTACCGAGGTGTCCGCGCTGTTGGGCCGCATGCCCTCCGCCGTGGGTTACCAGCCCACCCTGGCCTCCGAGATGGGCGCCCTGCAGGAGCGCATCACCTCCACCCGCACCGGCTCCATCACCTCCTTCCAGGCCGTGTACGTGCCCGCCGACGACCTGACCGACCCGTCCCCGGCGACCACCTTCGCCCACCTGGACGCCACCCTGGTGCTGTCCCGCCAGGTCGCCGAGCTGGGCATCTACCCCGCCGTGGACCCGCTCGACTCCACCTCCCGGATCCTGGATCCCCTGGTGGTCGGCGAGGAGCACTACAACGTCGCCCGCGCCGTGCAGGGCACGCTGCAGAAGTACAAGGAACTGCGCGACATCATCGCCATTCTCGGCATGGACGAACTGTCCCCCGAGGACAAGCTGACCGTGTCCCGCGCGCGCAAGATCCAGCGCTACCTGTCGCAGCCCTTCTTCGTGGCCGAGGCCTTCACCGGCGCCGCCGGCAAGTACGTGTCCCTCAAGGACACCATCGCCGCGTTCAAGGCGATCGTCGCCGGCGAGTACGACCACCTGCCGGAGCAGGCCTTCTACATGGTCGGCACCATCGACGAGGCCGTGGAAAAGGCCAAGACCCTGCACTAAGCAGGTCTAACGAGGACAGCCATCATGGCCATGACCATTCATGTCGACATCGTCAGCGCGGAAGCGTCGATCTATTCCGGCCTCGCCGAGTTCGTGATCGTCCCCGCCGAGATGGGCGAGGTGGGCATCTACCCCCGCCACACCCCGCTGCTGACGCGCCTCAAGCCCGGCACCGTGCGCATCAAGTCGCCGGACAAGACGGAAGAGGACCTGATCTACGTCTCCAGCGGCATGCTGGAGGTGCAGCCGGGCATCATCACCATCCTGTCCGACACCGCGATCCGTGGCGCCGACCTGGACGAGACCCGCGCCATGGAGGCGAAGCGCCAGGCCGAGGAGGCCATGAAGGACCGCAGCGCCGCCATGGACTACGCACGTGCCCAGGCCGAGCTGGCCGAGGCGGTGGCGCAGCTCGCGGCGATCGAGAAGCTGCGCAAGATGAAGCACTGAGCGGCCTCCGCGCGTAAGGGAACGGCAGCCCCAGGGCTGCCGTTTTTGTTTATGGCGCTGCCGATTTGCGATAGAAGCCTCTTATACTTACGCGGCCTTGAACGCACCCCTCGCGCAGCCATGACCCCGCCCCTGAACGTGATCATCCTCGCCGCCGGCAAGGGCACGCGGATGAAGTCCGACCTGCCCAAGGTCCTGCATCCACTGGCCGGCCGTCCGCTCCTGGGCCACGTGCTCGCCGCCGCCGACAGCCTGGCGCCGGAAAGGATCTGCGTCGTCTACGGCCATGGCGGCGAGGCCCTGCCGCAGGCCATCGCCCGCCCTGAACTGGCGTGGGCGAAGCAGGAACCACAGCTCGGCACCGGCCACGCCGTGCAGCAGGCCCTGCCGTACCTGAACCCCGATGCCGTCTGCCTGATCCTCTACGGCGACGTGCCCCTGACCCGCGCCGAGACCCTGCAGGAGCTGGTCATGATCGCGCGCGGCGGCGCCGTCGCCCTGCTCACCGTGCGGCTGCCCAACCCGGCTGGCTACGGCCGTATCGTCCGCGACGCCGCGGGGCAGGTGCGGCGCATCGTCGAGCACAAGGACGCGAGCGCCGAGGAGTTGGCGATCGACGAGGTGAACACCGGCATCCTCTGCCTCCCCGCGGGCAAGCTGGCAGGCTGGCTGGCGCGCCTCACCAACGACAACGCCCAGGGCGAGTATTACCTGACCGATGTGATCGGCATGGCCACCGCCGAGGGCGAAAAGGTCATGCCCTGCCACCCCGCCGCGGCGTGGGAGGTGCTGGGCATCAACAGCCGGCAGCAGCTCGCGGAGCTGGAGCGCACGCACCAGCGCAACGTCGCGGAGACCCTGATGACGCAGGGCGTCACGCTCATCGACCCCGCGCGCCTGGACGTGCGCGGCAGCCTGGAATGCGGCCGCGACGTCCTGATCGACGTCAACTGCGTGTTCGAGGGTGCCGTCACACTGGGCGATGGCGCGAAAGTGGGCGCCAACTGCGTGCTCAAGGACGTCAGCGTGGCGGCGGGCGTGGAGATCAAGCCCTTCTGCCATATCGAGTCCGCGCGCATCGGCGCGCGCGCCCTCGTCGGCCCCTACGCGCGCATCCGTCCCGGCACCGAGCTGGCGGAGGAGGTGCACATCGGCAACTTCGTGGAACTGAAGAACGCCCAGGTCGGCTTCAACAGCAAGATCAACCACCTGTCCTACGTCGGCGACGCCACCGTCGGGCGCAAGGTCAACATCGGCGCCGGCACCATCACCTGCAACTACGACGGCGCCAACAAGCACCGCACCGTGATCGAGGACGAGGCCTTCATCGGCTCCGACACGCAGCTGGTCGCCCCCGTCACCGTCGGCCGTGGCGCCACCCTGGGCGCTGGCACCACCCTCACCAAGGATGCCCCCGAGGGCCAGCTCACCCTGGGGCGCGCCAAGCAGGTCACCATCCCCGGCTGGCAGCGGCCGGTGAAGAAGAAATAACGGAGGAATTCACCCATGTGCGGCATCGTCGGCGCCATCGCCCAACGCAACGTCGTCCCCATCCTGCTGGAGGGGCTGCAGAGACTGGAGTACCGCGGCTACGACTCCGCCGGCCTGGCGGTGCGCGGCGAGGACGGGGCGATACGGCGCATCCGCTCGGTGGGCAAGGTGGCGCGCCTGAAGGAGATGGCGGACGTGAGCCCCGTGCCCGGCCACCTGGGCATCGCCCACACCCGCTGGGCCACCCACGGCATGCCGGCGGAACGCAATGCCCACCCGCACATGAGCGGCGAGAAGGTGGCGGTGGTGCACAACGGCATCATCGAGAACCACGCCGAGCTGCGCGCGGAACTCTCCGCCCAGGGCTACCGCTTCACCTCAGAGACGGATACCGAGGTGATCGCCCACCTGCTCGCGCACATCCTGGAGGGCACGCCCGACCTGCTGCTCGCCGTGCAAAAGGCGGTGAAGCGGCTGGTGGGCGCCTACGGCCTCGCCGTGGTGACGCCGGACGAACCCGACCGCCTGATCGTGGCGCGCGCCGGCAGCCCGCTGGTGGTGGGCCTGGGCGTGGGCGAGAACTTCATCGCCTCGGACGTGTTCGCCCTCCTGCCGGTGACGCAGCGCTTCATGTTCCTGGAAGAGGGCGACATCGCCGAGATCCGCCGCGAGGCCGTGCGCGTGTTCGACGTCGCCGGCAATCCGGCGGAACGGCCCGAGCGCATCTCGCAGCTGTCCGCCTCCACCACCGACAAGGGACCCTACGCGCACTACATGTTGAAGGAGATCTTCGAGCAGCCGTCGGTGATCGCCGAGACCCTGGAGGGCCGCATCCACAAGGGGCGGCTCCTGGAGGAGAGCTTCGGCCACAAGGCGCAGGAGCTGTTCGACGCCACCCAGGGCGTGCACATCATCGCCTGCGGCACCAGCTACCACGCCGGCATGGTGGCCAAGTACTGGCTGGAGGAGGCGGGCGTGCCCTGCCACGTCGAGGTGGCGAGCGAATACCGCTACCGCAAGGTGGTGGTGCCGCCGGGCACCCTCTTCCTCTCCATCTCGCAGTCCGGCGAGACGGCGGACACCCTCGCCGCGTTGCGCGGCGCCAAGCAGGCGGGCTACGTCGGTTCCATGACCATCTGCAACGTGCCCGAGTCGTCGCTCACGCGCGAGTCCGACGTGGCCCTGATGACGCGCGCCGGTCCCGAGATCGGCGTCGCCTCCACCAAGGCCTTCACCACCCAGCTCACCGCCCTGCGCCTGCTCGTCCTCGCCCTGGCGCGCCGCCGCGGCATGACGCCGGAACGCGAGGCGGAACTGGTCGACGAACTGCACGCCCTGCCGCGTCAGGTCGAGGTGGTCCTGGAACTGTCGGATGCCATCAAGGGCATGGCCGAGGCCTTCGCCGACAAGGTGCACGCCCTGTTCCTGGGGCGCGGCCCCTTCTACCCCATCGCCCTGGAAGGCGCGCTGAAGCTGAAGGAGATCTCCTACATCCACGCCGAGGCCTATCCCGCAGGCGAGCTGAAGCACGGCCCGCTGGCCCTGGTGGATGCCTCCATGCCGGTGGTGTGCGCCCTGCCCGACGACCCCCTGCTCGACAAGGTCCTCTCCAACCTGCAGGAGGTGCGGGCGCGCGGCGGCGAGCTGTTCCTGTTCAGCGACCACACGGTCAAGATCGAGCTGGACCGTTTCCAGAACCTGACCCTGGCGGACATCCGCCCCAGCACCGCGCCGATCGTCTACAGTGTGCCGCTGCAGCTCCTCGCCTATCATGCCGCCGTGCTCCGGGGCACCGACGTGGACCAACCCCGCAACCTCGCGAAATCCGTCACCGTGGAATAGAAAGGCGTCTAGATGGCCGTCATCGCAGTCTTCAACCAGAAAGGCGGGGTGGGCAAGACCACCACCTGCCTCAACGTCGCCGCCTCGCTTGCCCTCCTGGAGCGCCGGCCGACGGTGATCGACCTGGATCCGCAGGCCCACGTCAGCCTCGCCCTCGGCGTGCGCCACCTGCCGAGCAACGCGACCATGGCGGCGTTCTTCCGCGAGCAGGTGCCCCTGGAACGCCTCGCGCGCCGCCTGCCCAACGGCATGCGCCTGCTGCCGGGCCATGCCGACCTGTCCAAGGTGGATGCCCTGCTCGGCTCCACCCCCGGCGTCGCCGGCACGCTCAAGAAGGGCCTGGCCGCCGAGATGGCGCCGGAGGGCGTGCCCATCCTGGTCGACTGCGCCCCTTCGCTTGGCGTGCTCTCGCTCAACGCCATGTTCGCCGCCGACCGCGTGCTGATCCCGGTCACCGCCGATTTCCTCGCCATCCAGGGGCTCAACCGCCTGGACCTCGCCCTCAACGTCCTGGAGGGGCCGCTCAAGCGGCGTATCGAGCGGCGTGTGCTGCTCACCCGCTTCGACGAGGACAAGCCGCAGTGCCGCGAGGCCCTGGCCAGCCTCAAGGCCCGCTACGGCGAGCTGCTGTGCGAGACGCGCATCTGCGACGACCCGGCCCTCTCCGAGAGCCCGGCGCACGGCATGGACATCTTCGCCTACGCTGCGGATTCCCCGGGCGCGCACGACTACCGCCTGCTGACCATGGAGCTGCTGTCCAAGGGCTTCTTCCAGTAGGGCGCGCCGCGGCATGAGCAACGCCGACTGGCTGGACCGCACCCGCGCCGCGCTCTGGCACCCCTGCACGCAGATGAAGCATCTGGAGCAGGACCCGCCCCTGCCGATCGCACGTGGCGAGGGGCCGTGGCTGATCGACCACGACGGCAGGCGCTACCTCGACGCCATCTCCTCCTGGTGGGTCAACCTGTTCGGCCACGCCAACCCGCGCATCAACGCCGCCATCGTCGACCAGCTCGGGCAGATCGAGCACGTCATCCTCGCCGGCTGCACGCACGCGCCGGTGGTCGAGCTGTCGGAGCGGCTCGCTCGCCTGAGCGGCCTGGGCCATGCCTTTTACGGCTCGGACGGCGCCTCGGCGGTGGAGATCGCCCTGAAGATGAGTTTCCACTACTGGCGCAACCGCGGGCACACGGAGAAGAAGGGCTTCATCAGCCTCAGGAACGGCTACCACGGCGAGACCCTGGGCGCGCTGTCGATCACCGACGTCGCCCTGTTCAAGGACGTCTACGACCCGCTGTTGCACCAGTCGCACCAGGTCAGCAGCCCCGACGCGCGCCTCGCCGCACCGGGCGAGAGCGCGGAGGCCTATGCCCTGCGCGCGGCGGCGGAGCTGGAATCCATCCTCGTGCAGTGCGCGGACACCGCCTGCGCGGTGGTGCTCGAACCCCTGGTGCAGGGCGCGACCGGCATGGCCATGTACCACCCGGCCTACCTCGCGCGGGTGCGCGAGCTGTGCGACGAGAGCGGCGTGCACCTGATCGCCGACGAGATCGCGGTCGGCTTCGGCCGCACCGGCACCATGTTCGCGTGCGAGCAGGCGGGCATCACGCCGGACTTCATGTGCCTGTCCAAGGGCCTCACCGGCGGCTACCTGCCGATGTCCTGCGTGCTCACCAGCGACGCCGTCTACGCCGCCTTTTACGACGACGCCACTGCGCGCGGTTTCCTGCATTCCCATTCCTACACCGGCAACCCGCTGGCCTGCCGTGCCGCCCTCGCGGTGCTGGACATCTTCGAGTCCGACGACGTGCTCGCCGCCAACCGCGCCAGGGCCGCGCGCTTCACAGAGCTGCTCGCGCCGGTCGCCGCGCACCCTCGCGTCGAGCACTTCCGTCACCTCGGCATGATCTGGGCCTTCGACGTGCGGCACGCCGCGCCCGGCTTCGCCCGCGACTTCCACCGCCGCGCCCTGGCGCGCGGCGTGTTCCTGCGTCCCATCGGCAACAGCGTCTACTTCATGCCGCCCTATGTGATCGGCGAGGCGGAGATGGCGCTGATGGCGGACGTGGCCCTGCAACTGCTCGACGGCCTTTGAGAGGTATACCCATGAACCGCCGCCTGTCCACCCTCCTCGCCTGCACCCTGTTCGCGGCCGGCGCCCACGCGCGGGATGCGGGTCACGCCCACGACCACGCCCACGACCCGCGCATGCCGCTGATCCTCGACGCCGGGGAGGCCGCCCATGTCAGCGGCGAGATGCGCGTCTTCCTCGCCAGCGTGCAGGAGATCGTCGCTGCGCTCGCGCGCAACGACATGAAACGGGTCGCCGAGGCGGCGGCCCCGGCCGGTGTGGCCGCCGCCCATGCGGTGCCGCCGAGCCTGCGCACCAAGCTGCCGCTGGAGTTCAAGCGGCTCGGCCGTGCCACGCACGTCGGTTTCGACGACCTGGCACGCGACGCCGCCAGCATGGGCGACCCCGCCCTAGCCATGCAGCAGCTCGGCGAGGTGATGCAGAACTGCGTCGCCTGTCACGCCACCTTCCGCCTCGAGGTGCGCGGCACGCCGACGCGTTGACCCCCCTGCCGCCGCGCGGTGCGCGGCCCTGATACAGCCTGATACGCACCGATCCCGACGTCTGGCTAAACGGATACATGTGTCCGTTATCTTGATAGTGCTCCCCGAAAGGATGGTTGCCGCGCGAAGGCGGCGAGAGGGGGAGGAGGTCAGTCGTTAGGAGGTGCATCATGAAACGCAATACCCTGATGTTGATCGCCCTGGCGGGTGTTGCCCTGTTGAGCAGCGCGGCGGTGTTCGCGCAGGGTGGACAGGGAGGCATGCCGGGTGCGGCCGTGACGGTTTCGGGTGACCGTCTGCAGACCCGTGACAGGGATCGTCTGCACGATTGCTGGGAAGACGTCCTGTTTACCGTGGACATGGATCAGGACCGCCTGCGCGACAAGGATCGCGACCAGCTCAAGGACCAGGACCAGGACCGCGACCGCATCAACAAACCCTGATGCCGTGACGGGGCAGTGAAGAGGGCCGCATCTGCGGCCCTCTTCATGTGTGCCTCCTCTCCCCCGCGTCAACCCGAAACCCGTCCCGCGCGTTGGCTCCGTCGCGGGATTGCCTCGTTGCCGTGGTCCATCGGCTGTTTTCAGGCATGGGGATGTTGAGTAGCATCCCCAACCGCTCGCCACGTTGTCTTTTTTCTCAAAGGAGATCCAACATGAAAGCTGCACTGATCGCTGTCGTCACCACCCTGGCCCTGAGCGCCGGCATGGCCTCCGCCGACGAGGCCATGGCCAAGAAGGACGGTTGCCTGGGTTGCCACCAGGTGGCGAAGAAGGTGGTCGGTCCGGCCTTCCAGGACGTGGCCAAGAAGTACAAGGGCGACGCGAAGGCGGCCGAGCACCTGGAGAACGTCATCCTCAAGGGCGGCAAGGGCGTGTGGGGCCCGGTGCCCATGGCCGCGCAGCCCAAGGCCGCCGGCGACGCCAAGGCCCTGGCCGCCTGGATCCTGTCGCTGTAAGCGGGGATGCCGGAGACGGGGGCGGCGGGCCGGTCCCGTTTCCACACGGTGGGCCAGTCCTGTCAACGCGTCTGCCCGAGCCGCGTTATCTCCTCGTCGGAATAGTCCAAATATCTGATCTTGCGGACATTTCCAGGTCATGGGTTGTCCAGTAACATCGCCCACCGCAACAAGAGTTGCCTTTTGCAAATAGGAGATAAGACATGAAAGCTATTGTGATCGCCGCCGCCCTGGCCCTGACCGCCGGCTCCGCCGCCGCCGACCAGGCCCTGGCCCAGAAGAACGCCTGCATGAGCTGCCACCAGGTCGACAAGAAGGTCGTCGGCCCCGCCTTCAAGGACGTCGCCAAGAAGTACAAGGGCGACGCAGGCGCCGCTGCCCACCTCGTGGGCGTGATCAAGAAGGGCGGCAAGGGCACCTGGGGCCAGATCCCCATGCCCCCGCACCCCCAGGTGTCCGACGCCGACGCCAAGAAGCTGGTGGACTGGGTGCTTTCCCTGTAAGCCGGCCTTGCCGCGGGAAAAGCCGGGCTTGCCCGGCTTTTTTATTGCCCGCTGTGATATAAACGCCTGGTTTTTTCGGGTCTCGCGGAGAAAGCAGGTGAATTCCCCCAAGTGGTTTGCAGGCATGGCCCTGCTCGGCATCCTGGTCGCCGGATGCGGGCAGAAATCCGATGATGGCGACGTCATCCGCATCGGTTCGGTGGCCCCCCTGACCGGCCCCCAGACCCACATCGGCAAGGACAACGAGAACGGCGCGCGCCTGGCGGTGGACGAGATCAACGCCCAGGGCCTGCAGCTGGGGGGCAAGACGGTGCGCCTGGAACTGATCGGCGAGGACGACCAGGCGGAGCCCAAGACCGCCACCATCGTCGCCGACAAGCTCCTGGATGCCGGCGTGGTCGCGGTGATCGGACACCTCAATTCCGGCACCACCATCCCGGCCTCCAAGCGATACCATGACGCCGGCATCCCGCAGATCTCCCCCTCCGCCACCGCCGTGGCCTACACCGCGCAGGGTTTCGAGAACGCCTTCCGCGTGATGGCGAACGACGCCCAGCAGGGCAAGGCCCTGGGCCAGTTCGCCGTGTCCAGGCTGGGGGCCAGGAAGGTCGCCATCATCGACGACCGCACCGCCTACGGACAGGGTCTGGCAGACGAGTTCGAGAAGGCCGCCAAGGCGGCCGGCGCGGAGGTGGTGGCGCGCGAGTTCACCACTGACAAGGCGACCGACTTCACCGCCATCCTCACCAGCATCAAGGGCAAGGCCCCGGACCTGCTGTTCTTCGGCGGCATGGACCCGCAGGGCGGCCCCATGGCGCAGCAGATGAAGCGTCTTGGCCTCACCGCCAAACTGCTCGGCGGCGACGGCCTGCAGAACATCAACTTCATCAAGCTCGCCGGCGCCGACGCCGAGGGCGTGATCGCCTCCTCGCCCGGCCTGCCGCTGGACGCCATGCCCGGCGGCAAGGACTTCAAGGCCAGGTTCGAGGCCAAGTACGGTCCCATCCAGGTCTACGCGCCCTATGCCTATGATGCCGTGCAGGTCCTGGTCGCGGCGATGCGGCGCGCCGACAGCGCCGAGCCGGCCAAGGTGATCGCGGCCTTGCGCCAGACCGACCACCAGGGCGTCACCGGACCGCTCAAGTTCGACGCCAAGGGCGACACGGTGGGCGGCGCGGTGACCATGTACGAAGTCAGGAATGGCGCCTGGGCCGTGCTGGAGACGGTCAAATAAAGTTGGCAGTCATCAGTAGGCAGTCGGCCGAAATAGCAGGCCTATTGATAGCTGTCGGCCGCCACCTGCCGACTCCATGATGGATATCTTCACGCAACAACTCATCAACGGCCTGGTCCTGGGCAGCATCTACGCCCTGGTTGCCCTGGGCTACACCATGGTCTACGGCATCCTGGAGCTGATCAACTTCGCGCACGGCGAGGTGACCATGATCGGCGCCATGGTCGCGCTCACGGCGGTCGGCGTGCTGCTGGGCCTGAACCCGGAACTGCCCGGCCTGCTGGTGGTGCTGGGCGGCGTGCTGGTGGCGATCCCCGCCTGCATGGCCCTGGGCTTCGCGATCGAGAAGGTGGCCTACCGGCCCCTGCGCCACGCCCCGCGCCTCGCCCCCCTGATCACCGCCATCGGCGTCTCCATCATCCTGCAGAACGCCGCCATGCTGATCTGGGGCCGCCAGTACGTGTCCTTCCCGCCCATCCTGCCGCAGGGCAGGCACGAGATCCTCGGCGCGCACATCACCGACCTGCAGATCTTCATCGTCGTGCTGTCGTTCGCCATCATGGGCGGGCTCTGGTTGCTGGTGGAGCGCACCCGCCTGGGGCGGGCGATGCGGGCCACGGCGCAGTCCAAGGAGGTGGCGCAGCTGATGGGCGTGAACGTCGACCGCATCATCTCCGCCACCTTCATCATCGGTTCCGCGCTGGCCGCGATCGCCGGCGTGCTGGTGAGCGCCTACTACGGCCTGGCGCATTACTACATGGGCTTCATGCTCGGCCTCAAGGCCTTCTCGGCGGCGGTGCTGGGCGGCATCGGCAACATCGCCGGGGCGATGCTGGGCGGCCTGCTGCTGGGGGTGATCGAGGCCCTGGGCGCCGGCTACATCGGTGACCTCACCGGCGGCTTCCTCGGCAGCCACTACCAGGATGTGTTCGCCTTCTTCGTGTTGATCGGCGTGCTGGTGTTCCGGCCCTCCGGCCTGCTGGGCGAGCGCGTCGCCACGCGGGCGTAGGCGGTACGCGGATGATCGGCGTCCTGCGCGGCAAACCCCGGCTGGCCTTCGCGCTGCTCGCCGTCCTGCTCGCCGTGCTCCCCTTCGTCGTGGGCGGCGGCCTGGGCAATTCATGGATGCGCGTACTGGACTTCGTCCTGCTCTACATGCTGCTGGCCATCGGCCTCAACATCGTCGTCGGCTATGCAGGACTGCTCGATCTCGGCTACATCGCCTTCTACGCGCTCGGCGCCTATCTGTACGCCTGGTTGGCGAGCCCTCACTTTGGGCTGCACCTGCCGTTCTGGGCGGTGCTGCCGATCGGCGCCGCGCTCGCCGGGCTGTTCGGCGTGCTGCTGGGCGCCCCTACCCTGCGCCTGCGCGGCGACTATCTGGCCATCGTCACCTTGGGCTTCGGCGAGATCATCCGCATCTTCATGAACAACCTGAACGCGCCGTTCAACCTCACCAACGGCCCGCAGGGCATGAACCTGATCGACCCGGTGACGTTCGGCGGCCTCTCGCTGGGCAAGACCCTGCACGTGTTCGGCGTGAGCGTGCCGCCCACCTACCTCTACTACTACCTGTTCCTCGCCTTCACCCTGCTCGCCGTGTTCGTCGCCATGCGCCTGCAGGATTCGCGCGTCGGCCGCGCCTGGGCGGCCCTGCGCGAGGATGAGGTGGCCGCCGCGGCGATGGGCATCAACACGCGCAACACCAAGCTCCTCGCCTTCGCCATGGGTGCCACCTTCGGCGGTCTGGCGGGCGGGCTGTTCGCGGCCTTCCAGGGCTTCATCAGCCCGGAGAGCTTCACCCTGTGGGAGTCCATCCTGGTGCTGTGCATGATCGTCCTGGGCGGCATGGGCAACATCCCCGGCGTGCTGCTCGGCGCCGCCCTCCTCACCATCATCCCCGAGGCCCTGCGCTACCTCGGCGACCTGCAGCGCGCGGTGTTGGGCCATGTCGCGGTGGACCCGGCCGACCTGCGCATGCTGCTGTTCGGCGTCGCCCTGGTGGCGATGATGCTGTTCCGTCCCTCCGGCCTGATGCCGTCGCGCCAGCGCAAACGCGAGCTCAACGCCGCCGACGGCGTCGCCGAACAGGAACGCGCCGACCTCTACGACAGCCGGGCCTGACATGACGATGTTGCTCACGGTGGAAGGGGTGACCAAGCGCTTCGGCGGGCTCGCGGCGCTGGAGGACGTCTCGCTGGGCGTGCGCGCCGGCGAGATCTACGGCCTGATCGGCCCCAACGGCGCCGGCAAGACCACCCTGTTCAACTGCATGACCGGTTTGTACAGCGTCACCGCCGGGACGGTCCGCCTGGACGGGGAGCCGGTGCAGAACCGCAAGCCGCACGAGATCGTGAAGCGCGGCTTCGCGCGCACATTCCAGAACATCCGTCTGTTCGCCAACATGACGGCGCTGGAGAACGTCATGGTCGGGCGGCACGTGCGCACGCGCGCCAGCGTGCTCGGCGCCGTGCTGCGCTGCCGGCGTACCCGCGACGAGGAGGCGGCGATCCGCGCGCGGGCGCGCGAGCTGCTCGACTACGTGGGTCTGTCCGGCAAGGGCCGCTTCCTCGCTGGGCACCTCGCCTATGGCGACCAGCGCCGCCTGGAGATCGCCCGCGCCCTCGCCACCGAGCCGAAACTGCTGGCCCTCGACGAGCCCGTCGCCGGCATGAATCCGGCGGAGCGCCAGGAGATGGCGGCGCTGTTCCGCAAGCTGCGCGACGGCGGCACCACCCTGTTGCTGATCGAGCACGACGTGAAGCTGGTCATGGGCCTGTGCGACCGCGTCGCGGTGCTGGACTACGGGCGCAAGATCGCGGAAGGCGACACCGCCGTCGTGCAACGCGATCCTGCGGTGATCGCCGCCTATCTGGGCGAGGAAGGGCAATGAGCCTGCTCTCGGTCAGGGGCCTCAAGGTCGCCTATGGCGGCATCCAGGCGGTGCGCGGCATCGACCTGGAAGTGGCGCAGGGCGAGCTGGTGTGCCTGATCGGCGCCAACGGCGCGGGCAAGAGCAGCACCCTCAAGGGGATCATGGGCCTGGTGCCGCACAGCGGCGGCGTGCGTTTCGACGGCGCCAGCCTGGCGCATCGCCCGACCCACGCCATCGCCGCGCTCGGCATGGCACTGGTGCCCGAGGGGCGCGGCATCTTCGGCCGCCTGAGCGTGGCGGAGAACCTCGACATGGGGGCCTACACGCGGCGCGACCGGGATGGTGTGCGCGCCGACCTGTCGCGCGCCTATGAACTGTTCCCGCGTCTCGCGGAGCGTCGGCAGCAGCTCGCGGGCACACTCTCCGGTGGCGAGCAGCAGATGCTGGCGATTGCGCGCGCCCTCATGGGGCGGCCGCGCCTGTTGCTGCTGGACGAGCCGAGCATGGGCCTGGCGCCGCTGATGGTGCGGAAGATCTACGAGACGGTGGTGGCGATCGCCAGCGAGGGGGTCACCATCCTGCTGGTGGAGCAGAATGCACACTTGGCGCTGCAGGTCAGCCAGCGCGCCTACGTCATGGAGAGCGGGGCGATCACGCTGTCCGGCGCTTCCGCCGAGCTGGCGCGGGATCCGCAGGTGCGCGCGGCCTACCTGGGTGAGTGACGAGGGATGTTGCGTAATTGCAACACGTCGATTCGGGCCGCTTGATGCGGAAATGCAAAGGGTAGGGATGTCCTATTCCGCTTCCTATACTGCAATCCCACGAAGTTCCCTTGTTTACCTTGTTTATCAACCCTTTAGGAGTAGAAGCCATGAAAAAGCTGTCCGCCCTCATCCTGGCCCTGTTCGCCCAGGTTGCCTTCGCCGACCAAGCCACCCCCGAGTCCACCGCCGCCCAACTGGTCGACCCCGCCAAGGCTGCCGAACTCGCCAAGGACCCCAAGGCCGCCGTGGGCGCCATGACCAACCTGATGGACCCCGCCACCGCCATCGCCCTGGCGCAGAAGGGCATGGATCCCGCCACCTACACCAAGATGGTGCAGGCCGGCATGTCTCCTGACATCCTGAAGACCTACGCCGCCTTCCTGGACCCCGCCGTCTCCATGAAGTGGATGGCCGCCGGCATGGATCCCAACTTCTACATGGCCGCCATGGCCCCCTTCATGAACCCCAACATGTACATGAAGTGGATGATGGCCCCCATGGATCCCCGCGTCCTGAACATGGCCATGTCCGGCCTGAACCCCAACCTGTACATGCAGTGGGCCGCCGCCCCCATGGCCCCCGCCAACATGAACCTCATGATGGCCCCGCTGAACCCCAACCTGTACACCCAGTGGGCCGCCACCGCCGCCAACCCCGCCACCTACGGCACCTGGGGCTCCTTCATGAATCCCGCGACCTACGGCAACATCGCCAACCCCTTCGCCGGCTTCTTCCCGGTGCCCGCTGCCCCCGCCGCCAAGTAATCCCAACGGTTCAGGCAATGCCCAAGGGGCGGAACTTCGGTTCCGCCCTTTTTTATTGCCGATTTGCGGCATGTTAAGATTTCCTGGAACCGAAGCCTCCCCTGACGAGTATCGATGATCCCCTTTCGGCCATTGTCCGCGTGCTGCGCGTCCATGATGCTGCTCATGGCGGCACCGGCCGTTGCCGGCCCGTCCTGCGAGTCGGACCAGACGGGGCCGCGCGTCAGGCTGGTCAGGCAAGCGGACGGCAGCGTGGTCGAGCGCCTCGCCATGGCCTCCGCGCCACAGCTGTCCTCCGATACGGGGCATGTGCCTGAGGGCGGCGTCGAGAGGGCTGCGAGAGGGGGCTTGCCGGGGCAGGTCGAGGGCCTGATGGAGTTTCTCGATTCCATTCTCGAGCCTCGCGCCATGACGGCCCTGGCCACCGTGCCGGTGGCGGGCGATGCGCAGGGGGCGCTCCTGTCCAACTGGGTGGACCCGTCACTGGTACGCAATTGGGCGGAGTTCGTCGATCCGGCCCTCGCGCTCAGATGGAAGATGTTGATCGCCGGCAAGGGGTTTTCCCAGGCCGTGATGCTGCGCGGGGAGGATGCCTCACGGTCGGAGGTGCATTCCCTGGGCCGTCCTGGCCAGGGTGGGGGGCAGGTCGCCACGACGTGGCGCAATGCCGTGAGCGAAGGAGCCAAGCGCTCCCTGAATGGCCAGCAGGCGCTGCGTGAGTGGCTGGTCCTGCCGATGCCCGACCCCAAGGCCAATCCCTGGCTCTCGAACCTGGCGGGTTATCGCTACTGAAACCCCCGCCGGTCTGGCCTGTGCAGGCCGCGTTCGGTGAGGATCTTGTCCAGAGGTATGTCCCAGGGATCGTTCGGCACGCGCGCAGTCTGTTGCGCGGCGAAGGCGACGCCGACCAGGTCGGGCACGCGCCAAGCCTTCCGGCGGCCGAGAAAGGCCAGGCTGGCGTCGTAGTAGCCGCCACCCATGCCAATGCGATAGCCGCGCCCGTCGAACCCCAGCAAGGGCATGAACACCCGCTGCAGGGACGCGGCACGCAAACGCCGGCCGCGCGGCGGGTGAAACTCGGGGATGCCGAAGCGGTTGAGACGCCAGTGCGGGTGCCAGGCGGGCTGGCCCGCCATGCGCGAGAACCACAGCTTGAGATGGCCCCTGCCGGGGACGATGGGCAGGTAGCAATGCACCCCCATGGCATAGGCGCGGTCGAGCAGCGGCCGTACGTCGATCTCGCCGTTGGCGGGCATGTAGAAGCCGATCCTCTTGCCCGCCGCCAGCAGGCGATGGCGCAGGGCGTGGCGCACCAGGGCCTGTCCGGCATGGCGTCGCGCGGTCGCGGGCACGGCGTTGCGCGCCGCGCGCAATTGTTTGCGCAGCGCGGCCTTGTCGTTGGGGCCGGGGATGGAATTCTGGTCGTGCATGGGAAGAAGGGGGTCTCCCCGCTGGCGCCGTCTGGGGCGGGATCCTGAACCCAGAGGTTCAAGGTCGGTCAGGCTCAGCCACCTCGGGTACATGGAACAGGCCACGCGCGCACCAGCGACATTGTTGCCAGACCTTACGCAGAGCGTATCGGTTCAAGGAATTTACGCCCCTCGCGAACGCAGCAGGGAGATTGTCAGAACAGATTGTCCTGCTGCGCCAGCGCCTGATCAAGCATGTCGCTGATCTGCTCGATCCGTTGCAGGTAGGCCGTGTTGTCCGGCTCGGCCGGGCGGGCGCTGAGGAAGTCGTGGGTGATGTTGAGGGCGGCCATGATGGCGATGCGCTCCAGGCCGATCACCTTGCCGGTGTCGCGGATCTCTCGCATCTTGCGGTCGAGGTAGGAGACCGCCTGCAGCAGGCCTTCGCGTTCGTCTTCCGGGCAGGCGACGCGGAATTCGCGGCCCATGATCGCGACATCGAGACTGACGTTGTTAGAGTTCGCGGCCATCTCAATCCGGCAGTTTGTTGAACAGCGACTCCATGCGGCCGCGCGCTTCGTCCAGGCGCTCGTTGAGGCGCTTGTTGGTGTTTTCCAGGCTGACCACCTGCTGCCGCAGCTTGAGGTTTTCGCCGCGCATGGCCTGATACCGCTCAATCATCTGAGCGAGCTTTGCTTCGAGGGCGTCCAGTTCGGCCTGCATGGCACCACTATAATTGCCGGCATTTTGCCGCGTCAACCAAGCATTTGACTCGTTTCCGGCCGTGAACACGCAAACCGACCCTTACCCGGCGCGGACGCCTGACGTGGTCTACCGCGGCCGCTTCGCGCCCACCCCCTCCGGTCCCTTGCACTTCGGCTCGCTGATCGCCGCCCTCGGCAGCTTTCTCGATGCCCGCACGCGTGCCGGCGAATGGCTGCTGCGCATCGAGGACGTCGATCCGCCGCGGGTCGTGCCGGGGGCGGCGGACGCGATCCTGCGCACCCTGGAGGCCTATGGCTTCGAGTGGGACGGCGCGGTGGTGTGGCAGGGCCGGCGCGGCGAGGCCTACCAGGCGGCGCTCGATCGGCTGGCCGCGGCGGAATTGCTGTATGGCTGTACCTGCAGCCGCAAGGCGCTGGCCGTCAGCGCTCACGCGGGTGTGGAGGGCCTGGTCTATCCCGGGCTCTGCCGGCACCGCCCGCCTGCTCCGCATACCGCACTGCGCCTGCGCGTGCCGGAGGTGCGCGTCACGTTCATGGACGCCCTGCTCGGCCGCGTCGCCTGCGACGTGGCGCGGGAGTGCGGCGACTTCGTGCTGCGGCGCGCCGACGGGGTGTACACCTACCAGCTCGCGGTGGTCGTCGACGACGCCGAACAGGGCATCACCCACGTGGTGCGCGGCGCCGACCTGCTCGCCTCGACACCGCGCCAGATCGTCCTGCAGGGCCTGCTGGGCTATCGCACGCCCGCCTATCTGCACCTGCCGGTGGTGCTCGAT
The DNA here is from genome assembly GCA_040751755.1 of Pseudomonadota bacterium. Classification (GTDB taxonomy): domain Bacteria; phylum Pseudomonadota; class Gammaproteobacteria; order Burkholderiales; family Thiobacillaceae; genus PFJX01. Next base: position 175,089 of record JBFMHC010000010.1, read on the forward strand.
GCGACTGGCCACAAGCTGTCCAAGCAGACCCTCGCGGCGCCGCTGCGCGACGCGGCGCCGCTGCCCGCACTGCTGCAGGCGGCGGCCTTCCTCGGCATGCGCGTGGATGCGGTGGGGGCGTTGGCGGAGTTCTGGGCGATGGCGCGCGAGCGCTGGCCCGTGGCCGAGTTGCCGGCGCTGCGCGGCCGGCAGATCAGCCGCCGGTCATGTTCATGAAGCGCACCAGCTTCTGCGGCTGTTCGCGGAATTCGTGTCGTTCCGGCTTGAGGTCGATGGCGTGGCGGATCGCCGCCACCAGTTCCGCGTCGCTCGCGCCGTCGCGCATCAGGACGCGGAAATCGACGCGCTCCTCCTGCCCCAGGCACAGGTGCAGCACGCCGTCGACGGTGAGGCGCACGCGGTTGCAGGTGGCGCAGAAGTGCTGCGACATCGGCGTGATGAAGCCGACCGTGAAGCGGCCGTCCGGGGTGCCGAGATAGCGCGCCGGCCCGCCGCCCGGCAGGACCCGGTCGACCAGGCTGAAGCGTTGCTGCAGGCGGGCCTTCACCGGCTGCAGGTCGACGTAGCCCATGCGCCGTGCGGTGTCGCCCATGGGCATGAGCTCGATCAGGCGCAGCACATAGCCGCGCTCCAGGCAGAACGCCACCATGGCGTCCACCTCGTCGGCGTTCTCCTGCATCACCACCATGTTGAGCTTGATCGGCGCGAAGCCCGCGGCGCTCGCGGCCTCCAGGCCGGTGAGGATCTGCGGCAGGACGTCGCGGCCGTTGATGCGGACCACGCTTTCCGGGCGCAGGGAGTCGAGGCTGATGTTGAGGCGGGTCACGCCGGCCGCCTTGAGGTCCGCGGCCATGCCGGCAAGCTGCGTGGCGTTGCTCGACAGCGACAGGTCCTCGATGCCGGGGATGGCGGCGACGCGGCGGCACAGCTCGGCGACATTGCGCCGCAGGAGGGGCTCGCCGCCGGTGAAGCGCACGCGCTTCAGGCCCAGGCCGGCGAACAGGCCGAGCAGGCGCTCCACCTCGTCGAAGGTCAGCCAGTGCTCGGGTTCCTCGAAGCCCTTGAAACCCTCCGGGATGCAGTAGGCGCAGCGCAGGTCGCAGCGGTCCGTCACCGACAGGCGGAGGTATTCGATGCGCCGGCCGAAGCGGTCGATGAGGGTGGGCGTGGTCTGGCTTTCCATGCGGCACAATATAGCCCGTCGAAGGGGCCGGAAAAACGTTGATTCGTATCATGGATATCGCCGCCAAGCACCGCCTTGACTTGTGTCATGTCCGCGCTTGTCGCCAGCATCGAGGATGCGCGGCATGAAGGCACTCGGTTTCGCGGGCTACAGCGGCAGCGGCAAGACCACCCTCATCGAGGCCTTGCTGCCGCGCCTGTTGGCGCGCGGCCTGCGCGTGTCGGTGATCAAGCAGAGCCACCACGATTTCGAGGTGGACGTGCCGGGCAAGGACTCCTGGCGGCATCGCCAGGCCGGCGCGCAGGAGGTGCTGCTCACCTCGCCGCACCGCTGGATGCTGGTGCGCGAGCTGCGCGGCGAGGTGGAGCCGGAGCTGGCGGCCCACCTCGCCCGCCTCTCGCCGTGCGAGCTGGTGCTGGTGGAGGGGTTCCGCCACGCCGCCCTGCCCAAGGTCGAGGTCTGGCGCGCCGCCAACGACCGCCCCTGGCTGCACGCGGACGACCCCCATATCATCGCCGTGGCGGCCGATGCCGCGCCGCCGGGCGCCCTGCCCCACCTGAACCTGAACGACGTGGAGGCGATCGCCGCCTTCATCCTGGAGTGGCTGAAACGAGATGAGTGAGATGCTTTCCACCGATGCCGCCCTGGCGCGGCTGCTCGGCGCGGCGCGCGCGGTCGAGGAGACCGTGGCCGTGCCGTGCGAGGCGGCGCTGGGCCGCGTCCTCGCGCAAGAGCTGGTCTCCGCGGTCGACGTGCCGCCCCTGGACAACGCCGCCATGGACGGCTATGCCCTGCGTGCCGCCGACTGGCGCGAGGGGGAATGGCTGCCGGTGAGCCAGCGTATCCCCGCCGGCAGCCTCGGCGCGCCGCTGGCGCCGGGCAGCGCCGCGCGCATCTTCACCGGCGCGCCGGTGCCGGAGGGCGCCGACACCGTGGTGATGCAGGAGGACACCGAGTCCGGTGAGGCGGGGGTGCGCATCCTGCGCGCGCCCAAGCCGGGGGGCCATGTGCGCCGCCGCGGCGAGGACATCCGCATCGGCCAGGCCGTGCTGGTGCCGGGCACGCGCCTGGGGCCGGCGCAACTGGGCGTCGCCGCCTCGGTGGGCGCCACGGAACTCACGGTCTATCGCCCCCTCAGGGTGGCGGTGTTCTTCACCGGCGACGAGATCGTCATGCCCGGTCAGCCCCTGCCGCCCGGGCGCATCTACAACTCCAACCGCGCCGGCCTGCTCGCCTTGCTGGAACGCCTCGGCGTCACGGTGCTCGACCTCGGCCAGGTGCCGGACCGGCTCGACGCCACCGTGGCGGTGCTGGAGCGAGCCATCCGCGAGGCCGACGTGGTGATCACCACCGGCGGCGTGTCGGTGGGCGAGGAGGACCACGTCAAGGCGGCGGTGGAACGCCTGGGCAGCCTGCACATGTGGAAGGTGGCGATGAAGCCGGGCAAGCCGCTCGCCTACGGGCGGGTCGGCGGCACGGATTTCATCGGCCTGCCGGGCAATCCCGTGTCCGCCTTCGTGGTCTACACCCTCTTCGTGCGCCCCTTCCTGCTCGCGCGCATGGGCGCGACGCACACGCCGCCGCTCGCCTTCACCGTGCCGGCCGCGTTCACCTGGGGCAAGCCGGGGCAGCGGCGCGAGTTCCTGCGCGCGCGCATCGAGGACGGTCGCGCGGTGCTGTACCCGAACCAGAGTTCCGGCGTGCTCACCTCGCTGGCCTGGGCGGACGGACTGGTGGACGTGGAGATCGGCGTGACGGTGCAGCCGGGCGACCCGGTGCGCTTCCTGCCGCTCGGGGAGTGGCTGTCATGAAGGTGCGCGTGCTCTATTTCGCCCGCTTGCGCGAGACCTTCGGCACCGGCCAGGAGACCCTGGAACTGGCGGAACCCGCGACGCTCGTCGAGCTGCTGCAGGCCCTGCGCGCGCGCGGCGGGGCCTGGTCGGAGGAACTGGCGCCGGGCCGCGCCTTCCGCCTCGCTGTGAACCAGGAGGTCGCCGCTGCCGAGACCCCGCTGGCGGTGGACGACGAGGTGGCGATCTTCCCGCCGGTGACCGGCGGCTAGGGTGCTTCGAGAGGGTCGACGAACAGCCTGAGGTAGAGCGCCGCCCCCTGGCGCTGCGCGAGTGCCCGCGCCACCTTGCGGAAGCGCGCGCCCTCCCCCAGTTCCCCCGCCGCCTCCAGCGCCGACGCCTTCAGGCCCAGCAGCCGGGCCTTGAGGTGGTGCTGGCCGAGGCGTTCCGCCTGCGCCAGGGCCAGGTCCAGCCATACCGGGGCCCAGCGCGGCCCCAGCAGGTAGTGCGCCTCCGCGAACACCGCCTCCGCCTGCGCGGCGAGGGCTGGGTTCAGGCGGCGCAGGCCGGCGAGGGCGCGGTGGCAGGCGGCCAGGTCGACGGCCTGGCGCAGACGTGCCGCGTGCCAGGTGCACAGGACGATGAGCCAGAGCCTTTCCTCATCGCCCGCCGTTGCCGCGAGGCGGTTGGGCCAGCGCGCCGGCTGGTCTAGCAGGTAGGCCAGGTAGGCCTGTTCCATCCCACCCGCATCGCCCTCATCCACCATCTGGCCGAGCAGGTGCCGCAATCGCGCGCGCAAGGCGGTGGCGTGCGCATCCGCTTCCGCCTCCGGCAGGGCCGCCAGGGCCTCGGCGAAGCGCCCCAGGGTGTAGAGGTCGAGCGCGAGGGCGAGCTGCGCCTGCCGCAGGGCCTCGCCGCCCAGGGGGCGGGCGAGTTCCGGCAGGCGCCAGGCATAGGGGTAGGAACGGGCGGGGCCCTCCAGGCGATGCCGCCTGGACCACTCGGCGTGGCGCAGGGCGTAGGCCTGCGCCGGTGGGGCGTTATTCGGACTCGTCTTTCAGGTCCCGCGCCAGCAGGGCACTGACCGCCTCGCGTGGCGGCAGTTCCTGCTTGAGGATGCGTGCCACGGCACCGGTGATCGGCGTCTCCACCCCCAGCTCCGCCGCCAGGGCGGCCACCTCGAGGGCGCTGGTGGCACCTTCGGCGACGTGGCCGAGCTCGCGCAGGACCCCTTCCAGGCCCTCCCCCGCCGCCAGGCGCAGGCCGAGCTGGCGGTTGCGCGACAGGTCGCCGGTGCAGGTGAGGATGAGGTCGCCCATGCCCGAGAGGCCCATGAAGGTCTCGGCGCGACCACCCAGGCGCAGGCCCAGGCGGGTCAGCTCGGCGAGGCCGCGCGTGATCAGGGCGGCGCGCGCGTTGAGGCCGAAGCCCAGGCCGTCGGAGATGCCGGCGGCGATGGCGATCACGTTCTTCACCGCGCCGCCCAGTTCGACGCCCACCACGTCGGTGGAGGCGTAGAGGCGCAGCTTCGGGTCGTGCAGGTCCTGCGCCATCTGGCGCGCGAAGGCCATGTCCGCGCTCGCCACGGTGAGGGCGGCGGGCAGGCCCAGTGCGATCTCCTGCGCGAAGCTGGGGCCGGACAGCACCGCCGTGGCGGGGTGCGCGGGCCAGACCTCCTCCAGGACCTGGTGCGGCAGCTTGCGGCTGCCGCTCTCGAAGCCCTTGCACAGCCAGATCAGGGGTTGCTCCAGGCCCAGCGCGGCGATGCCCTTGAGCAGCGCGCGCAGGGCGTTGCTGGGTACGGCGGCGATCAGGCAGTCGGCGCCGGCGCACGCCGCCGCCAGGTCATGCGTGGCGGTAAGCGTGGCGGGGAAGGCGTGGCCGGGCAGGTAGCGCTGGTTGGCGCGGTCGCGCTCCAAGGCCTCGGCGTGCTCGGCGGTGCGCGTCCACAGACGCACCTCGGCATGGGCGGCGAGGCGGATGCCCAGGGCCGTGCCCCAGGCGCCTGCGCCGAGTACGGCGAATCTCATGCGTGCGCGGCCCTGGGCTCAGTTCGGCTGTTGCGCGCGCGCCTGTTGCTGCTGCATGTACATCAGTTCGAAGTTGACGGGCTGCAGCATCAGCGGCGGGAAGCCGGCCTTCATCACCGCGTCGGACACCGCCTCGCGGGCATAGGGGAAGAGGATGTTCGGGCAGCCGACGCCGAGGGCGGGCTCCATCGCCTCCTGCGGCAGGTTCTGGATGCGGAAGATGCCGGCCTGCTTGAGCTCGACCAGGAAGGCGGTCTTGTCCTTGATCTTGGCGGTGATGGTGAGGGTCAGCACGGTCTGGTAGATGCCCTCGTCCACCGGCGCGCTCTCGGTGTTCAGCTGCATGTCCATCTGCGGCGCCTCGCGCTCCAGGAACACGGCGGGGGCGTGCGGCACCTCGACGGAGAGATCCTTGACGTAGATCTTCTCGATGTTGAACACGGGCAGGGCTTGTTGCTGGGCTTGCTGGTCGGTCATGGCGGCGATCCAATCGGGTGAACGTGACAAAGTGCCCGATTATAGCCGCCGCGCGTTACAGGCCCGCTTTCAGAAACGGCGCAGCCACGCCTCCAGTTGCGGCCCGGGCAGGGCGCCGGCGACGCGGTCCAACTCGCGTCCACCCTTGAACAGGGCCAGGGTGGGGATGCTGCGGATGCCGTGGCGCGCCGCCAGTGCCTGCTCGGCCTCGGTGTTCACCTTGGCGAAGCGCACGCGTGTCGCCCAGGGGCCGGCGAGCTGGCTGAACACGGGGGCGAACTGCTTGCATGGGCCGCACCAGGGTGCCCAGAAGTCCACCAGCACCGGCAGTTCGTTGCGCGTGACGAATTTAGCGAAGCTGGCGGAGGTGAGTTCGGTGGGGTGCGGCGGCAGCACCTCGGTGCCGCACTTGCCGCATTTCGGGTGGTCGTGCAGGCGTTCGCCGGGGACGCGGTTGACCGCGCCGCAATGGGGGCAGACGAGTTCCATCTCGATCTCCTGAAGGTTGCTTCAGGGGGAGATGGCGTTGCCCCGCGGGCTTTTCAAGCCGCCAGCAGGGGCTCCAGTTCGCCCGCGGCGTCGAGCGCGGAGAGGTCGTCGAAGCCGCCGACGTGGCGCTCGCCGATGAACACCTGCGGCACGGTGCGGCGGCCGGTGATCTGCATCATGTGCTCGCGCTCGGCCGGGTCCAGGTCGACGCGGATCTTCTCGATCTCGGTCACGCCCTTCTTGTTGAGCAGTTTCTCGGCCATCACGCAGTAGGGGCAGACGGCGGTGCAATACATCTTCACGTGGGGCATGGTGCGTCTCTCTCGAAATGGCGCTCAGCGTTCGCGCGGCAGGCCGGCCTGCTCCCAGGCCTGCATGCCGCCGGCCAGGTTGTGCACGTTCTCGAAGCCGGCCTTCCTGAGGATGCCGCAGGCGTGGCTGGAGCGGTTGCCGCTGCGGCACACGGCGATGATGGGCTTGCCCTTGTGCTTCTCCAGCTCGGACAGCTTGTTCTTCAGCTGGCCGAGGGGGATGTGCCGGGCCTTGGCGATGTGGCCGTCGGACCACTCGGACTGCTCGCGCACGTCCAGCACCACGGCGTCCTCGTGGTTGAACAGCATCACCGCCTCCTGCGGGCCGATCTGCTTGATGCCGGAGAGGCGGCCGAACAGGCCGCCGCCCACGAGCATGAAACCGGATACGCTGGCCAGCAGGATGAGCCAGATGTTCTGCAGGGCGAAGTCCATGCGAATTACCTCAGTGCGCAAACGAAGGCGGCGATTCTACCCTCGGCGCTCAGCCGCAGCAGCTGCCGCCTTCCTTGACGCCCAACTTCTTCAGGAGCTTTTCCGGCGGGCAGAAGCCGGTGAAGCCGGACTGCAGCAGGTTGAGGCCGATGAAGGCGGTGAGCCAGAGCCAGGACAGCGAGGTCATGTCGATCTGCCCCATGAAGTGGGCGAGGGCGAGGGACAGCAGAACCATGGCGCCGGCCATGATGCGGATGATGCGTTCGACGGTCATTGCGCGAAATTCCTTTCAAGCGGTTTTCAGGGAGCGCTGCCACAGCAGGTAGAGCAGCGGGATGACCACGAGGGTCAAGGCGGTGGAGGCGAAGGTGCCGAAGATCAGGGCCACCGCCAGGCCGCCGAACACCGGGTCGGTGACCATGATGGCGGAGCCGGCGATGATCGCCAGGGCGGTGAGCAGGATGGGACGGAAGCGCACCGCGCCCGCCTCCATCACCGCCTCGTCGAGACTGTAGCCCTGCCGGCGGTAGTCGAGGATGAAGTCGATCAGCAGCAGCGAGTTGCGCACCACTACGCCGGCCAGCGCGATCACGCCGATCATCGAGGTGGCGGTGAAGGCCTGGCCGGTGGCCCAGTGGCCGGGGAACACGCCGATCAGGGTAAGCGGGATGGCGCCCATGACGATCACCGGCAGCATGAAGGACTTGTAGTAGGCGGTGAGCAGCAGGTAGATCAGCACCAGGGCGACCATGAAGGCGGAGCCGAGGTCGCGGAACACGTCCAGGGTCAGGCGCATCTCGCCGCCCCACAGCAGGGTGGTGTCGACCACGTCCTTGGGCTGCGCCTCGACGAAGCCGAGGTTGCCGGTGGTGAAGGTGGCGCCGGACTTCAGCTTCTGCCCATCCAGCATCTGGTCGAGCGCGAGCACGGCATAGACCGGGCTGGACTTCAGCATCTCGCCGCCCACCATCACGGTCGGGTGCTGGTCGCGGCTGTACAGCGGCTTGGCGGTGAGCACGCGCTCGACGCGGGCGATCTCGCCGAGCGGGATCTGCGCGCCTTGCGGAGCGGCAATGCGCAGGTCCATGAGCATCGCCGGATCGGCACGCTGCGCGCGCGGCAGGCGCACGGTGATGTCCACCGGCTCGCGCGCGTCGGCCATGTGCAGGATGCCGATGGAGAAGCCGTTCACGTAGTCGCGCAGCAGCTTCGCCACCTGTGCGGGCGCGACGCCCGCGAGCATGGCCTTCTCGGCGTCGACGTGGACGTGGAAGCTGTCGAGGTCGGCGGTCACCGAGTCGTCCACGTTGGTCATGCCGTAGACCCGGTGGAAGGCGGCGTTCACCTCGGCGGCGGCGGCCTGCAGTCGCGCGTAGTCGGGGCCGTACAGCTCGGCGAGGATCTGCGAGGCGACCGGCGGGCCGGGCGGGGTCTCGTAGATCTTGATGCGCGCAGCCGGGAATGCGGCGCGCACGGACTTCAGCTGGGCGTCGAACTCGTTGGCGATCTCGTGCGAGCTCTCCGAGCGGTCATGCTTGTCGCGCAGGTTGACGCGGATCTGCGCCAGGTTCTCGCCCCTCTTGATCAGGTCGCCGCGCACCAGGGCGGCGAAGTCGATCGGCGCGGTGAGGCCGAGGAAGGTCTGGTAGTCGGCCACGTGCGGGTGCCTGCCCAGCACGCCGGCGACCGCGCGCGCCACCTGGTCGGTGGCGGCGAGCGCGGTGCCGGCGGGCATGTCGATCTGCAGCAGCATGGTGTTGGTGTTGTCGTTGGGCAGCATCTTCAACTCCACGCCCAGGGGCGAGAGCGGGCCGTTGATGCCGGAGGGGCGCACGAACTGCCAGGCCGGCATGACCATGGCGCCCACCAGCAGGGCGAGGACGACGAGGAAGAACACGTTGCGCTTGGCGGCGCTCGCCATCAGCGGTCGCACCACCGCCAGGTAGGCGCGGCGCAGGGGGTCCTGTTTTTCGTGGCCGTGCCCCTCCAGGGTCTCGCTCTGCGCCAGCGCCTTCATGGCCTTGCCGCGCAGCACGCGGCGCGCCGCCCAGGGCACCACCGCATAGGCGATGAACAGCGAGGCGAGCATGGCGACCGGCACGTTGATCGGGATCGGCCGCATGAACGGGCCCATCATGCCGGTGACGAAGGCCATGGGGATGAAGGCCAGCATCACCGCCACGGTGGCGACGTTGGTGGGGTTGCCGATCTCGTTCGCGGCGGTCACCAGGGTCTTGCCGAACTCCTCCATCTTCACCTTGCCGTGGTGCAGATGGCGGTGGATGTTCTCGATCACGACGATGGAGTCGTCCACCAGCAGGCCGAGCGCCAGGATCAGGGCGAACAGGGTGATGCGGTTGATGGTCTGGCCGAACAGGAAGCCCACCGCGAGGACGATGAACAGGATCAGCGGGATGGTCATGGTGACGATGCCCGCCTCGCGCCAGCCGAGGAACCACCACATCAGCAGGATCACGGTGACGATGGCGATGCCCAGGTGCTCCACCAGCAGGTTCACCGCCGCGTCGGCGCGTTCGCCGTCGTCGCGCGTCACGGTGATGTCGATGCCCTGCGGCACCGCCTGGCGCTTGAGGGCGTCGAGCTTGGCCAGCACCGCCTCGGCGACGTCGACCGCGTTGGTGCCGGCCTTCTTGGCGATCGCCAGGGTCACCGCCGGCGCCACGTCGCGGCGCTGCTGTCGCGCGGCGGGGCCGAAGCCGATCCAGGAGGCCTCCTCGATCTCCGCGCCGCCGGCCTCGATGCGCGCCACGTCCTTGAGGTAGATGGGGCGGCCGGCGGACACGCCGACGACGATCGCGCCCACCGCCTCGGCGTTGCCGAGGAAGCCGCTCAGGCGCAGGGGGCGCGCGACGTTGCCGTGCGTGAGGGTGCCGAGCGGGGCGGACACGTTGGCGCCGCGCAGGGCCTGGTCGATGCGATCCAGGGTGAGGCCGGCGTGCGCCACGCGCTGCGGGTCCACCCAGACGTTGAGCGCGGGGGCGCGGCCGCCGAGGAGCTGTGTGAACGATACGCCGGGCACGTTGCGCAACTGTTCCAGCAGGCGCGCGCCCACCTCGCGCAGGGCGGTGTCGTCGTGCTGGCGCGAGCTGAGCGTCAGGGTCAGGATCGGCACGTCGTCGACGTTGATCGGCCGCACGATCGGCTCGTTGGCGCCGGGCGGGATGCGGTCCATGTTCTGCACCAGCTGGTTGTACAGCTTGACCAGGCTGTCCTCCTGGTTCTGGCCGACCTTGAACTGCACCGTCACCATGCCGAAGTCGTTGCCGGCGTAGCCGTAGGTGTGATCGACCCCGGACTGCGCGTGCATGATCGCCTCGAGCGGCTTGACGATCAGGTTCTCGATCTCGCGCGGGCCCGCGCCGGGCTTGGCGACGATGATGTTGGCCGCCGGCACGACGATCTGCGGGTTGTACTCGCGCGGCGTCATCAGCAGCGCCAGCGCCCCCACCATGAACAGGGCCAGGATCATCAGCGGCGTGATCTTGGACTCGAGGAAGGTGGCCGCGAGCTTGCCCGCGATGTTCATGTCGCTGCGCCGGCGCCGGGGTTCGTCCATGTCCTTGTCCTTATGCGTTTTTTCCGGGGGCGTGGCTCAGCCCTGTACCTTGTCGCCGGACTCCAGGCGGTCGGCGCCCTCGACGACGACGCGCTCGCCGGCGCCGAGGCCGGCCTGCACCTCGACCTGGCCGGCATGCGCCTCGCCGGTGCGCACCATGCGGAACTGCGCGATGCCGTCCGCGCCCACCACGAACACGCCACTGATGCCGGCGCGCGTCACCACGGCGGCCTGCGGCACGCTCAGCGACTCGCGGTCCCCCTCGGGGAACAGGGCGCGCGCGAACAGGCCGCTGCGCAGGCCCTGGCCGGCGACGTCGAGCTTGACCAGGAACAGCCGGCTCATCGGCTCGGCCGCCGGCGAGATGCGCGCCACCGTGGCGGTCAGGGCCTGCGGCATGCCGTCCACCTCGACCTGGACCTTCATGCCCGGCTTCAGGGTCTTGAGGATGTGTTCGGGGACGTGGGTCTGCACCTGCAATTTGGCCGGGTTCTCCACCACCAGCACGGGCTGGCCGGGGGTGGCCAGGTCGCCCGCATTGGCCAGCTTGCGCGTCACCACGCCGGCGATCGGCGAGGTCACCGTCGCGTAGCGCAACTGGTTGCCGGCGGTGCCGAGGGCGGCGCGCGCCTGCGTGACACGGGCGTTCGCCAGGTCATGCTGCAGTTTCACCTTCTCGAACTGCTGGCGCGTCACCGCCTCTTCCTTGAGCAGGGCGGCGAAGCGGTCGAACTCGATCTTGGCGTCGCGCTGCGCGTCCTCCGCCTGCTGCAGGCCGGCCTTGGCCTGCTCGACCTGGCCCTGGATGTCCACGGGGTCGATGCTGAACAGGCGCTGCCCCTGCTTCACCGCCTGGCCCTCGCTGACGGCGATCTCGCGGATGTAGCCCATGAGGCGGGAGGCGGCCTGTACCTGCGACTCGGCGACGATGCTTGCGGGCGCGGCGTGGTAAGCGGTGAGTTTGCCCGGCTGCAGGGTGATGATCCGGGCCTGCACGGTGCGCGGCGCGCTGTCGGCCTGCCTGGCCTCGTCGTGGCCGCCGCAGCCGGCCAGGGCAAGCGCGAGGGAGAGAGCGGTCAGGAGCGGGAGAGGTCTCATGGGACGCCTTTCAGAATTGTTCGATCGAGAGCAGGCCGGCGGCATGCAGCACCTCGGCGCGTGCCACGCTGCGGTCGTGGCGCGCCTGCGCCAGGTCGGCGCGCGCCTTGTCCAGTCGTGCCTGGCTGCTGAACAGGTCGACCAGGGTGGTGATGCCGTTCTGGTAACGGATCTGCGTCAGGCGTTGCGCCTCCTGCGCGTCCTGCACCGCCGATTCGCGCACCGCCAGGCGCTGTTCCGCCTCCAGGGCGCGGCGGTGCGCCTCGGTGATCTGCAAGGCGAGCTCGTCCTCGGCCTGGCGCAGGCGCGCGCCCTGCTCCAGGCGGGCCGCCTGCGCGAGGTCGACGGCGGCGTTCCTGACGCCGCCGTCGAAGGCATTCCAGCTGAGCACCCCGGCCACGGTGTAGGAGGCGGCATCCAGGCCGAGGCTGCGGTCGTTCCATTCCTGTTTCGCCAGCAGCGAGAGCTGCGGCTTCTTCGCCCCGCGCGCCGCGTCGATGCCGGCGCCGGCCGCGTCCATGCGGCTGCGCAGCGCCTGCAGGGCGGGATGTTGCGCCGTCGCCTGCGCGCGCAGGTCGTCGATGCCGCCGCCGGGGAGCGCCGGCAGGGCCTCGGCACCCACGTCCACAGTGTCCGCGAGCGGACGGCCCATGAGCAGCTTGAGCTGGTCGAGGGCGTCCGCCAGATGGCGTTGCGCCTCGCTGACGCGCAGCTTGGCGTCCTCCAGGTTGACGCGGGCTGCGAGCACGTCGCTCTTCACCGCCATGCCCTGCTTGTGGAGGTTTTCCGTGCTGCGCGCGAATTCCGTGGCGGCGGCGCGTCCCTGTTCCGCGACCTGGATGTGGGCGCGCGCCAGATGCACGCCCTGGTAGGCCTTGAGGGTGGCCAGCAGCAGGCGTTGGCGCGCGGCCTCGTCGCCCGCCTGCGCCGCGCGCACCAGGGCGCGGGCCTCGTCCTGGCGCGCGCCGATCTGGCCACCGGTGTAAAGGGGGGCCTGGATCTCCACGCTGGCATTAATGTTGTTTATGGCGTCAGGGTTATTCAGCGCCGTGGCGGTGAAATCCGTGGCCGGGTCGACGCGCTCCTGTCCCAGCTTGAGGCCGAAGGCGGTCAGGGCGTTGTTGCTGCGCGTCGCGGCGAGGGACAGGTTGAGGCTTGGCAGGCGACTGCCTTCCGCCTGCCGCAGGCCGGATTCGGCCTGCCGGATGCGCGCCTGGCTGGCGCTCAATTCGGGGTTCTGACGCAACACCGCCTGCGCGGCCTGCGCCAGTGTCAGGGTCTCCGCGCCGGCGGGTTGCCAGCACAGTGCCAGGGCCGTGATTAGCGCGCCCAGGCGCACCGGTTTTTTGCACATCATCGCACCTCGCTACCCGCTTCCCGACTGGGGGTATGGGCAATTCAGATACGGCGGATGTTAACCCATTAAATAATCTTATATCAAGATAAATAATGGTGTTGGGCCCGCGTGGGCCCGGTGTTTTCGGCCTGCTTACTTGGCGAATGCGCAGAACACGTCGCGCATCATGCCGATGAGCTGCAATGTGCGCGTGTCGCCGACGCGATAATAGACGCGATTCGCGTCCTTGCGGGTGCGCAGCACGCCCTTGTCGCGGAGGATCGCGAGGTGCTGGGAGATGTTGCTCTGTGAGGTGCCGACGTTTTCGACGATGTCCTGGACGCTCACCTCCTTGTCGCCTAGCACACACAGGATCTTCAGCCGCAGGGGGTGGGACATGGCCTTGAGGGCGCGCGAGGCCTGCTCGATGTGTTCGTCCTTGTCGAAGAGCTCGGTGGACTCGTTGATCATGGTTTCTCCGCGGTAGATGTGGCTGTCCGGGCGCGAATCCACGCGCGTTGCGGGCATCCTGAAGTATTCAAATATACTAAAATACCCCTGCAAAATGTATTGGAAAAACAAGATAAAATCTTCTAATGCCCCCGTCCGCCATTAAACCCGTCCTGCTGATCATCCTTGATGGCTTCGGCTGTCGCCATCCCGACAGTTCCAACGCCATCGCCTGTGCGCACAAGCCCAACTGGGACCGCCTCTGGAAGGCCTATCCCCACACCCTGGTGCAGGCATCCGAGGCTGCGGTCGGCCTGCCGGCAGGGCAGATGGGCAACTCCGAGGTGGGGCACCTGAACATCGGCGCCGGGCGTGTGGTGTACCAGGAGTTCACCCGTATCGACCGCGCCATCCACAACGGTAACTTCTTCATCAACTTCGCCCTCAAGGATGCGGTCGAGCAGGTCAAGCAGCGCGACGCGGCGCTGCACATCCTCGGCCTGCTCTCGGACGGCGGCGTGCACAGCCACGAGAACCACATCCACGCGATGCTGGAGATGGCCGTGCGCGAAGGGCTGACGAAGGTCTACATCCACGCCTTCCTGGACGGCCGCGATACGCCGCCGAAGAGCGCCGAGCTCTACCTCGCGCGCATGCAGGAGAAGATCGAGTCTCTTGGCGGCGGGCGCGTCGCCACGCTGATCGGCCGCTACTACGCGATGGACCGCGACCGCCGCTGGCAACGCGTGAAGGCGGCCTACGACCTGCTCACCCAGGGGCGCGGCGAGTTCACCGCCGCGAGCGCGCGCGAGGCCCTGGAGATGGCCTATGCGCGGGGCGAGACCGACGAATTCGTGAAGGCGACCGCGATCGTGCCGCCCGGCGAGGCGCCGGTGCGCATGCAGGACGGCGACGCCATCGTGTTCATGAACTTCCGCTCCGACCGCGCGCGCCAGCTCACCCGCACCTTCATCGAACCCGACTTCGCGGAGTTCGAGCGTGGTTTCGTGCCCCGGCTGTCGCGCTACTGCACGCTCACCGGCTACAGCGACGACTTCGACGTCTCGGTTGCCTTCCCGCCGGAGCGCATCCGCAACGGCTTCGGCGAGTACATCGCCAACCTCGGCCTGCACCAGCTGCGCATTGCCGAGACCGAGAAGTACCCGCACGTCACCTACTTCTTCAACGGTGGCGAGGAGACCGTCTATCCGGGCGAGGACCGCATCCTCATCAACTCCCCGGACGTGGCGACCTACGACCTGAAGCCGGAGATGAGCGCCTACGAGGTGACGGACAAGCTGGTGGAGGCGATCCAGAGCTGCAAGTACGACGCCATCATCTGCAACTTCGCCAATTCGGACATGGTCGGCCATACCGGCATCTTCGAGGCGGCGAAGCGCGCGGTGGAGGTGGTCGACGAATGCGTCGGCCGCGCCGTCGAGGCGATGCAGGGGATCGGCGGCGAGGTCCTGATCACCGCGGATCACGGCAACGCCGAGAGCATGCTCGACTTCACCAACGGCCAGCCGCACACCGCCCACACCATCAACCTGGTGCCCTTCCTCTACATCGGCCGCCGCGCCCAGATCGCCGAGCACGGCGCGCTGGAGGACGTCGCGCCCACCCTGCTTCGCATGATGGGCCTGGCGCAGCCCATGGAGATGACGGGGCATCCACTGATCGAGTTCGACTAGCACCGTGCTGCGCGCCCGGCTGCCGCTGCTCCTGGCCCTCGCCGGCCTTGCCTGCGCCGCGGTCGCAGCCCCGGACGCCAAGCAGGCGGAGCTCGAGGACCTGCGCGCACGCATCCAGTCCCTGCAGAAGGAACTCGATCAGGCGAGCGAGGAGCGCAGCGAGGCGGCCGACGCCCTCAAGCAGTCGGAACGCCGCATCTCCGAGGTGAATCGCGGCTTGCGCGAGCTGGATCACCGACAGGAGCGGATCTCCGGCCAGCTGAAGCAGCTGGCAAGTGACGCGCAGGCCACGCAGGACGACATCGCCGAGCAGCGGAAGCGCCTCGCCGAGCTGCTACGGCAGCGCTACGTGCATGGCGACAACGACGCGATGAAGCTCATGCTCAACGGCCAGAACCCCGGCGAGGTGGCGCGCGGTCTCGAGTACTACGGCTATATCGGCCGTGCCCGCGCGCAGCTGATCCGCGAATACCAGGCCTCGCTGGCCAGGCTGGGCGAGTTGCAGGCGACGATGCGGCAGCGCCAGGAAGGCCTGGAGCAGGTCAAGCGCGAGCGGGTGACGCAGAAAGGCGCGCTCGAAACCGAGAAGGCCTCGCGCCAGGAGGTCCTCTACCGCCTGTCCTCGCAGATTCGGCAGCAGCGCGGCGAGATCAAGACCCTGATGCAGGATGAACAGCGCCTGACCCGCCTCGTCGAGCGTCTGGCCCGCCTCGCGGCGGCGCGCAAGAGGGCCCCGGCGGCGAAGCCCGGGCAGAAGGTGGAGAGGGTGGTGGACGCCAGCCTCGCCGGACTCGACTTCGCGCGCCTCAAGGGGCGCCTGGCCCTGCCGGTGGCTGGCGAGATCCTGCACCGCTTCGGGCAGGCGCGCCCGGGTGGCGGGCCGGCCTGGAAGGGCGTGTTCATCCGCGCCCGGCAGGGTCAGGAGGTGCGTGCGGTGGGCAGTGGCAAGGTCGCCTTCGCCGACTGGCTGCGCGGCTTCGGCAACCTCCTGATCGTCGACCATGGCGACGGTTTCCTCAGCCTATACAGCAATAATGAAAGCCTGTATAAACAGCCGGGAGACCCCGTAAAGGCTGGCGATGTGGTCGCCAGCGTAGGTTCCACGGGGGGGCAGGACGAGCCCGGGCTGTATTTCGAACTGCGGCGCCAGGGCATGCCCTTCGATCCCATGAGCTGGGTCAGGTGATCCGGCAATCCCGTTTTCTTCCAGAGGCAACATGGCAGGCAAGCTCAAACAAATCGGACTGATCGGCATGGGCGTCGTCTTCGGTGCCGCACTGAGCCTGAACTTCTCGGCGGTGGCCGACCGTGAGCCCGAGCCCCTGCCGATCGAGGACCTGCGCGCCTTCACCGAGATCTTCGGCAAGATCAAGAGCGACTACGTCGAGCCGGTGGAAGACAAGAAGCTCATCACCGAGGCCATCAACGGCATGCTCTCCGGTCTCGATCCCCACTCCTCCTACCTCGACGCCGAGGCCTTCAAGGAGCTGCAGGTCGGCACGCAGGGCGAGTTCGGCGGCCTCGGCATCGAGGTCGGCATGGAGGACGGCTTCGTCAAGGTGGTGTCGCCGATCGAGGACACCCCCGCCTACAAGGCCGGCGTCAAGAGCGGCGATCTGGTGATCAAGCTGGACGACACGCCGGTCAAGGGCATGACCCTCAATGACGCGGTGAAGAAGATGCGCGGCAAGCCGGGCACCGACATCACCCTGACCATCGTGCGCAAGGGCGAGACCAAGCCGCTGACCTTCACCCTGACTCGCGCGGTGATCAAGATCAAGAGCGTGAAGCACAAGCTGGTCGAGCCAGGCTACGGCTACGTCCGCATCACCCAGTTCCAGGAACACACCGGCGAGAACCTGGTGGCCGCGCTCAAGGACCTGGACGGCCAGAACAAGGGCGCGCTGAAGGGCCTGATCCTGGACCTGCGCAACGATCCCGGCGGCCTGCTCAACACCGCCGTGTCGGTGGCCGGCAGCTTCCTCAAGCCGGGCGAGCTGGTGGTGTACACCGAGGGGCGCACCGAGGACGCGAAGATGCGCCTGACCAACACGCGCGAGAACTACCTGCGCCTGGGCGAGGCCGACTACCTCAAGGGCCTGCCCGCCTGGACCAAGGGCGTGCCCCTGGTGGTGCTGGTGAACGGCGGCTCCGCCTCCGCCTCGGAGATCGTCGCCGGCGCCCTGCAGGACCACAAGCGCGCCCTCGTCGTCGGTACCCAGAGCTTCGGCAAGGGTTCGGTGCAGACCATCCTGCCGCTCAACAACGGCACCGCGATCAAGCTCACCACCGCGCGTTACTACACGCCGGGCGGGCGCAGCATCCAGGCCAAGGGCATCACCCCGGACATCCTCGTCGAGGAAGGCACCGTCACGGCCGGCGAGGGTGCGGGCATGGAGGTCCGCGAGGCGGACCTCGACAAGCATCTGAGCAACAACCAGGATAATGCCGCGCCCGCCAAGGCGCCCGGCGAGGGCGATGCCAGGAAGGACGCCAAGAAGGGTGCCGCCCCCGCCAAGGATGGCGCGTCGGAAGAGGCGACGCGCGAGGTGGTGCGCAAGAACGACTACCAGTTCAATCAGGCCCTGACCCTGCTCAAGGGCCTGTCCCTGCTGCAGGAACGCAGGAACTGAGGACGCCATGGGCACCGCCGGCGAAGAGACCCGCAAGCGTCGTGAGCTGGTCTTCCACGCGGTGCCGCCCGGCCAGGCGGACCGGGCCCTGGCCCTGCTCGCCGGCCTGCCTGGGCTGGACGTGGCGATCCGCGACGAACGGACCCTGTGCGTGGAATACGAGGTCACCGAATACGCGCTGGAAGACCTGGAAAACGCGCTCGGCGCACAGGGTTTCCACCTGGAGGGCAGCCTCCTGATGCGCATCCGCCGCGTCATCGCCTACCACTGCGAGCGTGTGCAGCGCCACAACCTCGGCATGCCGGAACCGCGCACCAAGGACTACCACCAGCACTTCGTCGAGGCCTGGCAGCACGCCGAGCATGGCGACCACGACGAAACCCCGGAGCAGTGGCGGCAATACAAGTGACGCCACCGGCGGGGGCCCCGCCATCGCCATGAACGACGCCCAACTGCTCCGCTATTCCCGCCATATCCTGCTCGACCAGATCGGCATCGACGGCCAGGAGCGTCTGCTCGCCGCGCATGTCCTGGTGGTCGGCGCCGGCGGCCTGGGTTCGCCGGTCGCCCTGTATCTGGCCGCCGCCGGTGTGGGCCGCGTGACCCTCGCCGACCACGACGTGGTGGAGATGACCAACCTGCAGCGCCAGATCGCCCACGACATGCAGAGCCTGGGGGTGAACAAGGCGGTATCGGCGGCGCGCCGCATGCGCGCCATGAACCCGGACGTGCAGGTGCTCGCCCTGAGGGAGCGGCTGGCGGGCGAGGCCCTCGACGCGGCGGTCGCGGCCGCCGACGTGGTGCTGGACTGCTGCGACAACTTCGCCACCCGCCAGGCCGTGAACCGCGCCTGCGCGCGCCACCGCAGGCCCCTGGTGTCGGGTGCCGCGGTGCGCTTCGACGGCCAGGTGGCGGTATTCGACCTGCGCCGGGAGGACGCCCCCTGCTACGCCTGCCTGTTCCCCGAGAACGCCGAGGACGTGGCGATGCGCTGCGCCGAGTTCGGCGTGTTCGCGCCGCTGGTGGGCGTGGTGGGGGCCATGCAGGCGAGCGAGGCGCTGAAGCTCATCATCGGCGCCGGGGAGAGCCTGTCCGGGCGCTTCCTGTTGTTCGACGCCCTCGCGGCGGAGTGGCGCGCCATGCGTCTGAAGAAGGACCCCGCCTGCCCGGTGTGCACGCAGGTCGCCGGCTGAGTTCGCCTATTCGCGGGTAAGGCGCGCCGCGGCCCAGGTGAGGCCCACCGCGCCCGCCAGCAGGGCGAAGGCGACCGGCGGGCTGTCGAGCCGCTGCGGCGCGACCAGCAGCAGCAGGCCCAGGCCCAGCATCATCAATCCCGACAACAGCTTGAGCAGGCGCCCCTCCCGCTCCGTCAGCCTGTGCGCGCCCAGGGTGCGCACGAAGGCGATGACGATGGCGAGCAGGGGCAGGACGTAGACCACGTTGTACAGGGCCAGGTACAGGTAGTGCTGCGCGGTGTCGGCCTCGCGCAGGGTCAGCAGGCGGGTGTAGATCATGGGCAGGCCGGCGGTGCACAGCAGCTCGTAGAGGTTCGCCGCCACCGCCAGGAGCAGCGTCGCGGCGAGCATCGCCGGCAGGCTGCCGGCCCCCAGCACGGCGCGGCCGCGGCGGAAGATGTCGGCCTTGCGCGCCTCCGGGATGGACAGCGACACGCCGCGCCGGAAGGCGAAGAAGTCCTTCACGTTGATGAGGCCGAACAGTACCGCCAGGCCCCCCGCGCCGGCGGTGACCCAGGGCAGGCCGCCCATGACGCGGAACAGGCCCAGCCAGGCGGCCATGAAGGCGAAGTACATGAGACCCGAGCAGGCCACGAACACCCCGCCGATCAAGAGCATGCGGCGCCGGTCCTGCTGGTGCGCGAGCAGCGAGAGCAGGAACAGCAGGACGAAGAAGGCGCAGGGGTTGAAGGCGTCCAGGGCGGCGATGGCCACGGTGAGGGTCGGCAGGGAGAGGTCGTCGGGGTCGATCTCGCCGACGAGCGGCAGGCGCAGGGGGGGCGTGCCGGCCTGCGGTGCCGGCGCGCCCCGCTCGCGACAGGCCAGCAGGCCGGCAAGCAGGTCCGCGCCGCTGGTCTCGACCGCGTCCCAGCCCACCCGCATCTCACCGCAGTACAGCAGTGCCGGCACGGAGCGCGCCTCCTCGCCGAGCCCGGCGGCCATGTCGACGTACAGCCGCAGGTTGTCGGGCGAAACGCTGATCTCCAGGGAGTGCAGACGCAGCCAGGGGTGCCGCGCCGGCAGGGCCTCGATGTAGGGGCGCGCCTCCAGGCAATGCGGGCAGCGCGCGGACCAGAAGAAGTAGAGATGCACCTGCGCCGCGCCCGCTGCGTCCCGCTCCACCCAGGGGTAGGGCGTCGCGGCATGCGCCCCGGCGGGCCAGGCCAGGCACAGCGCGAGCAGCCAGGCGAGCAGGAGGCGCGCCGCCGGCATGGTCTTCAGTCGCCGGCGGGGGTGGCGCGCGCCGCCATGACGCGGTCGCGGCCGCTCTGCTTGGCGGCGTAGAGCGCGCGGTCGGCCTGCGCGACCAGCATGTCGGCGTTGCGCAGGCCCGCGGAACGGGCGGCGACGCCGACGCTGATGGTGGCATGGAAGGGCTGCTCGGCCGTGCCCAGGGACTCCAGGCGCACCGCCCGCACGATGCGCTCGCCCAGCTGGATGGCGTCGCGCAGCGGGGTGGCGGGGCTGACGATGCAGAACTCCTCGCCGCCGTAGCGGAACACCACGTCGTCCTTGCGGCAGTTGTTGGAGATCACCCGCGCCACCTGCGCCAGCACCACGTCGCCGGTGTCGTGGCCGCGTTCGTCGTTGATGCGCTTGAAGTGGTCGATGTCGAGCATCAGGCAGGACAGCGGCGTGTCGCTGTGCTGCGAGAAGGCCCATTCCTGGTACAGGCGGTCCATGCCGTAGCGGCGGTTGTGCAGGCGGGTGAGGGGGTCGGTGTGGGCCTCCTGCAGCAGGCGCCGGTTGTTGCGCGCCCATTCGCCGGACGAGCGCACCACGGACTCGCGTTCCGCGCGCACCGCCCCCTGCAGCGACACCACGCGCTGCGCGGCGTTGAGGCGCGCCATGAGGGCCGCTTCGGTGTAGTTGAACAGCAGGTAGTCGGAGGCCCCGGCGAGCATCAGGCGGCCGACCCCGGCCTCCTCCGACTCGGGGATGAGGGCGATGCAATAGGCGCGTTGCCCGCCGACGCTGGCGCGCAACTCCAGCAGCGTCTGCGCGGCATCGTCGTCGCAGCCGGGCAGCTCCACCAGCATCACCTCGGTCTGGTTGCGCTGCAGCAGCGCCAGGGCGGCCTGCCGGTTCGCGGCGATCTCCACCGGCAGGCCCATGGCCTCCAGGGTGTCGGCCATGCGGCGCAGCAACTCAGGGGACTGGACGATGAGGGCAAGGCGCATCGGCCTGATCATCAGCGCCGCCAGGCCGCCCTCTCCACTCGGCGGCGGCGGCGCGCTGAGCAGCTGCTTGATGTCGGTGAACTCGCGCGTCGGCAGGCGCAGCTCGCGCCCCCAGTCCTGCCACTGGGTCACCACCTGCTCGACCAGCCCGGGTACCTCGGTGTCGAGCAGGTCGACCTTTGCGGCGGCCTGGTAGAGCGAGGGCACGCGCTCCCAGCGCTGCGCATCGTCGAGGGTGAGCAGCTGGCCGACCTTGGCGGAGAAGTGCAGGGCATTGGTCAGCGCCTGCGCGCGCGACCCCGCCGGGAAAGGCGCCTCCGCGGGGGCCTCGTGATGGCGCACCGCCTGGTGGAAGATCTCCGGCAGGCCCCAGTCTTCGAGCAGCTCGGCCGAGAGCGCGGCGTGGTCGAGGCCGAAGCTGGCGACCTCGGCCTCGCGCAGCGCCGCCTCGTCGAGGTTGCGCGCGAGGATCGCGTCGTACTCCCGGGGGAAGGCGGTGGCCAGGCCCAGGCGGCCGATGCTGGAGAGCAAGCCGCAGGTGAAGCTCTCGTCCGGCGGGCACTGCGCCTGCGCCGCGACCAGCTGCGCGGTGATGCCGGTGGCGAGCGAGGCGGTCCAGTAGCCGAGGTAAGGGAAGGCGTTGCAGGTACCGCTGCGGTAATGGTCGACCAGGGAGAAGCCGAGCGCGATCTGGCGCACGCGGAACAGGCCGAGGAAGACGATGGCGTGAGACAGGGAGGCGATGTGGCGCAGGCTGCCGCCGTGCACCGCATTGGCGTAGTGCAGGATGCGCCCGGCCATCGCCGGGTCCGTCTGCACCAGGTGGGTGAGGTCCTGCACGCTGGCGTCGTGCCGCTGCGTCAGTTCGAGGACGGCGAGCGCCACGCCCTGCGGCGAAGGCAGCATGCCGCTGGCCTTCAAGGTGGCGAAGCGTGTCTTGGCGTCGTCGATCATCCCCGCTCCCTGTCTGCACGGGCTGAAGGATTCACGGGCCGGGCCCGGAACCAACCCTGGTCTCGGGGCCCATTATCGGCGCGGAAGCGGACGCGGGCAAAGCCGCGCCGCGTCTCAATCGGCGTACAGCCGCTCCATGCGCTCGTGCTTTTCCTGCGCCTCGATCGACAGTTCGGCGGTCGGCCGCGCGAGCAGACGCGGCAGGCCGATCGGCTCGCCGGTCTCGAGGCAGAAGCCGTAGCTGCCGTCCTCGATGCGGGACAGGGAGGCGTTGATCTTCTTCAGCAGCTTGCGTTCGCGGTCACGCACGCGCTGCTCCAGCATGTTCTCTTCTTCCACCGTGGCGCGGTCGTTGGGGTCGGCGAAGACCTCGTTCTCCTTCAGGTGCTCGCCGGTCTCGCGCGCGTTGTCGAGGATCTCCTCGCGCATCGCCAGCAGCTTGCCCTTGAAGAAGGCCAGCTGGGCGTCGTTCATGTAGTCGTCCTCGGACATGGCGAGGAGTTGGGCCTCGGTCAGGCTCGCGCCCGATGCGGCCTTGGCGGGCTTGGCCGCGGCTTTCTTGGTGGGGGGGGTGCTTGCTGCGGATTTCATGGGTTGACTGGTCGTTTTAGGGGCTGCTTTCGCGGTCGCCGGCGCACTTCCCTGCGCGGCGGCCCTGGCCGGTGTTCCGGCCTTGGGTTGTACGGGGGCAGGCTTGCCTGCCGGCTTCTTGGCGACGGGCGCCGGGGTGCTGGGTTTGCGCGCAGAAACCGGC
>JBFMHC010000010.1:197724-238663 GCA_040751755.1 Pseudomonadota bacterium
GCCGGCTTGCTGGCCGGGGCCTTGGCGGGGGCTGCCTTGACCGCGGGCTTCGCCGCCGCGACGGTCTTCTTCACGGGCGCGGCGACCTTGGCCTTGGCGGTGCTCGCCTTGGCCGGGGCCTTCGCGGCAGAGGGTTGGGACTTGCCTGCCGGTTTCTTCGCTGTGGTCGCCACGTCGCCTCCTGTGTCTGAATGATGACCGGGCGTGAAAGTTAGCGGCGGATTATGCCATGTTCGTGGCAGTGTCAAATCCCATATAGACCCAGGGGGTCGTCGGGGTCGACGCCGTCCATGAAAGGCCTGCGCCGGTCGCGGTGGGTGACCTGGTACATGCAGCCCATCCAGTTGCCCAGCACCGCCTCGGCGGTGTCGTGCCAGGTGTTGTCGAGATGCGGCGCCACCAGGGCCTCGGGAAACTCGGGCAGCGGGGCCTGGCGCGCCGCCGCGTCCAGCAGGCGGTCGCGCCACTCCAGCAGGATCGCCTGCTCGAGACGGGGCACGTAGTTGTCCGGGAAGGGCGGGAATGCCGGCAGCCTGCCCTGCGCGAACAGCAGGGCGTCGCGCTTGAATTCCTTGAGCAGGGAGATGGTGTCGTACTCCGGATGGCCCTGGAAGAACACCATGCGCAGGCCGTCGTGGCTGGTGGCCAGGTGCACGCCCACCTCTTCGCTCTCCACCAGCACGCGCAGGCCGGCGGCCTCGAACTGGGCGCGCGAGACGTCGTTCCAGCGCGAGTGCGGCACGTCGAAACGGGTGTTCACGTCCGCCACCAGCGGGTGGCGCGGGTCGACCACGCGGTGCGAGAACACGCCCCAGCGCTTGGCCGGCTGGCGCACGCGCGGCTGGCCGTGGCGGAAGTGCAGCACCGCGTGCGTGGCCAGGCAGGACAGCAGGGTGGTGGTGACGTTCTCCCAGGCCCAGTCGATCACCTCGCCCAGCGGCCCCCAGAACGGCTCCTTCGAGAGGTCCTCGCCGCTCACGTTGGCGCCGGTGATGATCAGCGCGTCCAGGCCCTCGGTGCGGATCTTCGCGAACGGCTCGTAATACTTGGCGATGTGCGCCGCCGCCTTCTCGCCGCGCGGGATGGCGTCGAGGGTGAAGGGATGGACGTAGAACTGGGCGATCGGGTTGCTCTCGCCGATCAGGCGGAAGAACTGGCGCTCGGTCGCCTCCAGGGCCGCGTCCGGCATCATGTTGAGCAGGCCGATGTGCAGCTCGCGGATGGATTGCTGGGTGGCCCGTTCCTCGGGCAGGACGATGGTCGTGCCCGCCGCCTTCAGGCGTTGCAGGGTGGGCAGGTCGTTGTGGGCGACGAGCGGCATGTCAGGCCTCCTGAAGGGCCGCCCCGAGGGAGGCCTTGCTCCCCCTCGGGGGGAAGCGAACGAAGTGAGCCAGGGGGTGGTTCATCTCAGGCTTCCTTGCGGGCGATCGCCCTTTCCACCAGGGCGAGGAAGTCCGCCTCGCTCCGCACCTGCGCCACCTCCTGCGAGGTGACGGTGTAGCCGTGCGGGCCGGCGATCGCCTCGTAGCGCGGCACGCGCGAGTGGAACAGGCGCGGGAACACCCAGCGCGTGAAGTCGTTGGGCTCGATCTGCGCGACGAACTCCAGGCCCTTCTCGTCCATATACACGGGCAGGTGCTCGGCGAGGAAGGCGGGGCGGTAGTAGAGCGGCTTGGGGTCGCTCTGCGCGCGGCGGATCAGGGTGTCCTCCTCGTCCTTCGTGGTCACCTGGATGTAGAGGATCAGGGTGTGCTCGGCCAGCAGCTCGATCACCGAGTCGTCCTCCAGCTCGCACAGGCTGCCGCCCACGTCGTTGACGAAGTGGTGGTAGCCGTAGATCTCCTGCGCCTTGCGCACGAACTCCGGCACGTCCTTCATGGCGGCGATCTCGGCCTCGCGGTAGAGGGCCTGGCGGCGGCTGAACTCGGGCAGGGAGAGGCCGGCGTAGTCCGGGCTGCCGAGCTTGCCGACGAAGGACAGCACCGGCCCCAGGTCCTGGATCTTGATGTTGTTGCGGATGTCGATCCAGTCGTTGCGCAGCAGCTCCTTGAGGAAGGGCACCTGCATGGCCTGCTGCTTGATCAGGTCGAGGATGGGCTCGTCCAGGTAGCGCGTGCCGATGCGGTAGTCGCCCGAGTAGTGGAACCAGTCGTGGCGGCGCAGCAGGCCGGAGATATAGGTCTTGCCCACGCCGGACATGCCCAGCAGGGTGATGCGCTTGGTGTCCCAGGCGCGGAACGACTCGGGGGTGAATTTCATGCTTTGGCCGGGGGTGATGTTTCAGGAGAGGTCGCCAGTGTGCCTGCCGCGGCCGCGTGGGTGAAGTCTTCCATGAGTTTCCGCACGAAGGCCTCGTCCAGGCCGTCGGTGATGAAGACGAAGCGGCTGCGCCGGTTTTCATCCGGCCAGTCCGCCAGTTCCGCCGGCGGGTAGAACACGTGCTGCACGGCATGCAGCACCACGGGCTTGTCGCGGCCCTGCACGTTGACGATGGCCTTCATGCGCAGCAGCTGCTTGGCGCGGAAGGCGGAGAGCATCTCCAGGGCGGCGCTCACGCCCTCCCAGTCCAGGGGCGCGTCGAAGTCGAGGCTGAAGCTGCGGATGCGCTCGTCGTGCAGGGGCGGCTGTGCCGGTTTTGCCTTGCCCCCCAGCGGGCCGGCGGCGGCAGGCCGGTAGCGCTGGTGCGCCAGCCACTTCGCCACGTCCGGGTGCTTGCCCGCGGGGTTGAACAGGCCCAGGTCGAGCAGGGCGGCGAAGTCGGTCTCGCCGCGCATGGCGACGACCTGTGCGGCGGCCGGGTTCAGTTCGCTCAGGCGCGTGCGCAGGGCCTCCACCTCGGCGGGGTTGGCCAGGTCCGTCTTGGTGATCACCAGGCGGTCCGCCACCGCCACCTGGCGCAGGGCCTCCGGGTAGCTCTCGAGCTGCTGCTCGCCCAGCACCGCGTCCACCGTGGTGACCACGCCGTCCATGCGGAAGCGCGCGGCGATCCAGCGCTCGTTGAGCAGGGTGTCGAGGATGGGCGCCGGGTCGGCGATGCCGGTGGTCTCGATGACCACCCGCTCGAACGGCGGCAGCTTGCCGTCGGCACGGCCCATGGCCAGGTTCTTCAGGGTCGGCGCGAGCGAGCCCACCACCTGGCAGCACACGCAGCCGCCGGCGAGCAGGGCGAGCGGGCCCTGCGTCTCCTCCAGAAGCTGGTGGTCGAGGCCGATCTCGCCGAACTCGTTCATCACCACGGCGGTGAGCGGCACGTGGCGCAGCAGGTGGTTGAGCAGCGTGGTCTTGCCGCTGCCCAGAAAGCCCGTGAGCAGGGTGACCGGGATGGGGGCGTCGGGCGTCATGCGGGGGGCGGAGGGGCAAAACCGGCATTATAAAAGCGCCGGGCGGGTGGTAATGTCGCTGTCACATCCAACGAGAGGAGACCGACATGGGACTGCTGGACTGGTTCAAGGCGCTGGCGAGCGGCAAGGAGGTCTCCGAACCCGAGGCCACGGGGGCAGCGCAGGGCGCGCCCGAGGCGGCGGACCCGGACGCGGGGGTGGTGGCAGGACTCGACTTCAAGGGCGCGATCAACGCGCACATGGCCTGGAAGGTGCGCCTGGAGAAATGCATCAACGACACCAGCGAGGAGGAGCTGCACGTCGACGTGGTGTCGCGCGACGACCAGTGCGTGCTCGGCAAGTGGATCCACGGCCCCGGCGGCGAGCGGTTCGGCCACCTGCGCGAGTTCCAGGAGATGAAGATGGAGCACATGCGCTTCCACCTCGGCGCCGGCGACGTGCTCGCCTGCTGCCAGGCCGGCGACAAGGAGGGGGCGATGGATAAGCTGCGCGCCGGCGACTACACGCGCGCCTCCGCGCGGGTGAAGCTGCACCTCTCGCGCCTCTACGTGCAGCTCACCGACCATCCCCAGAGTCTCGAATAGCTCCCGCGCCGGTAGAATCGCGCCCCATGGCAGACCGTGAATTGCACAAGGGGCGCGCCAAGACCGCCCGCATCCCCATCAAGATCGTCCCCAGGCCGCGCCAGCGCCTGCCGGTGTGGATCAAGGCGCAGGCGCCGGGTTCGCCGGAGGTGGCGCGGCTCAAGACGATCCTGCGCGAGGCACGGCTGCACACCGTGTGCGAGGAGGCCGCCTGCCCCAACCTGGGCGAATGCTTCCGCCACGGCACCGCCACCTTCATGATCCTCGGCGACCTGTGCACGCGCCGCTGTCCGTTCTGCGACGTCGGCCACGGCAAGCCCCTGCCGCCCGACCCGGAGGAGCCGCGCCACCTCGCCGAGACCGTCGCCGCCATGGGCCTCAAGTACGTGGTGATCACCAGCGTCGACCGCGACGACCTCAAGGACGGCGGCGCCGGCCACTTCGCCGCCTGCCTGCGCGCGGTGCGCGAGGCCGCGCCGGACACGCGCATCGAGATCCTCACCCCCGACTTCCGCGGCCGCGAGGCGCTCGCCCTGGAGATCCTCGCCGCAGAGCCGCCGGACGTCATGAACCACAACCTGGAGACCGTGCCGCGCCTCTACAAGGCCTGCCGCCCGGGTGCCGACTACGTCCACTCCCTGCAACTGCTGCGCGACTTCAAGGCGCGCGTGCCGGGCGTGCCGACCAAGTCCGGCATCATGCTGGGTCTGGGCGAGACGGACGAGGAGGTGCGCGAGGTGCTGGCCGACCTGCGCGCCCACGACGTGGACATGCTCACCATCGGCCAGTACCTGCAGCCCTCGCCGCACCACCTGCCGGTGGAGCGTTTCGTCACGCCCGACGAGTTCGCCGCGTTCGAGCGCCTGGCCCTGGAGATGGGCTTCCGCAACGTCGCCAGCGGCCCCATGGTGCGCTCCAGCTACCACGCCGACCGGCAGGCGGCGGGCGTCTAGACGCGCTGTCCGCGGCCCCGGGCGCTGCCCGGCCATGAGCCGAATGGATCATGCGCGCCCGCGCCGCGCGCAATCAGCCTGAAACCGCCCTCTGCAAACCTTGTCCAGCCTGCCCCGTCGCACCCGCCGGGGCCAACGACTCGACAAGGGAGGGCACATGCCCAAGCACATCCACAAGACCTTCGCGCTGAGCCTGTTGCCGCTGCTGATCGGCGCGGCCTTCCACGCGACCTCCGCGCACGCCGCCGCGCCCTCCGCCACCAGCGTGCGTTTCGCCACCTTCAACGCCTCGCTCAACCGTGACGTCAGCGGCCAGCTGATCTCCGACCTGGAGAACCCGGGTGGCGCCGACCTCGCCACCACCGTTGGCAAGCGCATCCAGCAGGCGCACAACGTCGCCGAGATCATCCAGCGCATCGCCCCGGACGTCCTGCTGGTCAATGAGTTCGACTTTGACCAGAACGGCGTCGCCGGCAGCAGCAGCACGCCTTCGCCCCTGGGCTATTCCAGCAAGGCCGCGAAGCTGTTCCAGGACAACTTCCTCGCCGCCTCCCACGGCAACGCGGTGCGCGGCCTGACCGGCGGCGTCAGCTTCGCCTACCGCTACACCCCCACCACCAATACCGGCCTCGCCAGCGGCTTCGATCTGAACAACAACGGCGCGGTGAGCGGCGGCGACGATGCCTATGGCTTCGGCGTCTTCGCCGGCCAGTACGGCTTCACCCTCTACTCCAAGTACGAGATCGTCGGCGTGCGCAGCTTCCAGAACTTCAAGTGGAAGGACATGCCCGGCAACCTGCTGACCAACGACCCCAGCGCCGGCGCCAACAACCTCGCCAGCTTCTACAGCCCGGAGGAGATCGACGCCCTGCGCCTGTCGTCGAAGAACCACGTCGACGTGACCCTGCGCATCAACGGCCAGGAGGTGCACTTCCTCACCGCCCATCCCACGCCGCCCACCTTCGACGGCGCCGAGGACCGCAACGGCAAGCGCAACCACGACGAGATCCGCTTCTGGGCCGACTACGTCAACGGCGCCGGCTACATCTACGACGACCAGGGCGGCACGGGTGGCCTCGCGGCGGGAGCGCGCTTCGTCATCGCCGGCGACTACAACGCCGACCCGCTGGACGGCGACTCCTTCGACCACGCCATCAACCAGCTGCTCAACGACCCCCTGGTCAACACCGGCGTCACGCCGCAGAGCGCCGGCGGTACCGCGGCGGCCGATTACCCGAGCAACAACGGCACCGCCAACCAGGGTCACTTGGGCGACCCCCGCCACGACACCGCCGACTTCAACGACGCCGCCCCCGGCAACCTGCGCGTCGACTACGTCCTGCCCTCCGCCAACCTGGGTATCGAGGACGCCGGCGTCTTCTGGCCGGTGGACAGCGACACCGCGACGGCCAACAACACCGGCGAGCTGTTCGACCTGGTCGGCACCTTCCGCGACCAGAACCTCTACGCCAACCTGCCCAGCTCCGACCACAAGGCGGTGTGGGTGGACGTGAGCGTGCCGGTGCCCGAACCCGAGACCTATGCCCTCATGCTCGCCGGCCTGGGGCTGGTGGGATTCATGGCGCGCCGCCGCAAGGCCTGAGGCACGCGCGCAACCGAGCAACTGGCTTGCGCCGCCTGCGGGCGGCGCTTTTTTTCGTGGTGGCGGCGGCGGAAAGTGCCATGCGCATGCCCTAGAATGGCCGCGCTCACAATGACGGAAGGCTCCCCGTGGACCTCATGCTCCTGTTCAAGGCCCTGATTCTCGGCATCGTCGAGGGCCTGACCGAATTCCTGCCCATCTCCAGCACCGGCCACCTGATCCTGGTCGGTGACCTGCTCGACTTCAACGACGACAAGGGCAAGGTGTTCGAGGTGGCGATCCAGACCGGCGCGATCATGGCCGTGGTATGGGACTACCGCGCCAAGTTCGGCGCGGTGGCGCGCGGCCTGCCCGGCGACCCGATGGCGCGGCGCTTCATCCTCAACCTGTTCCTCGCCTTCGTGCCCATCGCCGCGCTCGGCCTGCTGTTCGGCAAGGTCATCAAGGCGCACCTGTTCGCGCCGGTGCCGGTGGCCCTGGCCTTCATCGTCGGCGGCCTGGTGATCTACTGGGCGGAACGGCGCGAGCACGTGATCCGCGTGCAGGAAGTGGACGATCTGGACTGGCGCGACGCGCTGAAGCTCGGCTTCGCGCAGTGTTTCGCCCTCATCCCCGGCACCTCGCGTTCCGGCGCCACCATCATCGGCGGCCTGCTGATCGGCCTGTCGCGCAAGGCGGCGGCGGAGTTCTCCTTCTTCCTCGCCGTGCCGACCCTGGGCGTGGCCACCCTGTATGACCTGTACAAGCACCGCGACCTGCTCTCGATGGCGGACCTGCCCATGTTCGCGGTCGGTTTCGTCGCCGCCTTCCTCAGCGCGGCCCTGGCGGTGCGGGTGTTCATCCGCTACGTGGCCAGCCACGACTTCACCCTGTTCGTGGTCTACCGCATCGTCTTCGGCGTGGTGGTGCTGGCCACCGCCTACACCGGGCTGGTGAACTGGACCGTGCACTGAGCACGGCGCGGCCTCGGGCCGCGCCGTGCTATGCCACGGACGGTTCCAGGCGCGCCAGGCGCCGGATCTCCGCCAGCAGTTCCTCCTCCTGGTAGGGTTTGCCCATGTAGCCGTCGACGCCCAGCTCCATGGCGTGGTCGCGGTGTTTGTCGGCGGTGCGCGAGGTGATCATGATGATCGGCAGCTTCGCCAGGCGCGGGTTGCCGCGCACGTTCTGCGTCACCTCGAAGCCGTCCATGCGCGGCATCTCGATGTCCAGCAGCATCGCCGCCGGCATCTCGCTTTCCAGCTTCTCCAGGGCCTCGACGCCGTCCCGCGCGGTGCTGACGCGGAAGCCCTCGCGTTCCAGCAGGCGGCTGGTGATCTTGCGCACGGTGAGCGAGTCGTCGACCACCATGATCAGCGGCGCCTGGTCCGCCTCCTCCTCCTCCTCCTCCACCGTGAGCTGGGGCGCGCGCTCGGCGAGCAGGAAGGGGTTGAGGATGAGGGCGACGCGGCCGTCGCCCAGCACGGTGGCGCCGCTGATGCCGGCGATGCGCGCGAGCTGCGGGCCGATCGGCTTCACCACCGCCTCGAAGTTGCCTTCCATGGCGTCCACGCGCAGCGCCAGCCGCGATTCGCCGGCCTTCAGCAGCAACAGGGTGCGGAAGCGCCCCTCGTTGGGCGTGGACTTGCAGTCCACCAGTTCGGCGAGGGTGCGCAGCGGATAGCGTTCCCCGTCGATCTCGATGTAGCCCTGCTCGTGCAGGGCGTGCAGCTGCTCGGCCGGTACCTCGCGCACCAGGCTCACCAGGTTGGCGGGGAGCGCCCAGGTCTGGTCACCGGCTCGCGCCAGCACCACCTGGGTGAGCGCCAGGGTCAGGGGCAGGCGGACGGTGAAGCGCGCGCCCTCGCCGGGGACGCTGTCCAGGCGCACGCGGCCGCCGATGCCGGCGATCTCGTTCTTCACCACGTCCAGGCCGATGCCGCGCCCGGCCAGCTCGGTGACCTGGGTGGCGGTGGAGAAGCCGGAACGGAACAGGAAGGCCTCCGCCTGTTCCGGCGTGATCGGCTGGTCCGCCTCCAGCCAGCCCAGTTCGACGGCGCGCGCGCGCACCGTCTCCAGGTTCACGCCGGCGCCGTCGTCGGACAGGACGAGGACGATCTCGTTGCCCTCCTGGCGCGCGCTCAGGCGCACCTCGCCGTATTCCGGCTTGCCCGCCGCCTCGCGCACCTCCGGCGGCTCGATGCCGTGCGCCACGGCGTTGCGCACCAGGTGTTCGAGCGGCGCGGCGATCTTGTCCAGCACCGCCCGATCGAGTTCGGTCTGCCCGCCCTCCAGTTCCAGCTGCGCGCGCCGCGCGGTCTCCTTGGCGGACTGGCGGACGATGCGGTAGAGACGCTCGGCGAGGGTGTTGAGGGGCACCATGCGCATGTGCATGAGCTCCTGCTGCAGGGTGCGCGCCATGCGCGACTGCTGGATCAGCGCGGTGTCCGCCTCGTTCAGGCCGGCGAGCAGGTTGTCCTGCGCGGTGGAGACGTCGTTGACGCTCTCCGCCAGCTGGCGCGTGAGTTCCTGCAGACGCGAGAAGCGGTCGAATTCGAGCGGGTCGAACTGGCTTTCGTCGATGTGCGACAGGCGCGAGCGCATCTGCGATTCCGCCTGGATCTCCAGCTCGCGCAGCTGCGCGCGCAGGCGCTCGACGTTGGCCGCCAGTTCCTGCGCGGTCTGTTTGTAGCCGTTCAGCACGTTCTCGATCCGCGCGCGCGCGATCGCCACCTCGCCCGCCTCGTTGAGCAGGGTGTCGAGCACGTCCGACTTGAGGCGCATGGCCTGGCGCAGGCGCAGCTCGTTGTCGAGGCCGGCCTTCGCCGCGGCCGCCGGCGCCGGCATGGGGGCAGCCGCGCCCGTCGTCTCCGGGGCCTGCGCCGGCTCGAGTGCGGCCGACGTCGGCGCTTCGGTCTGTACGGCATGAGGCCCGGACTTGAGATGGTCCACCATCTCGTGGATCTGGTCGTATTCGCCCTCCAGGTGTTCCAGGAAGGCCGGCGTGGCCGTCGCGCCCTGCTCCATCACACGCGTCTCCAGGGCATGCACGCGTTCGCCGAGGCGCATCGCGCCGGCCATGCGCGCCGAGCCCTTGAGGGTGTGCAGGATGCGCTTGAGGACCTCGCCGGCACCGGGCGCGTCGGGTTGCGCGCGCCACTCGCGCAGGCTTGCGCCGATGCGCGGCAGCAACTCGTCGGCCTCCTCCAGGAAGATGGGCAGCAGCTGCTCGTCCAGCTCGTCCTGGGCCACCGGCGCTTCGGGCACGGGGGCGGGCTTGGGCTCCGGCGTGTCGATCCGCGCCAGGGCCTCCTCGATCTCGCGTTCCAGGGCCACGGTCTCGCCGGTGTCTGCGGCCGGCCCGGCGGCCGCCGGGGGCATCGCCTCCGCTGCCTCGACAGGCGCGGCGGGGCCGGATTTGAGACGTTCCACGTGGTCCTGGATGGCGTCGTATTCGTTCTCCAGATGGTCGATGAACCCCGGCGTCGCCACCAGGCCGTGTTCGGCGACCTCGGCCTCCAGTGCGTGCACGTGCTCGCCAAGGCGCAGGGCGCCGGCCATGCGCGCGGAGCCCTTGAGGGTATGCAGCAGGCGCTTCAGTTCCTCGCCGGCCTTGGACGCGCCGGGCTGCGCGCGCCACTCGCGCAGGCTCGCGCCGATGCGCGGCAGCAGCTCGTCCGCCTCGTCGAGGAAGATGGGCAGCAGTTGCTCGTCCAGCTCGTCCTGCGCCAGCGGCGCCGCGGCGGCGGGCGTGGGCTCCGCGGGAGCGGCGTCGCCCTGCGGTTCTGCAGGCAGCGCCAGGCCCGCGAGGATCTCCTCCACCTCTGCCATGGCCGTGGGGAAGCGGCGCGCCAGGATGCCGTCGACGGCGCCGCTCAGGCGCTCGATGACCGCGTCGAGGCCGCCGGTGACCTCGTCCGGCAGGCTCAGGGTCTTGTCCGGCCAGTTGCCGCCCCAGCGCTCCAGGGCGTGCGCCGCCTCGGACAGCGGCGTGAAGCCGGTGGTGCGGGAGATGCCCGCGAGGGTGTGGGCGGCGCGGATGAAGGCCTCCCAGGCGGCGGGGTGATGGCGTTGCGCCATGTCGGCGAGGGCGTGGCGCAGGTGCGCGAGCCGCTGTACCGCCTCGTCGGCGAAGATCTGGAACAGCTCGGCGGGCAGCTGGTGGCCGCCGATGTCGACGATGGCGTCACGGTCTTCCTGCGGGTTCGGGGTGTCGCCGGCGGCCGCGGGCGAAGCCGCCGGCGCGCCGGCCTCAGGCTTTGGGGGCGGCGTCTCCCCGGCCGTCTCGCCGCGTAGTCGCCTGGCGCCGGCGATCAGGTAGGCGGACTCGACCTTGGCCTGGCCCTGCATCTCGAGGTCGGAGACCCAGACCTGGAAGGCGTTGCCCACCTCGTCCAGGTAGCCGAGCATCTCCTGCGTCGGCGTGCGTTCGTCGCGCAGCCACTGGTTGAGGGTCTGTTCCACCTCCCAGGCCAGTTCCGCCAGGTCGGTGAGGCCGACCATGCGGCCGCTGCCCTTGAGGGTGTGGAAACCGCGCCGCACCACGGTGAAGGCCTCGTTGTCGTAGGGGCTGACGTTGAGGCGCGCGACCTGCACGGCGATGGTGCCGAGCACCTCGTTGGCCTCCTCGATGTAGGTCTCCAGGAGCTCGCGGTCCACCGCCTCGCTCGACGCGGTGGCGAGGCGTTGCGCCTGCGCGCTCGGCGCGGCGGCGGCGGGGGCCATCTCGGCCGCGGCGGCGCTTGCCTCCTGCGGGCTGTCGAGCGCCTTCGCGAGGTGGTCGGCCTGTGCGCGCAGGGTGGCGTCGCCGACCAGGTCGGCATCGCGGCCGAGCTTGGCGAGATCGGCCTTGAGCGCGGCCTTGCCGGCCTCGTCGCCGCCGCCCGCCACCCACTGCCCCACCGCCTCGCGCAGGCGCTGCGCCTCGGTGCGGATCTGCTTCTCCACCGACTCCTCGCGCGGCTGCGGCCTGGCCTCCGGCGTCGCCAGCAGGCGCGCGAGCGGCTTGGGATCGTCGCGGCCGTAGCGCAGGGCGTCGACGTACAGGCCGAGTGTGGAGAGGGCCTCCGCCACCCAGTTCAGGTTCTCCGGCGGGATCTGCACGTCCACCTCGTTGAAGTGGCCGACGCGGGTCATGGTCTCCTTCACCAGGTCGCCTGCCACGTCGAGCTGCAGGATGGCGAAGGCGCCGAGGATCTGCTTCAGCAGGCCGGGTACCTTGGGCAGGTCGGCGCGCGCGCTGTCGTCTCGGAAGAACTTGTCGAGCGCCTCCTCCACCTGGTTCAGGTTGGCCTGGATCTCGTGCGTGACCTGCGCCAGGAGCAGTTTCTCCTGCGCGGCGCGCGAGATCTCGTCGAGCATCTCCACCCGCGGGATGCGCGAGGCGTCGAAGGCCGGGTCGAGGGCGGCCTGCACGCGCATCGCCTGCACCTCGCTCTGGCGTGCGAATTCGTCGCCCAGGGCCTCGAAGTGCTCGGCCGCGTTGAGGCCGAGCAGCAGCGCGGTGGCCATTTCCACCTGCAGGGCCTCGTTGTGGGTGGCGTCGCAGCCGCCGGGCATGCGCTTGGCCACCGCCTGGACGATGCGCGTGAGGTCCTTCATGGGCTGGCTGGGCAGGCGCAACGCCGCCTCGAACATGCCGGAGGCCGCCTGCTGGAAGGGCTCCAGGCTTTCCATGCGGCCGCCGCAGTAGCGGATCCAGTGGTCCTTGGCGTTCGCCAGGTGGTCCTTGAGGCTGGCGATGAAGGGCAGGTGCTCGGCGCTCGCCCCTGCCTCGGCGGAGGGGAAGTAGCGGCGCAGATGGAACAGGTCGTTCACCTCGGCGGTACGGCCGGTGGGCACGGCGTCCTGGGCGACGTAGAACAGCACGTCGCGGAACAGCCGCTCCGCCAGCTGCAGCGAGCCCTCCATGAGGCGGCGCATCTGCAGGTCGATGCGGCCGCACAGGCGCTTCACCGCCAGGTCCAGCGGCACCGCCTCGCGCTGCAGGGCGTGCAGCAGGCCGGCGGCGGTCCACCAGAAGCCATATTGCGCGCCGCCCGGCACCAGGGCCTCGACCTGGGTCACGGCCTGGTTCATGAGTTGCAGGCCGGCCAGCGGCTCCTTGTTCTGCAGTACCTGCAGCAGGCCGCGCTGGTAGCTCGCACGTGCGGCGTGGATGGCGCGCGCGCCTCGTCGTCGAGCATCGGTTCGACGGCGCGCTTCGGCGGGCGGATGTCGGTGTCGGGGAAGAACAGCTCGCTCGGCGGCGGTACCTCGCCGCCGCGCTGGCGTACCACCGCCTGGTACATGGGGGTCAGCCGCAGCTCGGATTGCGGCGCCCCCGCCACCAGGGCGTCGAGGTGCGCCTTGAGGGCGTCGATCGCCTCCAGCGCCGCCTCCGCGGAGGCGTGGGTGCGTACCGTCAACTCCTTCGCCATGTCGAGCAGCAGGTGCTCGGTCTCGGCGGTGAGCAGCGAGACGCCCTGCAGGTCGACCATCTGCAAGGCGCCGTAGACCTGGTGCAGATAGGCGGCGGCGGTCTTGAGCGGGTTGGTGTCCTCGCCGTTCCAGCCCGCCAGGGCCTCGCGCGCGGCGCCGAGGGCGTTGTCCAGTTCGGCCTTGACCCAGGTGAGCGGGCCGATGTCGAAGTCGTCCAGGTCCATGTTCATGTGCGCTTCCCCAATCGCGGCGTCACAGCTTGAAGCCGGACACCGATACCTTCAGTTCGTCGGACAGCACCGCCAGCTGGCCCACCGACTCCGCACTGCGCCGCGCGCGGTGCGCGGTCTGCTCGGTCACGCCGAGGATCTGCTGCATGTTGTCCATCACCTGGCCGGCGGTGTTGGCCTGTTCCTGCGTGGCGCTGGAGATGTTCTGGATCAGGCGCGCCAGCTTGTCCGACACGCTCTCGATCTCCTGCAGGGCGGTGCCGACGGTGTCGGCCTTGGCCGCGCCCTCGACCACGCCGCGGGTACTGATCTCCATGGCGTTGACCGCCTCCTGGGTGTCGCCCTGGATGGTCTTGACGATGCTGCCGATGCGCCGCGTCGCCTGTCCGGAGCGTTCCGCAAGGCGCTGCACCTCTTCCGCGACGACCGTGAAGCCGCGCCCCGCCTCGCCCGCAGCCGCCGCCTGGATGGCGGCGTTGAGCGCCAGCACGTTGGTCTGTTCGGTGATGTCCGAGATGAGGTCGACGATCTCGCTGATCTCCTGCGACGACTCGCCCAGGCGCTTGATGCGCTTCGAGGTCTCCTGGATCTGGTCGCGCAGGGCGTTCATGCCGGCGATGCCCTCGCGCACCGAGTCGCCGCCGCGCCGCGCGGTGATCAGGGACTGTTCCGCCACGCTGGTCGACTCGGCGGCGTTGCGCGACACCTGCACGATGGAGCGCGACATCTCGTTCACCGCCTCGGTGGTCGCGGCGATCTGTCTGGCCTGCAGTTCCGAGGCCTGCAGCAGTTCGTCGGTGCTCACGCGCGCCTCCGCGGACGCCGCCGTCACCTGCTCGGCGGCGCGGTTGATGCCCTGCACCAGGGTGCGCAGCTCCTCGATGGCGAAGTTCACCGAGTCGGCGATCGCACCGGTGATGTCCTCGGTCACCGTCGCCTGCACGGTGAGGTCGCCTTCCGCGAGGTCGCCCATCTCGTTGAGCAGGCGCAGGATGGCGTCCTGGTTGCGGCGGTTTTCCTCGGCGGCCTCGCCGGCGCGGCGCTGCGCCTCCCGCACGTTGAGCATGCCGAGGGCGAGCAGCGCGGCCAGCGAGAGGGCGGCGAACACGATGGCCAGGAACAGGGTGACGCCGGTGCCCATGGCCTGGTAGCGCGCGGTGATGCCCTGGGTCATGCCCAGCAGCTGCTCCGATTCGTCGAACAGTTCGCGCGCCGCGCGCTTCGCCTCCACCAGCTGTGCCATGTTCTTGAGGATGCTGTTGACCTGCACCTCGAAGCTGTTGAACACCTCCTGCAGTTCGAGCAGTTTTTCCCGTGCCAGCGGGTCGGAGACCGCTGCCACGCCGAGTTCGCCGCTGCCCTTGAGCATGCCCTCCAGCACCTCGTGGAAGGTGCGCGCGTCCTGCGCCAGCTGGTAGGCGGTCTCCGGGTTGATCACGTCGGAGGACAGCAGGGCGTTGGCGTTCTTCGCCATGCGCTGCGTCCACAGGGCCTGCTGGTTGGCGAACGCCAGCTGCTTGCGCGAATCGCCCGGCAGCAGCGCCACCACCTGCTCGGCCAGATCGAGCAGCTCGGTGTTGCGCTGGTTGATGTCCACCAGGGCGCGGCCCAGGCTCACCAGGGTCTGCTGCTGGCCGCTCAGCGACTGGATGTCCTTCTTCGACACCTCCCAGCGCTTCTTCAGCGCCGCCAGGTCCTCCTGCACCGAGCCGGGCGAGGCCGGCACGCCGGCGCCGCCGTCGATCAGGGTGTCGAGGCCGTCGGCGAAGGACTTGCGCGCCTGTTCCAGTTCCACGAAGGCCTTGGCGTTGCCCAGCACCGCCTGCTGCGCGGTCTTGGTGTAGCGCTGCGAGAGCATCTGCAGGCGCGTCGCGATCTCGATGTATTCGGCGCGGTTGCCCACCTGGACGATGTTCCACAGCATGAAGCCGACCGCCAGCAGCAGCGAGGCGAGCAGGATCGCCACCAGGGCGGGCTGCCGCTGCTCGACGGTGAGGCGGTTGATCAGGGGGATGCGCTCGGGGTCCATGCCGCCGAGGCGGTCCATGGTGGCGCGCACGCCGGGGCCGAGTGTGTCGGCGACGCGCCCGAGCATCTGGCCGAGGTCCAGTTTGGGTTTGCCCGCCGCCTTGCTTGTGGTCTTGCTCTTCGCCATCCGGATACCTTTTTCCCGCTCGTTTCGTCTCGTTTACAGGCCCGCTTCGAGGAAGGCGGGCTGGCTCACCAGTTGTTCCACGCTGATCTCCGTCCACAGCTCGCCCTGCTGATCGCGCCAGCGCGTCACCAGCCAGGGCTGCGTGGCCGAGTCGCGCGCCAGGGGTTCCTCCACCAGTTCCGCGAGCGGCCGCAGGCCGAGTGCGCGCTCGACGCGCAGTGCCACGTTCACGCCGAAGCGCGGGTGCGCCAGCAGCAGCCGGCTCTCGCCGCGAGGCATCGGCTCGGCGACGCCGGCGAAGGCGGCGAGGTCGACGCAGCCGTGGATCACGCCGCGCACGCTGGCGACGCCGGCGAACCACGGCTTGGTCCAGGGGGCGCTGGTCAGGCGCGGCACCGTCACCACCTCGTTCACCTGGTCCAGGTTGACCAGCCAGAGGTGGCCGCCGGCGAGGATGCCCAGCTTGGAACGCGTGCCGCCGGTGGTCTCGGCGACCTTGAGCTTCTCCGCCAGGCGGCTCTGGAACTCGCGCAGGGACTCGCGCGGGTCTGCACGTTTCGTTTCGCTCACCGCGCGCTCACCCGAGGGCCATGATCTTGCCCAGCAGCTCCTCGGCCACCACGGGCTTCACCACGTATTCCACCGCGCCCTGGCGCATGCCCCAGACGCGGTCGGTCTCCTGGTCCTTGGTGGTGCACATGATCACCGGGATCTTCTGCGTGCTGGGGTCGCGCGAGAGCTGGCGCGTCGCCTGGAAGCCGTTGAGGCCGGGCATCACCACGTCCATCAGCACCAGATCGGGCAGCTCGCTCTTGCATACGGCCACGCCCTGCTCGCCGTTCTCGGCGGTGAGGATCTCGTAGCCGTTCTTGCGCAGCAGGTCAGTGAGGAAAAAGCGTTCGGTGGGGGAGTCGTCGACGATGAGGATACGCTTGACGGGCATCTCGGCTTCCTTGCTCGGTGGGTCAGCTGGGTTGGCCGCGATGGCGACGCACGGCGTCGAGCAGGCCTTCCTTGGTGAAGGGTTTGGTCAGGTACTCGTCGGAACCGACGAGGCGGCCGCGGGCACGGTCGAACAGGCCGTCCTTGCTGGACAGCATGATCACCGGCGTGTCGCGGAAGCGCGGGTTCTTCTTGATCAGGGCGCAGGTCTGGTAGCCGTCCAGGCGCGGCATCATGATGTCCACGAACACCATCTGCGGCAGGTGGTCGGCGATCTTCGCCAGGGCGTCGAAGCCGTCCTCCGCGAGGATCACCTCGCAGCCGGCCTGCACCAGGAAGATCTCGGCGCTGCGGCGGATGGTGTTGCTGTCGTCGATCACCATCACCTTCACGCCCTTCAGGTCGCCGGCGGCATTCGCGCTTGTCTCCATGCCTCCCTCCATGCACTTCTCCTCGTTCGTTTGTGCGGCTCAGCCGCCGCGTTGCACCGGGTAGCCCGCGGCCTTCCAGGCCGGCATGCCGGTGCGGAACCAATACACCTTCCTGAAACCGCGCTTCACCATGTAGCGCGCCGCCTTGTAGCTGTACCAGCATTCCGCGCCGTTGCATTGGAAGATCATCGGCGCGTCCTTGTCCTTGGGCAGGCGGCCCAGGTCGAAGCTGTCGACGCCTTCGTCGTAGTCGACCTCCTTGGGGCTGTTCATCTTGTAGGGCACGTTCACCGCGCCGGGGATGTGCGCCTCGCGATAGTGCGCCGGCGGGCGCACGTCGAACAGCGGCACCTTCTGCGCCATCAGCTGCCGCACCTGCTCGGCGGTGGCGACGCTGGCGCCCGGCAGTACCTCGGGGGTGAAGAAGCCGCGCGTCGAGACGAACTCGAAGTCCGGCTTGTCCGCCGGCTCGAAGGCGCTGAGGTGGGCGCGCGCAAAGCGGGCCTCCAGGTCCTTGTCCATCTGCGTGAAGGCGACGCGGATCCGGTCCCTGAGCGCGGGGTCGAGCTTTTCGCTCACCGCCACGCCGGCCAGCGGCACGGCGGGCAGGCTCTTCACCACCTTGGCGCCCGGGTTGCGGCGGATCCAGTCCTTCGCCACCTCCTCCTTCAGCGCCACCACGTCCGCCTGGCCGATCTCCATGGCGTAGAGCACGGCGCCATACTGGTTCATGTACATGACCTGGCCGAAGTGGCTGTTCGGCGACAGGCCCATGGCGTTGAGCTCGCCGCGCATCAGGTAGCTCACCAGCGATTCGCGGTGCGGCAGGGCGATGCGCCTGCCCTTCGCGGTCTCCAGCGACGAGACGTTGGCGCCCTTGGCGGCTACCAGCACCACGCGCGCCTCGCCCTCGGTGCGCGCCACCGGCGCGTAGCCGTGGCGCATGGACTGGCCGACCAGCTGCGCGGGCGCCAGGAGCATGGCGTAGGTGCCGGTGCGGATGCGCTCGCCGACGCGCTCGGCGTTCTGCGTCATGATCAGCTTGACCGGCTGGCCGACCGACTTCGACAGGTAGCGGGCCAGCTCGTTGAACACCGCCTGGGTGGCGACGTGGTCGCGCTCCTGGTCGTAGTCCAGGGTGACGTTCAACACCAGGTCGCCGGCGCGTGCGGCCGACGCGAAGGGCGCCAGCAGGGCCAGCAGGATTACCGCGATCAAGCGCATGCCTTGTTCCTCCAGTGCACGGGGCCGTTCGTGGCCCGTGTGGCGATATCGGCGCGAACCCGCGGTTCTTGAATGGTCCTGGCGCAGGCCGCGGCTCGCCGTGTCATCCGAGCGCTCTCAGATCCCCAGCATCTCGAAGTCTTCCTTGCGCGCGCCGCACTCGGGGCAGGTCCAGTTCAGCGGCACGTCCTGCCAGCGGGTGCCGGGCGGGATGCCCTCTTCCGGGCGCCCCTTGGCCTCGTCGTAGATGAAACCGCACACGACGCACATCCAGGTTCGGTATTCCATGGGAAGGGTGGGCTGAGGCTTTGTAATAGAATCGGGGTCCGCCCGGATTTTGCCCACTCTTGCGGTGCGCGCCAAGCGCCCGCCGCCCAGCCCGCAGACCTGTTCCATGACCAAAAGCGCCAACGTCCTCCCGCCCCTGCCCGCCGTGCTGGTGTTCGCGGGGACCGACCCGACCGGCGGCGCGGGCCTGCAGGCGGACATCCTCACCCTCGCCAGCCTCGGCTGCCACCCGCTCTCCGTGGTCACCGCGGTGACCGTGCAGGACACCGCCGGCGTCGACGACTTCCTCGCCATGGACGCGGAGTGGATCGCCGACCAGGCGCGCGGCGTCCTGGAGGACATCCCGGTGGCGGCGATCAAGCTCGGCATGCTCGGCAGCACCGAGGCGGTGGCGGCGATCGCCGAGGTGGTGGCGGACTATCCCGACATCCCGCTGATCGTCGATCCCGTGCTCGCCTCTGGGCGCGGCGACTCGCTGTCCAGCGAGGACCTGGTGGCCGCCCTGCGCGACCTGATCCTGCCGCAGACCACGGTGATCACCCCGAACAGCCTGGAGGCACGCCGCCTCGTCGAGGGACTGGACGAGGAAGAGGAGGAAGGCGAGGGGGGCGAGGAGGACGACGAGGCGGGGCGTCTGGACCTCAACGAATGCGCGCGCCGCCTCATCGACCTGGGCTGCGAATACGCCCTCATCACCGGCGCGCACGAGCAGGGCAGCCCGGTGGTCAACACCCTCTAC
Organism: Pseudomonadota bacterium; assembly: GCA_040751755.1. Taxonomy (GTDB): domain Bacteria; phylum Pseudomonadota; class Gammaproteobacteria; order Burkholderiales; family Thiobacillaceae; genus PFJX01. The sequence goes on from JBFMHC010000010.1 coordinate 216,614, forward strand.
AACGCGCGCGGCGTGATGCAGCGCCTGAAGTGGGACCGCCTGCCCGGTTCCTACCACGGCTCCGGCTGCACCATGGCCTCGGCGCTGGCGGCCTTCCTGGCGCAGGGCGTGGAGATCGACGAGGCCGCCAGGGAGGCGCAGGAATACACCTACCAGGCCCTGAAGCACGCGTTCCGCCCGGGCATGGGCCAGTTCATCCCGGACCGCCTGTTCTGGGCGCGCGACGCGGATGACTGAGGCCGCGCGCGCGGCCCTGCGCGGGCTCTACGCCATCACCCCGGACTGGGGCGACACGCGCCGCCTGCTCGCCGCCAGCGAGGCGATCCTCGCCGCCGGCTGCCGCATCCTGCAATACCGCAACAAGACCGCCAGCGACTGCCACCGCCAGGAACAGGCCGTGGCCCTGCGCGGCCTGACGCGCCGCTTCGATGCCCTGCTGATCATCAACGACGACGTCGAGCTGACCGCCTTCTGCGAGGCCGACGGCGTGCACCTGGGCGAGGACGACGGCGGGCTGCGGCAGGCGCGCGCGCGCCTCGGCGCGGCTAGAATCCTCGGCGCCTCCTGCTACCAGGACCCGCAGCTGGCGCGCCAGGCGGCCGAGGCCGGGGCGGACTACGTCGCCTTCGGCAGCTTCTTCGCCTCGCCCAGCAAGCCGCAGGCGCGGCGCGCGCAGCCGGAACTGCTGGCGGCGGGCAAGGCCGCGTCCGGCCTGCCGGTGTGCGCCATCGGCGGCATCGCGCCGGACAACGCCGGGCCCCTGGTGCGCGCCGGCGCGGACATGCTGGCGGTGATCTCCGCGCTGTACGATGCGGCCGATCCCGGCGCGGCCGCGCGCCAATTCATCCTGCTTTTCGAGAACGAGTGACGACCATGACCTCCCGCAACGACCAGCTCTTCGAACAGTCCCAGCACCTCATCCCCGGCGGCGTCAACTCGCCGGTGCGCGCCTTCCGCTCGGTGGGCGGCACGCCGCGCTTCTTCACCAAGGGACAGGGCAGCCGGGTGTGGGACGCGGACGGCAAGGCCTACATCGACTACGTCGGTTCCTGGGGGCCGATGATCCTCGGCCACGCCGACCCGGACGTGATCCGCGCGGTGCAGGAGACCGCCGCCAACGGCCTGTCTTTCGGCGCCCCCACCGAGCTGGAGCTGGTGATGGCGGAGAAGATCACCCACCTGCTGCCCAGCATCGAGAAGGTGCGCCTGGTCTCCTCCGGCACCGAGGCGACCATGAGCGCGATCCGCCTGGCGCGCGGCTATACCGGGCGCGACCTGCTGATCAAGTTCGAGGGCTGCTATCACGGCCATGCCGACAGCCTGCTGGTGAAGGCCGGCTCCGGCGCGCTCACCTTCGGCTCGCCCAGCTCCGCCGGCGTGCCCGCCGACACCTCCAAGCACACCCTGGTGCTGGACTACAACGACATCGAGCAGGTGAACCGCCTGTTCGCGGAGAAGGGCGGCGAGATCGCCTGCGTGATCGTCGAGGCGGTGGCCGGCAACATGAACCTGGTGAAGCCGAAGCCCGGCTTCCTCGAGGCCCTGCGCGAGAACTGCACGAAACACGGCGCGGTGCTGATCTTCGACGAGGTGATGACCGGTTTCCGCGTCGGCCTCGGCTGCGTGCAGGGCCTGTACGGCATCAAGCCCGACCTCACCACGCTCGGCAAGGTGATCGGCGGCGGCCTGCCGGTGGGCGCCTTCGGCGGCCGCGCAGAGATCATGGACAAACTGGCGCCGCTCGGCCCCGTGTATCAGGCCGGCACGCTGTCCGGCAACCCGGTGGCGGTGGCCGCCGGCCTGAAGACCCTGGAGAAGATCTGCGCCCCCGGCTTCTACGAGGCCCTCACCGCCAAGACTGCCCGCCTGGTGGCCGGGCTCAACGCCGCCGCGCGCGACGCCGGCGTGCTGGCCTGCGCCGACAGCGTCGGCAGCATGTTCGGCCTCTACTTCGCCGCCAAGCCGCCCACCAGCTACGCCGAGGTGATGGCCTGCGACAAGGAGGCCTTCAACCGCTTCTTCCACCTCATGCTGCACGAGGGCGTCTATCTCGCCCCCGCCGCCTTCGAGGCCGGCTTCGTCTCCGCCACCCATAGCGACGCCGACATCGACGCCACCCTCGCCGCCGCCGCGAAGTGCTTCGCCAGGCTGGCGGGCTGAACCCGGCCCCCTCACCCGCCGGGGGAGGGCGGGGGGAGAGGGCGGCCTCGCAGAGGCCGTGGCTGCTTCGACCAAGCGCCATCGTGCCCTGCGGACACGTCCTCTCCTGCCCTTCGGGCATCCTCCCCGCTGGGGGAGGAAATGATTGAGAGATTGATGCGATGAGTGATGAGCTTTCCCCGGAAGACACCTTCCGCCTGCAGGTCCTGCTCGCCCAGGACCTCAAGGCGGTGCGCCTGGACGAGGGAACCCTGACCCTGCACGCCCTCACCCCGCAGGGCGAGGCGAGCATCCCGCTGGCGCCCAACTGCCGCGCCGACAAGTATCTGCGTCTGGTGCGCGAACAGCTCTCCGGGCACGCCCTCGGCTCGCCCGGCGGCTACCCCGTCTACCTCTCGCGCTGGACGCGGCACGGCCAGATGGAGGGGCTCAACCTCGGCAAGCTGCTGCTCACCGGCGAGCCCGAGGCGGTGGTGGCGGTGGTGCATTCCCCCGCCCTCACCGACGAACTGGCGGAATACGCCTGGTGGACCCAGCCGACCATCGAGAACGCCCGCCTCATGCTGCGCCGCGAGGCGGTGGCGAAGGGCCGCATGGGCCGCGTCCTCGCCGAGTTCCTCGCCGAGCACCTGCCCTTCCTGCAGGACGACCACCTCGGCATCATGGACACGGTGGCCGTGCTCATCTACTCGCGCGCCCTCGCCCCGGATCGCCTGGAGGCCACCTGGAACCGGGGCAAGCGCAGCAACAGCCACTACGTCGCCTTCCTGGAGTTCGCGGCGATCGACGAGCCCTGCCCCCTGCCCTGCCCGCTCGCGCCGCACCCCGAGCACGCCGCGGTCGCCGCCGCGCTCGCCGACCTGCTGGCGCGCGGCGACCGCGCCGCACGGGCGCTGGAGAAGGCCCTCTCGGCGCAGGGACAGACCTTCCTCGCCGCCGCCGCCGAGGTGCTGGAGCGGCCGGAGACGCAGGAGGTGGTGGGGCGCACGCTCAACGCCATCGGCCGTTATTTCGCGGGCGGCGAGCCGGCCGAGCCGCCGGTACCGGCGTGCGGCGACGACGCCCTGGCCGCGCGCCTGCAGGCCGCGGCGCGCCTGGCGGGCGTGAGCGAGGCCCCGGTGAAACCCGTCTTCGCCCGCTCCACCGCCATCGGCTCGCTCATGCGGCGCAAGATCGAGCCGCTGGTCACGCCCGTCATGGCCGACCTCAAGGCCCTGCTGGCCGCCAACAACACGGGCGCCCGCAGGCGCCCGTTCAAGCCGCAGTAAGCCGGCCTACTTGGCGGCGGGCGCCGCCTGCTCCAGGGGTTTCATGAACATCTGCATGATGGCCGTCGGGTCCATGGGTGCGGCCGTGGCGGCGGCGGGCGCGGGTTTTGCCTCGGGGGCGGCTGGCGCCGGCTGCCAGGGCAGGAACGGCATGGCCTGACCCGGTGCGGCCTGTGCGGCCGGCTGAGTCGGGGCCTGCGACCAGGGCGTGGCGGCAGCCTGCGGCGCGCTCGGCGCGGCCGGCGTCAGCGCCGGCAGGAAGCCCGGCGCGGGCGAGACCGCGGGTGCGGCGAGGAACGGCAGCATCGGCATGCCTGCCGGAGCCGCCTGCGCCGGCGTGCCGAAAGGCAGCGGCAGCGTGCCCTGCGCCGGCGAGAACGGCAGCGTCGGCATGGAGGGCGAGAAGGCCGGCGGCGCGAACGGGTTGGGCAGGTTGCGTTGCAGGTAGGGGTTGCCACCGAACATGCCGCCGCCGTACTGGCTGTAGTGGCCGTAGGACATCAGGTTGGGCGCCACCTGCAGCACTGGGTAGCCCACCTGGCCCATGGGCATGAGCAGGCCCGGGGCGAGTGGCGCGACCACCGGCGCCGCCATCATGCCGAGGCTGCCCAGGGTGCCGAGCGTGCCCATGCCGCCCAGGGGGTTGCCGAAGCCGCCGCCGAAGGGGGAACCGAAAGGAGTACCGAATGGCATGCCCATCGGGCTGCCGAAGGGGTTGCCGAGGGGGTTGCCGAATGAGCCCGCGAACGGGTTGGCAGAGGCAGCAGGGAAGGGATTGGGGAAGGGGCTGCCCGGCGCGGCGGGGGCGGCCATGCCGGCCATCGGGTTCATCATCGCGAAGGGATTGGCCGGTGCGTCCGGCGCGGCCTGGGCGGCGCCCGCGGCGACCAGCAACAGCAGGGGGGCGATGCGCTTCATGGGGAGTCTCCTTGGTGAAACCCAGCCTGATTTAGACCGTCAACCCGGCGCAGGCCGGGGTGACAGCGGACGTTCACGCACCGGCCATCCCTGGATGCGGTGGCGTGTCTGGCGATACGCGGCTTACAGGTCGCCCGCCGCGGCCGCCTTCATGATGTTGTCCATCTTGTCGCGGATATCGGTGGCGAACTTGGTCAGCTCCGTGGGCGCGCCCATCTTGCCGGAGATGGAATCCAGCCAGGAGGTGTTCCAGTCCAGGGTCAGCACCCAGATCTTCTTGTTGGCGTCTTCCATGATGGCGATGCGGCAGGGCAGGAAGACGATGGATTCGGGTGCGTACTTCAGCACCTCGCGGCCGGCGGCGATGTCGCAGTAGTGGAACACCTCCATGCGCGGCGCGGTGGTGTCGCCCAGCACCGCCTGGATGTCCTTCCACATCGGCGAATGGCCCACCAGCTTGAAGTTGAGCTGGTTGGCGCGCAGCTTCATGGACTCCACCACGTCGTCGAAGCTCAGGCCGTCCTTGGCCTGGTACTTGGTCGTCATCAGGTTCATGACGTCCTTCACGTCCATGCGCGTGACCATGTTCATCATGGGCATCATGCGCTTCATCATCTTTTCCTTCTCTTCCGGCGGGATGATGCGCGACATCTCGTACGGCAAGGTGCCGCGCCCGCTCGGGCTGATGGGCAGCACCATCGGCCCGGCGGACACCGGCACGTTGGCGAGGAAGGGGTTGTCGGCGGGCTTGGCCTGCTGCGCCTGGGTGAAGGCGGGCGTGGCAAGGGCGAGGGTCAGGGCGGCGATCTTGGAACGCAATGAGAGGGAGCGCTTCATACGTCTTTCTTCCTTCTGCAAAGGTGTTTTATGGATGTTATTAAGGTGCAACTGTCGTCAGACCTAGGGTTTTCCAGGCCTGCATTCCCCCACGGTACCACTTCAGCTTGTGTGCCGGGTAGCCCAGGGCCAGCAATTGCCTGATGTTGGTGGGGGATTGTCCGCACCAGGGCCCATTGCAGTACAGCACCAGGGTCTTGGCGTTCTCGAAGTTCCACAGCCCGCCCTGGCGCGTGGCGCCGAAGCGGAAGATCAGGATCTCGGCGATTTTTTCAGGTTCGGTGTGCGCGGGGTGCAGCTCCTGCCAGGGCAGGCGCACCGCGCCGGGGATGACACCCGAACGTAGCGGCCAGTCGCCGTCGCGTGAGTCGATCACGAGGATGCCCGAGTCCCGGCCCTGCCGCTTCAGGTAGTCGAGCAGTTCCAGCTCGCCGATGGTCTCGACGCCGGGCGCCAGCGTCATGGGCTGGATGCAGTAGGGCGGGCAGGGGCGGGAGGTGAGGGAATAGTCCGGATCGATCATGTTGTCCGGATCCGGATTGCGCTCGATGCGCACCCGCTTGCCACCGTGCAGGACCTCGACGGCGGCGAGCGTGGGCGTGATGTTGACCGCCTTGTCGGCGGCGGCGGCCTGGACCCAGGCCGATGCCAGGGCGAGGCCCAGCAGCGTGGCGGAGATTCTGTTCATGTCGTCTTATCGCCTTCAGGAAAACGGACGCATTCGTCATTCCGGCGCAGGCCGGGGTCCAGGGATTCCGGACTCCCACCTGTGCCGGAATGACTTATCGGCAGTTTTCGGCGTTTCCCCAGGGCAAGCGCCCTGGCAGCGAACATGAACGGCGAGGCCCCTCAGTCGAGGTACTCGAACACCTTCACCACCTTGCCCACGCCCTTGGTCTTCGCCGCCACGTCGGCGGCGGCGTCGCCCTCGGCGCGCTTGACGATGCCCATCAGGAACACCGTGCCGGCCTCCGTCACCACCTTCACGTGGTTGGCGTTGAAGCGGCGGTCGTCGAACAGGCGCGTCTTCACCTTGGCGGTGAGGTAGGCGTCGTTGCTGCGCGCCGCGAAGGTGCTCACGCCGCCCACCACCAGCTCGTTCTGCACCTCGCGCACGTTGGGCACCGCCATCGCCAGCTCGCGCACCTTGGCGCGGATCTCCTCGTTCGGCACCTCGCCGGTCAGCAGCACGCGGCGGTTGTAGCTGGTGGCGTTGACGTGGGTCTCGCGGCCGAACGACTCGCGCACGCGGTTGGCGGTCTTCAGCTCGATCTCCTCGTCCAGCAGGTAGGTGCCGGTGGTGCGGCGGTCCTCCGCCATCATCACGCCGGTACCCACGCCCACCGCCACCGCCGGCACGCAGCCGGACAGGTTGGCCAGGCCCAGGCCCAGCAGAGAGGCCAGGATCAGTTGCCGCAGGGGGAATTTGTTCATTTCAGGCTCCTAACAGAAAGTAATCGATGCCATCGCACAGGCAGTGGATGACCAGAAACTGGGTCTCGACGACGCGCGGCGCCGAGGCGGTGGGCACGCAGATCAGCACGTCGTCCTCGCGCAGCATCTCCGCCAGGCTGCCGCCGTCGCCGCCGGCCAGCGCCACCACGCGCAGGTCGCGCTCGTGCGCCATGCGCACCGCCTCCTTCACCATGTCCGAATCGCCGAACACCGAGATCGCCACCAGCGCGTCGCCGGGGTGGCCCAGCGCCGCCACCTGACGCGCCAGGCCGCGCGACGGGTCGGCGTCGTCCATCATCGCCGCGCCGTCGCGCGCCAGGGAGACGGCCGCCAGGCCGGGGCGATCCTGCTCGAAACGGTCCGCCAGGATCGCCGCCAGATGCCGCGCCGCCAGGCCCGACGCGCCCTGGCCGCAGACCAGGATCTTGCCCTCGCGCATCAGGCAGTCGGTAAGCACCTGCACCGCCTGCTCGATCGGCTCCTCCAGGGCGAGCAGGGCCTCATGGGCGGCCTGGATGCTGGCCTGGAACTGATCGTGGATGCGCAGGGCGAGGGACATGGTCGGAACGGCAGGAGGAACGCCGGGGCATTATAGCCACAGGCCCTTTACGCCCCTCACGCCTCGAACGCCCCCTTCAGCCACTCCAGGCGGCCGCCCTGGATCAGCACCGCGTCGAAGCGGCACGGCGAATCCAGGCCCTGGCTGGCCAGGAAATGCCGCGCCGCCAGCACCACCCGCGCCTGCTTCGCCGCCGTGATGCTCGCCGCCGCGCCGCCGAACGCCGCGCTGCCGCGCGCCCGCACCTCCACGAACACCAGCGTCGCCCCGTCGCGCATCACCAGATCGATCTCGCCGCCCCGGCAACGCCAGTTGCGCGCAACCAGGCGCAGGCCGCGCGCGGCCAGGTAATCCGCCGCCGCCTGTTCCGCCGCCTGGCCGATGTTCGCGTTGCCCATCAGACGTCCAATGGGCTCACCACGCCGCGCCCGCCCTTGTTCAGCACGTGGGTGTAGATCATGGTGGTGGACACATCCGCGTGGCCAAGCAGTTCCTGGACCGTGCGGATGTCATAACCGGATTCGAGCAGATGCGTTGCGAAGGAATGTCGCAGGGTGTGCGGCGTGACCGGCTTGACGATCTGCGCCCGCTCCGCGGCACGGCGCACGGCACGCTGAACGCGCTTCTCGTCGAAATGGTGGCGCCGTACTGCGCCCGATCGGGGATCGATGGAAAACCCCGGAGCCGGAAACACATACTGCCAAGCCCATTGCCTGCAGGCGTTCGGGTATTTCACCGCCAGGGCGTTCGGTAGCCAGACCTCGCCCTTTCCGCCTTCGAGATCGGCGGCATGCTGCGTCTTCACGGCAGCCAAATGGGTTCGAAGCCGTTCCGACAGAGTGCTCGGCAACATGGTGACCCTGTCCTTGTTCCCCTTGCCCTCGCGCACAAGGATTTCAAGGCGGGAGAAATCCACATCCTTGACGCGTAGCCGCAGACATTCAAGCAGGCGCATGCCTGTGCCGTAGAGCAGGCGGACGATCAACTCGGCACGAGGCTCGTCAACCTGATCCAGCAAGGCCCTCACCTCTTGCCGCGTCAACACGGTCGGCAAGCGCGCCGGCTTCTTGGCGCGCGTGACCTCCGACAGCCAGGGCAAATCCGACTGGAGGACTTCGCGGTATAGAAACAGCAGCGCGGACAACGCCTGGGATTGGGTAGAGGCCGTGACGTCGCGCTCCACCGCCAAGGAAGTCAGAAATGCCTCCACTTCCGGTTTGCCCATCTCCGCAGGGTGGCGTTTTCCATGGAAATAAATGTATCGTTTTACCCAGTGCAGATAAGCCTGCTCGGTTCGCATGCTGTAATGCTTGACGCGAATGCGGTCGCGCAGCATGTCCAGCAGCCTGGGCGGTTGCGGCACAGAAGTCATATAAGACAGGTCCCTGATAGTTCTTGATGTTATTGGACACGGTGGCCCATATAAAACAGGAGGTTAGCACATGATCCCGGTTTATCAGACATGCCGGATAACACTTTTACGCCGACATTTGTCGTCTACATTACGTTAGGGGGGCGCGTCATGGCACTGGGCAACGACTCAAGCCTGATAATCATAGTGGTGCTTTCTGAATTAATTGCGGCTTGGATGATTTGGAAACTTTGGCGCTCTGAAGATCACACGTTCTTCAAAGTTGTCTTATCGTTGTTGGCAACTATCCCTGTGTTTGGTCCAGTCATTGTGCTTTGGATTGCTAACTTCCCTTCAAAGCTCCCTCCTGCACTCCAAGACAGGTTGCCACGGCAAACAGACGTTTACGATAGGTGGCGCCATGTACTCGAAGAAAGCAACCCAATCCGGCGTTTTAGAAACTGGCGTAATGTAAATGGTGAGAGAGATGCCCCCTAACAAACGCTTCAAGAGGGACCGTCCAAAAGCTGGCTTCGCCAGCTTCCGGGCGGCCCCTCAAGCTAAACGTTGGCCCTCACTATTGGAGCCTCTCCTATGAAATGGTGTTTCGCCCTACTTATCGCGCTTCTTCCGCTTGCCGCTCAAAGTGGATGGATTGATCCGACTGGAAAGTCGATCCCCGATACCGAAAACATGCGCAGTGCCGGAGACTTTGGCGTTCAAATAGTTCTTACAGCGAACGAAGGTCAGTTTCGACAGACATGGAACTCGTCAGCGACCCCGCCGAAACTAACTACGACCAACACAGTCCGCCTCGGTGAAACGGTCTCCGCACTTCTCATTTTTCATGGTTGCGCACCGAATGCCAGCGGCGTCTGCGACGTAGTTTCCGAGTTCGTTCTTGAAGGGCCAGACGGAAGCAAAATGCCAGGGGGTGGTGGCCCAGTTTGGTCTGGAAAGCCTATGCAGCAACGTCTATTGCAGCTTGGCCAAGCCAGCATGACCGTAGGTTTCGACAAGACTGATCCTATTGGCGACTATAAGGTCACAGCGAACGTCAAAGACAAAGTTTCCGGCCGAGTCCTTGCTGTTACGGCGCGACTGAAAGTCACGAAATGAGTTGTTGCGCCGTGAGGGCCAACCCATCATTCCACCGGACCTTGCGCATAAAGCCGCGCAAGGCCGGTGAATTCAAACGTTAGCGCGCAGCTACTCATCGTCATGCAACCGCTTTCGCCAAATCTTCTCGGTTTCCGCGTTGCGGCTTCTGCCTGTTCGGGCGCTCGCGGTGTACGTCGTGGTGGTGTGCTGGCGTCGTCGGTCTTGGCGTCCGCTGTCGCTGCTCAACCGGTGTCGCTACCCCACGTCCGTCGCGGCGTTACGGGCGGTGGCCTATTGAACCGTTTTGTTCGTGGTGGCGGGGCGGCCGGTGCGTCGTCCGGCCGTTCATTGCTTGGTTCTCGCGTCGGTTGCCGCCTTCGTTCTTCTGGCCGCCCGCGCGCTAACCCGGCGTTGAAGCGGACCTGCGCGAAAAGCCGCGCAGGCCGCTTAACTCTACGTTCGGCGTCACGGCGTCCCGTCGCACCGCCGCCAGCATGTTTGCGGCACCGTTTGCAAATTCAACCTTTCCGAGGCAGTGCGAAAGCCGTCCCGTCAGGCGGGACTTCATCGGCATGGTCAGCATCGCAACGCGGCCAAGAAGGTCGGCGAGTTCATCAAATCCGGATAGTTCTTCGGCGAAGTGCATCGCTGCCTCGAACGTCTCGTCTTCGTCGTCCGGGAACTTCTCCGGGTAGCACGCCTGCAAAAGCTCGAACATCTCCAGGTCGTCAAGCGGTTGTGTCTTCATGTTCTTCTCCTATTGTGGAGCGCCGAACAAGGCACTCCAGCGGGACGCCTATCGGCGCCCCTGAGTTGGTTCGTTATGCGTCACCATGATTGCCACGCCTGAACAGATTGCCGCATGCACGCGGCTAGGCGCGGAGCCAATCCCGGCTGAGCCACATTTGAAGCTGGGGATAGCCCTCGAAACTCTTAACCTACTTCCGCTGAACGCGTCGCGTCATAGGCAAGAAAACGGTACATGTGGCTGGTATATCTACGGCGGTGAATATTCAACCGCGGATGATTTTTACCAACCTCTTCATGTTTCTCATATTTCGCAGTATTGCCCAGAGATCGTGCCTTACTTGGCTTTACCACCCGGGTGGCGTGTTCTCTTAGCACCAGGGCATGAGGACGTTTGGTTTGATGACAGGCTCCTCAGCAATGAAAACGCATAACCCTGCGTTCAACCCGGACGCCCAAAACGCCGCTTCGCGTCGTCTTGGGCGCCGGTTAACTCCACGTTAGCGTACCAATGGGAATGAAGATGAAATTGCGCCACGTTGCTTTCGCCACGTTGTATGCACTGATGCTTTCTCAGTTGGCTGAGGCCCATTATTGCGATGATACAAATCTGGATGGCGGGCTAGTGAACCAGTGCAGTAAAGACCTAATTGCCACATTAAGCAAAAGTGTATTAATCAAAGGAAAAAACAAATCCTTTTGTCGCGCTCTACTTTTAGAGCGATTCGATTACATTAAATTCGACATAGACCACACGGTTGGTCATGAAGAAGCAAATGCCTATATAAACAACAGCATTCGGGGCGATGGCAGTGGCCGTGCTGAGGACAAATGCGCCCTGTTTGATATTGATAACGACGGGACAGTTGAATATGTGCTTCCGCTAAAATTATGGTCAGGCGCAGGACAAGGCTGCGATCGAGAGTACTTCGCCGTGCTTGCAGAAAATAGATCGCACATTATGGAGGGCGCACATTTAAATGAGCTTCTTGATATAAATTCATGCTCACTATATTTAAAGCCATTTCGATACTCCGGCAAAACATATCTTGAAAATAGAAAGACAATTTACTTTGAAGGCCCTGGTTACGTGGATCTTCTAACCAACGTGTATCTTATTGACCATTTCAACCGAGAAACCCTCTGTACGTATGAATATCATTTCAAAAGGCGCTAACAAACGCTTCGAGAGGGACGCTCCAACAGCCGGCATCGCCGCCTGTTTCCGCGCCCCTCAAGCTAAACGTTAGCCATCCCTACCCCATGCACATCGACAGCCTCGACCACCTGGTGCTGACCGTCCGCGACGTCGACGCCACTTCGGCCTTCTACGAAAAGGTCCTGGGGATGGAGGTCGTCACCTTCGGCGCTGGCCGTACGGCGCTGGCCTTCGGCGCGCAGAAGATCAACCTGCACGCGCACGGCGCGGAGTTCGAGCCGAAGGCGCACCGCCCAACCCCGGGTTCGGCGGATCTGTGCCTGCTCACCTCGGTGCCCCTGGAGGCGGTGGTGCGCCACCTCGCCGCCTGCGGGGTGGCGGTGGTCGAGGGGCCGGTACGGCGCACCGGGGCGACGGGGCCGATCCTCTCGGTGTACTTCCGCGACCCGGACCTGAATCTGATCGAGGTCGCCAACCGCCTGCCTGCCTGACGGGGGGCGCAAGGCGGGACAAGGCCTGTCCACGCCGTAGAAAAACTGTCATCCAAGCCGAACATCATGGCCGGCCAGCCGCCTGCGTGATCCGCGCGGGCGGGGCACAACGACATTCGGCCGTGCGACGCGGCACGAGGAGGACGGATGAGCGAGCAGACCTTCGAGATCGGCCTGGTAGGGGCCGGGGCGATTTCCGCCGGGGCGTACACCGGCGGGGTGGTGGATTTCCTGGTGCACGCGCTGGACTGTTGGTACGCGGCGAAGGGCGTGGACCCGCGCGTGCCGCCGCACGAGGTGCGGTTGTCGGCGTTTTCCGGCGCCTCGGCGGGCGGCATCACGGCGGCGCTGGCGGCGGCGTACCTGGGTTCGGACCAGCCACCCATCGCCGACGAACAGGACGCGCGCACCCACAAGGGGCGCAACAAGCTGTTCGATTCCTGGGTGGAGCGCATCGACATCGCCAGCCTGCTGGAGGGTCGCGATCTGGCGGACAAGGACAGCCCGGTGGTGTCGCTGCTGGATTCCACGGTGCTGGGCGAGATCGCCGACAGCGGCCTGGACGTGAGCGCGCGGCCGCGCCGCCGGCCTTACGTGGCGGACAACTTCGAGCTGATGCTCACCGTCACCAACCTGCGCGGCGTGCCCTATGCCTTCTCGCTGCACGGCGCCCGGCCGGCGGGCTACGACATGTCGCTGCATGCCGACTATGTGCACTTCCGCATCAACGACGCGCGCACCGACGCCCTGCCGGACCGCTACACCCTGAGCTGGGCGGATTTCGGCATGGCCTCCGAGGTGAAGGAGCGGATCAAGGTGGCGGCCCTCGCCTCCGGCGCCTTTCCCATCGGCCTGGCGCCGCGCGTGCTGGAGCACGCCATCCCCGGCAATGGCCAGCCGGACTGGTACGGCTTCCGGCGCTGGCCCGTGCCCACGCCGGAGAGCCATGACCCGCACGCCTGCGTGAGCTACCAGGCGATCCCCGTGAACTGGGGGCCGCTGCCGGCGAACTACCCCTACCGCTTCCAGTGCGTGGACGGCGGGGTGATGAACAACGAGCCGCTGGAACTGGCGCGCCAGGCGCTGGCGGGGAGCGGCCGGAACGCGCGCGACGGCGCGCGGGCGGACAAGGCGGTGCTGCTGATCGACCCCTTCCCCAGCGACAGCGCCTTCGTCGCGGACGAGGAGCCCGCGCCGGAACTCCTGAAGACGGCGCTCAAGCTGTTCGGCGCGCTCAAGAACCAGGCCCGCTTCAAGCCGGACGAGCTGATGCTGGCGATGCGCGACGACGTGTATTCGCGCTTCATGATCGCGCCCAGCCGCGAGGGCAGCCCCCACCCCATCGCCTGCGGCTCGCTGGGCGGCTTCGGCGGCTTCCTGAAGCGCGACTTCCGCGCCCACGACTACTTCCTCGGGCGGCGCAACGCGCAGAAGTTCCTGCGCGACCATTTCGTGCTGCCGGAGAACAACCCGCTGTTCGGCGCCTGGAGCGAGGACATGCGCGAGGCGCACTGCGTACGCGACGAGAGCGGCGCGCCGCGCACCGACGGCGGCCAGCGCCTGCTGCCCATCGTCCCCCTGGTGGGCGCGGCGCGCGCGCCCTGCAACGTGGCGCAGTGGCCGCGCTACACGCAGGAGGACATGGACGCGCTGCTGAAACGGCTGGAACGGCGCGTGGACGTGGTGCTGGCGCGTCTGGTCGAGCAGTACTTCAAGCGCGACAACCCGCTGCTGCGCCTGGTCGCCAGGCTGGTGCTGGGACGCAAGAAGCGCGACGTGGTGGAGTTCGTGCGCGAGAGGGTGACGGCGGACCTGCGGCGGATGAAGCTGATCCGCTAGAAGACGCAGGGTGGTTCGTCGCCCGGGCGAGGGGCAGTGGCTTTCTGGGGCCGGCGTGTGCGGGAATGATGGACAGGGACGGCGCGGTCGAGCCGGCAGGACGGGCCGTAACGCCGGCATTCACGCGGGTTCCCTCACCCTACCCTCTCCCGGGGGGAGAGGGAAATGTGCCCTATCCCAGGCGAGACAGGGGAATGGTCGCCCCCTCTCACGCCGGGGGAGGGTTGGGGAGAGGGGGCGACCGGGCAGGTCGCCGTGCCTTCGCCGGAACGAGGTTTCGCGGACGGTTCAGTCCAGGTCTTCCACCGTGCCGTCGACGCGGAACAGCACCTGCTCGGCGATGTTGGTGGCGCGGTCGCCGCAGCGTTCCAGGTTGTGTGCCACCCAGAGCATGCGCGAGCCGTTGTTGACCAGCGCGGGGTCGCGGCGCATCGCCTCCAGCACCGTGTCCACCATGCGCCGCATGTGCGCGTCCAGCTCGTCGTCCCTGGCGGCCACCTTGCGCGCCATCTCGGTGTCGTCCGACTGGTGCGCGTGCATCGCCTCGGTGAGCATCTGCCGGCACAGCACGGACATCTCCTGCACCTCCTCCGCGCCCACCGCGTCCAGGCTCGCGGCGTCCATCTGGGCGATGCTGGCGGCGATGTCGCTGGCGTAGTCGCCCATGCGCTCCAGTTCGGCGGCCATGCGCATGTCCGCCACCAGGTCGCGCAGGTCGTGCGCCACCGGCTGCTGCGAGGCGATCGCCACCAGGCAGTCCTGCTCGATGTTGCGGCGCAGCTCGTTGAGGCGCAGGTCGTTGCGCACCAGGGTCTCGCATTTGGCGTGGTTGCGGTCGGCCAGGCAGTTCATGGCCTCGGCGATGGCGTTCTTCACCTGCAGGAACAGGCTGCCCAGGCTGGTGTCGATCTGCTTCTTCTTGAGTTCGAGGATGTGCGGGGATTCGTGCATGGCGGGGTCCGGTGGTGTGGATACCCCGTAGCTTAGCCAAAGCCGCACGGCTGTGTGTTACGCCGGCGTGCGTGGGGCCGCCTCCTAGAATGGAATCGGGCGATATCCGGCGGTGGCCAGGCGACCTGCACGGTCTCCAGGCCTTGCCTGGACTGGGTTTTCGGTCATTGGTGGTGGAGATGAGGCGGGGCTTCGCGCGGAGGCGGGCATGACGGGCAGCGAATGGCACACCCTGGAGGCGCGGGAGGCGGCGCGCCGGCTCGGCGTCGAGGCGGGGCGCGGGCTGAGCGAGGCCGAGGCGGCGGCGCGTCTCGCCCGCCACGGCCCGAATGCCCTGCCGGAGGCGCGCCGGCGCACCCCGCTGGCCATGTTCGCCGGCCAGTTCGCGGACTTCATGATCCTGGTGCTGATCGCCGCCGCCGTCGTCTCCGGCCTGGTGGGCGAGGCCTCGGACAGCATCGCCATCGTCGTCATCGTCCTGCTCAATGCGGTGCTCGGCTTCGTCCAGGAATACCGCGCGGAGAAGGCGATGGCCGCGCTCAAGGCCTTGTCCGCGCCGACCGCGCAGGTGTTGCGCGAGGGCGAATGGCAGGAGCTGGACGCGGCCCGGCTGGTGCCGGGTGACGTGGTGGCCCTGGAGGCCGGCGCCCTGGTGCCGGCGGACCTGCGCCTGTTGGAGGCGGCCGGGTTGCGTACGGACGAGGCGGCGCTCACCGGCGAGTCGCAGCCGGTGGACAAGCGCCACGACGCGCTGGGCGGCGCCGACACGCCGCTCGCCGAGCGCCACGGCATGGCCTACAAGGGCACGATGGCGGTGCATGGGCGGGCGCGCGGCCTGGTGGTGGGCACCGGGCAGGCGACCGAACTGGGGCGCATCGCCGGCCTGCTCGCGGGCGAGACGGGTGGTCAGACGCCGCTGCAGAAGCGTCTGGCGGACTTCGGCAAGCGCCTGGCCTGGGCGGTGCTGGCGATCTGCGCCATCCTGTTCGTCGCCGGGGTCATGCGCGGCGAGGACGTCACCCTCATGTTCCTCACCGCCGTCAGCCTGGCGGTGGCCGCGATCCCCGAGGCCCTGCCGGCGGTGGTGACCATCTCGCTCGCCCTCGGCGCGCGCCGCATGGTGAAGCAGCATGCCCTGATCCGCCGTCTGCCGGCGGTGGAGACCCTGGGCTCGGTCACCTTCATCTGTTCCGACAAGACCGGCACCCTGACGCAGAACAAGATGCATGTGGAGCAGGTGTGGCGGGCGCCCGGCGTGGCGCAACCGGAGTTCTACGCGGCCCTGGCGCTCAACAACGACAGCACCTTCACGCGCGGCGGCCACCCCAAGGGCGATCCCACCGAGGTGGCCCTGTTCCTCGCCGCGCACGAGCAGGGCGAGGACAAGCGGCAACTGGAGGCGGACTGGCCGCGCATCGCCGAGCTGCCCTTCGACTCCGAACGCAAGCGCATGACCACCGTGCACCGCGACGCGGAAGGCGGCTGCCTGGTGCTGGTGAAGGGCGCGCCGGAGGGCCTGCTGCCGCGCTGCGCCGGGCCCGTTGAAGAGGCGGCGCGGCAGGCGGAGGCGATGGCCGCCGCGGGCCTGCGCGTGCTGGCCTTCGCGCGCCGTCGACTCGCCGGGCTGCCGGAGGCCCTGAGCCACGACACAGTGGAGGCCGGGCTCGAATTCATCGGCCTCGCCGGCCTGCTCGACCCGCCCCGCCCCGAGGCCCGGCATGCGGTGGCGGAGTGCCGTGCCGCCGGCATCACGCCGGTGATGATCACCGGCGACCACCCAGCCACCGCCGCCACCATCGCACGGCAGCTCGGCATCCTCGACGCGGCGGGACGGGTGATGACGGGGCGCGAGCTGGCGGCGCTGGGCCAGGAGGAGTTCGAGGCCGAGGTGGAGCGGGTGCGGGTGTACGCGCGCGTCGACCCGGAACAGAAGATCAAGATCGTGCGCGCCCTGCAGGACAAGGGCGAGTTCGTGGCCATGACCGGCGACGGGGTGAACGACGCGCCGGCCCTGAAGCGCGCCGACATCGGCGTGGCCATGGGCCGCATCGGTACCGACGTGGCGCGCGAGGCCTCCTCCCTGGTCCTGCTGGACGACAACTTCGCCACCATCGTCGCCGCGGTGCGGCAGGGGCGGCGCATCTACGACAACATCCGCAAGTTCGTGAAGTACACCATGACCAGCAACTCGGGCGAGATCTGGACCCTGTTCCTGGCGCCCTTCCTGGGCCTGCCCATCCCGCTGCTGCCGATCCACATCCTCTGGATCAACCTGGTCACCGATGGCCTGCCGGGCCTGGCCCTGGCGGTGGAGCCGGCGGAGAAGGGCATCATGCGGCGCCCGCCGAGGCCGCCGCGCGAGAGCATCTTCGCGCACGGCATGTGGCAGCACATCGTCTGGGTGGGCCTGCTGATGGGCGGCGTGTCCATCCTCACCCAGGCCTGGACCTGGCATACCGGCAGCGCGCACTGGCAGAGCATGGTGTTCACCGTGCTGACCCTGTCGCAGATGGGGCACGCCCTGGCGATCCGCTCCGATACGCGCTCCCTGTTCGAGATCGGCCTGCGTTCCAACCTGCCGCTGCTGGGGGCGGTGCTGCTCACCTTCGCCTTGCAGATGGCGGTGCTCTACGTGCCCTGGCTCAACCCCATCTTCCGCACCGCGCCGCTGGCCTGGGACGAGCTGCTGCTGTGCGTGGCGCTCTCCAGCGTGGTGTTCCTCGCCGTGGAGGCGGAGAAGTGGCTGATCCGCAAGGGACGCCTGTATGGCGAGCCGGCGCAGGGCTAGACCGTTGGAGAGGCTTCGGTAAACTGCGGCCATTCCACCCGCCCCCGCCATGCAAGATTCCCCCCAGCCCTCCCCGCCCGGCACCCTGGCCATCGTCGCCACCCCCATCGGCAACCTGCGTGACATCACCCTGCGCGCCCTCGACGTGCTGCGCCAGGCCGACCTGATCGCCGCCGAGGACACGCGCAACAGCCAGCACCTGCTCGGCGCCTACGGCATCCAGGGCAAGCTGGTGGCGGTGCACGAGCACAACGAGGCGGCGGCCGCCACGCGCATCGTCGCCGACCTGCAGGCGGGCAAGCGCGTCGCCTACATCTCCGACGCCGGCACGCCCGGCCTCTCCGACCCCGGCGCGCGCCTGGTGCAGGCGGTGCGCGCGGCCGGCCTGCCGGTGCTGCCGGTGCCGGGGGCGAGCGCCCTGGCGGCGGCGGTCTCGGTCTCCGGCATCGAGGGGCCGTTCCTGTTCCACGGCTTCCTGCCGCCGAAGGCGGCGGCGCGGCGCAAGGTGCTGGAGGGCCTGCGCGACCTGCCGGCCGCCCTGGTGTTCTACGAGGCGCCGCACCGCATCGAGGAGACCGTGGCGGACCTCGCGGCGGTGCTGGGCGAGGCGCGCACCGTGCTGTTCGCGCGCGAGCTGACCAAGCGCTTCGAGCAGCTGCACGCCTGCCCGCTTGGCGAGGCGACAGCCTGGCTGGCGGCGGACGATAATCACCGCCGCGGCGAGTTCGTGCTGGTGGTGGCGCCGCCCGCTCCCGCTGCCGAGGACGGCGGCCAGGACGCACGGCGCGTGCTGGAGGTCCTGCTCGCCGAGCTGCCGGTGAAGCAGGCCGCGCAGCTGGCGGCGAAGCTCACCGGCGCGCGCAAGAACGAGCTGTACGACCTGGCCCTGGGCCTGAAGAACGAGAGCAAGCCATGAACACGATCACGATCACCCGCCCCGACGACTGGCACGTGCACCTGCGCGACGGCGCCATGCTCGCGGCGGTGCTGCCCGACACGGCGCGCCAGTTCGCGCGCGCCATCGTCATGCCCAACCTGAGGCCGCCGGTGCGCACGGTGGACGAGGCCGCCGCCTACCGCGACCGCATCCTCGCCGCCCTCCCCGCGGGCCTGCGCTTCGAGCCGCTGATGACCCTGTACCTCACCGACAACACCACGCCGGAGGAGGTCCGCAAGGCGAAGGCGAGCGGCTTCGTGCACGCGGTGAAGTACTACCCGGCGGGCGCCACCACCAACTCCGATTCCGGCGTCACCGACATCCGCCGCGTCGATGCCGCGCTGGCTGCCATGCAGGAGGCGGGCCTGCCCCTGCTGCTGCACGGCGAGGTGACCGATCCGGCGGTGGACGTGTTCGACCGCGAGGCGGTGTTCATCGAGCGCATCCTCGCGCCGCTGCTGGCGCGCATGCCGGGCCTCAGGGTGGTGCTGGAGCACATCACCACGCGCCAGGCCGCCGAGTTCGTCGCCGCCGCGCCGGCCAACGTGGCCGCCACGGTGACCGCGCACCACCTCTTGTACAACCGCAACGCCATGTTCCAGGGCGGCATCCGCCCGCACTACTACTGCCTGCCGGTGCTGAAGCGCGAGACGCACCGCCAGGCCCTGGTGGCGGCGGCGACGAGCGGCAACCCGAAGTTCTTCCTCGGCACCGACAGCGCGCCGCACGCCACGCCCACCAAGGAGGCGGCCTGCGGTTGCGCCGGCATCTACACCGCGCACGCGGCGATCGAGCTGTATGCCGAGGCGTTCGACGCGGCCGGCGCGCTCGACCGGCTGGAGGCCTTCGCGAGCCACTACGGCGCGGACTTCTACGGCCTGCCGCGCAACACCGCGACCATCACCCTGACGCGCGAGACGGTGCCGGTGCCCGCCACCCATGCCGCAGGCGTCACCCCGCTGCGCGCCGGCGAGACGCTCGCCTGGCGCCTGGGCTGAACACACGCATAGCGACCACGGAGGAGAACCATGCAGGCCGACAGCCCCTACTTCAAATATGTGCTGGAACTGCTCAAGACCATGCTGGAGAAGGACGCGTCCGACCTCTTCATCACGGTCGGCGCGCCGCCGGCGATCAAGATCCACGGCGAGCTGACGCCGTTCAACGCCAAGCCGGTGAGCCGCGAGCAGGCGGTGGAACTGCTGCGCTCGGTCATGAACGCCAAGCAGTGGGCGGAGTTCGAGAACACGCACGAGTGCAACTTCGCCCTCAGCCTCGACGGCGTGGGGCGCTTCCGCGTCAACTGCTTCGTGCAGCGCGGCTCGGTGGGCCTGGTGGCGCGCCACATCGTCACCGACGTGCCGACCATGGACGGCCTGGGCCTGCCCGAGTCGCTCAAGACCCTGATGATGGAGAAGCGCGGCCTGGTGCTGATGGTGGGCGCCACCGGCTCGGGCAAGTCGACCAGCCTCGCGGCCATGCTCAACCACCGCAACGAGAACTCCAAGGGCCACATCATCACCATCGAGGACCCGATCGAGTTCGTGCACCCGCACAAGAAGTCGCTGGTGATGCAGCGCGAGGTGGGCATCGACACCGACAACTGGTTCGCGGCGCTGAAGAACACCCTGCGCCAGGCCCCGGACGTGATCCTGATCGGCGAGATCCGCGACATGGACACCATGGACTACGCCATCGCCTTCGCCGAGACCGGCCACCTGTGCCTGGCCACCCTGCACGCCAACAACTCCAACCAGGCGCTCGACCGCATCATCAACTTCTTCCCCATCGAGCGGCGGCCGCAGCTGCTCATGGACCTCTCGCTCAACCTCAAGGGGGTGGTGTCGCAGCGCCTGATCCCGAAGATCGGCGGCGGGCGCGTGCCGGCGATCGAGATCATGCTCGCCAGCCCGCTCATCTCCGACCTGATCCTCAAGGGCAACGTGCACGAGCTGAAGCCGATCATGGCGAAGTCGCGCGACCTGGGCATGTGTTCCTTCGACCAGGCCCTCTACGACCTGTGCGCCGCCGGCCTGGTGGAGCCGCAGGTGGCGATGCGCTACGCCGATTCGC
Organism: Pseudomonadota bacterium; assembly: GCA_040751755.1. GTDB lineage: Bacteria > Pseudomonadota > Gammaproteobacteria > Burkholderiales > Thiobacillaceae > PFJX01. The sequence continues at coordinate 237,248 of JBFMHC010000010.1, forward strand.
AGAACGAGCTGCGCATCAAGCTCAAGGACCTGGCACGCCAGCGCGGCGTCACCGACCTGGACGACAACAGCGGTCTGGCGATCGTCTGAAGCCCCCCTCCCCCGCCGGGGAGGCGGCGGCACCGCCAGGGTGCCGGACGTTCAGCGCGGCTTCGGCCGGTTCGACCCGGCCACCAGGCGGTATTCGTAGAAGCGGCACTCCAGCGGGCCGTTGAACAGCGGCGTGCGGCGGCTCGCGGAGAGGCCGATGGCCTTGGGCAGTTCGGCGTCGGCGGAGATGAAGAAGGCGGTCCAGCCGGCGAAGCGCTGCTTGAGGACGTCGCCAATCCCCTTGTAGAAGGCCGCCATGTCCTCCAGCGACAGGCGCACGCCGTAGGGCGGGTTGCTGATGAGGATGCCCGCCCCGGTGGGCGGCGCGTCCACCTCCAGGAAGTCCGCCTCCAGCAGCTGCACGCAGTCGAGCAGTCCCGCCGCCTTCAGGTTGAGGCCGGCGGCGCGCACCATGGCCGGGTCGTTGTCGCAGCCGAAGATCGGCAGTTCCTCGGGCTCCAGGGCCTCCGCCTCGGCGTCCTTGCGCAGGCGCTGCCACTCGATGCGGTCGAAGCCGCGCAGGTTTTCGAAGGCGAAGTGGCGCTTCAGGCCGGGCGCGCGGTTGAGCCACATCATGCCCGCCTCGATCAGCAGCGTGCCGCCGCCCATCATGGGGTCGAACAAGGGCGTGCCGGGGCGCCAGCCGGCCAGGCGCAGCAGGCCGGCGGCGAGGTTCTCGTTGAGCGGCGCGGCCGCCGGCTCGATGCGGAAGCCGCGCCGGTTGAGCGGTTCGCCGGAGAGGTCGACGTAAAGGCTGTAGCGCTCGTCCGTGAGGTAGAGCAGCAGCGGCACGTCCGGCGCGTGGGTGTCGACGCTGGGGCGCTCGCCGCACTCGGCGCGGAAGCGGTCGCACACCGCGTCCTTGATCTTCAGGCTGGCGAAGTTGAGGCTCTGCAGCGGGCTGTGGCGCGCCACGGTGTGTACGGCGAGGGTGCGGCTCACGTCGAACAGGGCGGGCCAGTCCACCTTGAGCGCGCCGTCGTAGAGGTCGGACTCGATGCGGTAGGGCCCCTCGCCGACGCGCCACAGCACGCGCACCGCCAGGCGGCTCCACAGGTTGACCTTCCAGGCCAGCGGCAGGTCGCCCTTGAAGGCGGCGCCGCCGGCCGCCGGGCGCGCGTCGGCGACGCCGATCTCGCCCAGCTCCGCGACCAGTTCGTGTTCCAGGCCCTTGGGACAGGGGACGAAGAAGTGATGGAGCTCGTCGCGGCGCCGCGACGCGGGCCGGCCGGACGACTCCGGGCGGCGCTGGCCGCGGCCCTCGGGGCGGGGGCCGCGCCGTTCTTCGCGCGGCCCCTCCTCCATGCGGCGCGGCCTCGCCTCGCGC
>JBFMHC010000011.1:0-24384 GCA_040751755.1 Pseudomonadota bacterium
TGAACCACGTGATGGAGACTGGTCTGCGCAAGGACGCGAAGACTGGCCAGATCGTTCCGGCGCACCACATCACGAACGTGACGTGCGAAGTGGCTGGCAAGAAGGTGATGGACGCGCAGTGGGGCGGCGGCATCAGCAAGAACCCCTACCTGGCGATTCGCGTGAAGGGCGCCAAGGCCGGCGACAAGGTGGTGGTTGCCTGGACCGACAACAAGGGCGACTCCACCTCCGCCGAGGCCGTGATCGGCTGATATCCGCGTCACGGGGCCGCGCCGTCGCGCCGCCCCGGTTTTGTCTGCACCCATTTCTGGAGGACGGCATGAAGAAACTTCTGCTAGCCATGGCCGGTATCGGCCTGTTGACCGGGGCGGTCGCCGCCAATGCGGGCCCGGAAGAAGACCGCATGAAACTGGTGAACTTCTTCACCCACAAATACCCCGACGTGAAGATTGACAACTACGTCTACGGCGCCCTCGCCTTCGACCCCGATTCGAAGGGCCAGTACGACGCGATCATGGAATTCCCCCCCTTCACCTCCGAGATCGATAAGGGCGAGAAGCTGTTCAAGACCCCGTTCAAGAACGGCAAGACCTACGCCGACTGCCTGCCCAACGGCGGCAAGATGATCGCCGGCAACTATCCGATGTTCGACGAGGCCAAGGGCAAGGTCGTGACCTTCGAGGACCTGATCAACGAGTGCCGTGTGAAGAACGGCGAGGAGGCCTACAAGTACAACGACGCCAAGACCATGGGTCTGGTGACCGCGTACGCGCGCACCCTCTCCGACGGCATGAAGATGAACATCAAGGTGGATAGCCCCGCCGCCCAGAAGGCCTTCGACGAGGGCAAGAAGACCTACTACCAGCGCGCCGGCCAGTTCAACTTCTCCTGCGCCTCCTGCCACGTGGATGCCGCCGGCAACCGCCTGCGCTCCGAGATCCTCTCTCCCGTGACCGGCCAGGCCGTGCACTGGCCCGTGTTCCGCGGCGGCGAGACCCTGGTGACGCTGCAGATGCGCTACGAGGGTTGCTACAAGAACGTGCGCCACGTGCCGGACAAGCCGGGCAGCACCCGCTTCAACAACCTGGAGTACTTCCACTCCTACCTCTCCAACGGCATGGAGATGAAGGCCTCCGTGTTCCGCAAGTAAACAGCGCGGAATACAGCGAAAAATCCGGGTTCCTGCCCGGATTTTTTTTGCGCGAGCGATATGAACCAGCCGTACTGGCCCATCGTTACCATTTACTAGGCACCGCCGTGCCGCGAGAATGCGCGCCACGCTGAACAGTCCCTTGAGGAGGAATACAAGCATGTCCATGACCCGTCGCGAATTCATGCAGGTGCTGGCCGCCGCCGCCGCCACCGGCTTCGCCCTCGACAGCAAGTCCGCCCTGGCCGGCAATGCCCCCGCCGGCTACTACGACGTGCCCGCCTTCGGCAACTGCTCGCTGATGCACATCACCGACTGCCATGCGCAACTGCTGCCCGTGTACTTCCGCGAGCCCAACGTCAACCTGGGCGTGGGCGAGGCGGTCGGCAAGGTGCCGCACCTGGTGGGCGACCACCTCCTCAAGCACTTCAATATCAAGAAGGGTTCCATCGACGCGCATGCCTTCACTTACCTCGATTTCGAGGCGGCTTCGCGCACCTATGGCAAGGTGGGCGGCTTCGCGCACCTGAAGACCCTGGTCGACCGCGTGCGCGGGCAGCGCCCCGGCTCCCTGCTGCTGGACGGCGGCGACACCTGGCAGGGCTCCGCCACCGCCTTGTGGACCAACGCCCAGGACATGGTCGATGCCTGCATCGCCCTCGGCGTCAACGTCATGACCCCGCACTGGGAGATGACCTACGGCGCGCAACGCGTCATGGAGATCGTCAACGGCGACTTCAAGAAGGCCGGCGTCGACTTCGTGGCGCAGAACGTGGTCACCAACGACTTCGGCGACCAGGTGTTCCAGCCCTATGTGATGAAGGTCATCAATGGCGTGCAGGTCGCCATCATCGGCCAGGCCTTCCCCTATACCCCCATCGCCAACCCGCGCTGGATGGTGCCCGACTGGTCCTTCGGCATCCGCGACGAATCCATGCAGAAGTACGTCGACGAGGCGCGCGCCAAGGGTGCCCAGGTGGTGGCGGTGCTGTCCCACAACGGCATGGACGTCGACATCAAGATGGCCAGCCGCGTCACCGGCATCGACGTGATCTTCGGCGGCCACACCCACGACGGCGTGCCGCAGCCCGTCGAGGTGAAGAACGCCAAGGGCGTCACCCTGGTCACCAACGCCGGCTCCAACGGCAAGTTCCTCGGCGTCATGGACTTCGATGTCAAGGGTGGCAAGGTCAAGGGCTGGAAGTACCGCCTGCTGCCGGTGTTCTCCAACCTGCTGCCCGCCGACGCTGGCATGGAGGCTCTGATCAAGAAGATCCGCGCCCCCTTCGAGGCGAAGCTGAACGAGAAGCTCGCGGTCACCGAGGGCGTGCTGTACCGCCGCGGCAACTTCAACGGCACCTACGACCAGATGATCTGCGACGCGCTGATGAAGGTGAAGGGCGCCGACGCGGCCTTCTCGCCGGGCTTCCGCTGGGGCACCAGCCTGCTCTCCGGCGACGTCATCACCATGGAGCGCCTGATGGACCAGGTGGCGATCACCTACCCGCAGACCTCGCTCAACGAGATGACCGGCGAGACCATCCACACCATCATGGAAGACGTCTGCGACAACCTGTTCAACGCCGACCCCTACTACCAGCAGGGCGGCGACATGGTGCGCGTGGGCGGCATCCAGTACACCATCGACCCGAACAAGACCATCGGCAAGCGCATCACCAACATGGAGCTGAAGGGCAAGCCCGTCGACCCGAACAAGAAGTACAAGGTCGCCGGCTGGGCGCCGGTGGCCGAGGGCGCCCAGGGCGCGCCGATCTGGGAGGTGGTGGCCGAGTACCTGCGCGACCAGAAGGTGATCAAGCCCGTGAGGCTGAACCAGCCCAAGGTCGTGGGTATGGGCGGCAACCCCGGGATGGTGCTGTAAGACGAACCATCACGGTGGCAGTGAAGAGGGGGCTGGCGCCCCCTTTTTTCATGACGGAGGGCAGGGCGATGCGTGTCTTTTTGAGATGGCTGCTGCCATGGGGGGCGCTGGGGCTGTGGTCCGGAATGCTCCTGGCCGACCAGGACTATCGCCGGGATGCGGACAGCGGCGCGGAGACCTGGGAGACTCGTGCCCATGGCGTCACCTTGCGCCTTACCCAGATCCTGCCGGATCAGGCGCGTGCCTTTTACGTCGCTCGGGGGTTTCGCGCCGAGGACGCGGAGCCCTATGCCCTGGCCTGTGTTTTCATGACGGTCCTGCGCAACGATGCCGCGCCCGCTGCCCTTGGATTTCGCCTTGCGGACTGGCGGGTGCGTGTGAACGGCGAGGAGCGTTTGTTGACGTCCGTGGATGACTGGATGAGCCAGTGGCAACGGCGGGGGCTGGCGGAATCCGCGCGCATCGCCTTTCGCTGGGCGCAGTTCCCGCCGGAACAGGAGTACGAGCGCGGCGAGTGGAACCAGGGCATGCTGGCGACGGGATTGCCTGCCGGCAGCCGCTTCGACCTGGTGGCCCGCTGGCAAGTGGCGGAGAAGACCTATGAGGGGGTGCTGAGCGATGTGCGTTGTCCGTCCCATTGAGGCCGTGGCCATCCTGTGGGCTGCGCTCTGTCTCGCCGTGCCGGCGAAGGCGGAGGATTTGCCCCCCCTCACTCATGCCTTGACCGCCATCGGCCAGCCCTATGCCGCGCCGCCGTTGAAATTGCCGGACCTGGACGGACAGGTGCATGACCTCGCCGGCCAGAAAGGCCGGCCGGTGGTGGTGAACTTCTGGGCGACCTGGTGCCCGCCATGCCGGCGCGAGATGCCTTCACTGGAGCGCCTGCGCCGGCAGCTGTCGGACAAGGGGCTGGCGATGGTGGCGGTGGATGTCGGCGAGGATGCCGATACCGTCTTTTCCTTCACCGGCCAGTTGGAGCCCGCCCCGGGTTTTCCGCTGCTGTTGGATCGGGACGGCGCCGCCATGCAGCGCTGGAAGGTGAAGGGGCTGCCCACCACCTTCGTGGTGGATGCGCAAGGGCGCGTCGTCTACCGTGCCGTGGGCGGGCGCGAGTTCGATCACGAAGACATCGTCAGGCAGATTCAAGGCCTCCTGCCTTGAATCCACCTGCCGGTTGCGTTGGGTCACATCACCTCGGAAAGAAAGCTCCCCATCCTCATGTCGTCGATGAGGATGTGCTGGGTCAGCCAGCGCTCCAGGTATTCGAGATCCTCGTTCGCGATGCGTATGCCCGTGCGCAGGATCTCTTCTTGTAGCTCCTTGACTCCGTTGATCAAGTCGCGGTGTTCCGTCTTGTGGTCTGAAAGCCCCTCGTAGCCGTACTTCAGCATCAGGCGCTCTTCGTGGCTGAAGTGCCAGCGGGTGCAGTTGATCAGCTCTTCCAGCACCGCTGCCAGATATTCCGGCGCTGCGCCTTCAGTCACCGAGTGATTGAGGATGTTGAAAAGCCCGAGCAGCTTCTTGTGGTCATCGTCTATCTCGTCCACGCCGACGCTCAGTATGTTGTCCCAGGTCAGGTCTTTCATGTGTTCTTCTCCTGATTGGCGAGTTTTGGCAGCAAATTCGATGGTTTCGGTATACGGGGCAGGCGGTCTTGGTGTCGGTTGGCGGTTCGAGCCCGGAGGTGGAGTTTGCGATCACGCCATCTTTTTATAGCCAATCATCGTTTGTCCGCCGCCTGTGGTCTGGGCGGTGCCAGGGCGAGTTTGGCAATGAGGGCCGGCCTGGAAATGGCGGAGCGACGCCAGGCGGTATCATCCAGGCTCTTCGGGAGAGTTGCATGGATTTGGCATTGGCGGCCCTGGCGGGCCTGGTGATCGGGTTGTTGTTCCTGTCCTGGCAGCGCGGGCGCTGGTTGGCGCGGGTCGCCGGCCTGGAGGCCGAGCTTTCTGGGCTGGCCGCGCAACTGGCGCAGGTCGAGCGCGCCGGCGCGGAGAAGGTGGCCTTGCTGGAGACGGCGGAGAAGAAGCTCGCCGACGCATTCAACGCCCTCTCCGCCGAGGCGCTGAAGAGCAACAATCAGGCCTTCCTCGACCTGGCGCGGCAGAATCTCGCCTCCTTCCAGGAGAGCGCCAAGGGCGAACTGGCCGCGCGCCAGCAGGCGGTGGAGGGCATGGTGAAGCCGCTCGCCGAGACCCTGGAGAAGCTCGCTGCGCAACACCAGGAGATGGAGAAGAGCCGCGCCGGCGCCTATGCCAGCCTCACCGAGCAGGTGAAGGGCCTGCTCGCCGCACAGCAGGACCTGCGCGGCGAGACCGGCCGCCTGGTCTCCGCCCTGCGCCGCCCCGAGGTGCGCGGCCGCTGGGGCGAGGTGCAGCTGCGCCGCGTGGTGGAGATGGCGGGCATGCAGGACCACTGCGACTTCTTCGAGCAGGAGGCCACCAGCGACGGGCGCCGCCCCGACATGGTGGTGCGCCTGCCTGGCGGCAAGACCGTGGTGCTGGACTCCAAGGCGCCGGTGGCGGCCTATCTGGAGGCGGTGGAGGCGGACCACGAGGAGGCACGCCACAAGGCCCTGGCGCGTTTCACGCAGCACGTGCGCACCCACGTGCAGCAGCTGGCGGCCAAGACCTACTGGGACCAGTTCCAGCCCGCGCCCGAGTTCGTGGTCCTGTTCCTGCCCGGCGAGGCCTTCTTCAGCGCCGCCCTGCAGGAAGACCCGGAGCTGATCGAATACGCGAGCGAGCGCAAGGTGATCCTCGCCACGCCCACCACCCTGCTGGCCCTGCTCAAGGCGGTGTACTACGGCTGGCGCCAGGAGGCCCTGGCGGACAACGCGCGGCAGATCTCGGCACTGGGCAAGGAACTGCATGACCGCCTCGCGGTGCTGGCGGGGCATTGGGCCGGTGTCGGCAAGAACCTGGGCCAGGCCAGCGAGGCCTACAACAAGGCGGTGGCGTCGCTGGAGTCGCGCGTCCTGGTCACCGCGCGCAAGTTCCGCGACCTGCAGGCGGCGGATGCCGACAAGGAGCTGAACCCGCCGCCGCTGGTGGAGGTCGTGCCGCGCCTGCCCGCCGACGCCGCGGACTGAGACGTCGCCGATGGGCTCCGCCTGGATGCTGCTGGCAGGTCTCTGCTTCGCACTCATGAGCGCGGTGGTGAAGCAGGCGGGGCAGTGGTTCTCCGGCGCGGAGCTGGTGTTCTACCGTTCCGTCTTCGCCTTCGTGCTGATCGCCGTGCCCCTGTTGTGGCGCCACCGCCTCGCGGGGGTGGGCGTACTGGCCGGTGCGCACCTGCCGATGCACCTGCGCCGCGGCCTGGTGGGCTTCATCGCCCTGGCGGCCTTCTTCCATGCCATCGTGCACCTGCCGATGTCCATGGCAGTGACGCTCAACTACGCCTCGCCGCTGTTCCTCGCCCTGCTCATGCCCTGGCAGCTCAAGGAGCGGCCAGGCCTGTGGCAATACGCCTCGGTGGCGCTGGGGTTCGCCGGCGTGGTCATGCTACTGCGCCCCTGGGAGGCCGGGGCGGACCTGGGGGCGGGTCTGATCGGTCTGTTCTCCGGCGTCATGGCAGCCTTCGCCTACATCAACGTGCGCCTGCTCGGGCGCCTGCACGAGCCGGAGTGGCGCACCGTGTTCTGGTTTTCCGCGGTCTGTCTGGTGGGGGCGGCGGGGCTCGCCAGCCTGGACGGCTGGCATCCGCTGCGGCTCGAAACCCTGCCCTGGCTGTTGCTGCTCGGCATGCTGGCGACGCTGGGCCAGCTTGCCATGACACGCGCCTACCGTACCGGCCGCACCGCGCTGGTGGCGAGCTTCGCCTTCAGCACCGTGGTGTTCAGCGGCCTATTGGACGCCGCGGTTTTCGACGAGAATATGCCCATCAACGCCTGGGCCGGCATGGCCGTGATCGTGCTGGCCGGCATCTGGGCGGCGCAGTTGAGCTTTGGAGAGAAGAGATGATTGCCATCACCACGCAGGGCAAGCTGGTAAGCGTGTCCGTCATGGGCGAGTTCACCCTCGCGGACTACAAGGATTTCGAGCAGCAGGTGTTGCACAACATCGAGTTCCAGGGCGGCGTGAACCTGTTGCTCGATCTGCGCGACATGGTCGGCTACACCCTGGACGTGGCCTGGGAGGAGCTGAAGTTCGCGCACGACCACCGCTACGACTTCCGCAAGATCGCCGTGGTGACCTCGGACGAGTGGATGGTGTGGCTGGCCTGGCTCAACCGTCTGGTCGTGGACGGCGAGATCCAGGCCTTCGACGACCCCGGCCTGGCCCTGGAGTGGCTGCAGGCCGAGGGCGAATAGGCGGCTTAGACCTCGACGATCTCGAAGTCGTGCGTCATCTCGGCGGTCTTGCCGAGGATGATGCTGGCCGAGCAGTACTTCTCCGCCGACAGCTTGATCGCGCGGTCCACCACCTCGGGTTTGAGGTTGCGGCCCTTGACGGTGAAGTGCATGTGGATCCTGGTGAACACCTTGGGATGGTCCTCTGCGCGCTCGGCGTCGATCTCCACCTCGCAGTCCACCACGTCCTGACGGCTCTTCTGCAGGATCATGATCACGTCCACCGAGGTGCAGCCGCCGGCGCCCATGAGCAGCATCTCCATGGGGCGCGGCCCCAGGTTCTTGCCGCCGATGTCCGGCGCGCCGTCCATGACCACGGCGTGGCCGCTGTCGGACTCGGCCATGAAGCAGACGTTCTCGACCCATTTGACGCGGGTTTTCATCGTGTTCTTCCTTTCAGTTGCGTAAGCGGTACCAGAGCTGGCCGAGCCATTCGTGGCTCGCCAGGTAGCTGTTGAGCAGGGCCTGGGCGTTGGGGATGAAATCGAACGGTTCCAGATTGCCGGAGAGTGTATATCCGGTGCCGGCGGGGACCACGGCCAGACCGGCGCGCTCGAACTCGGGAATGGCGCGCGCCAGGTGCCAGGCGTGGCTCACCAGATAGATGCGGCGGACCCCGGCCTGTTTGAGGATGGCGGCGGAGAATTCCGCATTCTCCCGCGTGTTGCGCGAGGCGTCCTCGACCCAGCGCACCGGCAGGCGGTATTCCTCTTCCAGCACGTCGCGCATGATCCGGCCTTCCGGGGTGCCTACGCCCTCCGGGGCACCGCCCGTCACCAGGATGGGTTTATTCAGCCTGCGCGCGAGGAAGGCGCCGTAGCGCAGGCGTTCCAGGGTGAAGTGCTTCACCGTGTCGCCGCCGTACTCGATCGAGCCGCGGTTGCGTCCGCCCCCCAGGATGACGATGGCATCCGCCTCGCGGCCGTCCAGGATGGCGGGGGCGGGCTCCAGGCTGTCGAGCAGGCCGCCTGCGACGATGGGCGTGGCGAGCAGCCACAGGCCGGCCAGACTGGCGACGACGAGGCCCATGCCCAGGCGCGGCCTGCATCTGCGCAGCGCCAGCCCCAGGCCGCCCACCACGAGCAGGTTCAGGGGAGGCAGCAGGAGGGCGGCCACGAGATTGGTGAGGAACCAGGAAAGCGACATGGGGCGATTATCCGGGCGAAGCGGGCGTAGGCGAAAGTCCGGTTTGACAGGGGGCGATCCAACCCCATAAAATCACGCGCTTTCCGTAGTCCCCCTTTCTGGAACAAGACATGAAGACCTTCTCCGCCAAGCCCCACGAGGTACAGCACGGCTGGTACGTGGTGGACGGCACCGACAAGGTGCTGGGCCGTCTGGCCTCCGAGATCGCGCGCCGTCTGCGCGGCAAGCACAAGGCCATCTACACCCCCCACGTGGATACCGGCGATTACATCGTCGTGGTGAACGTGGACAAGATCCGTGTCACCGGCAACAAGGAACTGGACAAGAAGTACTACCGCCATTCCGGCTTCCCCGGCGGCATCTATGAAACCACCTTCGGCAAGATGCAGGACCGCTTCCCCGGCCGCGCCCTGGAGAAGGCCGTGAAGGGCATGCTTCCCAAGGGTCCCCTGGGCTATGCCATGATCAAGAAACTGAAGGTCTATGCCGGCGCCGAGCATCCCCATGCCGCGCAGCAGCCCCAGACCCTGGAAATCTAAGGAACGAGCATGATCGGCAACTACTACTATGGCACCGGCCGCCGCAAGAGCTCCGTGGCCCGCGTCTTCCTCAAGGCCGGTTCCGGCAACATCGTCGTCAACGGCAAGCCCGTGGACGAGTACTTCGCGCGTGAAACCGGCCGCATGATCGTGCGCCAGCCCCTGACCCTGACCGAGCGCGTCAACAGCTTCGACATCATGGTGAACGTCGCCGGTGGTGGCGAGTCCGGCCAGGCCGGCGCCGTGCGTCACGGCATCACCCGCGCCCTGATCGAGTTCGACGCCGCCCTCAAGGGCGACCTGAAGCGCGCCGGTCTGGTGACCCGCGACGCCCGCGAGGTCGAGCGCAAGAAGGTCGGTCTGCACAAGGCGCGCCGTCGCAAGCAGTTCTCCAAGCGCTAATCCATGCCCTGGATGCTGGACTGAACTGCGAGAAAGCCGCCCCTGGGCGGCTTTTTTGTTTTCGACCCTCGTCACCCCGGCGCAGGCCGGGGTCCAGGACGGCCCCCTGGATTCCGTCTTGCGTCGGAATGACACGATTATCATCGGCGCACCCATTGGATCGCGCCCCTGAAGGAGTTACAGCATGATCAAGGTAGGCATCGTCGGCGGTACCGGCTACACCGGCGTGGAATTGTTGCGTCTGCTGTGTCAGCACCCCGAGGCGCAACTCACCGCCATCACCTCGCGCAAGGAGGCGGGCATGCCCGTGGCGGACATGTTCCCCTCACTGCGCGGCCGCGTGTCCCTCGCCTTTTCCACCCCCGAGGACGCGGCCCTCAAGGAGTGCGACGTGGTGTTCTTCGCCACCCCCAACGGCGTGGCCATGCAGCAGACCCGCGAGCTGCTGGAGGCGGGCGTGAAGGTGATCGACCTGGCCGCCGACTTCCGCATCAAGGACGTCGCCGAATGGTCGAAGTGGTACGGCATGGAGCACGCCTGCCCGGATCTGGTCGCCGAGGCGGTATATGGCCTGCCGGAGATCAACCGCGCCCAGGTCAAGGGCGCGCGCCTGATCGCCAACCCCGGCTGCTACCCCACCGCCGTGCAGCTGGGCTTCCTGCCCCTGGTGGAGGCGGGCGTGATCGACACCGCCTGGATGGTGGCGGACTGCAAGTCGGGCGTGTCCGGCGCCGGGCGCAAGGCCGAGGTGCATACCCTGTTCCCCGAGGCGAGCGACACCTTCAAGGCCTACGCCGTGCCGGGACATCGCCACCAGCCGGAGATCCGTCAGGGCCTCGCGCGCATGGCGGGCCACGACGTCGGCTTGACCTTCGTGCCGCACCTGACGCCGCTGATCCGCGGCATCCACGCCACGCTGTATGCCAGGCTGACCAAGGACGTGGACCTGCAGGCCCTGTTCGAGCAGCGCTACGTGGACGAGTACTTCGTTGACGTGCTGCCTGCCAAGTCGCACCCGGAGACCCGCTCGGTGCGCGCCTCCAACCTGTGCCGCATCGCCGTGCACCGGCCGCAGGGCGGCGACACCGTGGTGGTGCTGTCGGTGATCGATAATCTGGTGAAGGGCGCGGCAGGCCAGGCGGTGCAGAACATGAACATCCTGTTCGGCCTCGCCGAGAACCTCGGCCTCACCCAGGTGCCGGTATCTCCTTGATCCGGCTCGGGTCTTTGATTGACTGGGGGCTTGTCGATCCGGACAATGTCCCCAATTACGCGTAACGAACCGCGTATCCCTTACACACAGGAGTAGCCCCATGAACGCCACCACCGAAATGTCCCCCTTCAACTTCACCGACAGCGCCGCCAACAAGGTCAAGGCCCTGATCGAGGAGGAAGGCAATCCCGAGCTGAAGCTGCGCGTGTTCGTCACCGGCGGCGGCTGCTCCGGCTTCCAGTACGGCTTCACCTTCGACGAGGTGACCAACGAGGACGACATGGTCATGCAGAAGAACGGTGTCACCCTGCTGATCGACCCCATGAGCATGCAGTACATGATGGGCGCCGAGATCGACTACACCGAGGGCCTGGAAGGCGCGCAGTTCGTGATCAAGAATCCCAACGCCGTGTCCACCTGCGGCTGCGGTTCCTCCTTCTCCGTCTGATCCGGACGAAGGCCGGCAAAGGCGGCGCGAGCCGCCTTTTTTCATTTGGAGCGAGAGATGGCGAAGAAACCTACCGTGGTGGCCTGCCCGACCTGCGGCAAGGACGTGGCGTGGACGGCGGAGAATGCCTGGAAGCCGTTCTGCAGCGAGCGCTGCAAGCTGATCGACCTGGGCGAGTGGGCGACCGAGAAGTACCGCGTGCCGGTCGAGGAGGTCGATGGCCTGGACGAGACCCTGGGCAAGTAAGCCGCCGCGGCCGCTCAGCCCTGTGGCAGGGCGATGCGGCCGTCCTTGCTGAACTGGTAGTCCTTGAACACGTGCTCGGCACTGAGCAGTCGGTAGCTGCCGTCCGCCTGCTTCACCGTGGTGTCCTTGAGCTTGTAGGTGTAGTGGCCGCAGGTCCAGATGTCGAAGTCGCGCATGTGCGTGCACAGGCAGGTCTTGTCCCACACCTGGATCTTCTTCTCGCCCGGATGCGCCGCGACCTCGCGGTTGTAGGCATCGATGTAGGCGCAGCGGCCGTTGGCGTCGAGCAGGTAGCCGAAGGACTCGCAGTTTGGGTGGGTGCCGGCGCCGATGCCGGGGCTCGACTTGATCATGCGCATCGGGTAGCCGGTCGGTGAGATGCCGTTGACCTCGATGTCGTCCTCGTTCGCCTTGAAGTACTCCTGTTTCACGCCATCCGGCAGGCCGCATTCATGGGTGACGGTGAAGCGGGTCGCGACCTGCACGGCGCCAGCGCCATGCTCCAGGAAGGTGGTGGCGTCCGAGCCGGTGAAGATGCCGCCGGCGGGGATGAGCGGGATGTCGAGCTGCTCGGCCTTCAGCCAGGACTGGATCTCCGCGACGATGCTTGCCAGGTCGTATTTCATCCAGTCGTCCAGGCCGAAGCCCAGGTGGCCGCCGGCCAGCGGGCCTTCCACCACCACGTAGTCGGGCAGGCGGTTGGTGCGGCCGTTCTTGCGCAGGAACAGCTGCAGGGCGCGCAGCGAGGAGACGATGATGCCCAGCTTGGCGTCACGGAAGCGCGGGTGCTCCTCCATGAGGCCGAAGCTGCCCAGGTGCAGGCCCGCGGCCAGGGTGATGCCGTCGATGCCGGCGGAGAGCGCGGCGTTGAGGCGCGCCTTGAGGGTCTCCTTGGGCGCGTTCATGGTGAGCTTTTCCATGCAGTTGATGAACACCATGCCATCGCCCTGCTTGGCGTCCATGGCTCGGCGCACGTGCATGCGCGTGGCCTCTTCGAGCTCGCCGAGGTGGAACTTGACCAGCGACTTGTCGGCCAGGTTCTTGACGTTGTCCTTGTAGAGCTTGAGCTTGTCCTTGACGAAGCGGGTCTTGAAGTGGCGGTCGATCACCGTCGGCACCATGGCGTCGGAGATGTGGCCGATGCCGCCCAGCCGGGCCGCCTCCAGGGCAAGCTCCACCGTCGAGATGTCCACCCCCATGCCACCGATCATGATGGGGACCAGCTCGTGCTGGCCTAGGCGGAGGCGAAAGTCATCGACGCATTTCATAGATTCTGAGGCGGGGGTGAAAAATATCCTTCACATGATACGCGCCCGAGCGGAGGGCGGGCCAGCTTGAGTGTGCCCGCCCGCCAGGGTATAAGCCTCGCCCATGGCCAAGTCGACCTCGATCTACGTCTGCTCGCAATGCGGCGGACAGACCAGCAAATGGCAGGGGCAATGCCCGCATTGCCTGTCCTGGAACACCCTCTCCGAGAGCGTCCAGGAGACCAAGGGGCGGCGTTTCCAGTCTCTCGCCGCGAGCGGCGAGGTGGTGCGGCTCAACACCGTACAGGCGCGCGAGATTGCCCGCCTGCCCACCGGCCTGTCGGAGTTCGACCGCGTGCTGGGCGGCGGCCTGGTGGGCGGCGGCGTGGTGCTGCTGGGCGGCGACCCGGGCATCGGCAAGTCCACCCTGCTGCTGCAGGCCCTCGCGGACATCAGCACGCGCGCGCGCACCCTGTACGTAAGCGGCGAGGAGTCGGCGGACCAGATCGCCTTGCGTGCGCAGCGTCTCGGCCTGAGCGCGGACATCCCCCTGCTCACCGAGATTCGCCTGGAGGCCATCCTCGCCACCCTCAAGGCGGAACAGCCGCAGGTGGCGGTGATCGATTCCATCCAGACCGTGTACACCGAGCAGCTCCAGTCCGCGCCCGGCAGCGTCGCGCAGGTGCGGGAATGCGCGCAGGAACTGACGCGCCACGCCAAGCAGGCGGGCATCACCATCCTCCTGGTCGGCCACGTCACCAAGGAGGGTACCCTGGCGGGGCCGCGCGTGCTCGAGCACATCGTCGACACGGTGCTTTACTTCGAGGGTGACACCGGTTCCAGCTTCCGCCTCATCCGCGCCTTCAAGAACCGCTTCGGCGCGGTCAACGAGCTGGGCGTGTTCGCCATGACCGACAAGGGCCTCAAGGGCGTGGCCAACCCCTCGGCCCTGTTCCTCACGCGCGACGAGCGCGAGGCGCCGGGTTCCTGCGTGGTGGTGGCGCAGGAGGGTACGCGGCCGCTGCTGGTGGAGATCCAGGCCCTGGTGGACGCCACGCACAGCCCCAATCCCAGGCGACTCACCGTCGGTCTGGACGGCAACCGCCTGGCCATGCTGCTGGCGGTCCTGCACCGGCATGGCGGCGTGCCGTGCCACGACCAGGACGTGTTCGTGAACGCGGTCGGTGGGGTCAAGATCACCGAGCCTGCAGTCGATCTGGCGGTCGCCATGTCGGTGGTATCCTCGCTGCGCAACAAGCCGATCCCGCATCGCCTGGCGGTGTTCGGCGAGGTGGGCCTGGCGGGGGAGATCCGCCCGGTGCAGCGTGGCCAGGAGCGGCTCAAGGAGGCGGCCAAACTCGGTTTCACGCAGGCCCTGTGCCCGCGCGCCAACCTGCCCAAGGGCCGGATCGAGGGGCTGGAAGTGAAGGGGGTGGGGAGCTTGGACGAGGCGCTGAATTTTTTCCGCGCGCTCTAGCTTTCATATAAGAGAAGTCTAATATTCGGAATCAAGGACCCTGGTATCCCGAATACCGGGGGTCTTGGGCTAGAAGTAGTTTGGACAACCAAAAAGGAGCAACACCATGTGGAAGCTGTTAGGAGGATTCGTCGCGGGTTTGCTGGCCACCATGGGTCTGGCGTACAGCATGATGGACAAGCTGATGTTCCATGAGACGGTAAGCCCCTTCGGCATGGAGGAGACCATCGCCCGCATCCAGCACAACATCGAGGACAACCCCGAATTGAAGGCCAAGGGCTGGGCGCTTTCCGGCCTGCGCAACCCCGCCAAGGCGGTGCAGACGGACGGCGGCAACGTTCTGCCGGTGATGATGATCGAGGTCTGCTCCACCAAGTACTCCGGCCCCATCCTCAAGGAAGACACCGTGCGCTTCCTGTCCATCCTCATGCCCTGCAAGATCTCGGTCTACAAGAAGCAGGACGGCAAGGTCTACATCGGCACCATGAACGCCGGCCTGATGGGCAAGATGTTCGGCCCGCTGGTGGGCGAGACCATGGCCAAGGTCGCCGAGGACCAGAAGAAATTCCTCGAATTCGATCCGAGCAAACCCGCTCCGCAGATGATCCTGCCGAAGGCCCCCACGGGGGGTGCGGCTGGCGGTGGCGCTGGTGGCGGCTGCTGACGGCCTGCCCAGATCTGAATCGAATCCGATCGATTGACGAAGAGGAATCACTATGTTGCTAGGTAAACAACTCGTGAACCTGGCGCTGGCAGCAGGTACCGCCCTGGCGGTACTGGTTGCCCAGGCCAGTACCGACCCCGCGCCGGCACCCGCCCAGGCCAAGGCGCCCGAGCAGACCGTGGCTGCGGGGGCCCATGGCTACGCGCCGACGGGTGAGGAGAAGAAATCCACCTCCACCGCCGACCACAGCAAGTTCAAGGAACTGCAGCAGGACTTCAAGACCGGTCCCGAGGTGACGCAGGCCTGCCTGAAGTGCCACACCGAGGCCGCCAAGCAGGTCATGAAGACGCCGCACTGGAGCTGGGAGTACCTCAATCCCAAGACCAACCAGCAGCTGGGCAAGAAGAACGTCATCAACAACTTCTGCACCGCCATCCCCTCGAACTACGAGTTCTGCACCGCCTGCCACGTGGGTTACGGCTGGAAGGACCAGAATTTCGACTTCAAGAACGAGGGCAACGTGGACTGCCTGGTCTGCCATGAGAGCACCGGTACCTACCGCAAGCTCCCGGGCCTGGCCGGACATCCGAACTACAAGGACATGGAGTTCCCGCCCGGCTCCGGCAAGATCGTCAAGGCGCCGGTGCTCAAGGACGTGGCGCAGAGCGTCGGCAAGACCGGACGCCAGAACTGCGGCGCCTGCCACTTCTTCGGCGGTGGCGGCGACGCGGTGAAGCACGGTGACCTGGACAGCTCGCTGAAGATGCCCAGCAAGTACCTCGACGTGCACATGGACAAGGACGGCCTGAACTTCAGCTGCGGCACCTGCCACAAGACCACCGGCCACAAGGTCCCGGGCAGCCGCTACAACACGACCGCCAAGGACGACGAGCCCGGCGCGCACATGCGCGGCAAGGACGACAAGAACCCGGCCACCTGCCAGTCCTGCCACGGTATCACCCCGCACAAGGTCGCCAAGCTGAACAGTCACACCGACAAGATCGCCTGCCAGACCTGCCACATCCCCGAGTTCGCGCGTGGCGGCAAGCCCACCAAGATGCTCTGGGACTGGTCCACCGCCGGCAAGCTGGACAAGGACGGCAAGCCCATCAAGCTCAAGGACAGCGGCGGCCACGACTCGTATGACAGCAAGAAGGGCGACTTCAAGTACGAGACCAACGTGATCCCCGAGTACTCCTGGTACAACGGCACGGTCAACTACACCCTGCGCGAGACCAAGCTGGACCCGAGCAAGGTGGTGAAGATCAACAGCTTCGAGGGCAGCGCCGACGACGGCAAGTCCAAGATCTGGCCGTTCAAGGTGTTCCACGGCAAGCAGCCGTATGACACGGGCAACAACCAGTTGGTGGTGTTCCACACCTACGGCAAGGACGATTCCGCCTTCTGGTCCAACTTCAACTGGGACAAGGCCCTGGAGGCCGGCATGAAGGAGATTGGCGCGCAGTACAGCGGCAAATACGCCTTCGTCTCCACCGAGATGGCCTGGCCGATCACCCACATGGTCGCGCCCAAGGGTGATGCCCTGAGCTGCGCCCAGTGCCACGCGCCCTCCATCGGCGTCGGCCGTCTGGACAAGGTGCCCGGCCTGTACATGCCCGGTCGTCACGGCAACAAGCTGCTCGACACCGCCGGCTGGGGCCTTGCCGCCCTGTGCCTGGTCGGCGTCATCGGCCACGGCGGCATCCGCATCTTCGCCGCCCGCAAAGGAGAAAAGAAATGAGTGAACGGATCTATGTCTTCAAGGTCTTCGAGCGGATCTGGCACTGGTCGCAGGCCGGCCTGATCATCTTCCTGCTGATGACCGGCTTCGAGGTGCATGGCAGCTACAAGCTGTTTGGCTTCGAGCAGGCGGTGGGGCTGCACACCACCGCCGCCTGGACCCTGGTGGGCCTGTGGGTGTTCGCGATCTTCTGGCACTTCACCACCGGCGAGTGGAAGCAGTACATCCCGACGATGCAGAAGGTGGATGCCATGATCAAGTACTACGCGGTCGGCATCTTCACGCACGCGCCGCACCCGTTCAAGGCGACCACGCTGAAGAAGCACAACCCGCTGCAGCGACTGGCCTATCTGGGGGTGATGCTGTTCATCGGCCCTCTGATCTGGTTCACAGGCTGGTTCTACATCTTCTACGACAAGTGGACCACCTGGGGCTGGGACCAGTACCTGAGCCTGGAGTGGGTGGCCTTCTTCCACACCGTCGCGGCCTTCATGATGCTGGCCTTCCTGATCGTCCACCTGTATCTGACCACTGCCGGCCATACCCCCACCGCCCACATCAAGGCGATGATCACCGGCTGGGAAGAAGTGGACTGACCCTTTCCTCCGCTGGGTCCACGCCCCGTGAGCGCCTCGTGCGCCACGGGGTTTTTTTCGCCTGGCCGGAGGTTCAGCGCGAACCGCGCGCCAGGTCTCTGAGGAAGGGGGCGTATTCCCGCCAGTCCTCGGCGGAGCCGCGTAGGGAGAAGACCACCACGCCGTGGCGGTCGAGCACGTAGGTGGTGGGGAAGACCGGGGCGATGGCGCGGTCCCTGACGGACTGGCCGTCGGCCAGGCGCACGCTGTCGTCGCGGCTGCCGCGCGCGCCCGAGTCGTAAAGGTCGAGCCGGATGCCCTGCTGCTTCAGCCATTGCCGCGCGGTGTCCACCGGTTCGCGCATCTGCGTGAACACGAAGGCATAGTCGCGCTTGCCGGCCAGGGCCTTCTGCAGGCGTTCGAACTGCGGCAGCTCATGGCGGCAGGAGGGGCACCAGGTGCCCCAGAAGTGCAGCAGCACCACCTTGCCCCGGAGTCTGGACAGCGTGGTCTGCCTGCCGTCCGGGCCGACCAGGCTCAGGTCGGGGAAACGCTGTCCGCGCGCCGTGCCGAGCGGCGCGCGCGCCGCCTCGGCGGCCGTGGCGTAGGGGCGCCACAGCCTGTCCCAGCCTTTGTGCTCGAACACCACCTTGCGGTCCGCCGCGTAGGGCACGCAACGCTGCTGGGTGTGCGCCTGGCAGGACTCCAGGGCCTGCTCCTGCGCGTCGCCGAGGGTCGCCGCGCCCTGGCTCCAGGCCCATGCCCCGCCCGGGGCAATGGCGAAGGCCCGGTGCGGCGGCGCGGCGAGGAACTGGCGATAGCCCGCCTCGCCGCGCGCGTCCAGGTGCGGCACGGCGCTGGCGTCGTCCAGGCCGGCGGCGTGGACGAGTGGCGAGGAAACCAGGAACAGGGTGCCGAGCAGGTGCCTGGCCGTCTGGCGTCGCAAGGTGGGGGCGGATTTATGCATGGTTCAGGTAGCGGGCGATGAAGGCGCCTTCGCATCCGGGTGGAAGCGCCAGGCGCACGTGGTGGCCGCTGCCGGGGGCCACGTCCGTGGGCAGGCCGGCAGCACTCTGCATGGCCTGCACGACGATGTCCTGGTTGCCGCGCGGGTGGATGAGCTCCAGGCGGTCGCCGACCGCGAAGCGGTTCTTGACCTCGATCTCGGCGAGGCCGTCGTCGCCGTAACGCAGCACGTCGCCGACATACTGGCTGCGCGCCGACTCGGAATGGCCGCGCAGGTAGTTCTGGTACTCGCGGTCCGGGTGGCGCTCGAAGAAGCCGCCGGTGTAGCCGCGGTTGGCCAGCCCGTCCAACTCGCCCAGCAGGCGCGGGTCGAGGGCACGGCCGGCGAGGGCGTCGTCGATCGCACGACGATAGGCCTGGCAGGTGCGGGCGACGTAATAGGGCGACTTGGTGCGGCCCTCGATCTTCAGCGAGTCGACGCCGATCTCCACCAGTCTTCGCACGTGCTCGATGGCGCGCAGGTCCTTGGAGTTGAGGATGTAGGTGCCATGCTCGTCCTCCTCGATGGGCATGTGGCTGCCCTGGCGCCGCTCACGTTCCTCGAGCAGGAAGACGTCGCCGCTCGGTGCCACCCCGGCGGCGTCGACCTTGAAGTCCCAGCGGCAGGAGTTGGTGCAGGTGCCCTGGTTGGGGTCGCGGTGGTTGAAGTAGCCGGACAGCAGGCAGCGCCCGGAATAGGCGATGCAGAGGGCGCCGTGCACGAACACCTCCAGCTCCATGTCCGGGCATTCCTGGCGGATCTCGGCGATCTGCTCGAGCGAGAGCTCGCGCGACAGGATCACGCGGCGGATGCCGAGCTTCTGCCAGAAGCGCACCGCGGCGTAGTTCACGGTGTTTGCCTGCACGGAGAGGTGGATGGGCATCTCCGGCCAGGCCTCGCGCACCATGTCGATGAGTCCGGGGTCGGCCATGATCAGGGCGTCCGGCCCGAGGGCGATCACCGGCGCCATGTCGGCGAGGTAGGTCTTCAGCTTGGCGTTGTGCGGGAAGATGTTGCTCACCACGTAGAACTGCCGGCCCAGGGCATGCGCGGCGTCGATGCCGGCGCCCAGCGCGGCCTCGTCGCGGAAGGTGTTGTTGCGCGCGCGCAGGCTGTAGCGCGGCTGGCCGGCGTAGACCGCGTCGGCGCCGTAGGCCAGCGCGGTCTCCAGCATGGTCTGCGAGCCGGCGGGCGCGAGCAGCTCGGGGCGGCGGGGAGAGGAGGGCGCGGTCATCGCGGCTTGTGGTGGATGTGGCCTTCGTGCAGCGGGTAGCAACCCTGACGGCGATCGGCGAAGAACTGTTCGAGGGTCAATTGGACGGTGCGGAAGGCGAGGCGTTCCCAAGGGATCTCGTGCTCGGTGAACAGGCGCGCCTCCAGGCTCTCCTCGCCGTGAACGAAGTCCAGGTGCAGCAGGCGGGCGCGGAACATCAGGTAGACCTGGTTGATGTCCGGCAGGCTGATCATGGAGTACAGGCCGAGGATGTCGACGCGCGCTCCGGCCTCCTCCAGGGTCTCGCGCGCCGCCCCCTCGGCGGTGGTCTCACCGTTCTCCATGAAGCCGGCGGGCAGGGTCCAGAGGCCGTATTTCGGCTCGATGGCGCGGCGGCACAGGAGGATCCTGTCCTCCCATTCCGGGATGCAGCCCACCACCATCTTCGGGTTCTGGTAGTGGATCGCGCCGCAGGACGGACACACGTGGCGCGGCCGATTGTCGCCGGCGGGGATCTCCAGGCACAGGGGGGCGCCGCATTGGGGGCAGAAGTTCATCGTGGTCGGGGGCTGGGCGGTGACGCGAGTTTGCCGCATGACGCCGCACTGGCATAGATGCGCGCAAGTGCGACTAAAGAAATCCCGCCCCCGGCCGTAATGGCCGGGACGATTCCAACGCACGCCCCCTCGCGGGGTGGCAACTGACCGCAGAGCCAGGAGTGAACATGTCCCAAGTCGTATCCATCTCGGAATTGCCGGCCCTGGTGGTCGAGCCTTCTGCCATGCAGGCGAAGATCCTCACCGCCGCGCTCGCGCAGGAGCAGGTGGTCAGCATCGAGCACGTGGAGACCGGCGCCGCCGCACTGGCCTGGCTGGAACAGCATCCCCACGCCCTGGTGGTGAGCGCGTTCTACCTGCCGGACATGACCGGCGCGGACCTGATCGGCGCGATGCGTGCGAGCCCTGACCTGGAATCGACCTCCTTCATCCTCGTCTCCAGCGAGTCGCGTTTCCACGTCCTCGACCCGGTGCGCCAGTCCGGCGCCTCCAGCATCCTGCCCAAGCCCTTCACGCAGGCGCAGTTCCGTACCGCGATCCGCGCCACGCTCGACCTGCTCAACGCCGACGAGAGCCTTGAGGAGGTCTCCGGCGACCTGGAGATGCTGCGCGTGCTGCTCGTCGACGACAGCGCCATCGCCCGCAAATACGTGCGCCAGGCCCTCTCCAACCTGGGCATCAAGACCTTCGTCGAGGCGGGCAACGGCCGCGAGGCGGTGCAACAGCTGGAGCACACGGCGGTGGACCTGGTGGTCACGGACTACAACATGCCGGAGATGGACGGCCAGGCCCTGATCGCGCACATCCGCACGCAGAGCTGGCAGAAGTCCGTGCCGGTGCTGATGGTGACGAGCGAGACCAATCAGAGCCGCCTCGCCGCCGTCGAGGCCCTGGGCGTGGTGGGCATGTGCGACAAGCCCCTTGAGCCCGCCATGCTGCGCGGCCTGATCCTGCGCCTGCTCACCGGGGACTGAGTTGTACCCGCGCTACTACGCGCTGCGTCGCTTGAACCCCTACCGCGGGGTGGTGGAGGTGGTGGACGTCGGCGATGCCGTCGCGCACAGCCATGACGGCCAGACCTGGCACCTGCGCGCCGATGACGGCTATGGTCTGATCCGCCCGGTCGGCGTGTGGCAGGAGGGCAGGGGTCTGTTGGCCGGCCAGCCCGGCGCGGCGCCGGACCTCCTCGTCGCTCTGGAGGCGCGGCCCGGCCTGCCGTTTCCGATCTTCGATACCACCGAGCTGTGGCTGCTCGACCGTGAACGCGGCGAACCCCTGGCGATCCTCGACGCCGTCAGAGGGGACCCGCCCGCCACCTATGCCCATGAGCTGCAATGGCACCCCTTCGTCCTCTCCTACACCGGGTTTCGCTCGCCCACGCTGGCGCAACGCGAGGCGGTCGCGGGTGCCGCCACCTCGCACCGCGAGATGATCGCGCGCACGGTCAACCATTCCGCGCGGCCGCATGCCATGGCGCAGTGGTTCCGACGCGGTCAGGATGGGGTGGGAGAGGGCATGGGCGGGATACGCCTGCCGCACGATTGGAAATCGCGCCGCCTGCCTGCCGAGTCCTTTCCCGAGATGCTGGTGCGGGAAAAATGGAATAGTCGACTGGAACAGTCGGTTATTGCCGATTATCATGCGTGGCTGGCACCCCTGCTGCTGCTCTGGCCGCGCCTGAGCGCCGGCACCCGCGACCGCCTGGAGGCACTGGCCTGCGAACGGCCGCAATGGCTGGCGCGCGTGCACCGTCTCATCCCCAGGGTGGTGGAACCGGCACGGCTCAATGCCGCCCTGGTGGCGGCGCGGCTGGAACAGGCCCAGGGCGGAAACGAAGACAACTGGATTGAAAGCTGATGCGTCCCTCACACATCGAAACCATTCTCGACCGCGAGTTCAACAGCTGCGCCGCCGGCAGCCACACCCCCGTGATGCTCTGGGGCCCGCCCGGGGTCGGCAAGTCGCAGATCATCGCCGGCATCGCCGCCAAGCACGGCGTGCCTCTGATCGACATCCGCCTGAGCCAGATGGAGCCCACCGACCTGCGCGGCATCCCCTTCCGCAAGGACGACAACGTGGAATGGTCGGTGCCATCCATGTTGCCGGACGCCAAGCGTCACGGCCCGGCCGGCATCCTGTTCCTCGACGAGATCAACGCCGCGCCGCCTACCGTCTCGGCCGCCGCCTACCAGCTCATCCTCGACCGCCGCCTGGGTGAATACATGATCCCCGAGGGCTGGGCCATCTTCGCCGCAGGCAACCGCCAGGGCGACCGTGGCGTCACCTACGCCATGCCGGCGCCGCTGGCCAACCGCTTCACGCATTACGACGTCGAGGCCAACCTCGACGACTGGATCGGCTGGGCCCTGGATTCCGGCATCGACGAGCGTGTGCTCGGCTTCCTGCGCTTCCGCCCGGACCTGCTGTTCTCCTATGACGCCGCGCACAACCCGGTGGCCTTCCCCAGCCCGCGCTCCTGGGAATACGCGCACCGTGCCCTGCAGAAGTTCGGCGACCGTCCGGACCTGCTCGGCGACGCCCTGCAGGCCTGCGTCGGCCAGGCCTGCGGCGTCGAGCTCAAGGCCTTCATCGACAACCTGGAGAACCTGCCGGACATCGACGGCATCCTCGACGGCAGCGTGATGGACGTGCCCAAGGGCATCGACCTGCAGTACGGTGTCGCCGCCGCCCTGGTGCGGCGCGCCAAGGAGAGCGCGGGCGACGCCCAGAAGCTCTCCAACATCCTGCGCTACGCGCGCCAGTACCCGCAGCGCGAGATGGGCGTGATGCTGGTCACCGACCTGCACCGCGCGGTCGGCCAGCCCCTGTTCAGGGTGCCGGAGTTCGTGGAGTGGGCGAACAGCGTCGCGGAGCTGATGCTCTACGACTTCAAGCCGACCGCCTGAGCGGGCCATGGCGCACGATCTCCCGGCCCTGGAGACCAAGCTGGCGGCGGCGCGTACGCGGCTGATCCTGGAGAAGCCCTTCCTAGGCGCCCTGGTCATGCACCTGCCGCTCAAGGCGGCCGACCCCAAGTGGTGCGAGACCACGGCCACCGACGCCAAGGCCTTCTACTACAACCCCGGCTACATCGCCCGCCTGACCCTGGAACAGACGCAGTTCGCCCTCGCGCACGAGGCCATGCACTGCGCGTTGTCGCACTTCAACCGGCGCGGCCACCGCATCCGCCACCGCTGGGACGTGGCCTGCGACTACGCGGTCAACATGATCCTCGACGAGGAACGCATGCAGCCGCCCGACGAGGCGCTCATGAATGCGGCCTACCGCGGCCTCACCGCCGAGGAGATCTATCCGCTCCTGCACGAGGACCCGCCGGAGAAGACCCAGGACATGCACCTGTTCGACAACGATTCCTCGGACGGCGAGGAGGGCGAGCCGCAGGAACAGGACATGGAACAGGGCCAGGGCGAGCAGCAGAACGAGGAACCCGACGACGGCCAGGGCGGCGAGCCGGAGGAACAGGAGGCCGATGGGCAGCAGCCGGAACAGGCGGAAACAGAGCAGAAAACGCCGCCCCCGCCGCCCGCCGACCTCGACAAGCTCGACGAGCAGTGGAAGAGCCGCCTCGCCGCCGCCGCGCAGGCCGCGCGCCAGGCCGGCAAGCTGTCGCAATCGATGATGCGACTGGTGGACGACCTGCTCTCGCCTCAACTGCCGTGGCGCGCCCTGCTGGCGCGATACATGATGAACGCCGCGCGCGACGACTACAGCTTCCAGCGCACCTCGCGGCGCGAGGGCGACGCCTTCATGCCGCGTCTCTACAGCCAGAACGTCCGCGCCGTGGTGGCCATGGACACCAGCGGTTCGGTGACGCGCGAGGAATTGCAGGAATTCCTGAGCGAGATCGACGCCCTCAAGGCGCAGGTGCGTGCCGACGTGATCCTCCACGCCTGCGACGACAAGCTCGACGCCAACGGCCCATGGCGCTACGCCATGTGGGAGGCGATGAGCCTGCCGGCGGAACTCTCGGGCGGCGGCGGCACGGACTTCCGGCCGGTCTTCGAGTGGATCGACCGGGACCGCCTCAGCCCGGATCTGCTGGTGTATTTCACCGACGCGGAGGGACGCTTCCCCGAGCGCGAGCCGCAGTATCCCGTGATCTGGCTGGTCAAGGGCAAGGCACGCGTGCCGTTCGGGGTGCGCATCCAGCTGAATTGACCAGCGTGGGCATTGTTTTTACCCATGGAAAAACACTGAGTTTCGTGTCAATGTTGCGCCCGCGCGTACAGGTCCGTCTGGCGGTGGCACGATAGGTCGAAAATTCCATGCGCGTCGTTGTGCACCGACGGATTTGGCCAGGCGTTTTTACTGTTGCTCGCTGGCTTGCCGATACGCCGGCCGGGGCGGGTAACCGCGTGAATCACTTACAGGAGAATGTGCATGAACAACCTGCGTAGGAACGTACTGAAGGGCGCCGGATCTGCCGGCGTGGTGGGCGTGGCCGTGATGGCGGGCCTGCTGAAGCCTGGGATGGCCTTTGCTGCCTGGAACAAGGCTGGTTTCGAG
>JBFMHC010000012.1:0-3188 GCA_040751755.1 Pseudomonadota bacterium
AGACCGGCCTTGTGGACTTCGCCCGCTTTCTGGCCAGCCGCGGGGTGGAGCTGCTGTCCACCGGCGGCACGGCACGGCTTCTGCGCGAGGCCGGCCTGGCGGTGAGGGATGTGTCCGAGCACACCGGCTTTCCGGAGATGATGGATGGGCGGGTGAAGACCCTGCACCCGAAGGTCCACGGCGGCATCCTCGGCCGGCGCGGGGTGGATGATGCCGTGATGGCGGAGCATGGCATCGCGCCCATTGACCTTGTGGTGGTCAACCTCTACCCGTTCGCCGAAGCCACCGCCAAGCCCGGTTGCAGCTACGAGGACGCGGTGGAGAACATCGACATCGGCGGCCCGACCATGGTGCGCGCGGCGGCCAAGAACCATCGGGATGTGACCATCGTGGTCAACCCGGCCGACTATGCCGGCGTCCAGGCGGAGATCGAGACCCAGGGCGGGGTCAGCGCCGCCACCCGCCTGGATCTGGCCGTGCGCGCCTTCGAGCACACCGCCGCCTACGACGGCATGATCGCCAACTACTTCGGCCGCCGCGTGCCCGCGCACAGCGCCGCGCCAGTGGCCGAGGCGAGCTGGGAGAAGCCCGCCGACTTCCCCCGCACCTTCAACATCCAGGTCGAGAAATACATGGACTTGCGCTACGGCGAGAACCCGCACCAGCGCGCCGCCTTCTACGTTGAGGCCAACGCCCCGGCCGGCAGCATCGCCCGCGCCACCCAGTTCCAGGGCAAGGAACTGTCCTACAACAACATCGCCGACACCGACGCGGCGCTGGAGTGCGTCAAGCAGTTCGAGGCCCCGGCCTGCGTCATCGTCAAGCACGCCAACCCCTGCGGGGTGGCGGTCGGTGAGAACATCCTCGCCGCCTATGACCGCGCCTACCAGACCGATACCGAATCGGCCTTCGGCGGCATCATCGCCTTCAACCGCCCGCTGGATGCCGCCACCGCGCGCGCCATCGTCGAGCGCCAGTTCGTCGAGGTGATCATCGCCCCCGAGGTCACCCCGGAGGCCCTGCAGGTCACCGCCGCGAAGAAGAACGTGCGCGTGCTCGCCTGCGGCCTGTGGGGTGAGGACGACAAGGGGCGGCTGGACTACAAACGCGTCGCCGGCGGGCTCCTGGTGCAAGACCTCGACCAGGGCATGATCAGCGCCGCTGATCTGAAGGTGGTCAGCCAGCGCACGCCCACCGAGGCCGAGCTGCGCGACCTGCTGTTCGCCTGGAAGGTGGCCAAGTATGTCAAGTCCAACGCCATCGTCTACGCCAAGGACGATGCCACCATCGGCATCGGCGCCGGGCAGATGAGCCGGGTCAACTCCGCCCGTATCGCCGCCATCAAGGCCGAGCACGCCGGGCTCGAGGTCAAGGGCGCGGTGATGGCCTCCGATGCCTTCTTCCCCTTCCGTGACGGGATCGACAGCGCCGCTGCCGCCGGCATCACCGCCGTGATCCACCCGGGCGGGTCGATGCGCGACGAGGAGGTGATCGCCGCCGCCAACGAGCATGGCATGGCGATGGTGTTCACCGGTATGCGCCACTTCCGGCACTGAGGCACCTAGCGCGACACATCGCGGCGACACGCCGGCCCCACCTCCCTCTCCCCTCCCCCTCGATGGGGGAGGGGCCGGGGGAGAGGGTGCACAACAAACATAACCGTTGCTCCCACGGCTCCAGAGAAGCCATGTAGGAGCGCCGCCCCCGGCGCGACCGGGCCGCAAGGTCGGCCCGGGGGCGGGCCTCCTACAATCGGCTGCTGGTAGGAGTCGCGTGACGCAGCGATGATTCTCCCTCACCCCTGCCCCTCTCCCGCATGCGGGAAAGGGGTTCTCAACAAACCAACTTTCGCCCCATGCTCCGCATCCTCACCCTCAATGTGAATGGCATCCGCTCCGCCGCGAGCAAGGGCTTTTTCGACTGGCTGCCCGCCCAACAGGCCGACATCGTCTGCCTGCAGGAGCTCAAGGCCCAGGTCGATCAGCTCACCGACCCCGTCTTCTGGCCCGAGGGCTACCACTGCTATTACGAGCCCGCCGAGCGCAAGGGCTACAGCGGGGTGGGCCTGTACGCCCGGCGTGAGCCGGATGATGTGATCGCAGGCTTCGGGGTGGAGGAGTTCGACCGCGAGGGGCGCTACCTGGAGGCGCGGTTTGGCAGGCTTAGCGTGGTCAGCCTGTACCTGCCCTCCGGCTCCGCCGGGCCGGAACGCCAGGCGAGCAAGGACCGCTTCCTCGAAGCCTTCCCGGCCAAGCTGCGCGAGCTGAAAGAGGCCGGTCGCAGCGTCATCCTGTGCGGCGACTGGAACATCGCCCACAAGCCGATCGACCTGAAGAACTGGCGCGGCAACCAGAAAAATTCGGGCTTCCTGCCGCATGAGCGCGCCTGGCTGGACGAGCTCTACGACAAGGAAGGCTGGGTGGATGCCTTCCGGGTGGTGAATCAGGAGCCCGAGCAGTACACCTGGTGGTCCAACCGCGGCCAGGCCTGGGCGAAGAACGTGGGCTGGCGGATCGACTATCAGGTCGTCACGCCGGACCTCGCGGACAAGGTCCTGGCGGCCTCGGTGTGGAAGGAGACACGCTTCTCAGACCATGCCCCGCTGATCATGGATTACGATCTGCCAGGGCTTGCGGCGGAAACCCTCCCTGGTTTCCGCCCTTCGGGTCTCGCCATGCGGCGAGCCAACGCCGTTCCAGACGGCATTGTTGAGGCCTGACGGCAGGTCGCAGACGGGCTGCGAGCTGCAGCCCGGAAGGCTCAAATGACCCCGGCGACGGCTTCGGCGGCCCGTTTCACGTCGAGGAAGATCAGGCCCAGCTTGGCCTGCGGCTTGGCCAGCACGGTCAGCACCGCGTCCTCCCCGGCATGGGTCATCAGGATGTAGCCCCTATCCCCCTTGATCAGCACCTGCTCCAGACCACCGCGGGCCAGCTCCTTCGCCGTGCGGTCCCCCAGGGAGAGCAGCGCCGCGCTCATCGCGCCCACCCGGTCCTCGTCCATACCCGCGGGCAGCAGGGCGGCCATCATCAGGCCGTCGGTGGAGACAATGGCGGAGGCCTCGATGTCGGCCGAGGAGCCATTCAGCTCGGAGAGAATGGACGTCAGCATGTCAGCACGCATGGCAAAGCTCCTTCGAATCAGAGGGTCATCAGTCGGCCAATCAGTTTCTCGCTCATGCCGAGTTG
>JBFMHC010000013.1:0-2010 GCA_040751755.1 Pseudomonadota bacterium
TGCTGCTCCTGCTCGGCGTGGCGGCCTGGCGTGCCCCGTGGCGCCTGTTCCTGGCCGTGGGCAGCCGCCAGCACCTGTTCCTCGCGGCCTGCCTCCTGCTCGTCCTGCTGTGGGGCATGCGGGCCGAGGTGGGGCCGGGGCTGTCCATCCACTTCCTCGGCATGGCGGCCTTCAGCCTGATGTTCGGCTGGCCGCTGGCCCTGCTTGGTGGGGCGATCATCATGGCGGGCTACACCTTCCTCGGTCAGGCCGGCTGGACGGCGCTTGGGGTCAACACCCTGATCACTGCAGCCATCCCGGCGCTGGTCGCGCATGCCGCGCTGGTCTTCTCGCGCCGCCACATGGCGCCGAACTTCTTCGTCTACATCTTCATCCCGGGTTTCTTCGGCGCGGCGCTGGGGGTGCTCGTCAGTGTACTGCTCGGGGCCGCGTTGCTGGTGCTGGCTGGCGTCTATGATGCGGTGCACCTCTGGCATGACTATCTGCCCTACCTGCCGTTGGTGATGTTGCCGGAGGCCGTGCTCAACGGGATGATCCTCACCGCGCTGGTGGTCATCAAGCCGGACTGGGTGGCCACGTTTGATGATGAAATTTATATACGCAACAGATAAATTGATGGCCATGTTGCGCCATTCCTACTATGGAGCGCGAGGGGTGTGCGGTAACATTCGCGTCAACTTGGCGCTGACCCGTCACTGAACTGTCGGGGGGTGCACGTGTCCAAGTCCATGCATTCACCCACAGGAGAATCTCGATGAAGACTGTTGTAGCCCTGACCGCTGCTGTAGCCCTGATGAGCGGCGCTGCTTTCGCTGCTGGCGATGCTGCTGCTGGCAAGTCCAAGTTCGCCTCCAGCTGTGCCAGCTGCCACGGCATGAACGGCGAAGGCGCCGGCATTTTCCCGAAGCTGGCCGGCAAGACCGCGGATGACGTTACCGCCAAGCTGACCGCCTACAAGGCCGGCAAGCAGGTGGGTCCGAACACCGCCATGATGGCCCCGATGGCTGCCGGTCTGTCCGACGCTGACATCGCCAACCTGGCGGCTCACATCGCCACCCTGAAGTAAGCCCTCAGCGTCGCAAGACGCGATCCGGTTTACCGAACCAAGCCGCGCCCTGTGCGCGGCTTTTGTTTACGCGTTTTTCGCAGCGGCGCAAAAAAACCTCCCCGGAGGGGGAGGTCACCCTGAGTCAGGTGCGCTTAGCCGATCTTGCGCACGCCATCCTTGGTGGCGAGGATCAGCACATCGGCGGGGCGGAGGGCGAAGAGCCCGACGGTGACGATGCCGGGGATGTTGTTCAGCTCATCCTCGAGCTTGGCCGGCTGCATGATCTCGAGGTTGTGCACGTCGAGGATCTGGTTGCCATTGTCGGTGACGAAGCCGTCGCGGTAGACCGGGTTGCCGCCGCGCTTGACCATCTCGCGGGCGATCATGCTGCGCGCCATCGGGATCACCTCGATCGGCAGCGGGAACTTGCCCAGCACCGGCACCAGCTTGCTCTCGTCGGCGATGCAGACGAAGGTCTTGGCCATGTGGGCGATGATCTTCTCGCGGGTCAGCGCCCCGCCGCCGCCCTTGATCAGCTGCAGGTGCTCGTTGGCCTCGTCGGCGCCGTCGACGTAGACGGGGATGTCGTCCACTTCGTTCAGGTCGAACACCTGGATGCCGTGTTTGCGCAGGCGTTCGGTGGAAGCGTTGGAGCTGGAGACCGCGCCTTCGATCTTGTGCTTGATGGTGGCCAGGCCGTCGATGAAGTGGTTGACGGTGGAACCGGTGCCGACACCGACGATGGTGCCGGGCTTGATGTATTCGAGAGCGGCCAGCGCGGCCTGGCGCTTCAGTTCGTCTTGGTTCATGGGGGTCTCCTCGGATGCAAACCTTCCAAGAGTACCCGAAAACGGGTTGATGGAGGAGCGGCCCGCCAGGGGGCGCAGGGCAATTGCATGAACCTATTTCATCGGTCTGGACGCTCGCGTAGGAGCGGCGCCCTCGCCGCGATAGGGCAGCCC
>JBFMHC010000014.1:0-5145 GCA_040751755.1 Pseudomonadota bacterium
GCCTTTGACACAGCCTGGAAATGCGAGCCATGGATGGCTCGCGCGAGAATCAATCACAATAAGTGATTGATTCTCGGAGCCCGTCGCGGGCGTGCACCGCGACGAGGCGAGTTTCAAAAGGGCAGGAAAGCCCTTTTGAAACAGTCTGAAGAGCACGCATCTCGTGTCGGATGCGAAACAAAAAAACCCGGCACATGGCCGGGCTACGCGGAGGCATCGTACGGCTCAGGAGGAGCCGTTCGCGGGTTTCCGCAGCGTGTTTTGCCGCGGCGAGCCGGAGTGGGCCATGGACGGCCCATCTCCAGCATCACATCAGATCTCACCCTTGGAAGCGCGCTCCATCATTTCCCAGATGGTGTCGCGCACCGCCATGGCGGCTTCCTTCAGCTCCGGGTTGCCCTCGAGGGACTGGCCCATCTTGAGCATCATGTCCATGTTGAGGGTGTACAACCAGAGGCCGTCGGCCTTTTCGACCACCACGATGCGGCACGGCAGGTAGGCGGCCATGTGCGGTGCGAAGTTGGTCATCTTGCGCGCCGTTTCCGGGTTGCAGTAGGAGAACACCTTCAGCACGCCGGACTCGATGCCGCGCGCCTTCAGCTCCTCGGACAGCGGCAGCTCGCCCACGGCCTTGATGTTGCGCTCGGTGGCGACGGAGGCCAGCGCATCCTGGATATCGTTAAGGGTGACACCGTCCTTGACCTTGCGCTCCCAAGTGGTGGTGTAGGCGATCTCGCCCTTGCTCTCCACCCAGCGACCGAGCATGGTAGCGGTTTCTTCGGCAGCACCCGGGGCCAGGTTCTTGGCGGCGGCCACCATACCGGCGGCATCCTTGTTGATCCGCTCGACGATGGGCGCCATCTCCGGGCTCAGCATGCCTGGCATCAGCTGCATCATGCCGGGCATCTTGACCATGAAAAAGCCACCCGCGGCGATGGCGATGACGCCGATCAGGGCGAGAATGTTGCGAACCATGCAGGACTCCTCAATCTGTCTTTTTTTGAACCGCGGTAGCCTAGCGTATGCGTAGGAACAGCCCAATCAATAACTTTTTATGCCAAATACACAAAAGTAATTGTTAATGTTCTTAAACACATTCACCGCATGGTTTTCATGCGTTCATCAGGCTGATTTTTAGATCAAGCGTCTTTATGAACAGAAAGTTAAATTAGCTTGTACTAATGATCCCGGGGCTTCTAGACTCCCCCCGCACGATTGCCTCCCCGCAGGGCAATCCATTCCCGAACAACAACGAGGATCACGCGCCCATGAAGCCCTTCGCCAAACTGCTCATTGCAGCCACCGCCGCTCTCTCCTTGAGCGGCTGCGGCTTTTTGTCCATCAAGGACAACCTCGATCCGCAGGCCATGGACACCTACATGGACCTTTATGACAAGTTCGTCGAGAGCGGAGGGGATCTCGGCGCCGCGACCGTTTGGCGCGTGAAGGTCAAGCCGGGAATCAAACCCGAGGACATTGGCGAATCGTTCAAGTCTGCCGCCCTGGGTACCGGCCTGCTGAACGTGGGCGAGATGCCGCTCTCCAAGGAGATCGAGGCCCGCACCGGCCAGAAGCAGCGCTACCTGCACATTTACCAGTTCTGCAACCCGATCACCGCACGTCAGGCCACCGACTTCAGCCCCTATTTCTCGGCCTACCTGCCCTGCCGCATCTCCGTGGTCGAGGACGAGAAAGGCGAGCTGTATCTGTACAGCCTGAACATGGATATGTTCGTCCACGGCGGCAAGAACATGCCCGAGCCGTTCCGCACCGAGGCGATCAAGGTACGCGACACGATCTGGAAGATGATGCAGGCCGCCGCCAACGGCGATATCTGATCTCGCTCCAACGCGACCCTCATCGACCCCGCCTCGGCGGGGTTTTTCGTTTGTGGGGGTCAGTCGCCCAGGAAACGGCTCATGAGGATGGCGTCCTCGCGACCACCACTGGCCGGGTAGTAGCCCTTGCGTACACCATCTTCCGTGAAGCCCTCGCTGCGGTAGAGGTGGAGCGCAGGCAGGTTGGATGCGCGGACCTCGAGCAGCATGCGCTGCATGCCCAGTTCGCGACAGGCTGACATCACCCAGCGCAGCATCCCCCGCCCTACACCCTGCCCCTGCCAGTCCGGCGCGGTGCAGATGTTCAGCAGGTGGGCCTCATCGATGACGGGCTGGACGATGGCATACGCCGCCACCCGACCGCCCCGCCCTGCCGCCACCCAGCCATGATGGCCCGCCTCGAAGCAGTCCAGCAGGACCCCCTCGGGCCAGGGGAAGGGGTAGGCCTGCCGTTCGATGGCGGCGATCAGGCCGATGTCCGGCGCGCGCCAGGGGCGCATGCGCAGTGTTTCGAACGCGGAACTCACGGCAGGCGGGCCACCGCGTCCTTGAGGGCCTGCCACACGGGACGCTTGAGGGCGGGATCGGCGACCATGGCCGCAAGGCTCGGCAGCCCCTCCCCGTCCAGGCGCACGCTCACCCTGCCCTGCTGAGAGGCGTCCACAAAGCCCGCCGTGCCCACCTGCAGACCGGGCCGCAGACCGCGCACCGCCTCAGCCATGCGCGCCAACAGCTCAACTTCCGCCGCCGTCGCGGCCTCAGCCAGCAGTAGGATATCCACGACCTGCGGCCCCGAAGTGTCCTGCACGACGGCAACATCGCCGCCACAGGCGGCTCCCACAGACAGATCAACCCGCGGCAGGAGCGGCGCCTCGCCGCGATCCTGCACGGGGCCGCCGGGGAAGGCGATGCCGGGCCGCGCACGCCAGAGGGGAATGCCAAGCTCGGCCAGCACGGCCTCCCGCGAGAGGGACATCAGGCGGCGCCCTCAAACATCCCCGAGCTGGGGATGCTGACGCTGCTCCGGCTGGCGCAGACGGTTGAGGGCGTTGAGGTAGGCCTTGGCGGAGGCGATGACGATGTCGGTGTCCGCGCCCTGGCCGTTGACGATGCGCCCGTCCTTCTCCACCCGCACGGTCACCTCACCCTGGGCATCGGTGCCGCTGGTGATGTTGTTGACCGAGTAGAGGGTCAGGGCGCTGCCGCTCTGTACGATGGACTCGATGCCCTTGAACACGGCATCCACCGGTCCGCCGCCGACGCTCTCGGCATGGCGCTCCTCGCCATCGACGCTGAGCACCACCTGCGCGTGCGGGGTCTCGCCGGTCTCCGAGCAGACCTTGAGCGAGATCAGGCGCAGGGTCTCGACCGCCTCTTCGCCCACCCCGGTGACCAGAGCCTGCAGGTCCTCATCGTAGATCTCGCGCTTCTTGTCCGCGAGCTCCTTGAAGCGGGCAAAGGCGGCGTTGAGGGCCTCCTCGCTCTCGAGCTCGATGCCAAGCTCCTGCAGGCGGGTGCGGAAGGCGTTGCGCCCGGAGAGCTTGCCGAGGGTGAGCTTGTTGGTGGTCCAGCCCACATCCTCGGCG
The DNA here is from genome assembly GCA_040751755.1 of Pseudomonadota bacterium. Lineage (GTDB taxonomy): Bacteria > Pseudomonadota > Gammaproteobacteria > Burkholderiales > Thiobacillaceae > PFJX01. The sequence continues at coordinate 3,425 of JBFMHC010000014.1, forward strand.
CGCATGATCTCGTAGGTCTCGCGGTGCTTGAGCACCCCATCCTGGTGGATGCCGGACTCATGGGCGAAGGCGTTGGCGCCGACGATGGCCTTGTTCGGCTGCACCGGGTAACCGGTGATGCTGGAGACGAGCTTGGAGGTGGGCACGAGCTGGGTGGTGTCGATCCCGGTTTCGACCTGGAAGGCATCGCGTCGGGTGCGCACCGCCATCACCACCTCCTCCAGCGAGGCGTTGCCCGCGCGCTCACCGAGGCCATTGATGGTGCACTCCACCTGGCGCGCGCCGGCCATGACCGCGGCCAGCGAGTTGGCGACCGCCATGCCCAGGTCGTTGTGGCAGTGGGTGGACCACACCACCTTGTCCGAATTCGGCACCCGCTCGATCAGCTCGCGGAAGCGCGCGGCCCACTGATCGGGCAGGGCATAACCCACGGTGTCGGGGACGTTGATGGTCTTGGCCCCCGCCTGGATCACCGCGTCGAAGATGCGCACCAGGAAGTCCATCTCCGAGCGCACGGCGTCCTCGGCGGAGAACTCGACGTCGTCGGTGTATTCACGCGCAAGCCGGACCGCCCGCACCGCCGCCTCGACCACCTGGTCCGGGCTCATGCGCAGCTTCTTCTCCATGTGGATGGGGCTGGTGGCAATGAAGGTGTGGATGCGCCCGCGCGCCGCGGGGCGGATGGCCTCGCCGGCCGCGCGGATGTCCTTCTCACTGGCCCGCGCCAGAGAGCAGACGGTGGACTCCTTGACCGTCTCGGCAATGGCCTTGATCGCCTCGAAATCCCCGGGGCTCGCCGCCGCGAAGCCGGCCTCGATCACATCCACCCGCATGCGCTCGAGCGCACGGGCAATGCGGATCTTCTCATCACGGGTCATGGACGCGCCGGGGCTCTGCTCGCCGTCGCGCAAGGTGGTGTCGAAAATGATGAGCTTGTTGTTACTCATGAACTTGATTCCTGCGATTTCACGGCCCCAGGCTTGTTCGCTCGCGCAACGTACCAAGGGTGCGCCGAGCCTCGGGGCGGGAGATTCTGAATTCGGTGGGTGCGTATTGGGCCTCGCCAGGCATGGAGATTCAGTTGCCGCGGCGCGGCAGCAGTCGCAGGCCTAGCAGAGAGGCCCGGGAGCGAAGGGCAGAGGCATGGCGGAGATGACCGTTCATGGTTTCGAATATAAAGGCAACCCAAGACCCACTTCAAGAGCGAGCGAGCCGCACCACGCGGCGGTACAACACATAGGCCGGCGCGGACAGCGCATAGACGAGGAAGATGCCCCACAAGGTGAGGGCAAAATCGCGCATGGCCAGGGCGAACACGATGAGTATGAGCGGCACGCTCAAATAGGACACCCGCCGCCGCAAGTCGAACCCCTTGAAGCTGGCGTACGGCAGACTACTGACCATCAACAACCCCGCCCCGACGGTCACAAGCCAGACCCAGCCCGCATGGCTGGATGCGTCCCATGCGTTCTCGACCCCGACCCAGACCATGCCCATCACCAGCGCGGCCGCCGCAGGACTGGCCAAGCCGATGAAGACATTCTTGTCGGTGGTATCGACCTGCACATTGAAGCGCGCCAGACGCAGGGCCGCGCCGGCGACGTAGACGAAGGCCCCCACCCAGCCCCAGCGCCCCTCGATGCCTGAGAGCGCCCACAGGTAGACCACCACGGCCGGGGCGACGCCGAAGGCGATCACATCCGAGAGGCTGTCGTACTGCA
>JBFMHC010000015.1:0-91112 GCA_040751755.1 Pseudomonadota bacterium
AGGGCCCACGAAGGGGCTTGCTGGAGCCCAAGAACCGTTCAGCATCTGTTTCGATCCCATCCTACGAAACGATATTGACCCTGAACTCGTCGCCACGAACGAGTGGGCGGGGTAGTGCAGAGGTTCCTTAGAATTCAGTATTCGCTTCCGCCCAAAGTGGATGACCACAGTAGGAACATGCCAAATAAACACAATACGAATCAACAAGATACAAACACACCCCACCACTACCAATTGAAGATTCACCGTGCTTGAGCATGTCTGGCTTTACTCCATAACATCGCTGTTGGTGACCGCAGGGGGAATCCTCTTCTTCAAACCCTTTGCCAGCCAAATCGGCCTCATCGACCGCCCACTCGGCCACAAGGACCATGGTCGTCCCGTCCCCCTCGTTGGAGGCATAGGGATGTTTCTGGCTTTGCTGATCACCGGACTGTTCCTGGACGAGCATTTCCCGGCTCACAAATTCTGGAGCTACTTTTTCGGCGCCGGGGTGCTGGTTGTCACCGGTATCGTTGACGACCGTCATGGTCTGGGGGCGCGCAGCAAGTTCCTTGCCCAGGGCATCGCCACCATGATCATGGTCATGTCAGACATCCACTTGGTGGACCTGGGCAATCTTTACGGCTCCGGCTTGCTCTCTCTGGGGAGCTTCGCCATCCCTGTCACCGTCTTTGCCACGCTCGGCGTCATCAATTCAATCAATATGGCGGACGGCATGGATGGGCTCGCGGGTGGCTTCTCGCTCGTGGCCTTGCTTGCCTTCGGCTTCGTCTGCATACAGACCAACCACCCCAATACCTTGGTCCTGGTGGGTGTTTTGAGCGGAGGAGTTCTGGGGTTCCTGATCTTTAATTTCCGTATGACCGAGCATCGCCTGGCCAAGGTGTTCATGGGCGACGCAGGCAGCCTGTTTTTGGGGTTCAGCCTTGCTTGGCTTGCAATCAAACTCAGCATGCCGGGCGAACTTCGCATGTCTCCCACGACGGCATTGTGGATTCTGGCATTGCCGCTCATGGATACCGTCAGCCTCATGTTGAGGCGTGTCGCGCACGGGAAAAACCCCTTCGTCGCGGGACGCGATCACCTGCACCATATTCTCCTGCGCGCGGGATACAGTCATAGCCAGACGGTATGGATCATGCTCGCGATCGCCTCGCTCCTGGCCCTGATCGGCTTGGTCGGTTGGCGTTTGAACCTGCCTGAACCATTGATGTTCTGGGGATTTATCGGCCTGTTTCTTTGTTATTACTTCGCCGTGCATCATGCTTGACGTTTTACACGCCTGCTGAAGCGCTTGGGCATGGTCCCCGTCCCCTCATCAGCCAACAGTACCCCCAGCGGACTGGCCGCCACGGCCACGCCCCCGGCCCGGAAATAACGAGCAGCCGGGGCCGTCTCGCGGAGGTCCCGGCGCACCTTATTTTTTCATTCAACAGCGAAAGCCTTCCTAGTACCCGCGATCCCAACGGTTGTCGGCGCCGACACGCTCCGGATCGGTCTTCTCAAAGCGGATCTGCCTGCTCGCCTGGTCCAGGCGACGGTCCAGATCGAACAGCTCTCGTGGCCCCAGGCGGCCATCGGCCAGGAACTGGCGCTCCAGCGCATTGATGGCCTGGTGTTCGCGCAGCAGGTGCACAGCCTCACGCATGGTCAGCTTGCCGTGCTCCATGCCCTTCAGGATGCGCTGCAGCTGGTTGTCCATGCGCTGATCGAATTGTTCAAGGTGCTGCCGCTGGGCTTCCGCCGCATTGACGTGTTGATTCGGCATCCAGGGGTTCTGGTAGCCATGGTTATATCCGAAGTCGGCCTGACTCACGCCGGCCGACAGGCCCAGCACGGAAAGACCGACGATGCCCAGTTTCTTCACGGTATTGGCGAATTTCATGGTGGCACTCCTAAGCTTGGTTGGGTTCCGCCGCGGAACCATTCCACTGCGGATGGCCTTTACTCTATTGGGCGCGTGTAAGCAGGCTGTGTGAGGGTTGTTGTGAAAATGTAAGCGCTTGTAACGCCCGCACCCTCCCCTGCCGCATGGCTGGGCCAGACCCAGCATTCCCGATAAAATCAGTCGCCTATTCCGCCATCTCGGCACCGATTCAACCGCCATCTGAAAGGTCCAGCGTGGACGCCCACAGCCTCGCCCCGGAAGAACATTTCATCCAGAAAGAGCCCTACTACGAACCCGTCGGCGACGAGATCGCCATCTTCGAGGCGGCCTGGCGCCACAAGCTGCCGGTGCTGCTCAAGGGCCCCACCGGCTGCGGCAAGACGCGTTTCATGGAGTACATGGCCTGGCGCCTCAAGCGCCCCCTGATCACCGTGTCCTGCCACGACGACCTGACCGCCTCCGACCTGGTAGGGCGCTACCTGGTGAAGGGCGGCGAGACCACCTGGGTGGACGGCCCCCTCACCCGCGCCGTGCGCGTCGGCGGCATCTGCTACCTGGACGAGGTGGTGGAGGCACGCAAGGACACCATGGTGGTCATCCACCCGCTCGCCGACGACCGACGCACCCTGCCCATGGAGAAGCTGGGCCAGCTCCTGGAGGCGCCGGACGACTTCTGCCTGGCCATCTCCTACAACCCCGGCTACCAGAGCGTGCTGAAGGACCTCAAGCAGTCCACGCGGCAACGCTTCGTGGCCCTGGAGTTCGACTACCCGGCGGCGGAGGTCGAACGCAAGATCGTTGCCAGCGAATCCGGCGTCGAATCGGTAATGGCCGAGCGCCTGGTGCGCTTCGCGCAGATGACCCGCAACCTCAAGGGCAGCGGCCTCGAGGAAGGCGCCTCCACCCGTCTGCTGGTGCATGCGGGCAAGCTCATCGCCGGCGGCATCGACCCCGTGACCGCCTGCCGCAGCGCGGTCGCCCAGGCGGTCACTGACGACGCGGACATGCTCGCGGCGATCCAGGAACTCTCCTCCTCCATCTTCTGAACGGCCCGCCGTGAACGCCGAGGAGATCACCCGTCTGCTGGAGGGCTGGCTGGAGGCCGACTTCTCCTTCCGCAAGGTGGGCCCCACGGCCGAGAAGCTGGCCGCCCTCTCCCCCGACGACCAGGCATTCGTGCTCGACTGGGTCAAGCGCATCGCCAGTTCCAACCTGGAGGTCGCCTGGCAGTTCGCGCGCCGCGCCCCGGCCCTGGTCGACACCATGGACCACCGCCTCATGGAGGCCTGGGTGCTCGGCGCCTGTGACGTCTACGACCGCCAGGGCCTGCGTCCCGCGCTCAAGGTCATGGAGGAGGCAGACCAGTGGGGCGACCATCGCGCCGATCGGCAGTTGGAGATGAAGGCCGGCGTCCTGTTCGAGGACTTCGCCGGCGTGCTGGGCAACTTCGTGCGCGGGCTGTCGGGGCGCAAGCTGGCCCTTGAACAGGGCAAGCACGTCCACACCGACACCGAGAGGATCGTCCTGCCCGGCGTGCTTGCGCGCTTTCCCGCCAGCACGGACAACTTCAAGCTCGCCAAGGCGATGGTGGCGATGCTGTGGGCACAGACCCGCTTCGGCACCTTCCGCGCCGACCTGCGTGGCGCCTGCGCCGTCTTCCCCGACCCGGATCGTGCCCTGCGCCAGCTGCACGGCCTTGAGACCCTGCGCCTGGCCGCATGCATCGGCCGCGAGCTGCCAGGCCTGCACCGCGAGATGGCCCGCCTTTCGCAACAGGCCGGCGAGACCCTGCCGGCGGGCTGGGAGCCCTTGCAGGCGCGGCTCGCGCACCCCGATGCGGATGTCGACGACAGCCTGCGCTTGCTCGACACGGCGATGCGCCTGCCCGACTTCCACGGCCGCTGCTACCAGGGCGAACTGGACCCGGAGGCGGTGGCCGCAGCCTTCGCCGCGCGCGAGACGAAGGAGAAGGCGCGCCTGCGCGTGAAGCTGGCGGAGCTCCTGGAAGAGCATGCGCGCCACGACGATCCCGCCACGCCAGATGCGGCGCCCGACAGGCCGGCGTTCGACGTCGACGTGAAGGACGAGGACGGCCGCCTGGAGATGGAGTTGACCCTGGATGGCGCGCCGGTGGCCCCGCCCGAGGACGTCAAGGCCCTGCTCTCCTCGATCTACCTCGACTTCGGCGAGATCCCGCCGGACTACCTGGTGCCCGCCGGCGACGGCGAATACGACCCCAGCCTGCTCAGCGACCAGGGCGCCGACCCGGACACGGTCTGGCAGGGCACCTACCACGAGGAGGGCGCCATCTTCTATCCCGAGTGGGACATGGGCCGCGAGCATTACCGCAAGAACTGGTGCGTGATGCGCGAGAAGGAGGTGGCTCCGGTCCACGACGACTTCCCGCGCCTGACGCTGGAGCGCCATGCCGTGCTGGTGAAGCACCTGCGCAAGGGCTTCGAGGCGATGCGCGACGAGAACCGCGTCGAGAAACGCCAAGCCTACGGCGACGATGTCGATATCGACGCCCTGGTGGAGGCCCTCGCCGACGCGCGCGACGGCAGCGAGATGAGCGACCGGCTGTTCGTGAGACTGCACCGCGCGGAGCGCAACATCGCCGTCGCCTTCATGGTCGACATGTCCGGCTCCACGCGCGGCTGGATCAACGAGGCGGAACGCGAGGCGCTGATCCTGCTGTGCGAGGCCCTGGAACTGCTGGGCGACCGCTATGCCATCTACGGTTTCTCCGGCATCACCCGCAAGCGCTGCGAGCTGTTCCGCATCAAGACCTTCGACGAGCCCTACACGGACGAGGTAAGGGCCCGCATCTCCGGCATCCGCGCCCAGGAGTACACGCGCATGGGCTTCGCCATCCGCCACCTCACCGAACTGCTGAAGGGGGTCGAGGCGCGCACCAAGGTCCTCGTCACCCTTTCCGACGGGCGGCCGGACGATTACTTCGACGGATATCGCGGCCCCTACGGCATCGAAGACACGCGCATGGCCCTGCAGGAGGCGCGCCGCGCCGGCATCCACCCCTTCTGCATCACCATCGACAGGGAGGCGCGCGACTACCTGCCGCACATGTATGGCGCCGCGCGCTACATCATCCTCGACGACGTGCGGCAGTTGCCGATGAAGGTTTCGGACATCTACCGGCGCATCACCAGCTAAACTCCACGCCCATGCAAAAGCCCCTCGACATCCAGCTCAACACCTATTACAGCAACGGTGCCTACGGCCGCTCCTGGGGCGTGCGCCAGGTCATCGAGTTCAGCCTGGACCCGGAATGCGGCGAGGAGCTGGTGAGCTTCCGCGGCATCGCCGGCACCTGCCGACGCAAGACGGGCATCTGCACACTCGACGAATTCCGCGCCTGGGCGCGCTACGAGGTCTCGCTGAACGAGAACTCCTGGCACCGCGTCGGCTATTTCGAGGACGACGTCCCCGAACCGGAGACGCCGGCCTACTGACCACCCGCGGGGCCGGGCCGCACCCAGCCCGTCCATCGTGGGGATCATGAAAACGGGGGCGACGCTTCGTTCGCTTGAGCGCCCGGCACGAAAAAGGCCACCCACGGGTGGCCTTTCGCTTTTCGGGATCGCCCGGTTACTGGGGCTTGGCGACGATCTCGATCTCCACGCGGCGGTTCGGGGCATGGCATTCGCGCAGCTGCTCCCTGGGGAGGTCGGCGGCGCACTGCGCGACCGGCTGGCTGTCGCCCATGCCGCTGGTGATGATCACGTTCGGCTTCACGCCCTTGGCGATCAGATAGGACTTGATCGACTTGGCGCGGGCCTCCGACAGGCGCAGGTTGGACTTGGCATTGCCGGTCGGGTCGGAATGGCCGACCACCCTGATCTGGTCGATCTCGCCCATGCCCTTGAGCCTCGCCACCACCTCATCCAGCTTGGCCTTGCCGTCCTTGGAGAGGTCCTTGATGCCGGACTTGCCGAGCTTGAACAGGGCATCGCCCGCCAGCACCACCTTGTTGGCGGTAGGCGCGGCGGCTGCGGCGGGAGCGGGTGCGGGCGCGGGGACCGCCGCCATGACCGGCTTGGGCGCAGCAACCGGAGCAGCAACCGGTGCGGCGGCTGCCGGCGCGGCCGGGGCCACGGGCTTGGCCGCGACGGGGGCCGCCGGCGCGGGCGCCACGGGGAAGCTTGGCAGACCGATGTTCGGCAGCGTGGGCAGGGTGGCCTGGTTCAGGCCGGGGATCCAGCCGGACAGGTTGCCGAGCATGGCCACCGGGTCCCACATGGCGAAGCTGCCCGCGCCCTGCACCGCCGGGGCCGGCCGCCAGGTCAGCCAGGCATTGGCGCCCTGGCCATAGGAGTTGGGGTTGACGATGGCGCCCGCCATGCCGGTGTAGAGCGCCGGGTTGGCCATGTTGCCCATCAGGTTCCAGGCGCGCGGGTCCAGGCCGGCCATGCCCCAGCGGATGTAGGTGTTGGGGTTCATGGTGTTGAGCATGACGTTCCACAGCTTGGGGTCCATCGGCACCATGACCCAGCGCATCATCTTGCCGGGGTCCGACAGCTGGGTGAACAGCGCCGTGTAGAAGTTGGGGTCCATCCCCGCCGCGCTCCAGCGCAGATAGATGTTGGGGTCGGCGAACTGCACCATGTTGCGCACGGCATCGGGGTTGGCGGCGCTGTTCATCATGTTGAGCCAGCCACCCGGATCCATCATGCCGTTCATCGCGGCGATGTAGAACGACGGCTCGGTCATCGCGTTGCTCCAGGGCACGAACACCTTGGGGTCCTTGAACGCGGACATGTTGCGCGTCAGGTCGGTCATGCGCGCGAGCCAGGCCTCGGGGGTGGTGGGGGTGGCGTTCTTGGCGGCCTCGGCGGCGGCCTGCTGGCCTGCGAAGGTCGGAATCTCCGTGGTGCCCATGGCGGCATGGGCGGAAGACGCGGCCAGGGCCAGGGCGAGAGGAATGTATTGCATCTTCATGACGTTCCCTTCTCAAAAGACCAGTAAAAACAGGCGATTCTGTTCGTTGCATTCTAGCCACGCGGCACGACGGGGGTAAGCCGGCGCAACGGCCCCGGACACATCCGTCCGCGCGGTGTTGCAAAAAAAACGGGCCGGCGATACCGGCCCGTCGGGGTCACTTCATGTACGCGTCAGACGATCAGCGGTACGATCAGCAGCGCGACGATGTTGATGATCTTGATCAGCGGGTTGACGGCGGGGCCGGCGGTGTCCTTGTAGGGGTCGCCGACGGTGTCGCCGGTCACGGCCGCCTTGTGGGCGTCGGAGCCCTTGCCGCCGTAATTGCCTTCCTCGATGTACTTCTTGGCGTTGTCCCACGCGCCACCGCCGGTGGTCATGGAGATGGCCACGAAGATGCCGGTGACGATGGTACCGAGCAGCACGCCGCCCAGGGCCTGCGGGCCGAGGATGACGCCGACCAGCACGGGCACCAGCACGGGCAGCAGCGAGGGGATCATCATCTCCTTGATCGCGGCCTTGGTCAGCATGTCGACGCAGGTGCCGTACTCGGGCTTGGCCGTGCCTTCCATGATGCCCTTGATCTCGCGGAACTGGCGACGCACCTCGACGACGATGGAACCGGCGGCGCGGCCGACCGCTTCCATGCCCATGGCGCCGAACAGGTAGGGCACCATGCCGCCGATGAACAGGCCGATGATGACCATGTGGTTGGACAGGTCGAAGGCGGTGGCGACACCCAGTTTCGCCTCCAGGGCGTGGGTGTAGTCGGCGAACAGCACCAGGGCGGCGAGGCCGGCGGAGCCGATGGCGTAGCCCTTGGTCACGGCCTTGGTGGTGTTGCCCACGGCGTCCAGCGGGTCGGTGATGTTGCGGATCTCGTCCGGCAGTTCGGCCATCTCGGCGATGCCGCCGGCGTTGTCGGTCACCGGGCCGTAGGCGTCGAGGGCGACGATGATGCCGGTCATGGACAGCATGGAGGTCGCGGCGATGGCGATGCCGTACAGGCCACCCAGGGCATAGGCGCCCCAGATGGCGAGACACACGGCGATCACCGGCGCGGCGGTGGCCTTCATGGACACGCCCAGGCCGGCGATGATGTTGGTGCCATGGCCGGTGGTGGAGGCCTCGGCGATATGGCGCACCGGGCTGTATTCCGTGGCGGTGTAGTACTCGGTGATCACCACCATGGCCGCGGTCAGCAGCAGGCCGATGATGGTCGCCAGGTAGACGTTCATCGCCGAGATGACCTGGCCGCCGACCTCCACGCCTTCCGGGAACATCATGGTGGTGATGGGGTAGAAGGCGACCAGGGCGATCACGCCGGCCACGGCCAGGCCGCGATACAGGGCGTTCATGATCTTGCCGCCCTCGCGCGCCTTGACGAAGAAGGAGCCGACGATGGAGGCGATGATGGAGACGCCGCCCAGCACCAGCGGGTAGATCACCGCGTTGGTGGCGGAGGCACCGGTCACCATCAGGCCGCCCAGCAGCATGGTGGCGATGATGGTCACGGCGTAGGTCTCGAACAGGTCGGCGGCCATGCCGGCGCAGTCGCCGACGTTGTCGCCCACGTTGTCGGCGATCACGGCCGGGTTGCGCGGGTCATCCTCGGGGATGCCGGCCTCGACCTTGCCCACCAGGTCGGCGCCGACGTCCGCGCCCTTGGTGAAGATGCCGCCGCCGAGACGGGCGAAGATGGAGATCAGGGAACCGCCGAAGCCGAGACCGACCAGGGCGTGCACCGCGTCGCTGCTGCTCATGCCGGTGCTGGTGAGGACGGCGTAGTAGCCGGCCACGCCCAGCAGGCCCAGGCCCACCACCAGCAGGCCGGTGATGGCGCCGCCGCGGAAGGCGACGTTGAGCGCCGCGTTCAGGCCCTGATGCGCGGCCTGGGCGGTGCGGATGTTGGCACGCACGGAGACGTTCATGCCGATGAAGCCGGCCGCGCCGGACAGGATCGCACCGAGCGCGAAGCCGATGGCGGTGTACATGTCGAGGAAGGCGGCGATGAGCACGAACAGGGCCACGCCGACCGCGCCGATGGTGGTGTACTGGCGTTTCAGATAGGCCTGGGCGCCTTCCTGAACGGCGCCGGCGATGGCACGCATGCGGTCATTTCCGGTCGGCAGGCCAACAATCCATTTAATGGACATGACCCCGTACACCAGGGCCAGGCCCGCTGCCAATAAGGCAAACATCAGTCCTTCATTCATGCTTCGTCTCCTTTAGGGATAGGTACAGCACACCAAACACAAAACCACGCACGGTTCGTATATTAGGATTCGCTTATATTTTTTTCATATAGATTTTTTATTTCACATATCAGCTTTACCAATGGCGAGACCGCCCTCGAAACGCGTCCCTGGCTCGAATCCGAAGATCTCGTCCAGGCGCAGTTCACGGATCAGACCGTCCACCGCCGCCTGTCCATGTTCCCGCTGCACCTCGGAGAGGATCAGCTTGGCCGAGTTGGCGTTGTAGAAGCCGCCGAAGTCGGCCTGCACCTTGAGCAGTTGGCGTGCGCGATCGAGGGTCATGGCTCGACAATATCAAAGGGCGCCAGCGGCGCCCTTGATCCTGGTTAAAGCTTGAACTCGGGCAGTTTCTTCGCCACCGCCACGTTCTTCAACGTGACGTAGACCGGCAGGCCATCCGCGTACTTGGGATAGTCCTCGCCCTGGATCAGAGGCGTCAGGTAGCGCTTGCACTTCTCGGTGATGCCGTAGCCATCCTTGGAGATGAAGTCGCGCGGCATGAACTTCTCGACGTTGGCCACCTTGGACAGGGGCGCCATGCCGATCTTGTACTTGTAGGGCGCGTCGGAGATGCGATCCACCGTGGGCATCACGGAGTTGTGGCCCTTGACGGCCAACTCCACCGCCTTCTTGCCCAGTTCGTAGGCCTGCTTGACGTCGGTCTTGGAGGCGATGTGGCGCGCCGCCCGCTGCAGGTAGTCGGCCACGGCCCAGTGGAACTTGTGGCCCAGCGCGTCCTTGATCATGTTGGCGACCACGGGCGCGGCACCGCCCAGCTGGGCATGGCCGAAGGCGTCGCGGGTGCCCTGCTCGGCGAGGAACTTGCCGTCGGGGTAGTGGCAGCCCTCGGAGACGACGATGGTGCAGTAGCCGTGCTCCTTGACCTTCTTGTCGACAGCGGCCAGGAATTTCTTCTGGTCGAACTCGATCTCGGGGAACAGGATCACCACCGGGATGCCCTGGTCGGCGACCAGACCGCCGGCAGCGGCGATCCAGCCGGCGTGGCGGCCCATCACCTCGACGACGAAGATCTTCGTGGAGGTCTTGGCCATGGAGCGCACGTCATAGCTCGCCTCGAGGGTGGACACGGCGATGTACTTGGCGACGGAACCGAAGCCCGGGCAGCAGTCGGTGATGGGCAGGTCGTTGTCCACGGTCTTGGGCACGTGGATGGCCTGGATGGGATAGCCCATGGCCTCGGACAGTTGGGACACCTTGTAGCAGGTATCGGCGGAGTCGCCGCCGCCGTTGTAGAAGAAGTAGCCGATGTTGTGGGCCTTGAACACCTCGATCAGGCGCTCGTATTCACGCTTGTTGGCCTCCAGGGACTTCAGCTTGTAGCGGCAGGAGCCGAAGGCGCCGGACGGCGTGGAGCGCAGCGCGGCGATCGCGGCGTCGGATTCCTTGGTGGTGTCGATCAGGTCCTCGGTGAGGGCGCCGATGATGCCGTTGCGGCCGGCGTAGACCTTGCCGATGACGTCCTTGTGCTTGCGCGCCGTCTCGATCACGCCGCAGGCGGAGGCGTTGATGACGGCGGTCACGCCGCCGGACTGGGCGTAGAACGCGTTCTTTTTCTTGGCCATGTGTTGATCTCCTTGAATGCGTAAAAAAAGCGCGGTCGCCCGCGCTTCTCGAAAAACTTACTGGACCCCGGTCTCGGCCCGGCGCTTGGCCTCGGTCTCCTCGTGCACCTTGAGCAGGGTGATGACGCAGTCGCCGAGGTTGTCATACTCCTCCTGGCCGGTACCGAAACGGTCCTTCACGGAGTAGTAGAACATCGCCCGGTAGGCGGCCAGCCCGGTGCGGGAAATGACGAAGGCACAGTCGTCGACCACCCAGAACAACGCGGGGCAGTCGGTCAGTTCGCGGTCCGCGGGCGAGAGACGGATCTCCGTCTCCACCTCCTTGATCTCCGTCTTCTCCGCCACCTCGGCGCCGAAGCGCTCCTTGAGCGTGGCCTGCACCAGCTTGATGTCGGAGGCGGAGAACTCGGGGATGTCGCTCATCTGCGCGGCTTACTTCTTGATCGCGTCCAGGCCGGCGAACACGGCGCTGGTGATGCTGTCCACGGAACCGACGCCGGAGACCTTGACGTACTTGGGCGCGGCGGCGTCGCCGGTGGCAGCCCAGTCGCCATAGAACTTCACCAGCGGCTCGGTCTGGGCGTGGTAGACGTCCAGGCGCTTCTTCACGGTCTCTTCCTTGTCGTCGTCGCGCTGGATCAGGTCCTCGCCGGTGACGTCGTCCTTCATGGCGACCTTGGGCGGGTTGAACACGACGTGGTAGGTGCGGCCGGAGGCCACGTGCACGCGGCGGCCGGACATGCGCTTGATGATCTCCTCGTCGGGCACGTCGATCTCGACCACGGCGTCGATCGGCACGCCGGCGGCCTTCATCGCCTCGGCCTGGGGGATGGTGCGGGGGAAGCCGTCGAACAGGTAGCCGGCCTTGCAATCGTCCTGGGTCAGGCGCTCCTTGACCATGCCGATGATGATGTCGTCGGACACCAGGCCACCCGCGTCCATGATCGCCTTGGCCTTCACGCCCAGCTCGGTGCCGGCCTTGACGTGGGCGCGCAGCATATCGCCGGTGGAGATCTGGGGAATGCCGTATTTTTCCTTGATGAAGTTGGCCTGGGTGCCTTTGCCCGCGCCGGGGCCGCCGAGAAGAATCAGTCGCATGAAAAACCTCTTTGAATCAATCCCTTAACGGGACTTTGGGTGGGAGATTGGACAACCGTATAAAGATATCGGGCGGCAGTAGGGTATTCGCGCCCCCCGCCAGTGGACAGTTAATTTTTTGTATTTGGTTATAAGGTCAGGTTATTGCTCGCCCGCCCTGGCGCATCCCCAAAATGGGCATGTTAGACCTCAATCCGCGGGAAACAAGGCGCGCACCTTGAGCAGGTCCTCGTGCGTGTCCACGCCGGGCGGGCTGGGGTGGTCGCTGGCGACCACGGCGATGCGGAAGCCGTGCCAGAGGGCCCGCAGCTGCTCCAGCGACTCGAACGCCTCGAGCGCCGGACGGGACAGCCCGGGGTAGGCCTTGAGGAAGCCGACCCGGTAGGCATACAGGCCGATGTGTCGGGCGATGGGCAAGCCCTCGGGCACGCCCCCCCTGTCACCGGCCCAGGCGTCGCGCGCCCAGGGAATGGGGGCGCGGGAGAAATAGAGGGCATAGCCGTCCTTGTCCGTCACCACCTTCACCACGTTGGGGTTGAAGACCTCCTCCGGGTCATGGATGGGGTGGCAGACCGTGGCCATGCTGGCGGCGGGGTGATCGAACAGGGCCTGAGCGGTGGCACGGATCAGGCCGGGGTCGATGAGCGGCTCGTCGCCCTGCACGTTCACCACCACGGCGTCGTCGTCCCAGCCCAGGCGGGCGGCCACCTCGGCGAGGCGGTCGGTGCCGGAGGCGCAGTCCGGCGAGGTCATCACCGCCTGGTAGCCGTGCGCCACCACCGCCTCGCGCACCGCCTCATGGTCGGTCGCCGCCCACACGCCCGCCGCGCCGCTGCGGCCCGCGCGCTCCAGCACGCGCACCACCATGGGCTTGCCGGCGATGTCGGCGAGCGGCTTGGCGGGCAGGCGGGTGGAGGCATAGCGGGCGGGAACGACGACCAGGAAGGACTGCATGGCGGAATATCGGAGTGAGGTACGCCGTCATTCTATGGTTGCGCGGCGAAGGATGGCTAAAGAAAGCGCGAACCGCGCCGATAACAGACAATCATGTCCGAACAAGACGACGCTCATCCGCATAGTGCGCGCCTACGCCTGGTGCGCTGCCTCAATCTGCCCCTGGCGTTCGGTTTCGCACTGCAGCTGGTGCTGATGGCCGCGCTCGTGGCGCACGCGGTCTGGCACATCCGCGGCCTCGAGGTACAGATGCGGGAGATCGTCGCCACTCCGAACCGCAAGATCCAGCTCATCACCGACCTGCAGGAGGCGATGTACAACCGCCACGCGGCGCTGGTGTACCAGACCCTGCTGGACGACCCCTTCGAGCGGGACGAGAGCTTCCAGCTCTACATCAAATGGGGCTATCACGTCGGCAAGGCGCGCGGCGAGCTCAAGTCCATGCCCCTGGACGGGTTCGAGAAGGACAGCCTGCGCGAACAGGATCCCCTGGTCGAGCAGATCATCGTCCTGCAGGAGGAGATCGCCGACCTGGCGGCGCGCGGCAGGACCCGCGAGGCCCACGCCCTCATCGCCAGCGAACTGCGTCCGCTCAACCTGCGCATGGCCAACATCGTCGAGGCGCTGCGCCACCACGAACGGAACGAGGTGGAGGAGGCGCTGATCGCCACCCAGGCCGCCACGCGCCAGGCGGTGCGCGTGCACATCGCCCTCGGCGGCGTGCTGCTCGTCCTGGCGATGTTCATCGCCTACGCCACGCGGCGTCTGCTCTACCGCCACACCGACACGATCTGGCAGCAGATGTCCGACCTGGAGGAGGTGGGGCAGCGCCTGCAACACGAGGCCACCCACGACAACCTGACCGGCTTGGCGAACCGTGCGCTGTTCCACCACCGCGTCGCCGAGGCCCTGACGCACGCGGCGCAGGAAGGCTTCATGCTCGGCCTCATGTACATCGACCTGGACGACTTCAAGCAGGTCAACGACATCCACGGCCACGACGTGGGCGACGCCCTGCTGCGCGAGGTGGCGCGCCGCCTCGGCCACGCGGTGCGCGCATCGGATACGGTCGCGCGCCTGGGTGGCGACGAGTTCGCCATCCTCCTCACCGGCCTGGAAAACGCCGAGCAGTGCAACGCGCTGAAGCAGAAACTGCAGGCCGAATTCACCACGCCGGCGGTGCTGGAAGGCGTGCCGATCACACCCCAGGGCAGCGTCGGCTGCGTCCTCTATCCGCAGGACGGCGAGACCCTGGCACAGCTGCTCAAGGTGGCCGACACGCGCATGTATGAGGCCAAGCGCGCGCGCAAGGTCAACCCAGCGGAAGCCGCGTAGCCAGCAAGGCCACGCCGAGCAGGAGGGCGAACCCCTCCACCACCTCGACGCCCGCGCCCAGGGCGTCGCCAGTCATGCCGCCGAGGCGGCGGCGCAGGAACTGGTGCCAGGCGAACAGCAGCAGGGGGGCCGGCAGCAGGGCAGGCGCCGCCACACACCCCAGTGACAGCAGCGCCAGCCAGCCCCAGGCCGCCCACCCCTGCGCGCGCCAGGCGAAACGCTCGCCCAGCCCCGGTTTGAGCGGCGGCAGGCCGGACCACCACAGCACCCCCAGACGCGCCCAGGCGGGGACGAAGATCAGCAGCCAGTAGGCCTGCGCGCGCGCCGCGAGCATCAGCAGGATCAGCTTGGCGGCAAGCTGCATCACCACCGCCACGACGCCGAACACGCCGACGTGCGGGTCCGCGAGCACCGCCAGGAAGCGTTGCGGATCGCGGTGCGAGGCGCCGAGGGCGTCGGCCAGGTCGGCCAGGCCGTCGAGGTGCAGCGCCCCGGTCAGCCCCACCCAGACCAGCAGGCCGAGCAGTGCCGCCAGCCAGGGATCGACCCGGTTGCCCAGCCACACCGCCGCCGCCAGGCACACCCCCAGCAACAGGCCGACGAGCGGGAACCAGACCACCGCCGCCGCCAGCTCGCGCGCCTGGAAACCCGCCAGCGCCGGCGTGGGCAGGCGGGTGAGGAACTGGACGGCGAGGATCAGGCCGCGCATGGGTTGAGGTTGAGCAGCACCGCCGGTTCGCCGGCCAGCACGGAGACCTGGAAATGCGCCGCCTCCGGCAGGGCGAGGCGGTAGACGTGACTGAACGGGAGCCCGAGCAACTCCACCAGCAGGGCGCGCATCACCCCCGCATGCGTCACCAGCAGGCGGTGGCCGCCCTGTGCGTCCGCCAACCACGCCGCCCAGGCCGCCGCGACACGCTCCCGCAGGGCCTGCGCGTGCTCGCCACCCGGCGCGGCGGCATCCCGCCCGGCGGCCTGGAAGACGCGATAGGCAGCGGGGTCGGCCGCTTCCGCCTCCGCCGGGGTCATGCCCTCCCAGGCGCCGAAGGCGCGCTCGCGGAAGGCATCGATCACGAGCGGGGCCAGCCCCCGCTCGCCGGCCCAGGTCTCGGCGAAGGCGCGGCAGCGTCGCAAGGGCGAGGTGGCGACAGCGTCGACCGGTCGCCTGCCCGGCAGGGCCCGCAGCACCTCATGCATCTGCGTCCACCCCGTCTCCGCCAGCGGCTCGTCTAGGGCACCGCGCAAGACGTGCGCGCGCCCCGCCACCGCGCCGTGGCGCAACACCGTCACCAGGGTGGCCTCAGGCGGCAGCACTGACGCCCGCCTCTTCGAAGGTCGCCATGCCGTCGTGCAGGGCGCAGGCCAGGCGCAGCAGGGGCACGGCAAGCGCTGCGCCGCTGCCCTCGCCCAGGCGCAGGTCCAGGTCGAGCAACGGCCGCGCCTCAAGGGCCTCCATGACCCGCCGGTGACCCGGCTCCGCCGAGGCATGGCTGAACAGCAGCCAGTCGCGCGTGCCGGGGTTGAGGCGGCAGGCGGCGAGCGCGGCGCTGCCGGCGATGAAGCCGTCCACCAGGGCCGGCACGCCGGACTGCGCGCATGCGATGTAAGCGCCAGCCAACGCGGCGATCTCGTAGCCGCCAAGACAGATCAGGGCGGTGTGGGCCGCGACGCCATTCGTCCCATCCGCCGCCGCTCCCTCACCCCGGCCCTCCCCCGCGGGAGGAGGGAGCAGGCCGTGCAGCGCCAGGGCGCGGTCGATCACCGCCGCCTTGTGCGCCACGCCGGCGGCGTCCAGGCCGGTGCCGGGGCCGGCCAGCGTGCCGCCGGGCACGCCCAGCAGGGCGCAGGCGAGGGCCGCCGCCGCGGTGCTGTTGCCAATGCCCATCTCGCCGCCGAGGAACAGGTCTGCACCTGCCGCGCCCGCCCGCTGCACGGCCTGGCGGCCAAGGTCGAGCGCCTGTTCCAACTGCACCGCGTTCATCGCCGGCCCGCGCGCCAGGTTGGCGGTGCCGAAGCCGGCCTTGCCCCAGACCACGCCGGGGATGGGCGCGGCGGCCAGGCTGCCCGCGTCCACCACCTCCAGGTGAGCGCCCACTTCGCGCGCCAGCACCGCGATGGCGGCGCCACCGCCCACGAAGTTGGCGAGCATCTGCTGCGTCACCGCCTGCGGGTAGGCGGCCACGCCCTCCTCCACCACGCCGTGGTCACCGGCGAACACGCTGATCCAGGGCCGCTCCAGGCGCGGTCGCGGCCGCCCCTGCAGGGCGGCGAGCCGGACCGCCAGCGCCTCCAGGCGCCCCAGGCTGCCAGGCGGTTTGGTCAGCCGTGTCTGGCGCGCGCTGGCCGCATCCCGCGCCGCCTCGTCCGGCGTGACGACCGCGCCACGCCACCATGCCTCGTGCATCACCGTTCTCCCTTCAAGACCAGGGGCAGACCGGCGGCGACCAGCACCACCCGGCCCACCTGCGCGGCGACCGCCTGGTTCAGGTGTCCCGCCTCGTCGACGAAGCGCCGCGTCAATTCACCCATGGGCACCACGCCCATGCCCACCTCGTTCGCCACCAGGATGACCTGTCCAGGCAGGCCGGGCAGGATATCGAGAAGGCGCGCGCGTTCCTCTGCGAACGCCGCCTCGCCGGCCTCCAGCAGGTTCATGAGCCAGAGCGTGAGGCAGTCCACCACCACGCAGTGTCCGGGACGCGCCACCGCGCGCAAGGCCCCGGCCAGGTGCAGGGGCACCTCCACGGTGTGCCAGTGGGGCGGCCGGTCCGCGCGGTGGCGGGCGATGCGCGCGGCCATCTCGGCGTCACGGGCGGTGCCGGTGGCGATCACCGTCACCGGCAGGCCGCAGGCCTCGGCAAGGCCCTGCGCATGGCGGCTCTTGCCGGAACGGGCCCCGCCCAGGATGAGGGTGTGCATGGCTTCGCCACGGTTCATGTCAGCCACTCCAGGAGTCGCCCGGTGTCCAGGCATTGTTCCACGGCGTCGGCCAGGCGCTCGATCGCCGCCTCGCGCACGGCCTGGATGTCCGGCGCCCCGAGCCCGCTCGGTTGCGCGCCGATGCCGGCCCAGGCCAGCATTGCACGCAGGGCGACGGGGTGGTCGAAGAGGCCGTGCAGGTAAGTGCCCGCTATCGCGCCATCGCCGGACACGGCCCCATCCTCGTAGCGCGTCCCGGAGGCGTCCGCGCGGCAGTCGCGGACCAGGGGCGCGGCGAGGGCGAGGCCCCGGCTGACGCCGGCGTGGATCTCATAGCCGCGCACCGGGGCATCGCCCAGGACCAGGCGGCCGGAGACGTTGCGCAACTGCTTCTCCGGCGCCAGCGTGGTCTCCATGTCCAGCCAGCCCAGCCCCGGGCTCGACCCGGCCGCGCCCTCCAGACCCAATGGGTCGTGGATGGCCCGGCCCAGCATCTGGAAGCCGCCGCAGATGCCCAGCACCCGCCCGCCGTAGCGCAGGTGGCGTTGCAGCTGCGCCTCCCAGCCGCAAGCGCGCAGGTGCGCGAGATCGGCGCGCACCGACTTGGACCCCGGCAGGATCACCAGGTCCGCCGCGGGCATGGGTTCCTGCGGCGCGACGAAGCGGAAGTCGAGGCCGGGATGCAGGCGCAGGGCGTCGAAGTCGGTGTGGTTGGCGATGCGCGGCAGGACCGGCACGATGACGCGCAATCGCCCCCCTTCGTCCGGAGGGGGAGGGAGCGGTATCGCGTCCTCCGCCTCCAGGTGCAGGCCGTGCAGGTAGGGCAGCACACCCAGCACCGGCTTGCCGGTCTCGCGCTCCAGCCACTCCAGCCCCGGTTGCAACAGGGCGATGTCGCCGCGGAAGCGGTTGATGACGAAGCCCTTCACCCGTGCCCGCTCGGACTCGGAGAGCAAGGCAAGCGTGCCGACCAGGTGCGCGAACACGCCGCCGCGGTCGATGTCCGCGACCAGGATCACCGGGCAGTCGACCGCCTCGGCGAAGCCCATGTTGGCGATGTCGCCCGCGCGCAGGTTGATCTCCGCGGGGCTGCCCGCGCCCTCCACCACCACCGCCTGGTAGCCGGCGGCGAGGCGCGCGAAAGACTCCAGCACCGCCGCGCGGGCACGCGGCTTGTAGGCGTGATAGTCCTGCGCCTCCATGTTGCTCAGGGCGCGGCCCTGGATGATGACCTGGCAACCGGTGTCGGAGTTGGGCTTCAGCAACACCGGGTTCATGTCGCTGCGCGGTGCCACCCGGCAGGCCTGCGCCTGCACAGCCTGGGCACGGCCGATCTCGCCGCCGTCCTCGGCGACGGCGCTGTTGAGCGCCATGTTCTGCGGCTTGAACGGCGCCACGCGCACGCCGCGCCGCGCCAGCCAGCGCCCGAGCGCGGTGACCAGGGCGCTCTTGCCGGCGTCCGAAGTGCAACCCTGCACCATGAGCACGCGCGCGCTCATGCGCACCTCCCCGGCACACGCCTTGCCCTAAAATGCCGCCTCCCCTTCACGACGCCGGCCCCATGACGCGCCTCCTTCTCCTGACGGCGATCCTGCTGCTCGCCCCCCTCCCCGCCGCGTGCGCCGAGCTGACGGTGCGCGACGCGACGGGCGCGACGATCCGCCTCGCCGCGCCGGCGCGGCGCATCGTCAGCCTGGCGCCGCACCTCACGGAGAACCTGTTCGCCGCCGGAGCGGGCGACCGCCTGGTGGGCGTGGTCGAGTACAGCGACCACCCCGAGGCGGCCAGACGCATCCCCCGCGTCGGCGGCTATGCCCTCCCCGACCTGGAGGGCATCGTCGCGCGCCGGCCCGACCTGGTGCTCGCCTGGGCCGGGGGCACCCCGGCCGCGGTGGTCGAGCGCCTGCGCGGCCTCGGCCTCACCGTGTTCCAGATGCAGCAGGACCGGCTGGGGGACATCCCCGCCGGCATCGAGCAGCTGGGGCGGCTGGCCGGCACGGAAACCGCCGCCGGCGCGGCCGCCGCGCGCTTTCGTGAGCGTCTCGCGGCGCTGCGCCAGCGCCACGCCGGGCAGGCGCCGGTGAGCGTGTTCTACCAGGTCTGGCATCAGCCGCTGCTGACCGTGGGCGGCGGCCAGATCATCAACGAGGCGATCCGCCTGTGCGGCGGCCGCAACGTGTTCGAGGCGCTGCCCGGCCTCGCCCCCGCGGTTAGTGTCGAGGCGGTGCTCGCCGCCGACCCCGAGGCCATCGTCGCCAGCGGCATGGGGCGCGACACGCCGGTCGGCCTGGAAGGCTGGCGTCGCTGGACGAGGCTGAAGGCGGTGGCGCGGGGCAATCTGTTCTTCGTGCCGGCAGACCTGATGCAACGCGCCTCGCCGCGCCTGCTCGACGGCGCGGAACGGCTCTGCCGGCACCTCGACACGGCACGCGCGCGGCGCTGAGCCTCTCATTCCGGCCACTCCGGCACGAACCAGCGCCCCTCGCCGTCGCGCAGCTCACGCAGAGGATGGCCGTAGAGGCGGCCGAGTGCGGCGGCGTCCAGCACCTCGGCGCAGGGACCCAGGGCATGCGTGCCATCGTCATAGAGCAGCAGGGCCTGGTCGCAATAGCGCGCCGCCAGGTTGACGTCATGCAGGACCATCACCACGGCCGCCCCCTCCGCGCGCGCGCGCCGGCCGAACAGCTCCAGGACCGCCAGCTGGTGGTTGAGGTCGAGGTGCGCCAGGGGTTCGTCGAGCAGGTACAGATCGGGCCGCTGCGCCAGCAGGGCGGCGAGCGCCACGCGCTGCCGCTCGCCGCCCGAGAGGGTGTGCAGGCCGCGCGCCTCCAGCCCGGCCAGCCCCACCTCCGCCAGCGCCTCGCGCGCCAGGGCCACGTCCGCCTCGCCCTCCCAGTCCCAGCGCGAGAGGTGGGGATGGCGCCCCGCCAGGACGGTCTCCATCACGCTCGCGGCGAAGGCGTCGCCCACGTGCTGCGGCAGCAGGCCGCGCCGCCGCGCCGCGCGGCGCGGGCCCAGCTCGGCATAGGTGGCGCCGCGCAGCAGGACCTCGCCCGCCGCCGGCGCCGCCAGGCCGGCCAGGGTGTGCAGCAGGGTGGTCTTGCCCACACCGTTGCGCCCCAGGATGGCGAGGCGCGCGCCCGGCCCGAGGGCGAGATCGAGCCCGCGCACCACCTGGCGGCCAGCGATGGCGACGGACAAGGCGCGCGTCGCCAGGATCACGCCTGCCCCCCCCGCGGCGCGCGCGCCATCAGGAACAGGAACACCGGTACGCCGAGCAAGGCCGTGAGCACGCCCACCGGCAGCTGCTGCGGCGCCACGAGGACGCGCGCCAGGGTGTCGGCGAGCACCAGCAATGCCCCGCCCGCCAGCGCCGCGGCGGGCAGCAGCAGGCGTTGGTCGTTGCCCAGCGCCAGGCGTACCAGGTGCGGCACCACCAGGCCGACGAAGCCGACGCTGCCGACGCTGGTGACGGCGGCGGCGGTGAGCAGCGAGGCGAGGAAGTAGAGCAGCAGGCGCAGGCGCGCGACGTCGGCGCCCAGGGTGGCGGCGAGCAGGGGGCCGCGCGTGAGCAGATTGAGATCGCGCGCGAAGTACAGGGCCACGGCGAGGCCGGCGCCCAGGACCGCGAGCACGGGCAGGGGGTCGCCGGCCTGCGCCGCGTCGCCCATCAGCCAGAACAACATGCCGCGCAGCTGCCGCTCCGGCGCGAGCGAGAGCATGAGCGCCACTGCCGCGCCGCAGCCGGCGGCGACGATCACACCGGTGAGCAGAAGGCGCGACTGCGCCCAGCTGCCGTCGCCGCGCGCAAGGCCGAACACCAGGGCCATCGCCGCGAGGGCGCCGAGGAAGGCCGCCGCCTGCATGCCCAGGACGGCGCCGGCGCCCAGCAGCATGGCCGCCAGCGCCCCCACCGCGGCGCCGCCGGAGATCCCCAGGACGTAGGGATCGGCGAGCGGGTTGCGCAGCAGGATCTGCATCAGCGCGCCAGCTAGGGCGAGCAGGCCGCCGCCGGCGAAGGCCGCGAGGGCGCGCGGCAGGCGCAGGCCCAGCACCACCTCGCGCGCCATGGCGTCGCCGCCGCCGAGCAGCACCGCCCACACCTCCGCCGGGGCGAGGGCGAGGCTGCCGGCGGCCAGCGCCGCCAGCACGCCGGCCGCCGCCAGGCACAGCAGCAGGGCCAGGACGAGCAGGGCGCGGCGTCTGCCCGGCATGGGGTTAGAAGACCGCCTTCACACCCACACGCCAGTTGCGGGTGAAGTTCACCGGATAAACGACATCGTCGAGGATCCAAAGCCCGTTCTTGTGCTCGAACAGGTTCTCCACACTGGCGAACCACTCCAGATTGCGATGGCGATAGCGATAGGCGACATCCGTGGACTGGTAGGCGGCCTGCTTCTGCGCGTTGTTGTTGTCGAAATCCTCTGCCGCCCATGCGGTGCTGCGCCAGGCATGGGTCAGGTTCAGGCTGGCATTCTTGCTGGGCGAATACGCCAGGCCGAGGACGACGCCATGCCGAGACACGCCCGGCAAGTCCTTGCCGTTGTAGGAGCCGCCACCTGAATCCTCGCGGTCGATGATGGCGCGCGTGTAGGTGTAGTTGAGAGAACCGCTCAAGACCTCCGAGATCCGCCACGTGTCCTGCATCTCCAGGCCGTACTTGTGCGACTTGTCGATATTGGTGTTGTAACTGGTCGCCCAGTTGCCGGTGCTGTAGTAGTAGATCTCGTTCTTCAGCTTGCCGTAGAAGACGTCGGCCTTGAAGCGATTCCGCGCGTCGACATGGTTCACCCCGAGGTTGAGGGTGCGGCTGCGCGCCGGCTGAATGAAGGCATTGAAGGAACCGTAGGTGAAGAAGCGGTCGATGTCCGGTGCCTGGAAGGCCTGGTTGTAGTTCGCGAACACGGACAGTCGATCATCCAGTTGGCGATTCACCCCCACATCCCAGGCCGTGAGATCGTGGCGGGCATGCAACGCTGTGCCACTGTTGGGCACGTATGCGTATTCGACCCGCTCCGTACGCGCTCCCGCGGAGAGGGTGAGGCGATCCTGGCGGTACTGCCCCTGTGCATACCAGCCGGTATTGGTCTTGCTGGTCCGGTCGAAGGAACCGATACGGGTGCCATCGAAGGTCTGCACGCCTGCGGTCAGGTCGAGCGCCTGACCACGGTACTGCAAGGCCAGATCATCAACGCTGTAGTCGTAATTCGACAGGGATGAGTACGAAACATAGTTGGACAGCTTGTCCTCATTGCTGTGGCGGGCGCTGAGCTTGAGCGTCTTGCTCAGCTCAAGCTCAGCCCCGAGCAGCCAAACGTCGCTGGCGAATTTCTGGTACGTGTAGGTATTGCCGCCGTTCTGCGCCGGGTTAGTGTGGAACGCCGCCTGGCTCAGCGCGCCAGGGTAGCGGGTATCGATGCGCGTGCTGGCCGCTTCCAGATCCAGCTTCAGCCGCTCGACCGGACGCAGGCCGAGGCCACCGCGCCAGGTACGGTTGCTCGCCGCGTCACGATGGCCGGTCACATCCGGATCGCTGTAGCCATCCAGGCCCTGGTACTCCGCGCTGGCCGACACGTCCACGCGTTCTCCCGCCGCGCCCGCGCTCACCGTCGCGCCCCGCATGCCATGGTTGCCCGCCGCGATCTGCACGGCCACGCCGGTATGTTGGCGGGTATAGATCTGGATGGAACCGGCGGTGGCGCCGTCGCCGAACATGACCGACCCGCTGCCACGCGTGATCTCGATGCGCTCGATGTCGCCAAGCGGGATTGCACCAAGCAGTTGCGGTGCCATGTCGATGTTGTTGAGGCGCCGCCCGTCCAGGGTGACGACGATATTCTGATAACCGTCGCCGATGCCGTAGCCACGCATATCGATCTTGGGCGTGAAGCGATTGCCGTAGCTGGGCATCACCACGACGGAGGTGTGCTGCGCCAGATAGTCGTACACGGTGGTGGCGGCGGATTTCTCGATCTGCCTGCGCGTGTGCACCTCGGAGGCATAGGGCGCGGCGATATCCGCAGTCGGGACACGCGTCGCGGTGACGACGATCTCGTCGAGCAGGGTGGGGTCTTGCGCCTGGACAGGCAGGCTGAAGAGGCCGGCGATGAGCGCGGCCAGGGGGGTGCGTTGCATGGAGGGGGGTCCTTTTTCGTTCCCAGCGTCCCCGCAGGGAAGGCCAAAAAAAGCGGGCCGAAAAAGGTTGTCGCAACCGGTTTCTCCGTAACCGCCTCCCGCGGCCCGCATCCTGCCGCAGGCCGGTCTCCGGGCTCGCGCCTGGGGCCGTTCGACCCCGGTCTTCCGCCTTCCCGTCCGAGGACAGTGGCCAGTGGAGGACCTTTGAGCGCTTACCGTTGCGGGGGCAGCACAGGCATTGGGGGATTCCCGCACCTGTTTCCCGTTTCACCCCTCCTGCGAGGGGCACCTGAAGCGGGCGGGATTGTAGCCGATGCGCGGCGGGCTTACTCGACGGCGTGGCGCACGCCGCCATGCTTCACGGCGTACTGGATCTTCTTCAGATCGCCCACGGTGTCCACCGAGCAGAGGTAGTGGAAGAACAGTTCGCGCTGGTGGCTGGTGGCCTGGCGCACCGGGATGGGCTCCCATTTCGCATAGCGGTTGCGCGACCATGTGCCGCCACCCTTGCCGTCCGCGTGGCCGAAGGCGTAGAGCTTGCGCTCGCCGGTCTCGCAGCGCATGCCCTCGAAGCTCACGGTCTCGGCGCCGGCGGGGCTCCTGATCAGCATGCTGTAGCGCGCCACGCCGTCGCCACCGAGGTTGATGGAGTTGAAGTCGATGTAATAGCGGTTGCTGGCAGTGGGAGAGACCGTGAACTCGACCAGGTCGCCCGCCTTCGGATAGGGCGGCAGCTGCGCCTGGATCTCCTGCCACGCCTTGGTGTTCTCGTCGAAGTCGTATTCGAAGTTGCCCATCTTGTAACTGTCTCCCCAGACCGTGGCCTGGGAATCGGCGAAGGCGGGGGTGCCCAACAGGCAGACGAGGATGGCGGTGAGGTAACGCATGCGGGTCTCCGGAACAGGCACGCATGATAGCGCGCCCGCCCGGCGCTCAGTCCAGGTCGCCCGCCAGGGAATCACGCACCGCGGCCGGCACCTGCACTGCCACCGCGTACTCGGCGTGGTCGATGCCGGCGGCGATGCCTGCCCCCGCCTTCACCGCCGCGCGCATCGCCGGCGTCAGCTCGAAGCGCATGAAGTGGATGGAGGCGGTCTTGTCCTGGGCGCTGCGGTCGAGGTCCTCGTTGCACACGGGGCGGACCTTGTCGAAGCCGTCCACCCGCACCCACACCGCCTCCTCGATGCCGATCAGGCGCGCCAGGGCGGCGCGGCGCTCACGCTCGTCCGGATACTCCACCATGAAGGTGGCCTTCCAGTTGCCGCCGTCCGGGATCAGCGGGTTGTAGACGTCCAGCTCCTCCTGTATCGGCTCCGGCTCGAACATGCGTTCCAGGCGCAGCATCTCCTGCACCTGGTACTGCATGGTCAGCGCGTCCTCGAAGTAGAGCGCGGCGTGCTCGCCGAGGGCGACGCGGCGGTTCTTCTTGTGGGCGATGACGCGGGCGCGGAACTCGGGGCGCACGCGTGCGTATTGCTCCAGGCTGTAGAGGCTTTCGTGGCTCAGCTTTTCCATGTCGTGCTCCGTCAGATGCCGTAGGCCCTGCGCAGCAGGGTGATGGGGTGTTCCGGCCGGCTGCCGTCGCCTCGCGCATGGGCGATGTGGTGACCGGCCATGGCGCAGTCGCTGCCGTAGTGGTCCGGCTTTGCCTGATTCACCCGGTTCACCACGGGCTTCACGATCTTCATGGCGTACTGGTGGAACTCCTTCTTCACCGCATAGGTGCCGTCGTGGCCGGAACAGCGCTCGATGAACTCGATCTCCGTACCGGGTACCAGGGACAGGGTCTCCTTGGTCTTGGGGCCGATGTTCTGCACGCGCTGGTGGCAGGCGGCGTGATAGGCCACCTTGCCCAGCGGCTGCTTGAAGTCGGTATTCAGCTTACCCGCCTTGTAGCGCAGCATCAGGTACTCGAAGGGGTCGTAGAAGGCCTCCTTCACCTTACGCACGTCCGGGTCGTCGGGGAACATGAGCGGCAGTTCCTGCTTGAACATGAGCACGCAGGAGGGGATCAGGGCGGTGAGGTCCCAGCCCTCGTCCACCAGCCTGGCCAGGACGGGAATATTGGCCTCCTTGGCCTGGCGCACGGACTCCAGGTCGCCCAGTTCCAGCTTGGGCATACCGCAGCAGCGCTCCTTCTCCGCCAGGGTGACGGGGATGCCGTTGTGCTCGAATACCGCCGCCAGGTCCTCGCCGGGCCCGGGTTCGTTGCGGTTCATGTAGCAGGTGGCGAACAGGGCGATCTTGCCCTTGGTCTCGCCCGCAGCCTCGCCGGGGGTGGCAGCGGGCAGCTTCTTCAGGCGGCTGCGCAGGGGATGGCTGGAAAACTCGGGCAGCCAGGCCTCGGCGGAAATTTCCGCCACGGCTTCCAGGGCCTTGCGCGCCGGGCCGACCCGGTTCACCGCGTTGACCACCTGCGCCACCACGGGAATGCCGGCGAAGGCGCCGACCGCGTCGGTGCTGGTCAGCACCTTGTCGCGCAGCCTGGCGCCGTGATTCTTGAAGTGCACCGCCTTGGCACGCAGCATCAGGTGCGGAAAGTCGAGGTTCCACTCGTGCGGTGGCACGTAGGGACACTTGGTCATGTAGCAGAGGTCGCAGAGGTAGCAGTGCTCGACCACCTTCCAGTAATCCGTCTTCGCGACCCCCTCGACCTCCATGGACGCGGAGGCGTCCACCAGGTCGAACAGGGTGGGAAAGGACTGGCACAGCGACACGCAGCGGCGGCAGCCGTGGCAGATGTCGAACACCCGTTCCATCTCCTGGAACAGGGCGGCCTCATCGTGGAAATCGGGGTTTTGCCAATCGAGCGGGTGGCGGGTGGGGGCTTCCAGGTTGCCTTCGCGGATCGGGGTGGCCATGTCGGGTCCTTGATTCGAGATCGGTTGGACAAGGGCGGCGGCGCCGCCCTCACCCTTTGCCTGGCCCTCCCCCCTCGAGGGGGAGGGGGAGAACATCAGGAGCCCAGTTCGTTCAGGGCCTTCTGATAGCGGTTGGCGTGCGAGCGCTCGGCCTTGGCCAGGGTCTCGAACCAGTCGGCGATCTCGTCGAAGCCTTCCTCGCGCGCGTCCTTGGCCATGCCCGGGTACATGTCGGTGTACTCGTGGGTCTCGCCGGCGACGGCGGTCTTCAGGTTGTCGGCGGTGGCGCCGAAGGGCATGCCGGTGGCGGGATCGCCGCACTGCTCCAGATACTCCAGGTGGCCGTGCGCGTGGCCGGTCTCGCCCTCGGCGGTGGAACGGAACAGGGCGGCCACGTCGTTGTAGCCCTCGACGTCGGCCTTGGAGGCGAAGTACAGGTAACGGCGGTTGGCCTGCGACTCGCCCGCGAACGCGGCCTTCAGGTGGGCCTCGGTTTTGGAACCTTTCAGTTGCATGGTGGCACTCCTCCTTGTGTGGTCAGGGACAATCACCCCGGGGGGTGATTGCATTCTTGGAAGGGCCGGCGGCTTTGTGAAATATGTTTTGGCTATGGGATCCATAGCCAAAAACTAACGCGTCGTGCCCTCAGGCGGCGGCGCGGCGGTGGCGCAGGAACTCGAGGAGGCCCGGCAGGACGGAGAGGAAGACGATGCCCAGGATCACCAGGGACAGGTTGTTCTTGACCACGGCGAGGTTGCCGAAGAAGTAGCCCGCCGGCACCAGCAGGCCCACCCACAGCAGGGCCCCCAGCACGGAGAAGGCGAGGAAACGCGCGTAGGTCAGGCGACCGATGCCGCAGACGAAGGGCACGAAGGTGCGCACCAGCGGCACGAAGCGGGCGATGATGATGGCCTTCGGGCCATGCCGCTCCATGAAGGCGTGGGTGCGGTCCAGGTTCTCGCGCTTGAGGAAGCGGCTGCCCTCGAACTGGAACACCTTGGGGCCGAGGAAGCGGCCGATCCAGTAGTTGACGTTGTCGCCGCACAGCGCCGCGACGATCAGCACCCCCGAGAGCACCACCGGGTCCATGCCGCCCGCCGCCGCCACCGCCCCGGCCACGAACAGCAGGGAATCGCCCGGCAGGAAGGGCGTCACGACGAAGCCCGTCTCCATGAAGATGATGGCGAACAGGATGGCGTAGACCCACACGCCGTAGCTCTGCACCAGCAGGGCGAGATGCTTGTCCAGGTGCAGGACGATGTCGACGAACTGGGCGAGCAGCTCCATGGGGCGGCGTCCGCTCAGCGCCGCAACGTCATGCGATAGACCTTGCCCTCCATCATGCCCGGCACCCAGAGCTTGCCCTGGTCGTCGAGGCAGATGTCGGCGGGGCCGGCGATCGGCAGCTTGTCGTTGGCGACGCCGATCTGGCCGGTGCGGGTGTCCAGCACCTGCAGCAGGCCGGCGGGCTCGAACTTCACCCAGTTGGAGACCAGCCAGCGGTTGGCGCCGATGTCCACGACGCCGTCGAAGTAGCCGGCCGGCTCGGGCTTGTACTCCTTGTCCAGCTTCGCGGACATGCCCTCCAGGCGGAAGGTCTTGACCGCACCGTTGGCCTGGCCGTCGGTGCCCCACTCGACGACGATCAGGCGGCTGCCCATGCGCTTGAGGCCGTTGGGGCCCTTGAGCGGGGTGTCGAAGGCCAGCTCGGCATACTTCTTCGCCATCAGGTCGATGCTGAACACCTTGTTGAGGTCGGTGGCGGAAACCAGGAGGGTGCGGTTGTCGTGGCGCGCCAGGGCGTTGAGGAAGCGGGCGCCGGTGGCCGAGAGGTCGAGGTCGAACACCTGCTTGCCGTCGCGCACGCGGAAACCCAGCACGCGGTCGATGTCCGCCACGTAGACCACGCCCTGCAGGACCAGCAGGCCCTTGGGGCCGTTCAGCTTGTCGGCCCAGCGCAGGGCCTTGACGTTGCCCTGGCGGTCCAGGCGCGAGATGAAGCCGTCGCCGTCCTTCTCCATGGGCTCCAGCTTCACGCCCAGGTTGGAGACGAACACGTCGTCCCCCGCCACCGCCACGCTCTCGGGCGAGGCGAAGCCGGGGATGGCGCGGTCGACGATGACGTTGGCCGCGGCGGCGGCGGTGCTGAAGGCACAGGCGGCAAGCAGGGCGATGAGACGCATGACGGACTCCCGGAAAAAGGTCAGACCATGGCGCCGGACTCGGGCTTCACCGGCTTGATGAAGTCCTCGCGCGAGACCCCCAGCCACATGGTGATGGGGCTGGCCACCAGCACGGAGGAATAGGTGCCCACGGCGATGCCGATGATCAGGCAGAGGGCGAAGCCGTACAGCACCTCGCCGCCGAGGAACAGCATCGCCAGCACCATCAGCGAGGTGGTGCCGCTGGTGATGACGGTACGCGACAGGGTGGCGGTCTTGGCGTTGTCCATGATCGCCGCGACGTCGGTCATGCGGGTCTTCTTGAAGTTCTCGCGGATCCGGTCGAACACCACCACGGTGTCGTTGACGGAGTAGCCGAGGATGGCCAGCACCGCCGCCAGGACGGTGAGCGAGAACTCCCACTGGAACAGCGACCAGACGCCGAGGACGATGAAGATGTCGTGCGCGGTGGCGAAGATGGCACCCGCTGCCATGCGCCACTCGAAGCGCAGCGCCAGATAGACGGCGATACCGAGGGACACCACCAGCAGGGCCAGGGAACCGTCCTCGAGCAGTTCCTTGCCGACCTGCGGGCCGACGAACTCGACGCGGCGCAGCTGCACCGAGGGATCGGCCACCTTGAGGATCCCCAGCACCTTCTCGGAGAGCTGCGCGGAGGTGACGCCCGCCTTCACCGGCAGGCGCACCAGCACCTCGCTGGCGGTGCCGAAGTTCTGCACCTGGGCGTCGGCATGGCCGGCGCGCGCCAGGGTCTCGCGAATCCCGTGCACGTCGGCCGCCTTGCCGGGATAGCCGATCTCCATCACCGTGCCGCCGGTGAAGTCGACACCCAGGTTCAGGCCCTTGGTGGCGAGCAGGGCGATGGAGGCGACGATGAAGGCGACAGAGAAGAAGATGGTGCTGCGCGCGAAGCGCATGAAGGGGATGTCGCGCTTGAGATGGAACAGTTCGATCATGACTTGCGCCCTCAGATGGAGACCTTGGTCAGGCGCTTGGCCCGGCCGTAGGTGAGGTTGACCATGGCGCGCGACACCGTCACGGCGCTGAACATGGAGGTCAGGATGCCCAGGCAGAGCACCACCGCGAAACCGCGCACCGGGCCGGAGCCGAGCCAGAACAGGGCGATGCCGGCGATCAGGGTGGTGATGTTGGAGTCCAGGATGGTGTCCCAGGCGCGTTCGTAGCCGGCAGCCAGCGCGGCCTGCGGCGACATGCCGTTGCGCAGTTCCTCGCGGATGCGCTCGGCGATGATGACGTTCGCGTCGATGGCCATGCCGAGCGTCAGGGCGATACCGGCGATGCCCGGCAGGGTCAGGGTCGCCTGCAGCATCGACAGCAGCGCCACCAGCAGGAACATGTTGGTGGCCAGGGCCAGCACGGAGATGAGGCCGAAGAACTGGTAGTACACCACCATGAAGACCATGATCAGCGCAAAACCGATGAGGGTGGAGTTGAAGCCCTTCTCGATGTTGTCCGCGCCCAGGCTGGGGCCGACGGTGCGCTCCTCGACGATCTCCATGGGCGCGGCCAGGGCGCCGGCGCGCAGCAGCAGGGCGACGTCGGAGGCCTCCTGCGGCGAGTCCATGCCGGTGATCTGCACACGGCCGCCGCCGATCTCCTCGCGGATCACCGGCGCGGTGATCACCTCGCTCTTGCCCTTCTCGATGAGCAGGATGGCCATGCGCTTGCCCACGTTCTCGCGCGTCACGTCCTTGAAGATGCGCGCGCCGCGGCCGTCCAGGTTGACGTGCACGGCGGCCTGGCTGGACTGGCTGTCGAAGCCGGGCTGCGCGTCGGTGATGTACTCGCCGGTCAGCACCACCTCGCGCTTGAGCAGCAGCGGCATGCCGTTGCGCTCATAGAAGACCTCGTCGCCGAACGGCACCTGGCCGGCCAGGGCGGCCTGCACCTGGGTGGGGTCCTGCATGCGCTCCTCGTCCACCATGCGCACCTCCAGGGTGGCGGTGCGGCCGAGGATCTCCTTCGCCTTGGCGGTGTCCTGCACGCCCGGCAGCTGCACCACCACACGGTCGATGCCCTGCTGCTGGATCACCGGCTCGGCCACGCCCAGCTCGTTGACGCGGTTGCGCAGGGTGGTGAGGTTCTGCTGCAGGGCGAACTCCTGGGTCTTCACCTGCGCCTGCTTGCTCAGGGTGGCGTTGAGGCTGTACTCCTCGCCGCTCTGGCCGTCCGCCAGCACCAGCTCGGGATAGGCCTCCTCCACCGCCTTGCGCGCCTCGTCCCGCTGCGCGGCGTCGCGGAACTTCACGTACACCGCGTCCTTCTCGCGGCCGATGCCGACGTAGCGCACCTTCTTCTCGCGCAGCAGGGAGCGGATGTCGCCCTGGTAGCGCTCCGCCGTCTTCTCCAGGGCCTTGGGCATGTCCACCTGCAGCAGGAAGTGCACCCCGCCGCGCAGGTCCAGGCCCAGGTACATGGGCAGGGCGCCGATCGAGGTGAGCC
Source organism: Pseudomonadota bacterium (assembly GCA_040751755.1). GTDB lineage: Bacteria > Pseudomonadota > Gammaproteobacteria > Burkholderiales > Thiobacillaceae > PFJX01. The sequence goes on from JBFMHC010000015.1 coordinate 30,640, forward strand.
AGGCCGGCGAGGCGGGCAGGAGGTTGAGCGCCACCGTGTAGCCCTGGCCGAGGCTCGCCTGCAGCAGGTCCTTGGCCTTGATCTGGGTGTCGGTATCGGCGAAGCGGGCCTTGATGCTGTGACCGTCCAGGGCCACGCCCTGCGTGGCCACGCCACCGCCGCGCAAGGCGGACTCGACGCGCTGCATGAGGGCCGTGTCGACCTTCTCGGTGGTACGCACCGGCGTCACCTGCACCGCCGGCACCTCGCCGTAGAAGTTGGGCAGGGTGTAGAGAAAGGCGACGAGCAGGGCCGCGCCGACGACGAGGTATTTCCAGAAGGGATAGCGATTCATGGCTTCGTGAGGCGAGAGGAGTGGGGCGTGAGACGGAAGGGCGCGGGGGAGTCACCCCCCCTCACGCCTTGCGCCTCACAGATCCTTGATCGTGCCCTTGGGCAGCACGGCCTGCACGGCGGCGCGCTGGAAGATGGTCTCGGTGCCACCGCCGATGTCCAGGGTGATGTATTGCTCGCTGACCTTCACCACCTTGCCGAGCTGGCCGCCCGAGGTGACCACCTCGTCGCCCTTCTGGATGCCTTCCTGCATCTTCTTCTGGTCCTTGGCGCGCTTCATCTGCGGGCGGATGATGAGGAAGTAGAACAGCACGAACAGGATCACCAGGGGCAGGAAGCCCATGATCGGGTCGGGCTGCTGGGCGGGGTCGGCGGCGTGGGCGGGGGAGATCAGCATGATGGGGGCATTCAAGGGTGGATAAAACCGGTGCATTTTAACTGGGTATTGTGCAAGCCGTGTTTCCGCCCGTCTTAGAATGGCCGGCATCTCCCCCCTCCCCCGATCCCGTGCAGCATTCCGCTCCCCGCCCCGCCCCCGCCGAGAAGGTCTCCTGGCGGGTCCTGCTCGCCTATGCCCTGGCCAGCCTGGTTCTGGACGCGGCGAGCAACCCGCAGACCGTGCTGCCGCTGGCGCTGGCACCCTGGACGCCGCCGATCGGCCTGTCGCTCGCCATCCTGCTGCTGTACGGCGCGCGCTACGCGCCCTGGCTGATTGCCATCACCTTCCTCATCGGCATGCCGGTCTACGGCCTGCCGGACGCCTGGCTGGGGGCCCTGTGGGCCTCCACCCTGCTGATGCTCGGCCTGCTGGCGCTCAGCACCTGGCTCAAGCACGGCCTGCGGATCGACGCGCGGCTGTCCAGCCAGCGCGACCTGTCCTGGTTCCTGCTCGCCGCCGTGCTGGCGGCCTGGCTGGACGCCGGGGTGCACGTGTTCTCGCGCAGCCCCGAGGCCGCGCCGCACGTCTGGGCCTGGCTCGCCGACCTGGTCAACTACTGGGTCGGCGCGCTGATCCGCATCCTCATCGTCACGCCCCTGGTGCTGGTGCACGCGGACCGCGACTGGGCGGCCCTGCTCGCCTGGCGGCCGAGCCGCCAGGTGGTGCTGCAGGGCCTCGCCATCGTCCTCGCCCTGGCGGTGATCTTCGGCCTCAAATACACGGACGAGTTCAAGTTCTTCTACCTGCTGTTCCTGCCCCTCATCTGGGTCTGCATGCACCACGGCATCCAGGGCGCCACCGTCGCCCTCGCCTTCACGCACATCGGCCTCAACGCGATCCTGGAATGGCGCGGCCTGCGCTCGGTGGCGGTGGTGGAGTTCCAGATGCTGATGCTGGGCCTGGCGATCACCGGCCTGTTCCTCGGCATGACCGTGACGGCGCGCCGCGCGGCGGAGGAGAAGCTGCACCGCCGCGAGGCGGAGCTGAACCAGGCCATGCGCCTGGCGGCCGCCGGCGAGATGACGCAGGCGCTCGCGCACGAGCTGAACCAGCCGCTCTCCGCCCTCACCAACTACGCCCGCGCCGCCCGCGCCATGCTCGCCGAGCCGGGCGAGCATGCGGCGCTGCTGGGCGAGACCCTGGAGAAAATCGACCGCGAGTCCAGCCGCGCCGGCCAGGTGGTGCGCCGACTGCGCGAGTTCTTCCGCGGCGGCGGCCTGCGCCTGGAGCGCATCGGCGTCGCCGAGTTGATCGAGGAGGGCCTGGCGCCCGCACGGCGGCGCGCGGAGCGCAGCGGCATCCAGATCGACGTCTCGCCCCTGGACGGCCTGCCCGCCCTCAAGGCGGACCGCGTGCAGATCGGCACGGTGCTGCACAACCTGCTCATCAACGCCATCGAGTCCTTCGAACAGCCCCAGGCCCTGCCGCTCGACGAACGTCACATCTCGATCAGCGTCGCGCGCGGCGATGCGCGGCAGCTGCGTTTCTGCGTGCAGGACAACGGCCCGGGCATCGCCACGGAGCTGCGCGAGCGCCTGTTCGACTCCTTCGTCACCAGCAAGCCGGAAGGCATGGGTCTCGGCCTGGCGATCAGCCGCACCCTGGTCGAGGCGCACGGCGGTGAGTTATGGTTGGACAGTCCCTTTCCCACCCGTTTCTGCTTCACGCTGCCCCTGACCCATGTCTGAACCGCAGATCTACATCGTCGACGACGACGAGGCGGTGCGCGATTCGCTCGCCCTCATGCTCAACTTCCGCGGCTGGCGCTGCCGCGCCTTCGCCAGCGCCGAGGCCTGCCTGGAGGCCTGGCAGGCGGACTGGCGCGGCTGCCTGCTGCTCGACCTGCGCATGGGCGGCATGGACGGCCTGGCCCTGCAGGGCGAGCTGGAGGCACGCGGCTCGCGCCTGCCCATCGTCTTCCTCACCGGCCATGGCGACATCGCCCAGGCGCGCGCGGCGCTCAAGGCCGGCGCCGTCGACTTCCTGGAGAAGCCCTACGCCGAGGCGGCGCTGATCGACGCCGTGCGCGAGGCCATGGCACGCGACGCACGCCAGTCCGCCGAGCAGGCGCAATCCGAGGAGATCGGCGCGCGCATGGCGCGCCTCTCGGAACGCGAACGCCAGGTCATGGACCTGACCGTGGCGGGCAAGCCCAACCGCGAGATCGCCGCCCTGCTGGAGATCAGCCCGCGCACCGTCGAGGTGTTCAAGGCGCGCATGATGGAGAAGATGCAGGCGCGCAGCCTGCCGGAGCTGGTGCGCATGGTGTTGAGCAGCGGCACGCGGGAGGGGTGACCCCCCACGAAGGGTGTATGGCCTCCCCTTACGGGCGGCAGCCAATGCCGGCGGCACGCGTGGGCGTCGAGAATCCGTTCCATGCGAAACGCCAAATTCACCTCTCACGGCATGGACCGACAAGAAGACCCCTCCGTCACTCTCGCCTGGCGCAGGGAGACGATCCGCGGCGCGCTCAAGCTGTTCCGCGTCACCATGGATGCCGTGCGCCGCCACGCCGAGTGGACCGAGGCCCATCTGGGGCTGACCCCCGCCCAGCTGTGGGCCATCTGGGAACTCCGGCAATCGCCCGGCCTGCGCGTGGTCGACCTGGCGAAGCTGATGGCGGTGCACCGCCTCACCGCCGAAGGACTGCTGCAGGGCCTGATGGCCGGCGGCCTGGTGGTCTGCCGCGGCGAGGACGACGCCCCGCCGGTCCACCACTTCCTCTCCGAGGCGGGGCAGCGGGTCGCCGACAAGCTGCCGGAACACGGCCAGGGCGTGCTCAAGGCCGCGCTCGAACAGCTGCCGGATGTCGCCCTGGAGCAGCTCGTCAGCGCCATGCGCCCGGTGGTCGAAAGCCTGCCCATGCGGGAGGACCGCGCCGCGCTGCAGCCGATGGGCGACCTGCTCAGGCAGCACGGCCTCGCGCATTTCGACGTACGCAAACGTTCAGGGGCCTAACCATGCAAGCCCAGATCGATCTCTTCCTCGCCTCGCTGCAGACGGCCTGGACACAGGTCGCGCTGTTCCTGCCCAAGCTGTTCGCCGCCCTGCTGCTGCTGTCGGCCGGCTGGCTGCTGGCGCGCCTGCTGCGGGCGGCCGTCAGGCGCATGCTGGATACGCTGGGCTTCCGCCGCATCGCCGAACGCTCCGGCCTGGAGGCCCTGCTCAGGCAAGGCGGCGTGGAGATCTCCCTGGCCGGCATCATCGCCGGCGTCGTGTACTGGATGGTCCTGCTCGTCGTCACGGTCTCCGTCGCCAACAGCCTGGGGCTCGACAGCGTGGCCGCGCTGTTCAACCGCATCGCCCTCTACCTACCGCACGTCGTCATCGCGGTCCTCATCCTGATCTTCGGCACCCTGCTGGCGCGCTTCATGAACCGCGCGACCTTCGCCTGGCTGCACGGACTGAAGGTACCGGCCGCGCTGACCATCAGCACGGGGGTGGAATACGCCGTGCAGGTCTTCGCCCTGTTCATCGCCCTGGAGCAGCTGGCCATCGGCACCCAGCTGCTGACCATCGCCTTCGCCATCCTGTTCGGCGGCATCGTCTTCGCCCTGGCCCTCGCCTTCGGCCTGGGGGGCCAGACCTGGGCGGCCGAGCGGCTGAAGGCCTGGTCAAAGGCAGGCACAGGCGAATAAGGGCTTCCCTTACGTTACCCCACACATTACAGACAGGTTGTCGCTCCCTAATATCCATCTTGAGCATGTTTCATGTCGTCTCCGGCGCGCCGGCTTGCCGGCGTGGAGCAAAGGACGATCGCAAGCGATTGCGATATTCATACAGGTGACCCAGGTCACCTGTTTTTTTGTCTGCTCACCGAGTGTCTGAGCGCACCATGGACTCCAGCGACTTCCTCCTGCAACTCCTCCTCGTCCTGCTCGCCGCGCGCATCTTCGCGGAACTGGCGACGCGCCTGAAATCCCCCGCCGTGATCGGCGAGCTGCTCGCGGGCGTGGTGCTGGGCCCCAGCCTGCTGGGCTGGATGGAACCGGGCGAGACGATCCGCCTGCTCGCCGAGATCGGCATCATCCTGCTGCTGTTCGAGGTGGGTCTGGAGACGGACGTGCACGACCTGGTGCGCACCGGCGCCAAGTCGGTCGCCGTGGCGGTCGCCGGCTTCGTCCTGCCTTTCGTGCTCGGCTTCGCCGTCACCTTCTGGGGGCTGGGGCTACCCCTCACCGCGGCACTGTTCGCGGGCGGCACGCTCACCGCCACCAGTATCGGCATCACCGTGCGCGTGCTCTCCGACCTCGGGCGCCAGAAGTCCACCGAGGGGCAGATCGTGCTCGGCGCGGCGGTGCTCGACGACGTCCTCGGCGTGATCCTGCTCGCCCTGCTCTACGAGTTCTCCAGCGGCGGCGGCGTCAGCCTCGCCAGCGCCGGCAAGGTGATCCTCTTCGTCGCCCTGTTCTTCGTCCTCGCCGCCCCCGTCGCCAAGCTGCTCGCCGTGGTCATCAAGCGCTTCGACGCGGTGAGCGAGGTGCCGGGCCTGGTGCCCACCAGCATCGTCTCGCTGCTGCTGTTCTTTGCCTGGCTGGCGCACGCGGTCGGCGCGCCGGAGCTGCTCGGCGGCTTCGCCGCCGGCCTCGCCCTGTCGCGGCGCTTCTTCCTGCCGCTGGGCGTGGCCATGCACGCCGACCCGGACTTCGCGCACCGCGTCGAGGAGAAGATGAAGCCGATCTCGCACCTGTTCACGCCCATCTTCTTCGTCGTGGTGGGCCTGTCCCTGAACCTGCGCGAGGTGGACTGGAGCTCCTCTTTCATCTGGACGCTCTCCGGCGCCCTGTTGCTGGTCGCGGTGCTGGGCAAGCTCGCGGGGGCCCTGGCCATACGCGAGACCTGGCCTAAACGCTGGATCATCGGCACCGCCATGGTGCCGCGCGGCGAGGTCGGCCTGATCTTCGCGGAGCTGGGGCGGGCGAGCGGCGTCATCGACAACCAGGTCTATGCCGGGCTGATCATCGTCATCGCCCTCACCACCCTGTTGCCGCCCTTCGTCCTGAAGTGGCTGTACCGCCGCGAGGGCGCGGCAGTGGCAGGCGTCTAGCGCGGCACCCCGGCGCTGCGCCGCGCCAGGAACTCGCGCGCCCATTCCTGGAAGCGTCCCTGTTCGAGGGCCTCGCGCAGGCGCGCGGTGAAGTCCTGGTAGAAGTGCAGGTTGTGGAGGGAGTTGAGGCGCGCGCCCAGCATCTCCCCGGCGCGCTGCAGGTGGTGCAGGTAGGCGCGGCTGTAGTGCCGGCAGGTGTAGCAGCCGCATTCCGGGTCAACCGGCCCGGTGTCCGCCTTGAAGCGCGCGTTCTTGATGCGCAGGTCGCCGGCCCAGGTGAACAGCAGGCCGTGGCGCGCGTTGCGCGTCGGCATCACGCAGTCGAACATGTCGATGCCGCGCGACACCGAGAACACGATGTCCTCGGGCGTGCCCACGCCCATCAGGTAGCGCGGCCGGTCGGCCGGCAGGCGATGGCCCATGTGGTCGAGGATGCGCTCCATGTCCTCCTTCGGCTCGCCCACGGAAAGGCCCCCGAGGGCGTAGCCGTCGAAGCCGATCTCCACCAGCCGCTCCAGCGAGCGCTCGCGCAGGTCCTCGTACATGCCGCCCTGGACGATGGCGAACAGGGCCTGCCGGGCCTCGCCGCCCTGCGGCGCCGTAGGCTCCCCTCCCCCGCCGGGGGAGGGGCTGGGGGTGAGGGAGCGCCCGTCGCCAGCCTGCAAGGCGTCGAATGCGTCCTTGGAGCGCGCCGCCCAGCGCAGCGACAGTTCCATGGATTGCTTCGCCGTCTCCCAGTCCGCCGGGTAGGGTGTGCACTCGTCGAAGATCATGACGATGTCGGAGTCCAGCACCTTCTGGATCTGCATGCTCTTCTCCGGCGAGAGCAGCAGGCGCTGGCCGTCCAGCGGCGAGGCGAACTTGACCCCCTGTTCCGTGATCTTGCGCAGATGCGTCAGACTCCAGACCTGGAAACCGCCGGAATCGGTGAGGATGGGGCCGTCCCACTTCATGAAGCCGTGCAGGCCGCCGTGCGCGGCGATCACGTCGAGGCCGGGCCGCAGCCACAGGTGGAAGGTGTTGCCTAGGACGATCTGCGCGCCCAGGTCCTGCAGTTCGTGCGGGGTCACGCCCTTCACCGTGCCCACCGTGCCCACCGGCATGAATACCGGCGTCTGCACGGTGCCGTGGGCGGTCTCCAGGGTGCCGCGACGCGCGTGGCCTTCGGTATGGGTGACGGTGAAACGCATGGGAATCGGTGAATGAAAGGTCTGTTGGGAAGGCCGGCCGGCTACGCGGCCGGGGGCGTGATTCTACTTGGCGCCGCGGCCGCGGTGCCAAGCCTAGCGGCCCCCGCCTGCGCGCCGGAACGCGCCACGGCGGTGCGCATCGGCGCGCGCGAGTGGCGGGTGGAGACGGCCGCCACGCCGGCGCAGCGCGAACGCGGCCTGTCCGGGCGCCCCGGCCTCCCGGCCGGCCGGGGCATGTGGTTCGTGCTGTCCGAGCCCGGCATCCACGGCTTCTGGATGCGGGACATGCGCTTCGCCATCGACCTCGCCTGGATCACGCCGCAGGGCCGCGTCGCCGGGGTCGAGACCCTGCCGCCCTGTACCGCCGCGCCCTGCCCCATCCACTACGCCCCGGAACCGGTGGCCTACGTGCTGGAGGCGGCGGCGGGAACGCTCCCGCGCGACGAGGACGGCCAGGCGAGCTGGGACTGCGCGCCGGACTGAGGCTTAAAAGTCGTTGCGGTTGCGCTTCGGGCCGTTGTGGCTGCGCTCGCCCCAGCTGTTGCCCTTCTTCCAGGCCGGCTTGTCCTGCGCCTGGCTGGCCCAGGTGTTGCCGTTGACGTCCGGGCGTTGGCGCTCCGGCTTGGGCATGACGTTGCCGTTCACCTCCGGACGCGCACGCTCCGGCTTGCCCCAGGTATTGCCGTTGACCTCGCCGCGGGCACGCTCGCCGCGCCCGCCCTCCGGACGCGACCAGGCGTTGTTGAAGCCGCCACGCTCGCCCGGACGGGATTCACCGCGATTCCCCTCGCCGCGGTTCCAGTTGCCACCTGCGCGGTTGCCGTCGCGGTTGCCATCACGGTTGCCGTCGCGGTTGAAGCGGCCCTCGCCGGGGCGCCCCTCACCCTTCCATCCACCGTAGCCCGCGCCATAGCCGGTCCCTTCGGGCTTGCGGCCGAAGCCGGAAGGCTGGCCGGCGCGCGGCCTGCCCTGCCATTCGCCGCGCGGCTTGCCCTTCCAGTCCGAGCTGGACTTGCGGCGCGGCTCGTGGTCGATGCGCGCCTTCGGCTCCAGGCCGGGGACCACGTCGATCTGGATCTTCTCGCCGGTGTAGCGCTCGATATCGCGCACCAGGCCGCGCTCCTTGCCGTGCACCAGGGTGAAGGCGATACCGGCACGGCCGGCGCGGCCGGTGCGACCGATGCGGTGCACGTAGTCCTCGGCCTGGCGCGGGATGTCGAAGTTGATGACGTGGCTGATGCCGGCCACGTCGATGCCGCGCGCGGCCACGTCGGTGGCCACCAGCACGCGCGTCTGGCCATCGCGCAGGCGCTGCAGGGTGCGGTTGCGTTTGTGCTGCGGCATGTCGCCGTGCAGGGCGGCGGCCGTGTACCCCTGCTCGAGCAGGCTCTCGGACAGTTCCTCGGCGCTGCGCTTGGTGGAGGTGAACACCACCGCCTGGGTCAGGCCCGCGTCGCGCAGCAGATGGTCGAGCAGGCGCTGCTTGTGGCCCATGTCGTCGACGAACAGCAGGCGCTGGTCGATGTTGGCCTTGTGCTCGGCCTGGGTCACCACCTCGATGCGCTGCGGATCGCGCGTCATCTCGCGCGCCAGCTGGCCGACGGTGCCGTCCAGGGTGGCGGAGAACAACAGGGTCTGGCGCGACTCGGGGGTGCGGCCGACGATGTTCTCGATGTCCTCGATGAAGCCCATGTCGAGCATGCGGTCGGCCTCGTCCAGCACCAGCACCTCGAGGCGCGAGAAGTCGATGCGGCCGCGCTCCAGGTGGTCGATGAGACGGCCGGGGGTGGCGATCATCACCTCGGGGTTGGCCTTGAGGGCCTGGAACTGCGGGCCGAACGGCGCGCCGCCGACCAGGCAGGCGGTGCGCAGGCGCTTCAGGCCCTTGCCGTAGATGCGCGCCTGCTTCTCCACCTGCAGGGCCAGCTCGCGCGTGGGGCACAGCACCAGCAGGCGAGGACCGTTGCCGGGGAGCGTGGAGGGCTCGGCCAGCCGGTGCAGGCTGGGCAGCAGGAAGGCGGCGGTCTTGCCGCTGCCGGTGTGGCTGGAGACCAGCAGGTCCTGGCCGGCGATGGCGGCGGGGACCGACTGGCTTTGCACCTGGGTGGGGGTTTCGTAGCCCGCGGCCTCCACGGCGGAGAGAACGAGGGGATTCAGACCGAGTTCAGCAAAAGACATGCAATACCTTTCCTTCAGGCGTCCCGTGACGGGAAACGCCGACCCAGCGCCCAATCGGTGGGCGCAAACAATGAAGCGCGCTGGGAGGGACTCCGGGGCGTCGCTCGCGAAACATCGGCGCCAACCGAATATCGCGATACCGGAACTGCTGGATCAGGAGAGGTCGGGGACGATGGGGCTGTGAAAACAGTCCCGTGGGCTTATGAATCCGGCGTTGAAAAAACCGGGGAAGCCGACCACTGCGTTGCACAACTGGCGCGCATTGTAGCGGAAGCCGCTTATAAGCGTTTGATTATTTTCGCCAAGCTTTCGTACTACGGCGCCCGCTCGATGAGCATGGCGTCGCCATAGCTGAAGAAGCGGTAGCGCGAGGCCACGGCATGGGCGTAGGCGCGGCGCAGCAGCTCCGTACCGCCGAAGGCGGAGACCAGCATGAGCAGGGTGGAGCGGGGCAGGTGGAAGTTGGTGATCAGGCGCTCCACCACGCGGAAGCGGTAGCCGGGGGTGATGAAGATGTCGGTCTCCGCCTCGCCCGCGCGCAGCTCGCCGGCCTGCGCCGCCGATTCGAGAGCGCGCAGCGAGGTGGTGCCGACCGCGCAGACGCGCCCGCCGCGCGCGCGCGCCGCCGCCACCGCCGCGACCGTGGCTTCCGGTATGGCGTAGCGCTCGGTGTGCATCTTGTGCTCGGCCACGTGCTCCACGCGCACCGGCAGGAAGGTGCCGGCGCCCACGTGCAGGGTGACGAAGGCGGTGGCCACGCCCATCGCCGCCAGGTGATCGAGCATCGCCTGGTCGAAGTGCAGGCCGGCGGTGGGCGCGGCGACGGCGCCCGGGTCGCGCGCATAGACGGTCTGGTAGCGCGCGTCGTCGTCGGCCTCCGCGCCCCTGTCCATATAGGGCGGCAGAGGCACCTCGCCGCAGCGCTCCAGCCACTCCAGGACGGTGTGCGCGGGGTCGAAGGCGACGCGGAACAGGTCGTCCTCGCGGCCCAGCACCAGGGCGTCCAGGCAGCCTGCGAAGCGCACCACCGAGCCCGCCTTGGGCGACTTGCTGGCGCGCATGAACAGCAGCGCCTCGCGCTCCGACAGCACCCGCTCAACCAGGGCCTCGACCTTGCCGCCGCTGGCCTTCTCGCCGCGCAGGCGCGCCTTGATCACGCGCGTGTCGTTGAACACCAGCAGGTCGCCGGCGCGGAACAGGGAGGGCAGCTCGGCGAACAGACGGTCCTCGAACGCACCACGCGGCCCGTCGACGTGCAGCAGGCGGCTGGCCGTGCGCTCGGCCAGGGGGTAGCGGGCGATCAATTCGTCCGGCAGGGCGAAATCGAAGTCACTGGTCTTCATGGGGGCGCGATATTGCCCGGATTTCGCTTATTCCGCGATAATGCGCGACCGCGTTTGCCCGGGTGGCGGAATCGGTAGACGCAGTGGATTCAAAATCCACCGCCAGAGATGGCGTGCCGGTTCGAGTCCGGCCCCGGGCACCAGCACATCCACCCCCTCAGGCATGGCCGATCATGTCCTTCGTCCTTGAATCCCTCCGCCGCGCGGCGGGCGATCTGTTCATGCCGCGCATCCTCGCCGTCGTATTCCTGCCGATGCTCGCGGCCCTGCTGCTCTGGGGGGCCCTCGCATGGGGGTTCGGCGCGTCCTGGCTCGCGCACATGCAGGGCCTCCTCGGCGAGGTGCCGTGGCCCGACTGGATGCTCGGCGTCGCCGGCGTGGCCGCCTATGCCCTGCTGGCCCTCCTGCTGATTCCGGCGATCTACGTCACCGCCCTGTTCATCACCGCCCTGGTGTTCATGCCCCTGCTGGTCGAGGTGGTGAGCGGCAAGCACCACCCCGCGCTGGCGCGCATGCACGGCGGCAGCCTGATCGGCAGCGTCGCCAACGGCGCGTACGCCCTCGCCTTGTATCTGCTGCTGTGGCTGCTGACCCTGCCGTTCTGGCTGCTGGGGCCGTTCGGCGCGGCGCTCCCGGTCCTGCTCAACGCCTGGCTGAACCAGCGCCTGTTCCTCTACGACGCCCTCGCGGAGCACGCCTCGGCCGAGGAATTGCGACACCTGCGGCGCGAGGGCGGCTGGCCCCTGTACCTGCTCGCGGCCCTCCTGGGCCTGCTGCATTTCGTGCCGCTGCTCAACCTGCTCGCCCCCGTTTACATGGGCCTCGCCTTCACCCACTATGGCCTCGCCAGGCTGGCTCAATACCGTGAAGGGGGCACTGCATGATCCACGGCATCGGCACGGACATCGTCTCGGTGCGGCGCATCGACGAGCTGCACGCGCGCTTCGGCGGCAAGCTGGCCGAGCGCATCCTGGCGCCGGAGGAACAGGAGGAGTACGCGCGGGCAGGCGACCGCAACACCTTCCTCGCCAAGCGCTTCGCCGCCAAGGAGGCGTTCGCCAAGGCGGCGGGCACGGGCATGCGCTCGCCCGTGCACTTCCCCGCCATCCGCGTCACCCACGACCCGCTCGGCCGCCCCGGCATCGCCTGCGCGGCGGAGCTCGCCGCCTGGCTGGCCGGGCGCGGCATCGGCGCCGCGCACCTGAGCCTGAGCGACGAGCGCGACTACGCCGTCGCCTTCGTCATATTGGAGAAAGCATGACCGCTGCACCGCACGCCCTTCCCGTCGCCGCGCACCTGCCGCTGGGCCCGGTGATGGCCGACGTCGCCGGCCTCGAGCTGACGCAGGAGGAACGCGAGCGCCTGCTGCACCCGTCGGTGGGCGGCGTGATCCTGTTCAAGCGCAACTACGACAACCCGGCGCAGCTTGCCGCCCTGTGCCGCGAGATCCATGCCCTGCGCAGCCCGCACCTGCTGATCGCGGTGGACCACGAGGGCGGGCGGGTGCAGCGCTTCCGCGAGGGCTTCACACCGATCCCGCCGATGCGCGCGATCGGCGAGGTCTGGGACGACCACCCGCAGCGCGCGCGCCGCCTGGCGCGCGACGCCGGCTACGTGATCGGCGCCGAGTTGCGCGCCGCGGGCGTGGACTTCAGCTTCGCGCCGGTGCTGGACCTCGACTACGGCAGCAGCGGCGTGATCGGCAACCGCGCCTTCCACCGCAACGCCCAGGCGGTGGGGGAACTGGCGCACGCCCTGGTGCTGGGCCTGCACGAGGCGGGCATGAGCGCGGTGGGCAAGCACTTCCCCGGCCACGGCTTCGTCGCCGCCGATTCGCACCTGGCGGTGCCGGTGGACGAGCGCGGCCTGGCCGACATGGAGTTCTCCGACCTGCTGCCGTTCCGCCAGCTGATCGACCTGGGCCTGGCCGGCATCATGCCCGCGCACGTCATCTACCCGCGGGTGGACGACAAGCCGGCGGGCTTCTCGCACCGCTGGCTGACCGAGATCCTGCGCGGCGAGTACGGCTTCGAGGGGGTGATCTTCAGCGACGACCTGACCATGGAGGGCGCGAGCGTGGCCGGCGGCATCACCGAACGCGCCATCGCCGCCCTGCAGGCCGGCTGCGACATGGTGCTGGTGTGCAACCGCCCGGACCTCGCGGACACCCTGCTGGCGCGCCTGCACTGGCCGCTGCCGCCGACCTCGCTGATCCGCCTGGCGCGCATGCACGGCCGCCCGCACCCGCCGAAGCGCACCGCCCTGCTGGAGAGCCCGCGCTTCGCCGCCGCGCTGCGCCACCTCGGCGGCCTCGGCGAGACCAGCGCTGAGCTCGCCCTCAACGACCCCACCAACACCTGCGGGAAGCAGTGATGTCCCTCTCCGTCGATCGCGGCACCACCCACGTACAGCACCACGTCGGCCACGACCATGGCGGCTCCGCCCTGGTCAAGGCCCTGTTCTTCACCCTCGGCTTCGCCGTCATCGAGGCCGTGGCCGGCGTCTGGTCCGGCTCGCTCGCCCTGCTCTCCGACGCCGGACACATGGTCACCGACAGCATGGCCCTCGGGCTCGCCGCCCTCGCCGCCTGGCTGGCGCGCCGGCCGCCGTCGAACCGCCTCACCTACGGCCTGGTGCGCCTGGAGATTCTCGCGGCCCTGGTCAACAGCCTCGCCATGCTGGGCCTGATCACCTTCATCGTCGTCGAGGCCGTCGAGCGCCTGAGCCAGCCGCAGCCGGTGATGGGCGGCACGGTCATGGTGGTCGCCCTGATCGGCCTCCTGGTCAACCTCGCCGTGGCCTGGCTGCTGCACCACGGCGGCGACAGCCTCAACACCCGCGCCGCCTTCATGCACGTGCTGGGCGACCTGCTCGGCTCCATCGCCGCCCTGGTGGCGGGCGCGGTGATCTGGTTCACCGGCTACACCCCCATCGACCCCATCCTCTCCATGGTGGTGGCGGTCCTGATCCTGGTCTCCGCCAGCCGCCTGCTGTGGGAGAGCCTGCACGTGCTGATGGAAGGCGTGCCGCCGCATATCCAGCTGGAGGCGGTGGCGCAGGACATGGCCGAGGTGCCTGGCGTGTATGTGGTGCACGATCTGCACGTCTGGACCCTGTCGTCCGGGCAGATCGCACTCTCCGCGCACCTGGAGCTCAACTCCTTCGACGACTGGGACCGCATCCTGCGCGCCACGCGCCAGCGCCTCGACGAGCGCCACGGCATCCGCCACGTCACCCTGCAACCCGAACTGAGACACCCATGAACCGCCGCCGCCCCCACGCCCGCCACCGACTCTCCCGCGACGCCGAGCGCCTGATCTGGCTCGCGCGCGGCCTCGCCGATTCCGGCAGCCGCCAGGAAGACGCCTACTGGGAGACCGAGCTGAACGGCCTGATCGCCAAGCTGCTGCAGGCCGACGACGACGACGCCCTCAACCTCGCGCTCGACCGCCTCAACGAGGCCACGCCGCCCACCCGCGCCTACGAGGAACTCGCCGACCTGATCGAGGCCGCCTGCGAGGGCAGCCAGGCCGGCGACACCGCGCGCCTGTTCATCGCCCTGCCGGTGCTGGCATGGTCGCGCTACGCCATCCCCACGCGCGCCATCCCCGCCGCCACCCTCGACGCCCTGCGCGCGCAGCTCGGCGCGCACGTCCTGGCGGACGGCGCGCGCGTGCACTTCGCCGACTACCTGTTCAGCCCCGACCAGCTGCCGCAGGGCTACGCCGCCACGCGCCAGCTCGCCGCCGAGCTGTGGCAGGCCGCCGCCGCCGGACGCGATCTCAAGGTGCCGGCCGCGCACTTGCCCGAGAGCCAGACCTTCGTCTCCGACGTGCGCTACCTGCTCGGCGTGGTGCAGGCCCCGGCCGGTGCGCCGCTGTTCCGCTGGAACGAGGTGGACGGCAGCCGCGAACAGGCCCTCGCCGCCTGGCGCGAGCAGGGCGGCGCCAACCTGCAGAAGCTGCTCACCGGCTGCGCCTACGAGCTGCTGCTGCCCGACGCCTACTTCGCCGCCTGGCGCCACGCCGACCAGGAGACCCGGCCGTTCTCGCTCAAGGCGGCGGTGGCCTACCTGCACACCCTGTTCGGCGTGCCGGTGTCGCACCTGCGCGCCGCCGCCGCACCCTATTACGACCGCGGCCTCGTCGAGTGGCGCATCGGCTTCAGCGTGCACGGCTCCGACCAGGTGGTGCACGGCGTCACCTGGCCGCTGCTCGGCCAGGACGACGAGTCCACGGACATCGCCGGGCAGATCGAGGCCATCCTCAAGGAGGCCGGCATGAGCGAGGTGACGTTCCTGGACACGCGCATGCCGCTGGAATATTGCGACGACTGCGGCGCCCCCCTGTTCCCCAGCAAGGAAGCGGAAAACGTGCACGCAGAGCTGCCGGAGGACATGCAGGAAGCCCCCGCGCACCTGCACTGACGCGCATGTCCCTGACCGACTGCACCGACTGCCCGCGCCTCGCCGCCTTCCTCGCCGAGGCGCGCGCCGCGCGGCCCGACTACTTCTGCCGCCCGGTGCCGGCCTTCGGCGACGCCGCGCCGCGCCTGCTGATCGTCGGCCTGGCGCCCGGCTTCCACGGCGCCAACCGCAGCGGCCGGCCGTTCACCGGCGACTACGCGGGCGTGCTGCTGTACGAGACCCTGCACGCCTTCGGCTATGCCAGCCGGCCGGTCTCCAGCAGCGCCGACGACGGCCTGGAACTCATCGGCTGCCGCATCACCAACGCGGTGAAGTGCGTGCCGCCGGAGAATAAGCCGGAGACCGGCGAGATCCGCCAGTGCAACGGCTACCTCAAATCGGAATTGCAGGCCCTGCCCGCCGACGCGGCCATCCTCGCCCTCGGCCAGATCGCCCACAAGGCGGTGCTGATGGCCCTGGGGCTGAAGCAGGGCGCCTACGTCTTCGGCCACGGCGCGGCACACCTGCTCCCTCTCCCACCGGGAGAGGGCCGGGGTGAGGGAACAACGCCTGATCGCGCGGAACCGCAAAGACAACCGCGGCTCCCTCACCCCCAGCCCCTCCCCCGGGGGGGGAGGGGAGCAGGTATACGCCTGTACGACAGCTACCACTGCTCGCGCTACAACACCCAGACCAGGCGCCTCACGCCGGAGATGTTCCGCGCCGTCTTTCAACGCATCCGAGAGGAAAACTAGATGCCCGTCATCACCATCAAGCTCGCCGGCAGCCTGACGCGCGACCAGAAGAAGAAGATCGCCGAGGAGATCACCGAGACCATGGAGCGCCACGCCCTCAAGCCGCGGCGCTACACCTATATCGCCTTCGAGGAGCTGCCGGACGAGAACTGGGCGATCGCCGGCCAGCTGCTGGACGAGGAAGACTGACGCACTGAACACGTGGCCGAAGCCGCCTTCGACGCCAAGGCCTTCCTGGCCACCCTGCCCGGCCTTCCCGGGGTCTACCGCATGCTCGGCGAGGGCGGCGCGGTGCTCTACGTGGGCAAGGCCAAGGACCTGAAGAAGCGGGTCTCCAGCTACTTCCAGAAGACCGACCTCTCGCCGCGCATCCGCCACATGGTGGCGCGCATCCAGGACATCCAGATCACCGTCACCCGCACCGAGGCCGAGGCCCTGCTGCTGGAGAACAACCTGATCAAGGGCCTGGCGCCCAAGTACAACATCCTGTTCCGGGACGACAAGTCCTACCCCTACCTGCTGCTCTCGGGCCACGAATACCCAAGACTTGGCTTCTTCCGCGGCACGCCGGACAAGCGCCACCGCGTGTTCGGCCCCTTCCCCAACTCGCTGGCGGTGCGCGAGAGCATCCAGATCCTGCAGAAGGTGTTCCGCCTGCGCACCTGCGAGGACACGGTGTTCAGCAACCGCTCCCGCCCCTGCCTGCTGCACCAGATCAAGCGCTGCAGCGGACCCTGCGTGGGCCTGGTGAGCGCCGGGGACTACGCGCGCGACGTCGAGGACGCGCTCCTGTTCCTGCAGGGCAAGGACAGCGAGGTGATCGATGCGCTCACCGCGCGCATGAACGCCGCCGCCGAGGCGTGGCAGTTCGAGGCGGCGGCCTTCTGGCGCGACCAGATCAACGCCCTGGCCAAGGTGCGCGCGCAGCAGTTCGTGGAGAGCCGCTCCGCGCAGGACGCGGACATCGTCGCCGCCGTCCTGGCGGGCGGCGTTGCCTGCGTCTACCTGGTGATGGTGCGCGGCGGGCGCAACCTGGGCGGGCGCGCCTTCTTCCCCGCCCATGCCGAGGGCGCGGACGCCGCCAGCCTGCTCGAGGCCTTCGCCGGCCAGCACTACGAGGGCCGCCCCATTCCCGCCACGCTGATCCTCAACGAGGAGGTGGAGGGCCTCGCGGACTGGCTC
Organism: Pseudomonadota bacterium; assembly: GCA_040751755.1. Lineage (GTDB taxonomy): Bacteria > Pseudomonadota > Gammaproteobacteria > Burkholderiales > Thiobacillaceae > PFJX01. The sequence goes on from JBFMHC010000015.1 coordinate 47,512, forward strand.
TCGGAACAGGCGGAGCGGCGCGTGCAGGTCGTCACCCGGCCGCAGGGCGAGCGCCGCGTCTGGCTGGAGATGGCGGAGAAGAACGCGCAACTGGCCCTGGCCACGCGCGAGGGCCAGCGCGAGAACCAGAACGCGCGCCTGGCCGCCCTCAACGAGGCCCTGGGCGAGGAAGGAGGCATCGCCCGCATCGAGTGCTTCGACGTCAGCCACACCATGGGCGAGGCGACGGTGGTGTCGTGCGTGGTGTTCGACCAGGGCGCCATGCAGTCGGGCGAATACCGGCGCTACAACGTTTCGGGCATCACCCCCGGCGACGACTACGCCGCCATGCGCGACGCCCTCTCGCGCCGCTACGGCAAGCTCGCCGCCGGCGAGGGCAGGCTGCCCGACCTGCTGCTGATCGACGGCGGCAAGGGGCAGTTGCACATGGCCGTCGACGTGCTGTCGGAACTGGGGCTGGGCAACCTGCCCATGGTCGGCGTGGCCAAGGGCGTGGAACGCAAGCCCGGCATGGAACAGCTGTTCCTGCCCGGCGAGGTGGAGCCGCTGCGCCTGCCCGCCGACCACCCCGCCCTGCACCTGATCCAACAGGTGCGCGACGAGGCGCACCGCTTCGCCATCACCGGCCACCGCGCGCGCCGCGGCAAGGCACGCACCCAATCGAGCCTGGAGGACATCCCCGGCATCGGCGCGAAGCGGCGGCAGAAGCTGCTGCAGGCCTTCGGCGGCCTGCGCGGCGTGGTCGACGCGGGCGTGGAGGAATTGGCACAGGTGGAGGGGATCAGCCGCGATCTCGCCGAGCGCATCTATCGTGAGCTGCATTAAGCCCATTAAGATCACGACATGCCCTTCAACCTGCCCAACACCCTGACCTGGCTGCGCATCGCCCTGATCCCGCTGTTCGTGGCGGTGTTCTACCTGCCCGACGGCTGGGTGCCCGCGCACGCCATCAACCTCACCGCCACCGCGCTGTTCCTGCTCGCCTCGGTGACGGACTGGCTGGACGGCTGGCTGGCGCGGCGCCTGAACCAGATGTCGGCGTTCGGCGCCTTCCTCGACCCGGTCGCCGACAAGCTCATGGTGGCAGCGGCCCTGATCGTGCTGGTGGACCTCAACCGCGCCAGCGTCGACGTCGCCCTCATCATCATCGGCCGCGAGATCGCCATCACCGCGCTGCGCGAGTGGATGGCGCGCGTCGGCCAGGCCAAGGAGGTGGCGGTGGCCTTCATCGGCAAGCTCAAGACCACCGCGCAGATGATCGCCATCACCCTGCTGCTCTACCACGACCCCATCCTCGGCTGGCCGCACACCTTCATCGTCGGCCGCTGGCTGCTCTACCTGGCCGCCGCGCTGACCCTTTGGTCGATGGCGCACTACCTGTTCATGGCCTGGAAGACCCTGAAAAACCAGCCCGCGGGGAGTTGACATGCCCCGGGGGCATGGTCATAATGCGCCTCCACTTCGACGCGGGAATAGCTCAGTTGGTAGAGCGCAACCTTGCCAAGGTTGAGGTCGCGAGTTCGAGCCTCGTTTCCCGCTCCAGTCAAAAATGGGGAAAGCCAAAAGCTTTCCCCAAATGCTTTCAAGGCACCGGTTTCTAAGACGCACGGCGCGTTAGCAAAGCGGTTATGCAGCGGATTGCAAATCCGTTTAGGTCGGTTCGACTCCGGCACGCGCCTCCACCCCCCCATACCGAAAAGCCCGCGCTGACGCGGGCTTTTTCTTTTCTCCGGCCGCTCTTGAAAACCCCTGTAGGCGCCCCTACCATTGGCACTCGCCAGGGATGAGTGCTAACACACATCCCGATGGACCCCTGTTTTCACACGGATTCCTTTAGGAGGAAAGCATGAAAATCCGTCCGTTGCATGACCGCGTCATCGTCAAGCGCATGGAAGAAGAGCGCAAGACCGCTTCCGGCATCGTGATCCCCGACACCGCCACCGAAAAACCCGATCAAGGCGAGGTCGTGGCCGTGGGCCCCGGCAAGCGTGACGACAGCGGCAAGCTGATCGCCATGGATGTGAAGGTGGGCGACCGCGTGTTGTTCGGCAAGTACGCCGGCCAGACCGTCAAGGTCGAAGGCAACGAACTCCTCGTCATGCGCGAGGAAGACATCATGGGCGTCGTCGAGAAGTAATTCTCCGCCCCACTACGAACCCGAATCCAAGGAGTAAGCAACAATGGCAGCTAAAGACGTTCGCTTCGGCGATTCCGCCCGTCACCGCATGGTGGCCGGCGTCAACATCCTGGCCAACGCCGTCAAGGTGACCCTGGGCCCGAAAGGCCGCAACGTGGTGCTGGACCGCTCGTTCGGCGCTCCCACCGTGACCAAGGACGGCGTCTCCGTGGCCAAGGAGATCGAACTGAAGGACAAGTTCGAGAACATGGGCGCGCAGATGGTGAAGGAAGTCGCCTCCAAGACCTCCGATGTCGCCGGCGACGGCACCACCACCGCCACCGTGCTGGCCCAGTCCATCGTCAACGAGGGCATGAAGTTCGTCGCCGCCGGCATGAACCCCATGGACCTGAAGCGCGGCATCGACAAGGCCGTGATCACCCTGACCGAGGAACTGAAGGCCATCTCCAAGCCCTGCACCACCTCGAAGGAGATCGCCCAGGTGGGTTCCATCTCCGCCAACTCCGACTCCAGCATCGGCGACATCATCGCCAGCGCCATGGACAAGGTGGGCAAGGAAGGCGTGATCACCGTCGAGGACGGCTCCGGCCTGGAGAACGAGCTGGACGTGGTGGAAGGCATGCAGTTCGACCGCGGCTACCTGTCCCCCTACTTCATCAACAACGCCGAGAAGCAGCTGGCGGTGATGGAAGACCCCTTCATCCTGCTGCACGACAAGAAGATCTCCAACATCCGTGACCTGCTGCCGGTGCTGGAGCAGGTCGCCAAGGCCGGCAAGCCCCTGCTGATCATCGCCGAGGACATCGAGGGCGAGGCCCTGGCCACCCTGGTGGTGAACAACATCCGCGGCATCCTGAAGACCGTGGCCGTCAAGGCCCCCGGCTTCGGCGACCGCCGCAAGGCGATGCTGGAAGACATGGCCATCCTCACCGGCGGCACCGTGATCGCCGAGGAAGTGGGCCTGTCCCTGGAGAAGGCCACCCTGAACGACCTGGGCCGCGCCAAGCGCGTCGAGGTGGGCAAGGAGAACTCCACCATCATCGACGGCGCCGGCTCCACCGACGCCATCAAGGATCGCATCGTCCAGATCAACAAACAGATCGAGACCGTCACCTCCGACTACGACAAGGAAAAGCTGCAGGAGCGCAAGGCCAAGCTGGCCGGCGGTGTTGCGGTGATCAAGGTCGGCGCTGCCACCGAGGTCGAGATGAAGGAGAAGAAGGCCCGCGTCGAGGATGCCCTGCACGCCACCCGCGCCGCCGTTGAAGAAGGCATCGTCCCCGGCGGCGGCGTGGCCCTGCTGCGCGCCCGCGCCAAGATCGTCAAGCTCAAGGGCGACAACCACGACCAGGACGCCGGCATCAAGATCGTCCTGCGCGCCATCGAGCAACCGCTGCGCGAGATCGTGCGCAACTGCGGCGAGGAGGACTCCGTGGTGGTGAACAAGGTGCTCAACGGCAAGGGCAACTACGGCTACAACGCCGGCACCGGCGAGTATGGCGACATGATGGAGATGGGCGTGCTGGACCCCACCAAGGTGACCCGCACCGCCCTGCAGAACGCCGCCTCCGTGGCCGGCCTGATGCTCACCACCGACTGCATGGTGGCCGAGCTGCCCGAGGACAAGAAGGGCGGCGCGCCCGACATGACCCCGGGCATGGGCGGCATGGGCGACATGGGCTTCTGATCCGGAATCCCGCCGAACGGACCGGCCTGCCCGGTCCGACACGCAAAACCCCGCCGCGGCGGGGTTTTTTCATGCCCCGGCCAAACCACGGTCTGGAGTACGGGGCCAGCCGTTATAATTCCGCCGCTAAACACGTGTTGCCGCCATGACCGCCTATTCCGACCCCAAATCCCATCTCGTCGCCCTGTTCCAGACCGCCGTCAGCCAGATCGCGCCCGAGGCGCGACTGGCGATCGACCTGGACCGGCCGAAGCAGGCCAGCCACGGCGACTTCGCCTGCAACGCGGCGATGCAGCTCGCCAAGTCCATGAAGCGCAACCCGCGCGAGGTGGCGCAGGCCCTGCTGGACGCCCTGCCTGCAAGCGCGATGGTGGCGAAGGCGGAGATCGCCGGCCCCGGCTTCATCAACGTGTTCCTCAAACCCGCCGCCTGGCAGGCCCTGGCCCCGCACGTGCTGCGGGCCGGCGCCGGCTTCGGGCGCCTCGACCTGGGCAAGGGCGAGAAGATCCAGGTGGAGTTCGTCTCCGCCAACCCCACCGGCCCGCTGCACGTGGGCCACGGCCGCGGCGCGGCCTTCGGCGCCAGCCTCGCCAACGTGCTGGAGGCGGCCGGCTACGACGTGCACCGGGAGTATTACGTCAACGACGCGGGCCGGCAGATGGACATCCTCGCCGTCTCCACCTGGTTGCGCTACCTGGAGCTGTGCAACGAGTTCGTGCCCTTCCCCGGCAACGCCTACCAGGGCGGCTACGTGCGCACCATGGCCGACAGCATCTACGCCCTGCACGGCGAGCGCTACAAGCGCAGCGCCGCCGAGGTCACGCACAAGGTGCCGGACGCCGCCAGCCAGCCCGAGGAGCACCTCGACGCCCTGATCGCAAACGCCAAGCAGCTGCTCGGCGCGGACTACGGCTACATCCACGGCACCGCCCTGGAGGAGCAACTGGGCGACGGCCGCAACGACCTGACCGAGTTCGGCGTGGTGTTCGACACCTGGTTCTCGGAGAAGACCCTGCACGAGTCCGGCATGATCGACCGCGCCGTGGAGGCCCTGCAGAGGCACGGCCACCTCTACGAACAGGATGGCGCCCTGTGGTTCCGCTCCACCGGCTTCGGTGACGAGAAGGACCGCGTGGTGCGGCGCGACAACGGCATCTACACCTACTTCGCCGCCGACATCGCCTACCACCTGAACAAGTTCGAGCGCGGCTTCTCGCGCGTCATCGACGTCTGGGGCGCCGACCACCACGGCTACATCCCGCGTGTGAAGGGCGCGCTCACCGCCGCCGGCATGGACGCGGAGCGCCTGGTGGTCGCCCTGGTGCAGTTCGCGGTGCTCTACCGCAACGGCCAGAAGGCCTCCATGTCCACCCGCGCCGGCGAGTACGTGACCCTGCGCGACCTGCGCGCCGAGGTGGGCAACGACGCCGCGCGCTTCTTCTACGTGCTGCGCAAGTCCGACCAGCATCTGGACTTCGACCTCGACCTGGCGAAGAGCCAGAGCAACGACAACCCGGTGTACTACATCCAGTACGCCCACGCCCGCGTCTCCAGCGTGCTCAACAGCTGGGGTGGCCTGGAGGCGGACCTGCTGGACGCCGACGTGGCCCGCCTGGAACACCCGCAGGAGATCGCGCTGCTCAAGCGCCTGGCCGAATATCCCGAGATCGTCGCCGCCGCGGCACGCGACTACGCCCCGCACCTGGTCGCCTACTACCTCAAGGACCTCGCCGCCGACCTGCACGGCCTGTACGTCGCCTGCCAGTTCCTGGTGGAGGATGAAGCGCTGAAGAACGCGCGCCTGCTGCTGATCGCCGCCACCCGCCAGGTCCTGCGCGAGGGCCTGCGCATGCTGGGCGTCTCCGCGCCGGAGAAGATGTAACCCGATGGGGCGACGCGAAGGCAAGCCGGCCCGGCGCGATGCCGGCCAAGCCGCCCGCAAGGGGGGTGGCATGTTCACCGGCCTGTTGATCGGCCTCGGCATCGGCATGGCCACGGCGGCCGCACTGGCCTGGTACTTCAACATGGGCAGCGCCTCGCTCAAGCCGGTGGAGGCCAGACCCGAGCCGCCCAAGGCCACCCCGCCCGCCCGCCAGGCCGAAGCGCCGAGGAGTGAAGCGACGCAAGCGGCCGAAGTGGCCGAGGCACCGGCGCCGGCCACGCAGCCCCCCGCCCCGCAGGCCAGGCCGAAAGCCGCACCGCCCACGCAAGCCGCCGCCGCGCCGAAGCCGCGCATCAACTACACCTTCTACGGCATCCTGCCCGGCGACGAACCCGCCACCCCGGTCGAGCCCGCGCCGTCCAAGGAGACCTGGTGGCTGCAGGTGGCCGCCCTGAGCGACCGGGCGAAGGCCGAACAGATCCGCGCCAAGCTGGTCATGCTCAACCTGCGCGCCAGCACGCAGAAGATCGACAACAAGGGTCAACCGCTCTATCGCATCCGCGTTGGTCCCTACAAGCGTGAGGACGACGCCTTCGGCGACCTGGACACGCTCAGCGAGAACAATTTCTACGCACGCCTTCTCAAAGACACCGGCAATTCACAGTAAGGAGCCTTCCATGCGCAAGCTTGTCGCCGCCCTCGGCCTGACCCTGCCGCTGCTCGTCGGCACCCCCACCGCCTCTGCCGTCGATGCCGGCATCGACTACCTCGAGGTCAGCCCCAAACAGCGCACCGACGTCAAACCGCAGCAGGTCGAGGTGCTGGAATTCTTCTGGTATCGCTGCCCCCACTACTACAAACTCGAGCCGGAGCTCAACGCCTGGGCCAAAAAGCTGCCCGCCAACGTGGTGCTGCGGCGCGTGCCCGGCATCCTCAACGACAGCTGGGTGCCCCTGACCAAGGCCTACTACGCGCTGGAGGCGGTCGGCCTGGTGGAGAAACTGCACGGCGAGGCATTCAAGGCCATCCACGAGCAGGGCATCGACCTCAACAACCCGCAGGTCTTCCTCGACTGGGCCGCCGGCAAGGGCGCGGATCGCAAGCAGTTGGAGGCCGCCTACAACTCCTTCGGCGTCAACAGCAAGGTCATGCGCGCCAAGCAGTTGACGCAGGCCTACAAGCTCACCGGCGTGCCCGGCTTCGCCGTCGACGGCAAGTACACCACCTCCGCCTACATGACCGGCAGCCACGCCAAGCTGTTCGAGGCCCTGGACGAGCTCATCGCCAAGGAACTCAAGGCGAAGGGCCAGAAACGCTGACCCTCCCCGCCCGGATGGTGAAATTGGTAGACACAAGGGACTTAAAATCCCTCGGCGCAAGCCGTACCGGTTCGATCCCGGTTCCGGGCACCACCCGATAGTCCAACCGCCCGCCCGCGCTCAGAACGACGGCGGGCTGCAGGAACTGACCAAAGTGCAGGGCTGCGCGCCGACGGTGCGGAAGCGGTGCGGCTGGCGGCTGTTGAAGTAGTAGGCGTCGCCGGGGCCGAGGATGCGGGTCAGCTCGCCCACCGTCACCTCCAGCTGGCCGCTCAGGATCACCCCGCCCTCCTCGCCCTCGTGGCGCAGCATCAGGGTGCCGGTGTCGGCACCCGGCTCGTAACGCTCGAACAATATCTGCAGCACGTGACCGAGGCGCGCCGCGCCGATCTGGCGGTAGGAGATGCCCTCGCCGCCGCTGATCTCGGTGAGGTCGGCGGCGCGGTAGAAGACCTCGCTCTCGGCCGGCGGCAGCTCATCCGAGAAGAACTCCGCCAGGGTCATGGGGATGCCGGCGAGGATGCGCTTCAGGGCGCTCACCGAGGGGCTGGTCCGCCCGGATTCGATCAGCGAGATGGTGGCGTGCGCCACCCCCGCGCGTTTCGCCAGGGCGCGCTGCGACAGCTGATGGCGCAGGCGCACCAGGCGCAGCCGGAACCCCACTTCCTGATCCATGTTCGACCCCGTTTGTTAATGGCGTTAAACATTCAATAACACTCGCGCCGGCGACTCAAGCAGAAACATGGGGTTAAGCCGCGCGAGATACAGACTTGACTGCAATTCCTGAACGTTCCGACACTGCCAGCCGTCATCGCACCCGGAGCGCCCCGTGAACCCCCTGCCCAACCTCGACCACTACTGGCTGCCCTTCACCGCCAACCGCCAGTTCAAGTCCATGCCGCGCCTGTTCAAGGCCGCCAAGGGCAACTACTACACCAGCATCGACGACCGCCAGCTGCTGGACGCCACCGCCGGCCTGTGGTGCGTGGCCGCCGGCCACGGCCGCGAGGAGATCGCCGAGGCGGTGGCGCAGCAGTTGCGCACCCTGGACTACGCGCCCGCCTTCCAGTGCAGCCACCCCCTGGCCTTCGAGGCGGCGGAGAAGCTCGCCCAATACATGCCCGCCGGCCTGGACCGCATCTTCTTCACCAACTCCGGTTCCGAATCCGCCGACACCGCCCTGAAGATCGCCCTCGCCTACCACCGCATCACCGGCAACCCGCTGCGCAACAAGCTGATCGGCCGCGAACGCGGCTACCACGGCGTCAACTTCGGCGGCATCGCGGTGGGCGGCATCGCCGGCAACCGCAAGGCCTTCGGCAACGGCCTGGCGGGCGTGGACCACATCCGCCACACCCTGGACGTGACGCGCAACGCCTTCACCCGCGGCGTGCCCCAGGACGGCGGCATCGATCTGGCGAACGAGTTCGAGCAGCGCATCACCACCCTGCACGACCCGTCCACCATCGCCGCGCTGATCGTCGAACCCATGCAGGGCTCCGCCGGCGTGGTGCTGCCGCCCGCGGGCTACCTCAAGCGCCTGCGCGAGATCTGCGACAAGTACGGCATCCTGCTGATCTTCGACGAGGTGATCACCGGCTTCGGCCGCCTCGGCACACGCTTCGGCGCCGACTACTTCGGCGTGGTTCCGGACATCCTCACCTGCGCCAAGGGCCTGACCAACGGCGCGGTGCCGATGGGCGCGGTGGCGGTGAAGCGCGAGATCCACGACGCCTTCATGGCCAACAGCGGGCCCAACGCCATCGAACTGCCGCACGGCTACACCTACACCGCCCACCCCATCGCCTGCGCCGCCGCCATCGCCTCGCTCGACATCTTCGCCACGGAGCGGCTGGAGGAGCGCGCCGCCGGCCTGGGCGCGCACTTCGAGAACGCCGCGCACGCCCTCAAGGGCCTGCCCTTCGTGAAGGACATCCGCAACATCGGCCTGGTCGCGGGCATCGAGCTGGAGCCCACGCCCGCGACGCCCGGCGCGCGCGCCTTCGCCACCTACCTGAAGTGCTACGAGATGGGCATCCACGTGCGCTTCACCGGCGACATCATCGCCATCTCGCCGCCGCTCACCATCGAGCGACACGAGATCGACCGCATCTTCGCCACCCTCGCCGAGGCGCTCACCGCGCTGGCCGCCGAGGGCGAGGCCGGCCTGGACCTGAGCCGCTACCTGAAGAACGAGCAGGCCTGGGCCGCCCACCGCCACGAGATTCAAAACCAGCAAGCCACCCTGGAGCACGCAGCATGACCCAAGCCCAACAAGGACTTCGCAGCATCGGCCATTACCTCGGCGGCCAACACGTCACCGGCACCGGCGAGCGCGCCACCGAGGTGTTCAACCCCTCCACCGGCAAGGTGCAGGCCCTGGTTCGTCTGGCCACGCAAGACGAGGTGGGGCAGGCCATCGCCGCGGCCGAGCAGGCCTTCCCCGCCTGGTCCGCGACGCCGCCGCTGAAGCGCGCGCGCGTCATGTTCAAGTTCAAGGCGCTGCTGGAAGAACACCTGGACGACCTGGCGCGCGTCATCACCCTGGAACACGGCAAGACCATCAACGACGCGCGCGGCGAGGTGATCCGTGGCATCGAGGTGGTGGAGTTCGCCTGCGGCATCCCGCACCTGCTCAAGGGCGAGTTCAGCGACCAGGTCGGCACCGGCATCGACACCCACAGCAAGCGCCAGCCCCTGGGCGTGGTGGCGGGCATCACGCCGTTCAACTTCCCGGTCATGGTGCCGCTGTGGATGATCCCCATGGCCCTGGCCACCGGCAACACCTTCGTGCTCAAGCCCTCCGAGCGCGACCCCGGCGCCAGCCTGATGCTCGCCGACCTGCTCGCCCAGGCGGGCCTGCCGGCCGGCGTGTTCAACGTGGTGCAGGGCGACAAGGTGGCGGTGGACACCCTGCTCACCGACAAGCGCGTGCAGGCGGTGAGCTTCGTCGGCTCCACCCCGGTCGCCGAGTACATCTACGCCACCGGCACCGCCGCCGGCAAGCGCGTGCAGGCCCTGGGCGGCGCCAAGAACCACCTGCTGGTGATGCCGGACGCCGACCTCGACCAGGTCGCCGAGGCCCTCATCGGCGCCGGCTACGGCTCCGCCGGCGAGCGCTGCATGGCCATCACGGTCGCCGTCGCCGTGGGCGGCGTGGGCGAGGCCCTGGTCGCAAAGCTGGCGGAGAAGGCTCGCGCCGTGCGCGTCGCCGACGGCCTGGAGGAGACCGCCGAGATGGGGCCGCTGGTCACGCGCCAGCACCTGGAGAAGGTGAAGGCCTACGTCGACCACGGCGTGCAGGAAGGCGCCACCCTGGTGGTGGACGGCCGCGGCTTCAAGCTGCCCGGCCACGAGGACGGCTTCTACATGGGGCCCTGCCTGTTCGACAACGTCACGCCGGAGATGCGGATCTACCAGGAGGAGATCTTCGGCCCCGTGCTGTCCGTGGTGCACGTGCCGGACTTCGAGGCAGGCCTGAAGCTGGTGAACGACCATGAGTTCGGCAACGGCGTCGCCATCTACACCCGCGACGGCGACGCCGCGCGCGAGTTCACGCGCCGCGTGCAGGTCGGCATGGTCGGCGTCAACGTGCCCATCCCGGTGCCCATCGCCTTCCACAGCTTCGGCGGCTGGAAGCGCTCGCTGTTCGGCGACCACCACGTCTACGGTCCGGAGGGCATCCGCTTCTACACCCGCCTGAAGACCACCACCACGCGCTGGCCCGCGGGCACGCGCGTGGCGGCGGAGTTCGTGATGCCGACGATGAAGTGAGGGGGGCACTTCCTGCCCGCTTTGGGGGCAGGAAGTGGGGCAAGTTCACTTTATGGCTTCAGCACGCCTTGAATTCGAGGTTTCAGTTTTCAATGCGTTTGCTGTAGGCAAGGAAAAGATCATCCCTGACCCATCCCAAGGATTCGTAGACGGCCTGTGCGGGAAGATTTGTCCGGGCCGTCGTGAGGTCCATCCTGGCCATGCCGTGCTCGGTGGCAATCCGCTCGGCAGCGTGCAGCAGGACTTTGGCGACACCTGAACGTCTGGCTTCCTGGATCACGAACAAATCGTAAAGCGCATAGATCGGCTTTGCCTCGACGGAGCAGAAGCTGGGATACAGCTGGCAGAAACCGTTCACCCGCCCGGTTTCGTCCGCGGACAGGACGATGACAGACTCGTTGTTCTGGATGCGGTCGCGGATAAACCGTGTGGCCAAGTCCAGGTTCGGTGGTTGTTCATAGAACTGCCGGTACGCATCGAAGAGTTGCGCAATGACATCGAGGTCATCCATCCCTGCGACTCGGGCCGTGTTCATGATGAACTGCTGTCGCTGTCGCCCACGATATTCGTCGGCCCGGTTACTCGCCGAACTCTTCCGTCGTGCGGACGGCCTGGGGACATTGCTCATCCAGGGAATGACGGTATCTGATGCAACCGCGCATGAACTGCGGCCAGTCCGGCACCTCCGGAACCTGCATCGTTTTCTCGGGAAGCAACGCCCACAGGTCCGGATGGTGCCAGCACAGATCGTGGCCAGTACAGTCCCGATGCGCACGAATCCCCGCCCGGAGTCTTTTGATCTCGTCGATCAATTGCTCGCGGGACATCTCATCAATATCGTCATCCATGTTCGGGCCCTCCTTTGTCGACACCGGTTCGCCGGCCTCAATCAATCGCGCTGCCGGACCACAGATTGATCACCAGCACCCCTGCCAGGATCAGCCCGATGCCGATGATCGCCGGGGTATCCAGGCTCTGCTTGAAGTAGAAGAAGCCGATCAGTGCGAGGAGGACGATGCCCACGCCCGACCACACGGCGTAGACGATGCCGACCGGGATGGTACGCAGGGTGAGCGAGAGCAGGTAGAAGGACACCGCGTAGCTCACCACCACCACCAGCGAGGGCAACAGGCGCGTGAAGCCCTCGGCGGACTTGAGGGCGCTGGTGCCGATCACCTCGGTGACGATGGCGATGCCCAGGTAGAGCCAGTTGTGCATGGCGGGCGGCGTCAGGGCCAGGTGAGGTAGCGCCGGTATTCCCAGTCGCTCACCGAGCGGCAGTAGTCCACCCACTCCGGGCGCTTGGTGGCGAGGAACTCGGCGACGAAGTCGGCGCCGATCGCCTCGCCCAGCGCAGCATCGGCCGCCAGGGCGTCCAGGGCCTCGCCCAGGGTCTGCGGCAGGGTGGCCACACCGCGCTCGGCGAAGTGTTCCTCCGGCCACTCGTACAGGTCCTCGTCGATCGGCGCCGGGGCCTGCAGGCCCTGCTCCACGCCATCGAGCATGGCGGCGATGGCGGAGGCGAGCGCCAGGTAGATGTTGCAGCTGCCGTCGGTGAGCCGGAACTCGATGCGCCCGCCGGTGACGCGCGCCACCGTGGTGCGGTTGTTGTCGCCCCAGGCGATGTGCGCGGGCGCCCAGGTGGTGCCGGAGAGCGAGCGCCCCACCACCAGGCGCTTGTAGGAGTTGACGCTGGGGGCGTGCAGGGCGGCCAGGGCCGGGCCGTGCGCGAGCAGGCCGGCGATGCACTGGCGGCCGGTTTCCGACAGACCGTGGGAGTCGGTCTGGTCGGCCATCACCGCGCGGCCGTCCCGGTCGCTCAGGGACAGGTGCATGTGCAGGCCGCTGCCCGGCCGGTCGGCGAAGGGCTTGGGCATCAGGCTGAACAGCAGCCCCGCCTCCTCGGCGATGTGGTGCGCCGCCATCTTGAACAGGATGAAGCGGTCCGCCGCCGTGAGGGCGTCGGCGTAGTGGTAGTTGAGCTCGTACTGGCCGCTGGCGTCCTCGTGGTCGATCTGGAACACGTCGAAGCCGCAGGCGTCCAGGCCCTGCTCCATGCGCCGCAGCACCTCGCGCACGCGCGCCATCGCCTTGAGGTCGTAGGAGGGCTTGTCCAGGCCGTCCTGCGCGTCGCTCGGCACCGGGCGGCCCATCCCGTCCTGGTGGACGAGGAAGAACTCCGGCTCGATGCCGACGTTGAGGGTCCAGCCTCGCTGGGCCAGGCGCGCGATCTGGCGCTTCAACAGGCGGCGCGAGCAGCGGCCGAAGGGCTCGCCCGCGACCACGCCGTCGCAGGCGATGCGCGCGTAGCCCGGCATCCATGGCAGGGCCTGCAGGGTGTCGAGGTCGCCGCGCCCGTAGAACTCGGAGCTCGCGCCATTGCGCGGCAGGCCCAGGCCCCAGATGGACGGGCCGGCGAAACCGACGCCCGCGCCGACGATGTCGTCGAGGTGGGCGAGCGGGATGTACTTGCCCTTGGCCGAGCCGTGGATGTCCACGAACTGGGCGATCACCGTGTGCACGCCGGCCTCTGCGAGACGCTGGCGCGCGGCCTCGACCGCCTGGGCGAAGGGCTGCATGGCGGCAGTGGGAGCATTCATGTCAGGCCTTGGCGAGGGCGCGGTCGAGGATGGCCAGGGCCTCGTCGAACACCGCGTCCTCGGTGGTTAGGGGGTAGAGGAAGCGCACCACGTTGCCGTACACGCCGCAGGTGAGCAGGATCAGGCCCTCCTCCAGGGCGGCCTGCTGCACGCGCTTCACGGCCTCGGGCGAGGGCTCGCCGGTGGCAGGGTCGAAGAACTCCGCCGCCACCATGGAGCCGAGGCCGCGCACCTCCTTCAGCGCCGGCACCTGGGCCTGGGCGGCCTTGAGACGGGCGATGAGCCGCTCGCCCAGCACGTTGGAGCGCTCGACCAGGCCCTCCTTGAGGATCACGTCGATCACCGCGTGCGCGGCGGCGATGGCGAGGGGGTTGCCGGCGTAGGTGCCACCCAGGCCGCCGGGGGCCGGGCCGTCCATGACCTCCGCCTTGCCGCACACGGCCGACAAAGTCATGCCGCCGGCCATGCTCTTGGCCAGGGTCATGATGTCCGGCAGGACGTCGTAATGCTCGGCGGCGAACAGCCTGCCGGTGCGGCCGAAGCCAGTCTGCACCTCGTCGTAGATCAGCAGGATGCCGTGCTCGTCGCAGGTCTGGCGCAAGGCACGCATCAGCTCCGGCGGCGCCACGTAGAAGCCGCCCTCGCCCTGCACCGGCTCGACGATGATGGCGGCGACGCGCTTGGGATCGACGTCCGCCTTGAACAGGGCCTGCAGGCCGTGCAGCGCGTCCTCGACGCTGACGCCGTGCACCGGCATCGGGAACGGCAGGTGGTAGATCTCCGCCGGGAAGGGGCCGAAGCCAACCTTGTAGGGCACCACCTTGCCGGTGAGCGCGCAGCCCATCATGGTGCGGCCGTGGAAACCGCCGGAGAAGGCGATGATGCCGGAGCGGCCGGTGCTGGCGCGGGCGATCTTGATCGCGTTCTCCACCGCCTCGGCGCCGCTGGAGAAGAAGGCGGTCTTCTTCGCGTAGTCGCCGGGGGTAAGGGCGTTGATGCGCTCGGCCAGGCTGACGTAGCTCTCATACGGCAGCACCTGGTAGCAGGTGTGGGTGAAGCGCTGCAACTGCTCCTCGACGGCCGCGACCAGGGCCGGGTGGCGGTGGCCGGTGTTGAGCACGGCGATGCCGCCGGCGAAGTCGATGTAGCGCCGCCCCTCCACGTCCCAGACCTCGGCGTTCTCGGCGCGGTCGATGAAGAAGCTGGCCATCACGCCGATGCCGCGCGGGGTGGCGGCGAGGCGGCGCTGGTGCAGGTCGGCGTTGCTGGGCTGTCCGGTTTTTGCATTCATGATGCGATTCCTTGCTCGGCGCCTTACTTGAGGCGGATCCAGGTGGTCTTCAGTTCGGTGTACTTGTCGAAGGCGTGCAGCGATTTGTCGCGCCCGTTGCCCGACTGCTTGAAGCCGCCGAACGGCACGGTGATGTCGTCCTCGTCGTAGCTGTTGACGTGCACGGTGCCGGCGCGCAGGGCGCGCGCCACCAGGTGGGCCCGGGAGATGTCGCGCGTCCACACCGCGGCGGCGAGGCCGTAGTTCGTGTCGTTGGCGATGCGGATGGCCTCTTCCTGGGTGTCGAAGGCGATGATCGACAGCACCGGGCCGAAGATCTCCTCGCAGGCGATGGTCATGTCGTTGGTCACGTCGGCGAAGATGGTCGGCGCCACGTAGTAGCCGCCCGATTCGGGACGCATCTGCATGCCGCCGCAGCACAGGCGCGCGCCCTGCCGCTTGCCGCTCTCGATGTAGCGCAGCACGTTCTCCATCTGGCCCTGGTCGACCAGGGCGCCCATGGCGGTGTCCGGGTCGAGCGGGTCGCCGGGGGTGTGCCGGGGCGAGTACTGCTTCAGCTTCTCGACGAACGCGTCGTGGATGGACCGCTCCACCAGCAGGCGCGAGGGCGCGTTGCAGCTCTCGCCCTGGTTGTAGAAGATGGAACCGGCCGCCGCCGCCACCGCCTGGTCCAGGTCCGGGCAGTCGGCGAACACGATGTTGGGGGACTTGCCGCCCAGCTCGCACCAGGCGCGCTTGAGGTTGCTCTCGCCGGCCATGATCTGGATCCGCTTGCCCACGGCGGTGGAGCCGGTGAAGGCGATGCAGTCCACGTCCATGTGCAGGGCCAGGGGCGAGCCCGCCTCCGGGCCGAAGCCGGGTACCACGTTGAGCACGCCGGCGGGGATGCCCGCCTCCAGCGCCAGGTCGCCCAGGCGCAGGGCGGTGAGCGGCGACTTCTCCGAGGGCTTGAGCACCACGCTGTTGCCGGCGGCCAGGGCCGGGGCGATCTTCCACGAGGCCATCAGCAGCGGGTAGTTCCAGGGCACCACGGCCCCCACCACGCCGATCGGCTCGCGCGTGACCAGGGCCAGGGTGTGGTCCGGGGTCGGCGCGATCTCGTCGTAGATCTTGTCGACCGCCTCGCCGAACCAGCGCAGGGTGTTGGCGGTGGCGGGCACGTCGGTGCTCAGGCTGGCGCCGATCGGCTTGCCCATGTCCAGGGTCTCCAGCAGGGCCAGCTCCTCGCGGTTCGCCAGCACCAGATCGGCGAAGCGGATCAGGGCCTGCTTGCGCTCGCGCGGCGACTGGCCGGCCCAGCGGCGGTCCGCGAAGGCGGCGCGCGCGGCGGCAACCGCGCGGTCCACGTCGGCGGCCTGGCAGCGCGCCACGTCGGCGAGCTTGCGCCCGTCCACGGGCGACAGGCACTCGAAGGTACCGCCGTCGGCGGCGTCGACGCGCCGGCCGTCGATCAGCGCGCGCCCGTCGATACGCACGGCGGCGGCGCGTTCATGCCATCCGGTCTTGGTCATTTCCGTCATGGTCATTTCCTCACTCTCACATCGCGCCCGGCTTACAGCCCGGCCATGGCGACGTACTTGATCTCCAGGTATTCGTCGATGCCGTGGTGCGAGCCCTCGCGCCCCAGGCCGGACTGCTTGACGCCGCCGAACGGCGCCACCTCGTTCGAGATGATCCCGGTGTTCACACCCACCATGCCGTACTCCAGGGCCTCGGCGACGCGCCAGATGCGGCCGATGTCGCGGCTGTAGAAGTAGGAGGCGAGGCCGAACTCGGTGCGGTTGGCCAGCTCGATCACCTCCTCGTCGGTCCTGAAGCGGAACAGCGGTGCCACCGGGCCGAAGGTCTCCTCGCGGAACACCATGGCATCCGGGCTCACGTCCGCCAGCACGGTCGGCTCGTAGAAGGTGCCGCCGAGGGCGTGGCGCCTGCCGCCCGCCACCAGCCGGGCGCCCTTGGCGACGGCGTCGGCGACGTGGCTCTCCACCTTGGCCAGGGCCGCGTCGTCGATCAGCGGGCCCTGCGTCACGCCCTCGCTGAAGCCGTCGCCCACCTGTAGCTGGCCGACGCGCGCCGCCAGCCGCTCGGCGAAGGCGTCGAAGATGCCGTCCTGCACGAACAGGCGGTTGGCGCACACGCAGGTCTGGCCGGCGTTGCGGTACTTGCTGGCGATGGCGCCCTCGACCGCCGCGTCCAGGTCGGCGTCGTCGAAGACGATGAAGGGGGCGTTGCCGCCCAGCTCCAGCGACAGCTTCTTGATGGTGTCGGCGCTCTGGCGCATGAGGATGCGCCCCACCTCGGTGGAGCCGGTGAAGGAGAGCTTGGTCACCACCGGGCTGGCGCAGATGGCGCCGCCGATCTCGCGCGCGTCGCCGGTGATCACCTGGAACACGCCGCCGGGGATGCCGGCCTCCTCCGCCAACACGGCGAGGGCGAGCGCGGACAGGGGCGTCTGCTCCGCAGGCTTGACGATCATGGCGCAGCCCGCGGCCAGGGCCGGCGCGGCCTTGCGCGTGATCATGGCGGTGGGGAAGTTCCACGGCGTGATCGCGGCGGTGACGCCGATGGGCTGCTTCAGCACCACCAGGCGGCGGTCGACGGTCGGCGCGGGGATGACCTCGCCGTACACGCGCTTCGCCTCCTCGGCGAACCACTCGATGAAGCTGGCGCCGTAGGCGATCTCGCCGCGTGCCTCGGCCAGCGGCTTGCCTTGTTCTACGGTGAGGATGCGGGCCAGGTCCTCCTGGTGCTGCATCATCAACGCAAACCACTGCTTCAGGCGCGCCGAGCGCTCCTTGGCGGCGAGCGCGCGCCACTGTTTCTGCGCCACGGCGGCGGCGGCGATGGCGCGCTCGGTCTCGGCCCTGCCCATGAGCGGGGCCTCGGCCACGGTCTCGCCGGTGGCGGGGTTGCGGACCGTGATGACGGCGCCGGAATCGGCGCCCGCCCATTGCCCGGCGAGCCAGGCGGCACCCGGCCGGATCAGCGCGGGGTGGTTCAACTGAAGAGACATGGAAACTCCGGGATGAGGCTGCCTTGGAACGAGCGGCTCGACGCGTCACCCCGGCCTGCGCCGGAATGACGCAGCCGCCTTAGAAGCTGAGCACGGTCGAGACGCCGAACATGTGGTTGTTCTTCTTGTAGCTGCCGTCGTCGACGTAATAGAACACCGGGATGTCGGCATGGTCGATGCGGTACTCGGCCTTCAGCATCACGTTGGTGGTGAGCGCGTAGTTCACGCCCAGGGACAGCGTGGTGCGGTTGGCGCCGTTGATCGAGGTGCCGGGCGTCCACGCGGCGGCGTCGGCGGCGGTGGGGCCGAAGCCGTTGCGGTAGTCGCCGGCGGCGAGCTGCGTGGCCACCGTATCGTCGCAGACGGCGGGCGCGAGCGGATCGGCCGCCGCCGAGTCGATACAGTTGAACGCCGTGCCGATGGTGCCGCCGCCGTGCTTGCTGTTGTTCAGGTAGTCCAGGCGCCCGATGGCCTCGAAGCGCGGCGTGAGTTTGTAGCCCAGCAGGGTGGAGAAGCCCTTCCAGGTGGCATCGCCGCCGTCGAAGGCGTTGTTCTTCCACTTGCCGACGCTCAGCTGGCCCATCCAGCTGAGGTCGCCGCGGATGAAGTAGGCATCGAACTCGAACATGTCGAGGCGGTTGTCGTCCAGCTCGCCGTGCTGGCCGGCGAAGCCGAAGCCCTGGAACTCGCCCTTCGAGTAGTCGACGCGGTAGCTCAGCATCGGGTTGGTCTCGCTGTCCGGGTGGCTGGCCTTGTTCATGTTGCCGATCATGGCGCGCGTCCACCACTTGCCGCGCGTCACGTCCACGCCCGCGCCGGTGTAGAAGGACGGCAGGGTGAAGTCGAACAGCAGGTTGTGGGTGATGAGCTTGTTCTGGTGGCCGAAGTAGTACTCGTAGCCGCTCCAGTCGGGCATCTGGCCGGCGATGAAGCGGGTGTTCGAGTCGGTGATGGGCATCGACATCGAGGCCTCGTGCACGATGGAGCCGAGGTTGAAGCCCGAGCTGGCGCTCTTGTGCGGCGCCAGGGCGAGACGCAGCTTGGTGCCGCCCTCCAGCTCCTTGTCGAACTGCAGCAGGGCCTGGCCGAAGTAGGAGTTGTCGTAGGCGTAGACCTCGTTGCCGTCGCGGCCGTCGAAGTTGTTGAGGAAGTTGAAGCCGGCGCTGTCGCGCGCCTTGTTGTAGATGAAGGTCGGGTCGATCATGCCGCTGATCTGCAGGTCCTTCATGCCGAGGGCCTCGTTCTGGTCCTCCATGCTCTCGACCTTGACACGGATGCGGTTGAACTCGGCGCGCTGCTCCTCACTGTCCGCCGCCGCGGCCTGCACCGCCTCCACCTTGGCGACGGCCTGCTCCACCAATGCGGTCAGCTGCTTGATCTGGGTTTCCAGCTGCTCGATGCGCTGGCGCATCTGCTCCGGCGTCTCCTCCGCATGGGCCGGCAGAACCCCGCCGCAGGCCAGTGCCACGGCCAGAACGCTCAGTTTGGGCAGGCTCGACAACTTCCCTTCCTTCTTCTGCTTCATCTTTCTCTCCTTGTGAGGCACAGCATACGAACACGCATACAGCTTCCGGACTTGCTACGGGTGGTTACCTGACTGGGCATAGGCCTCGGCCATCTCGCGCTGGCGTCTTCGCTCCGCCCGCGCCTGATAGATGCTCGACGCGACCACCGCCACCGTGACCACGGCGATGGTCACCGCCGCGACCGCGTTGATGGAGGGGTTCAGGCCCAGCCTGGCGCGCGAGAAGATGACGATGGGCAGGGTCGTGGACCCCGGACCCGAGAGGAAGGCGGACAGCACCACGTCGTCGAACGACAGGGTGAAGGTGAGCAGGAAGGCCGAGACCAGCGAGGGCGCGATCAGCGGCAGGGTCACCAGGGCGAACACCTGCCAGGGCTTGCAGCCGAGGTCCATGGCCGCCTCCTCCAGGCGCGTGTCGAACTCGCGCAGGCGCGACATCACCACCACCGCGGCGTAGGCGGTGCCCAGCAGGGCGTGGCCGAGCAGGATGGTGAGCAGGCCGCGCTCCGGGAAGCCGAGCCAGCGCTGGATCGAGACCAGCAGCAGCAGCAGCGACAGGCCGACGATCACCTCCGGCATCACCAGCGGTGCGTTGGCCATGGAGGACAACAGGGTGCGCCCCGGGAACTTGCGGTAGCGCACCAGGGCGAAGGCGGTGAGGGTGCCGAACACCACCGAGAGCGCGCCACTCAGCAGGGCCACCTTGAGCGAGAGGATGAGGCCGGCGATCACCTCGCGGTCCTCCAGCAGCGCCGCGTACCACTGCAGGGTGAACTCGGACCACACCGTGACCAGCGGCGAGGCGTTGAAGGAGTAGACCACCAGGGTGACGATGGGGATGTAGAGGAAGACGTAGACCCCCAGCATCCAGGCCTTGCCGAAGAGCTTGTTCATGCCTGCCCCTCCTTGGCGTTCTCGTCCTGGTACCTGTTGAAGACCGCCATCGGCACCAGGATCAGCAGGATCATGACGATGGTCACCGCCGAGGCCATGGGCCAGTCGTTGTTGCTGAAGAACTCGTCCCACAGCACGCGCCCGATCATCAGGGTCTCCGGCCCGCCCAGCAGTTCCGGGATCACGTACTCGCCCACCGCGGGGATGAACACCAGCAGCGAGCCGGCGATGATGCCGCGCCGGGACAGCGGCACGGTGACCAGCCAGAAGGTCTTCCACGGGCTCGCACCCAGGTCGGCGGCGGCCTCCAGCAGGCGCACGTCCAGCTTCACCAGGTTGGCGTAGAGCGGCAGGATCATGAACGGCAGGTAGGCGTAGACCATGCCGAGCGTGAGCGAGAACGGCGTGTTCATCATCGCCAGCGGCGTGTCGATCACGCCCAGGGTCAGGAGCGCGCCGTTGACCAGGCCGTTGCCGGCGAGCAGCGCCTTCCAGGCGTAGATGCGCAGCAGGAAGGAAGTCCAGAACGGCAGCATCACCAGCATCAGCAGCATGGGCCGCAGGTGCGCCGGCGAGCGCGCCATGAAATAGGCAAAGGGGTAGCCGAGCAGCAGACACCAGAAGGTGGTGATGGCGGCGAACTTGAGCGAGGACAGGTAGGTCTCGGCGTACAGCGGGTCCTCGCTGATGAACAGGTAGTTGCCGAAGTTCAGCTTCAGCGTCAGCACGCCGTCCGCCCACTGCCACAGGCTGGCGACCGAGGCGATCTCCATCTCCGAGAGGCTGAAGTTGAGGACGATCAGCAGCGGCGCGGCGGAGAGCAGGAACAGCCACAGCATCGGCACGCCGATCACCAGGTGGCGGCCGCGCGGCAGGCTCAGTCGGGAAAGGAAGGCGCCAGGCATCTCGTGTCCCGTCACTGCGTCAGCACGACCATGGCGTCGCGGCTCCAGTGCGCGTAGACGCGGTCGCCCCAGGTCAGGTCGTTGCCGCCGTGGCGGCTGATGTTGGGCTGCTGCACCTTCAGCGTCATGCCGCTGGCGAGCTTGAGGTGATAGGTGGTGTGGGCGCCGAAATAGGCGAGATCGGCGATCTCGCCGGCGCACCAGTTGTGCGGCTTGTCCGGCTGCTGGCGCGACAGGTGGATCTTCTCCGGGCGCAGCGCCACCCCCACCGCCATGCCGGCGGTGCCGGTGATGCCGTGGCCGACGTAATGCACGCACTCCGGGCAGCGCACCGTGCAGTGGTCCGCCTCGTCCTCCTCCACCTCGCCCTCGAAGATGTTCACGTTGCCGATGAAGTCGGCGACCATGCGGCTGTTCGGCGTCTCGTAGATCTCGTCCGGCGTGCCGACCTGGAGGAAATAGCCCTCGCTCATCACGGCGATGCGCGAGGCCATGGTCATCGCCTCCTCCTGGTCGTGGGTGACCAGGACGCAGGTCACGCCCACCTCCTCGATGATGTTGACCAGCTCCAGCTGCGTGCTCTCGCGCAGTTTCTTGTCGAGGGCGCCGAGTGGCTCGTCCAGCAGCAGGAGCTGCGGGCGCTTCGCCAGGCTGCGCGCCAGGGCGACCCGCTGCTGCTGGCCCCCCGAGAGCTGATGCGGCTTGCGCTTGGCGAACTTGCTGAGCTGCACCAGCTTGAGCTTGGACTCGACCCGTTCCGCCAGCTCGTCGCCGGACATGCCGTCGCGGCGCAGTCCGAAGGCAACGTTGTCCCAGACGTTGAGATGCGGGAACAGGGCATAGGACTGGAACATCATGTTGATCGGCCGCTGGTAGGGCGGCAGGTCGGTGATGTCCTTGCCGGCGAGGAAGATGCGCCCGCCGGTCGGCGTCTCGAAGCCCGCGAGCATGCGCAACAGAGTGGATTTGCCGCACCCGGAGCTGCCCAGCAGGGCGAAGATCTCGCCCTTGGCGACCGTCAGGGACACGTTGTCCACCGCCCGCACCGTGCCATCGAACACCTTCGTCAGCCCTTCGATGCGCAGCAGGTCCTCCTGGACCTTGCCGTCCATTGCCACTGCCATTCCTATCTCCTGAGAGGGTTGTCGCCTCCCGCACCGCGGGAAGCGCCCCGCCGCGCCGGCGGGGCGGGACGAAGGGGGATTACAGGCCGGTCTTGAAGCGCGTGTAGAGGCGCGTCATGGTGCGGCGGATGTCGTTGTTGACGGCGTCCGGTGCGGCCATCTTCTTCTTGTCCTCATCCGAGAGGTACACGGTCTTGTTGCTCGCCACATGCGGCTTCACGAACTTGCTCGCCTCCTTGTTGGGGTTGGCGTAGAACACCTTGTTGGTGAGCGCGGCGTGTACCTCCGGACGCAGGATGTAGTTGATGAACTTGTGCGCGTTCTCCGGGTGCGGCGCGTCGACCGGGATGGCCATGGTGTCGAAGAACAGGATGCCGCCGTTCTTCGGGATCAGCGCCTCGATCCGCTGCCCGGACTTGTTGTCGATGGCGCGCTGGCGGGCGATGTTGATGTCGCCGGACCAGCCCAGGGCGACGCAGATCGAGCCGTTCGCCATGTCGTTGATGTAGCCGGAGGAGGAGAACAGGGTCACGTAGGGGCGGATCTTCGCCAGTACGTTGTAGGCCGCGTTGTAGTCAGACACGGTCTTGCTGTAGGGCGGTTTGCCCAGATAGTGCAGGGCCGCAGGCAGGACCTCGGAGGGCGAATCGAGGAAGGACACGCCGCAGGACTTCAAACGCGAGATGTATGCGGGGTTGAAGACCAGTTCCCATACGTTGTCGGGCATCGGCACGTCGCCCAGGGCCTTCTTCACCTTGTCGACGTTGATGCCGACGGTGGTGTAGCCCCACAGCCAGGTCACCAGGTACTTGTTGCCCGGGTCCAGCTTGCCGAGCTGCGCGAGCACGCCGGGATCCAGGTTCTTCCAGTTGGGCAGCTGACCCTTGTCCAGCTTCTGCAGCAGGCCGCCGTCGATCTGGATCTTGCCCCAGTGCGAGGAGGGCACGACGATGTCGTAACCGGTCTTGCCCGCCACCAGCTTGGCATGCAGGATCTCGTTGCTGTCGAAGTTGTCGTATCGCACCTTGATGCCGGTCTCCTTCTCGAAGTTGGCGATGGTGTCCGGCGCGATGTAGTCCGACCAGTTGTAGACGTTGAGGACCTTCTCCTCGTCGGCCCAGGCGGCGGAGGCGAAGCCAGCGGTGATAGCGACGGCGGCGAGCGCCCCAGTCAGACCCTTCTTGAACGGCGATGTCATACCCAGTTCTCCTAATCAACGAGACAATCGAGAAAACCCAACACCTGCAACTGCTTGGAATGTCGCTTCTTGCGTCACGACCGCGTCCATCCTAGTGACCCACCTCCCGCTCAGGCAACCGCAAGCGCGGGGGTATCAACGTCCAGCCAGCCGCGCTCGCGCACCTCGTCGAGCGTGGCATCGAGGCAGACGCGAATGCGCCGCATCAGCTCGTCGATATCGGCCTCGGTGCACACCAGGGGCGGGGCGATGATCATGCGGTCGCCCACCGCGCGCATGATCAGGCCGTTGCGGAAGCAATGGTCGCGGCACAACATGCCCACCTCGAGGGCCGGATCGAAGGCCACGTGCCTCGCCTTGTCCTTCATCAGCACCAGCCCGCCAACCATGCCGCAGGTCTCCGCGCCCGCCACCAGCGGATGCTCGTTGAGCGCGGCGAACTGCCGCGCCAGATAGGGGCCGGTCTCCTCCCTGACCCGCCGCACCAGGTCCTCGCGCTCGATCACGTCGAGGTTGGCGAGCGCCACCGCGCAGGCCACCGGATGGCCGGAATAGGTATAGCCGTGGTTGAACTCGCCGCCCTGCTCGATCAACACCTCGGCGACGCGCTTGCCGACCACCACGCCGCCCAGCGGCACGTAACCGGAGGTCACGCCCTTGGCGAAGGTCATGAGGTCGGGCCGTGCGCCCATCAGCTCGGAGCCGAACCAGGTGCCGAGCCGGCCGAAGCCGCAGATCACCTCGTCGCAGATCAGCAGGATGCCGTACTTGTCGCAGATGCGCTGGATCTCCGGCCAGTAGGTCCTGGGCGGGATGATCACGCCGCCGGCGCCCTGCACCGGCTCGCCGATGAAGGCGGCGACCTTGTCCGCGCCGACCTCCAGGATCTTGGCCTCCAGCCAGCCCGCCGCCTCGATGCCGAAGGCGTCGCGGTCCATGTCCGGCGCGAGGCCGAAGTGGTAGGGCTGCTCGATGTGGACGATGCCGGGGATCGGCAGGCCGCCCTGGGCGTGCATGTAGGACATGCCGCCGAGCGAGGCGCCGCACATCGTCGAGCCGTGGTAGGCGTTCTTGCGGCTGATGATGACGCTGCGTTCCGGCTGGCCGAGCGTGGCCCAGTAGTGCCGCACCATGCGCACGATGGTGTCGTTCGACTCGGAACCGGAGGTGCCGAAGAACACGTGCGAGAAGCGCTCGCCGGCGAGGCCGACGATGCGCTCGGCGAGCCGCGCCGCCGGCACGTTGGTGGTCTTGAAGAAGCTGTTGTAGTAGGGCAGCGTCTCCATCTGCCGCGTCGCCGCCTCGATCAGCTCGCGGCGGCCATAGCCGACGTTGACGCACCACAGGCCGGACATGCCATCGAGGATCTGGTGCCCTTCCGAATCCCAGACGTAGATCCCCTCGGCCTTGGTGATGACGCGCGCGCCGATGCCGGCCAGCGACTTGTGGTCGGTGAAGGGGTGCAGGTAGTGCGCCGAATCCAGCGCCTGGACTTGTTGGGTGGTGAGGGCCATTTCGCTCTCCTCTCTGCGGCTCGTTATATGGATCAGACGTGCATCAGCAGATGCTCGCGTTCCCAGGGACTGATCACGCGCATGAACTCCTCGTGCTCGGTCTCCTTCACCGCCGTGTAGACGTCGATGAAGTTCTTGCCCAGCACGTCGTGCAGCGGCGTGGCCGCCTCCAGCAGGCGCAGCGCCTCGGAGAGGCCGCGCGGCAGCTGGTAGTTGGAGTCGTAGGCGCTGCCGGTGGTGACCTCGCTCGGGTGCAGTTTCTCGACGATGCCGAGGTAGCCGCAGGCGAGGGTCACGGCCATCGCCAGGTAGGGGTTGGCGTCCGCGCCCACCACGCGGTTCTCGACGCGACGCGCCTCCGGATCGGAGAGCGGCACGCGGATGCCCACGGTGCGGTTGTCGTAGCCCCACTCGATGTTGATCGGCGCGGCGCCGTGGCGCACCACGCGGCGGTAGGAGTTCACATAGGGCGCGAGGATCGCCATCGCCGAGGGCAGGTACTTCTGCAGGCCGGCGATGTAGTTCAGGAACAGCGGCGACTCGCTGCCGTCCGGGTTGCTGAAGATGTTCTGACCGGTCTTCACGTCCACCACGCTCTGGTGGATGTGCATGGCGGACCCCGGTTCGTTGGTCATCGGCTTGGCCATGAAGGTGGCGTACATGTCGTGGCGCAGGGCCGCCTCGCGCAGGGTGCGCTTGAAGAAGAACACCTTGTCCGCCAGCACCATCGGGTCGTCATGCAGGAAGTTGATCTCCATCTGGCCGGCGCCGAACTCGTGGATCAGCGTGTCCAGCTCCAGCTCCATGGTGTCGCAGTAGTCGTAGATGTCCTCGAACAGCGGGTCGAACTCATTCACCGCGTCGATGCTGTACAACTGGCGGCTGGTCTCGGAACGGCCGCTGCGGCCCACAGGCGGCACCAGCGGCTGGTTCGGATCGGTGTTGCGCGCCAGCAGGTAGAACTCCAGTTCCGGCGCGACGATCGGCTGCCAGCCCATGTTGGCGTACAGCTCGGAGACGCGGCGCAGCACGTTGCGCGGCGCGAAGTCCACAGCGCGGCCGTCGTGGAAGAAGCAGTCCATGATCACCTGCGCCGTCGGGTCCACCGCCCAGGGCACCAGGCGCACCGTCGTGGGGTCGGGGGTGAGCACCATGTCGCGGTCGGTGAAGCCGAACACGTTGTCGTAGCCTTCGTGGCCCTCCGGCGACTCGCCGGTCACGGTCACGCCCAGCACCGCCTCGGGCAGGCGCATGGCCCGCTCGGCGGTGAACTTCTCGCGCGGCAGGATCTTGCCGCGCGCCACCCCGGTGAGGTCGGGGACCAGGCATTCGATCTCGGTGACGCGCTTCTCGGTCAGCCAGTTCTCCATGTCGGTATGGGAAAAGTTCTTGTGCTCGGACATTCGTGTCTCCATTGCTTATGTTTTTCTCAGCTTGCTGCTCGTCCCCGCGCCACCCGCGCCCGACAGGCATCGCCGAAGGCGCGGAAGAGCGCGAGATAAGGGGGGGTGTCGAGGACCTTCCATTCGGGGTGCCACTGCACCGCGAGGGCGAAGGCCGGCGCATCGGCGACGCTGACCGCCTCGACCAGGCCGTCGGGCGCATGGGCCTCCGCCACCAGGCCGCCGGCCAGACGGTCGATGCCCTGGCCGTGCAGGGAATTGACCATGAACTCGCGCGCGCCGGTGATGCGCTCCAGCATGCCGCCCGCCACCGTGCGCACCGGGTGCACCTGCGCGTACTGGCCATCGAGCGGCAAGTCGCCGTCCTCGCGGTGATCGGCGTGGGCGCCGGTCTCGTGCACCGCCTGATGCAGGCTGCCGCCGAACGCCACGTTGATCTCCTGGAAGCCGCGGCAGATGCCGAGCAGGGGGATGCCGGCGGAGACGGCGGCGCGAATCAGGCCGAGGGTCAGACCGTCGCGCTCCGGGTCCAGGGGCAGCGCGGGGTTGCGCACCTCCTGGCCGAAGTGCGAGGGGTGCACGTTGGAGACCGCACCAGGCAGGAGGATGCCGTCGGCGATACCGAGCAGCGCGTCGATGTCGCTCGCCGAGCCCAGGGCGGGGACGATCAGGGGCAGCGCCTGCGCCGCCTGTACCACGGCATTGACGTATTTGTGCCCCGCCACGTGGAAGGGGTGATCGCCGATCTGCCTGTGGTCCGCCGGCAGCAGGACCACCGGGGTACGAAACTCTGTCATTTGCACACCTGGAACCATTGCAACAGGTTCATGGCCTCCCGGGTAATTGGCACCATCGAGAAACCAAAACCGACTCTTTCAAACATACACTTCAAAGACGCCAAGAGAAACCGCAAAAAAACAATAACATCATGTTTTTCATGATTATTTTCTTGCGCCATCGACCGGCTTGGGGCTATTCTTCTCCCCGATTGGCGTCTATACAAGAGCCATTTTGATTAATTCATTGGTACCACTCGCAGACCACACGGACGGACATCGTGGACTCACTGACCATCGCCGAATGGCTGGCGACCGAACTCCGGCAGGGCCGCTTCCCGCAACGCATGCCGGCACACCGCCGGGTATACGAGGCGATCCGCCGCGCCATCGCCAGCCACCACCTCACCCCCGGCACCCGCCTGCCCTCCACGCGCAGCCTCGCCGACGCCCTCGGCATGTCGCGCAACACCCTGCTGGCGGCCTTCGAGCAGCTGCTGGACGAAGGCTACGTGGTCTCGCGCACGGGCAGCGGCACGCACGTCGCCTCCACCCCGCCTGAGGACTTCGACGCAGCACCGGACGACGCGGCAGGCGGCGAGCCCAACCAGGACAGGCCGGCGATCGGCCTGTCGCGGCGCGGCACGGTGGCGGTGGGCAGGCCCGACGGCCCAAGCTACGAGGTGCAGCCGTTCGCGCCCGGCGAGGACGACTTCTCCGCCTTCCCCACGCAGTTGTGGCGTCGCCTGCTCAACCGCCAGTGGCGCGACCCGCAGCCCGCGCATCTGGACTACGGCCACGCCGGCGGCCATCTGCCGCTGCGCCGCGCCATCGCCAACTACCTGCGCATGTCGCGCGCGGTGAACCTGACCGTGGAGCAGGTCATCATCACCTCCGGCACGCAGCAGTCCATCGACCTGTGCGCGCGCCTGCTCACCGACCACGGCGACCGCGTATGGGTGGAGAACCCCTGCTACTGGGGGGCGCGCCGCGTGCTCGAGGTGAACGGCCTCGACCTCTACCCGGTGGCGGTGGACGACGAGGGCATGGCCCCCGGCTACGAGGACTTCCGCAACGCGCCGCGCCTGATCTACACCACGCCCTCGCACCAGTACCCCAAGGGCGTGGTGATGAGCTACGGCCGGCGCCGACTGCTGCTCGACTACGCCGCCAGCAAGGAGGCGTGGATCCTCGAGGACGACTACGACAGCGAGTTCCGCTTCGAAGGCCGGCCGCTCTCCTCCCTGCAGGGCATGGACCAGAACGGCCGCGTGCTCTACCTGGGCACCTTCTCCAAGGTCATGTATCCGGGCATCAAACTGGGCTACCTGGTGGTGCCACCCAGCCTGGCGGAGAGCTTCAAGCGCGGCCTCTACGAGCTGCAGCGGCCGGGCCAGGTGGTCATCCAGGCGGCGCTCGCCGAGTTCATCGAGGAGGGCCACTTCGCCAGCCACATCCGCCGCCTGCGCCAGATCTACGCCGAACGGCGGCGCCTG
The DNA here is from genome assembly GCA_040751755.1 of Pseudomonadota bacterium. Taxonomy (GTDB): domain Bacteria; phylum Pseudomonadota; class Gammaproteobacteria; order Burkholderiales; family Thiobacillaceae; genus PFJX01. Next base: position 76,050 of record JBFMHC010000015.1, read on the forward strand.
CTGCAGAAGGCGCTGGCCCCCGTCACCCGGGTCGGCGCGCGCCTGCCGCCGGCGGGCTCCGGCCTGCACCTGCTGGTGCAGCTGCCACCGGGCTGCGATGACATCCGCGTCGCCGAACTGGCGGCCGAACAGGGCCTGCGCGTCTATCCCCTGTCCTGCTACGGAGTCGGCGAACGGCGAGAGAAGGGACTGATCGTCGGCTACGCCTACGCGGCGAGCGAGCGCATCGCGCCCTACGGCCGCATCCTCGCGGACGTGATCCAGGCGGCGTTGAGCCACTGATCTCCGCCACCTCGCTCATCACGCCCCCCCCAAACAGGCGGTTAATTAAATTACCCTGTACTGATATAACATCGGCCTTGCCGGCGCCAAAAACAAGAACCGAACGCATCGTTCAATCAGCCCGGCTGAGGAGACCTCCCATGAAAGAGCCTTTCAAGGTTGCGTTGATCAGCAGCCTGGAGACCGCGAACGCCCTGGAAGCGGCCCTGGCGCATGCCGATGCGCGGGCGACGTTTCTGCTGCACGCCGCCGACTCAGCGGCAGACCTGAAACGACTGCCCGGGCAACCTGCCTGGGATCTCATCCTCAGCGACCTGGAACGCCCGGGCTATAGCGCCCTGGACCTCACCGGCCCCGACGGCGACCCGCACGCACCCATCGTCCTCATCGCCGGCAGCGGCCCCGACGAACTTGCCGCGCAATGCCTGCAAGCCGGCCTGGGCCCCTTCCTCCCCCTGGACGACGCGCATCTCGCCCGCCTGCCCGCACTGCTGCGCGCCTTTATCGAGCATGACCGCCGGGAATCCGCGCGCTGCCGGGCGGAAACCCGCCTGCGCGAGAGCGAGGAGCGCTACCAGGACATCTTCGACAGCACCAGCGACCTGGTGCAGTGCGTCGCCCCGGACGGCACCTTCCTCTACACCAACCGAACCTGGCGGGACACACTCGGCTACACGCAGGATGAGATCGCGCGCCTGCGCCTGACCGACATCCTGCACCCGGACAGCATGATCTGCTGCCAGGACCGCTTCCAGCGCCTGATGGGCGGGGAGTCGCTGGCCTGCATCGAATTCATGTTCAGGGCCAAGTCCGGCGAGACGGTCCACCTGCACGGCGATTGCGGTTCGATCGTGCGCAACGGCGAGACCATCTACACGCGCGGCATCTTCCGCAACATCACCGACACCGTGCGGGCCGAAGCCGCTTTGCGGGCCAGCGAGGCCCGCTACCAGAGGCTCTACGACATCGCCCCGGACGTGTATGCCCTGCTCAACCCGCTCGGCGAGATCCTCTCCATCAACCGCACGGGCGCCCAGCTCCTCGGCTACGACGTGGACGAACTGGTCGGCGAATCGGCGGCCAAGCTGATCCACCCGGCCGACCAGGCGGGCGTGTTCGCCTACATCGAGCGTCAGTTCGCCGCCCCCACCCGCGACGACGGCATCGAATACCGCAAACTTCGCAAGGACGGCACGGTCTTCTGGGTCCACCAGCGCGTCACCCTGGAGGCCGGCGGCCCGGAACCGCGCATGCTGGTGGTGTGCCGGGACGTGAACGAACGAGTCAAGCTGCGCGAGCAACTCTCCTACCAGGCCACCCACGACACGCTCACCAACCTGATCAACCGCCGCGAGTTCGAACAGCGCCTGCACCGGCTGCTCACGGGCGCGGTCGACAAGCAGGAGCAGCATGCCCTGTGTTTCCTGGACCTGGACCGCTTCAAGGCCATCAACGATTCCTGCGGCCACATCGCCGGCGACGAGCTGTTGCGCCAGATCGCCGCCCTCATGGACGGCCAGATGCGCTCCCGCGACACCCTGGCGCGGCTGGGCGGCGACGAATTCGCCATCCTCATGGAGCACTGCCCGGTCACCAAGGCCGTGCAGCTGGCCGAACAGATCCGCGCCTCGCTCGAACACTTCGTATTCCACTGGCGTGACCAGCGCTTCTCCCTCGGCGTCAGCATCGGTGTCGTCCCCGTCGTCGCCGGCCAGGGTGTCATCGACACCCTGAGCCGTGCCGATGCCGCCTGCTACGCCGCCAAGCGGGCCGGCCGCAACCGCATCCACGCCGAGGCGCTGGCGGCCTAGACAGGCCCGGCCACGCCTAGCCCAGCGCGTCGCGCAGGCGGTACCAGGCCATGCCCAGCACCAGCGCCGGGGTGCGCAGCAGGCGCCCGCCCGGGAAGTCGTGGTGCGGGATGCGCGCCATCAGGTCGAGCCGCTCCGCCTGCCCGGCGATCGCCTCCGCCGCCAGCCGCCCTGCCATGCCGGTGAGCGCCACGCCGTGGCCGGAGAAGCCCTGCAGGTAGTAGACGTTGGGCGCGACGCGGCCGAAGTCCGGGGCGCGGTTCATGGTGATGTCGACGAAGCCGCCCCAGGCGTATTCCACCTTCACCCCCGCGAGCTGCGGGAACACCAGGGCCATGCGCTTCTGCATGTCCGACTTGAGGTTGGGCGGGGTCATGGTGCTGTAGCTGACGCGGCCGCCGAACAGCATGCGGTGGTCGGCGGAGAAGCGGAAATAGTCGAGCACGAAGTTCGAGTCGCACACCGCCGAGCCGGAAGGGATGAGGCGCGCCACCCGCTCCGGGTCGATGGGCTCGGTGCCGACGATGTAGGTGCCCACCGGCATGATGCGCCGCGCCAGGGCCGGCGCCAGTTTGGGCGCCACCTCCGGCAGATACATGTTGCCGGCCAGCACCACGTAGCGCGCCTTCACGCTGCCGAGGTCGGTGCGCAGCACGGCCGGCTCGTCCCGCGTCATGGAGCGCACCGGCGACTGCGCGAAGATGCGCACGCCCAGGCCCTCGGCGGCACGCGCCAGGCCAAGGGTGTAGTTGAGCGGGTGGAGGTGGCCGGAACGCGGATCGTGGTAGCCGCTGTGGAAGCGCGGGCTGTCGATCCAGTCGCGCAGCCGGTGCGGCTCGATCCACTGCGCCGCGTAGTCGTAGCGCCGCGCCATGTCCTCGTGCCACTCGCGCAGCGCCGCGCCCTTGCGCGCGCCCACGGCGACGCCGAGGAAACCGTCCTTCAGGTCGCAGTCGATGGCGAACTCCCTGACCCGCTCGCGCACCAGATCGAGCGCCTCCAGGGTGATGTCCCAGGCCTGGCGCGCGGCGTCGAGGCCCAGCGCCTTCTCGATCACCGCCTGCTCGCAGGCGAGACCGGCGATGATCTGCCCGCCGTTGCGGCCGCTCGCGCCCCAGCCCACGGTCTCCGCCTCCAGCACCACCACGGAGTAGCCGCGCCGCGCCAGCTCGATGGCCGCGGACAGGCCAGCCAGGCCGCCGCCCACCACGCACACGTCGGCGGTCGCGTCGCCCTGCAGGCGCGGGTGATCGGGCCGCGCGTTGGCGCTGGCGGTGTAGTAGGAGTTGTGGGTCAGCTTCTGTTCGCAGGCCAGCATGGACTCGTTTCCTTCACTTGTCGGCACGCGCGGCGTCACGCGCCGCGATCCGCCCGCACAGCCAGGTCCAGACCAGGGTCGCCGCCGCGTTGCTGGTCAGCTCGGCATGGTCGTAGGGCGGCGCCACCTCGGTCAGGTCCATGCCCACCCAGTTCAGGTCGTGCCAGGCCTCCAGCAGGGTCATCGCCTGCGCGCTGGTGAGGCCGCCCGGTTCCGGCGTGCCGGTGCCCGGGGCGAAGGCCGGGTCGAGGGCGTCGATGTCGAAGGTCAGGTAGAGCGGCGGGTTGCCCGCCCCGGCCATGCGCGCACGCACCTCGTCGATCACGTCCTGCAGCGCCGCGCCGTCGCGGCCGCGCAGCTCGCGCCCGGTGTAGATGCGGCCACCCTGCTCGTTCACGTACTCGCGCGCCTCGCGCACGCCGGAGGAGCGGATGCCCACCTGCACGAAGGCCTCCGGCACCACCAGCCCCTCGGTGAAGGCCTCGTACACCCAGGTGCCGTGCCCGGAGGGCTCGCCGAAGTGGTCCACCCAGGTGTCGCAATGCGCGTCGAAGTGGATGCAGGCCAGAGGCTGGCCGTAGTGGGCGCGGTAGGCGCGCAGCAGCGGCAGGGTGATGGAGTGGTCGCCGCCCAGCCAGACCATCTCGTGGCGGCCGATCAGCGCGGCGGCCTGCGGCATCAGCGCCGCGCGCATGGCCTCCAGGCCGGTGTTGGGCAACGGCAGGTCGCCCAGGTCGGCCATCAAATCGAGCGGCGTGGTGTCGAACCAGGGGTGCGTGGCGTCGCACAGCATGCGGCTGGCCTGGCGGATCGCCCCCGGCCCCATGCGCGCGCCGGGGCGGTTGGTGACGCTGCCGTCCCAGTTCACGCCGGCCACGGCGAAGGGCCGGCCGGAGCTCGCGGCGTCCGGCGCGTCGGGGGTGATCGGCAGGCCGAGGAAGCCGCCCGCGGACAGATAGGCAAAGGTGTGGTTCATGGCATCGCTCGTCTCGGGCAATTCGGCGGTTCGGCCAGGGTGTTGGAAAGCGCGAACGGGTTTGATTAGGATACTAACCCAGCCAATGGCCCACTTAATAAGACCACTTTGCACAAAAACAATGGAGCCACTTTGGCAAAAACCAGGCAGCCATCTCAACCGACCCGACAAGGCCTCCCCATGCCCACGCGCCAGCCGACCCCCGACGCCCTGCGCCAGAACGCCCAAGCCATGCTGGAACGGGAGCGCCAGCGCTACCGCGAACTGCACCCCGCCTCGGCGCGGCTCGCGGAACAATCGAGCCGCCACTTCCTCTACGGCGTCCCCCTGCACTGGATGAACGACTGGGGCACGCCGACGCCACTGTTCGTGCGCGAGGCGCGGGGCGCGCGCTTCACCTGCGTGGACGGCCTCGACTACGCGGACTTCTGCCTCGGCGACACCGGCGCCATGTTCGGCCACGGCCCCGAACCGGTGGCGCGCGCCCTGGAACGCCAGGCGCGGCGCGGCTTCACCGCCATGCTGCCGGGCGAGCTGACGCCCGATGCCGGCGCCGCCCTGGCCGAGCACTTCGGCCTGCCCTGCTGGCAGCTCGCCGCCACCGCCACCGACGCCAACCGCTTCGTGCTGCGCTGGGCGCGCGCGGTGACGGGCCGGCGCAAGCTCCTGGTGTTCGACGGCTGCTACCACGGCACCGTCGACGACACCCTGGTGGACGTGGTGGACGGCCACACCGTCAGCCGCGCCAGCCTGCTCGGCCAGGTCGCCGACCTGGGCCTGTCCACCGTGGCCGTGCCCTTCAACGACCTGGCTGCCGTGGAACATGAGCTGGCCACCGGCGAGGTCGCCTGCCTGCTCACCGAACCCGCGCTCACCAACTGCGGCATGGTGCCGGCACAACCCGGCTTCATCGAGGGCCTGCACGAGCTGACGCGCCGCCACGGCACCCTGCTGGCGCTGGACGAGACCCACACGATCTCCAGCGGACGCGGCGGCTGGGCGCGGCAGAACGGCGTCGAGCCGGACTTCCTCGTGGTCGGCAAGCCCATCGCCGGTGGCCTGCCCGCCGCCGCCTACGGCTTCGGCGCCGACCTCGCGGCGCGCATGCAGGCCGCCAAGGACGCCGCGCCGCCAGGCCACTCCGGCATCGGCACCACCCTGTCCGGCAACCTGCTGACCCTGGCGACCCTGCACGCCACCCTCACCGAGGTCGCCACGGAGGCGGCCTACGCGCACATGCTGGCGCTCGCCGCGAAGCTGGAGGATGGCCTCGACGCCGCACTGCGCCGGCACGGCCTGCCCTGGTGCGTCACCCGCCTCGGCGCGCGTCTGGAACTGCAGTTCTGCGCCACCGCCCCGCGCAACGCCGAGGAAGCCCGCGCCGCCCAGGACGACACCCTGGAAGGCGCGATCCACCTCCACCTGCTCAACCGCGGCGTGCTGCTCACGCCCTTCCACAACATGATGCTGGTGTGCCCGGCGACCACGCAGGCGGAGGTGGAAAGGCTTCTGGGGGTGTTCGCGGAGTGTCTGGAAGCGCTCGCCCCGTCTGCCTGAGGGCATGAGGCAGGGCCACCGTTGCCACATCCCCCGCGGCGGCGTGGCCACGGAAAGCGACATACATGGCCGAAGGTGGCGCCGGCGAATCCGCAACACTGGGCCCACCCTCCACGTCATTACACCCTAGTAGTTTCCAACTACCCGCCCGGATGAGGCAGACTGCATGACCATAAGCAACGCAGGGTCGGCATGCGGGATCGCCAACCTTGCAGAGAATGACCGCTTGGGCCGCCGCGAGGCTCATCGTGATGGGTAGGTCGAATGACACTCGAAAAGAAGTTGTTGCTGACCCTCGGGGTCGTTATGGGGCTGGGGCTGCTCGTCTTCCAGTACGGGATGTATGGCTACGCCCAACGGCAGGTCGAACAGGAACTGCTGAATTCCGCGGAGCACGTCCGCAACACCCTGATGGCGACACGGCGGGTCTACCAACACCAGTTCATCGACAGCGGCCTGCCGCTTACCGACAAGACGCTGGGCTTCCTGCCCGCGCACGCCATGCACAAGATTTCCAGGGATTTCACGAACTGGGACAAATCCGGGTTCAGCTTCAACAATGTGTCGGACCATCCGCGAAACCCCGCCAACCAGGCGGATGCGATCGAGCTGGAGGCAATGGCGGATTTCCGCGCCCATCCCAAGCATGAACGCCGCTTTGTCAGCTACACCACGCCGGAAGGCCAGAATTACTACCACTATGCCCGCCCGATCTGGGTGGAGCCGTACTGCCTGACCTGCCATGGCGCCAAGGCCACGGCGCCCGAGACGATCAGGGCGAGATACGACACGGCCTTCGAGTACAAGGTGGGCGACCTGCGCGGCATCCTGAGCATCAAGATCCCCGCGCACACGCTGGAAAGACAGGTGCTCCAGATGTTCCTCGCGCAGCTGGCCTGGACCGTCGCCCTGCTCGCATTCCTCGGCATCGGCATCGTCTGGGTCGTCAAACGTCACGTCATCGCGCCACTCGGCCTGCTGAACAAGGCGATCGACATGTTGGCCGCGGGGGGCATGGAGCGTCCCGTCCCCAGCCTGCCGGGGGAGTTCGACAAGATCGGACATGCATTCAACACGATGGCGGAGAGCATCGATGCCAAGCAGGTCGAGCTGAGCGACGCCGAACAACGCTTCAGGATGCTGCTCACCACGGCGGCGGACGCCATCATCATGACCGACCAGGAGGGGCGCATCCGGCTCTGGAACGATGCCGCCACACGGGTCTTCGGCTACTCCGCCGAGGAGATGTTCGGCCAGACCGTGGACAAGCTCATCCCCCCGGAATGCCGGGAGGCCCATCGGCAGGGCATGGAACGCATCGCCCAGGGCAATTCCCCCCAATATGCCGGCAGGATCGCCGAATTTCAGGCGCTGCGCCGGGACGGCAGCGCCTTCCCGATAGAAATCTCCCTCAACACCTGGAGCCAGCGGGGGAGCCGGTATTTCATCTCCTTCATCCGCGACATCTCCGCGCGCAAGCAGGCCGAGAAAGACCTGCGGGAGAGCGAGATCAAGTTCCACACCATGGTCGATTGGACATCGGACTGGGAATACTGGATCAGGCCCGATGGACGCCTGCACTACATCTCCCCCTCGACGGAGAAGATCACGGGCTATCCGGCCGAGGAATTCACCCAGAACCCCACCTTGATCGACGCGATCGTCCATCCCGAGGATCGGTACATCTGGCAGCGGCACGTCAACCTGCACGTGCCGGACCCGGAATCCAGGGATACGCACAGCCTCGAACTGCGGATCCTGCACAAGAGCGGCGAGACGATCTGGATCGAGCACACCTGCCGCCCCGTCTATGGCGAGGATGGCGGCTACCTCGGCCGCCGCGTGACGATGCGCGACATCAGCGAGCGAAAGGCGGCCGAGGAGAGCATTCACACCCTCGCCTATTTCGACCCCCTGACCCGGCTGCCCAACCGGCGCCTGCTCTACGACCGCCTCAACCAGGCGCTGATCGCCTCGGCGCGCACCCAGGAATACGGCGCGCTGCTGATGCTGGACCTGGACCATTTCCAGACCCTGAACGACACCCGCGGCCACGACGTGGGCGACACCCTCTTGGTGGAGGTCGCGCAGCGCCTGACCCAGGCGCTGCGCCAGGACGACACGGTCTCACGCCTCGGCGGCGACGAATTCCTGGTGATGGTGGAAGGCCTGGGCGAGGTGGAGCGCGAGGCCGCCAACCAGGCAGAACAGATCGCCGAAAAGCTGCGCGACGCCCTCGACAAGCCCTACCGGCTGGCGGGACAGGAAGACAAGCCCTACCACGCCACGACCAGCCTGGGGGTGGTCCTGTTCAGGGGCCAGGAACTGCCGATCGACGGGCTCGTCAAGCAGGCGGATGTCGCCCTCTATCAGGCCAAGGAGGCGGGCCGCAACGCGGTGCGATTCTTCAACGTGGCCATGCAGCGCGCCATCGATGCAAGGAGCGCGATGAGCGAGGCACTGCGCGCGGGCCTGGCGAATGACGAGTTCCGGCTGTTCTACCAGCCCCAGGTCGATGCCGATGGCCGCCTGCTGGGGGCCGAGGCGCTGGTCCGCTGGTTCAGGGATCGGAGCACCCCCGTCCCGCCGGGCGAATTCATCCCGCTGGCCGAGGAAACCGGGTTGATCCTGGAGATCGGCCGCTGGGTCCTGAACGCCGCCTGCGCGCAGCTGAAGGCATGGGCGGGGGCGCCGGAGTCCGCTGCCTGGACGATCGCGATCAACGTGAGCGCGCGGCAGTTCCACGAGGCGAGCTTCATCGGCGAGGTGGAACACGCCCTCGCAAGCCACGGCGTCAGCCCCTCCCTGCTGAAGCTCGAACTCACGGAAAGCGTGGTGCTGAAGGACATCGAAACGGTCATCGAACGCATGCATGCCTTGCATCGGCTTGGCCTGCGGTTCTCCCTCGACGACTTCGGCACCGGCTATTCGTCGCTGTCCTACCTGAAACGCCTCCCCATCGCCCAGGTCAAGATCGACAAGTCGTTCGTGCAGGACCTGCTGACCGACTCCAACGACCAGGCCCTGGTCACTGCCATCCTGGCCATGTGCCGCTCGCTGGGCATCGCCGCGATCGCCGAAGGGGTGGAGACCGAGGCGCAGCGCGACGCCCTGCTGCGCAATGGCTGCAAGGCCTTCCAGGGGTATTACTACGGCAAGCCGATGTCCATCGACGCATGGCCCGGCAACCGGGCGTGAGCGGCCGCCACGCCTTGCGGCGGTGGCGCGCCGGGCCTCACCCCCTCTCAAAGGGCGCTACGCGCCGCCCACTCCGCGCCAGCAGATAGCCGCACAGGCCCAGCGCCAGCGCCGCCACCAGCCAGATCAGCGCCTCGCTGGCGAGGTTCTTCATCGCCGCGCCGGCGACCAGCGGGCCGGCGACGGAGGCGGCGGTGTAGGTCATGGAGATGCGGCGGATGTTGAGGGAGAGGTCGCCGTCGCCGGCCTGGGTGGCGGCGATGATGGCGAGGGTGAGGTAGGCGGTGATGGTGCCGCCGAGCACGAACACGGCGACGGCGAGGCCGAGGTAGCCGAGCGGCAAGGCGGCGATCAGGGCGACCAGCGCGGTGAGACCCGCGTTGGCGAGGGCGGCGAAGCGCAGGCCGCGGTGGTCGGCGAGCCAGCCGATGCCGTATTGCAGCAGCAGGCCGCCCAGGCCGAAGGCGGAGAGCAGGGTCACCATCTGCTCCGCGTCGAGCTGGCGGCCGGCGCCGAAGATGGGGAAGAGGCCGGAATAGGCGGCCTCCGTCAGCCCGCCGATGAGGGCGATGGTCACCCCCATGGCGAGGATGGCGCGGTGCGCGCGGTCCTGCTCCGGACCGTGGCTGGGCAAGGCCTCGGGCTCCGCCGGCGCGGGCCGCGCCCACAGCAACGGCACCAGGGCCAGACCGGTAAAACCGATGCCCAGCACGAACGGCGCCTCGCCCGAGATGCCGGCCCAGCGCACCAACACCGGGGCGAGGATGGGGGCGATGCTGATCAGCGTCTCGTGGAAGCCCACCAGGCGACCGCGCGCGTCGTTGGGGGCGATGTGGTACAGCCACGGCTCCAGGCCCAGCCAGCGCAGCCCCATGCCCAGGCCGATGAGGGCGGCGGCGGGCACCCATACCGGCCAGCCGCTGCTGGGCATGAGCGCGAGCCCGACGATGCTGGCGAGCAGGCCGGCGGTGATGACGCGGCGGTGCCCCAGCAGGACGTTGAGGCGCGGCGCCACGGCCATGCCGAGCAGCATGCCGGCCCACTCCGCCGCCGCGAACAGGCCGAGCTGCGCGGCGTTGAGCCCGTGCTGCGACACCCACAGCGGCAGCACCACGAAGCCGATGCCGAACTGGCCGATCTGCGACAGGGTCGAGACGGTGTTGAGCGCCGTGATGGTGCGCCAGTCGATGCGGGTTTCCCGCGCCAGGGATTCAGTCATGTTCGGGACGGCCCGCGCCTCAGGCCTTGGGCTGCCAGATGGTGTAGATCTTCTTCACCGGCTCCAGCGTCTCCCACACGCCGCTGAAGCCGGCGGGAATGACGAAGGCGCTGCCGGGGCCGAACTCGCGCGCGGCGCCGCTGCTATCGCTCAGGCGCACCCGGCCTTCGAGGATGTAGCACAGCTCCTCCTCCGTGTAGTTCACGGTCATGGCGCCCACCTCCGCGGCCCAGATGCCGGCGAAGAACTGGCCGGTGGGATCGCTGTAGTGGTTCCAGGTCGTGGTCCGGCAGGGCGCGCCGGAGACCATGCGCTCCGAGGCGACCAGCGCCTGCTCGGGCGCGACCTCGTGGTGGGCGAAATCGATGACCTCGTCTATCCGTTTCGGCGCGCTCATCTGCACTCCCCTCACACCAGCGAGACGATGGCCTCGATCTCCACCCCCACGTCGCGCGGCAGGCGCGCGACCTGCACGGCGGAACGCGCGGGGCGGTGGCTGCCGAACGCGCCCTCGTAGATCGCGTTCATGGCGGCGAAGTCCTGCAGGTCCTTGAGGAACACCGTGGTCTTCACCACCTGCGACAGGCTGCCGCCCGCCGCCTCGATCACCGCGCGCAGGTTTTCCAGCACCTGGCGCGTCTGCGCCTGGATGTCGCCCTCCACCAGGCTGCCGTCGGCGCGCAGGGGGATCTGGCCGGAGGTGAACAACAGCGATCCGACCTGGATCGCCTGCGAGTAGGGGCCGATGGCGGCGGGCGCGTGCGGCGTCTGGATGGGTTTCATCTTGGCTCCTGTTCAAGGCAATGGCCCGAATACTCGAAACGGGCGCGTTTCACGTTACACAACAATTCATAGGCAATGGTGCCGGCGCGGCGCGCCACCTCGTTCACCGGCACCTGCTCGCCCCACAGCTCGACGCGGCTGCCGAGGTGCGCCTGCGGCAGGTCGGTGAGATCGACCGTGAGCATGTCCATGGAGACGCGGCCGATCAGGCGCGCGGGCCGGCCGTCCACCGCCACCGGCGTGCCGGTGGGGGCGACGCGAGGATAACCGTCGGCGTAACCGCACGCGACCACGCCGACGCGCGTCGGCCGCTCGGCGACGAAGGTCGCGCCGTAGCCCACCGGCTCGCCCGCGGCGATCTCGCGCACCGCGATCACCGAGGCCTCGAGCGACATCACCGCGCGCAGGCCCAGCCCCGGCGCCTGCCCGGTGTCCGCGCGCAGGTCGGCACGAGGGTCGGCACCGTACAGCATGATGCCCGGCCGCGCCCAGTCGGCGCGCGCGTCCGGCCACGAGATCAGGCCGGCGGAATTGGCCAGGCTCACCGGCGCGTGCAGGCCGGCGGTGGCGGCGCGGAAGGTATCCAGCTGTTGCAGGGGGTGCACGGAGTCCGGCTCGTCGGCGCGCGCGAAGTGGCTCATCAGGACGATGCGCGCGACGTTCGGGTGACCGTGCAGGCGCTCGAAGGCGGCGCGGAACTCGTCCGGGGCGAGGCCGACGCGGTGCATGCCGCTGTCCATCTTCAGCCACACGGTGAGCGGGTTGAACAGCCTGGCGCTGAGCAGCGCCGCCACCTGCCAGGGCTGGTGCACCACCACCCACAGGTCCTCGGCCTCGATCTCGGGCAGCTCGGCCGCCTCGAAGAAGCCCTCCAGCAGCAGGATGGGGCCGGCGATGCCCGCCTCGCGCAGGGCCAGGGCCTCCTCGATCGAGGCCACCGCGAAGCCATCGGCGTCGTCCTGCAAGGCGCGCGCGCAGGGCACGGCGCCGTGGCCGTAGGCGTTCGCCTTGATCACCGCGAGGGCGTGGCCGCCGTGCAGGCGCCGCGCGACGCGGTAGTTGTGGCGCAGGGCGTCGAGGCGGACGTGCGCGACGGTCGGTCTGGCCATGGCGCCTCCCTCAACCGGCCAGCTGGCCGTCGAGGCCGGCGGGACGCGGATGGCCAGGATGGCGCGCGTCGTAGCGGCGCAGGCCCAGGTCGTCGGCGGCGATGGCCGGGCGACGCTTGGCCACCAGGTCGGCCAGCACCTGCGCGGAACCGCAGGACATGGTCCAGCCCAGCGTGCCGTGGCCGGTGTTGAGCCACAGGTTGTCGAAGCGCGTGGCACCGATGATGGGCGTGCCGTCCGGCGTCATCGGGCGCAGGCCGGTCCAGAAGGTCGCGGCGGGGAGGTCGCCGCCTTGCGGGAACAGGTCGCCCGCCACCATCTCCAGGGTCTCGCGCCGGCGCGGGTTCAGGCTCAGGTCGAAGCCCGCCAGCTCGGCCATGCCGCCCAGGCGGATGCGCTCGTCGAAGCGCGTGATGGCGATCTTGTAGGTCTCATCCATGATGGTCGACACCGGCGCGGCATCGGGGTTGGTGATCGGCACGGTGAGTGAGTAGCCCTTTACCGGGTAGACCGGGATGTCCAGGCCCATCTGTTTCAGCAGCGGGCGCGAATAGCTGCCCAGGGCGACCACGAACTGGTCGGCGAGGATGCGCTCGCCGCCGGCCTCGACGCCGAGGATGCGGCCGTCCGCATGCAGCAGGCGGTCGATGGTGACGCCGTAGCGGAAGGTCACGCCCAGACGCTCCGCCTCCCGCGCCAGATTGCCGGTGAACAGCTTGCAGTCGCCGGTCTCGTCGCCCGGCAGGCGCAGGCCGCCCACCAGCTTCTCCTTCACCAGGCCCAGGGCCGGCTCGACGCGGGCGCAACCGTCGCGGTCGTGCAGTTCGTAGGGCACGCCGCATTCCGCCAGCACGGCGATGTCCTTGGCCGCCGCATCGAGTTGCTGCTGGGTGCGGAACACTTGCAGCGTGCCCTGGGTGCGTTGCTCGTACTCGATGCCGGTGTCCTCGCGCAGCTCGCGCAGGCAGTCGCGGCTGTATTCCGCCAGACGCACCATGCGCGCCTTGTTCACCGCGTAGCGCTCGGCGGTGCAGTTGCGCAGCATCATGCCCATCCACTGCAACTGCCAGAGCGAGCCGTCCGGGCGGATGGCCAGCGGCGCATGGCGCTGGAACAGCCACTTCATGGCCTTCAAGGGAATGCCGGGCGCCGCCCAGGGCGCGGAATAGCCGGGCGAGACCTGGCCCGCGTTGGCGAAACTCGTCTCCATGCCGGGCCCGGGCTGACGCTCCAGCACCGTCACCTTGAACCCCGCACGCGCCAGGTAATACGCGCTGGTCACGCCGACCACGCCACCGCCAAGAACCAGGACCCGCATCTCACACCTCCGCAGCGCCGCATGCGCACAATTAGTGGATGTGCAAAGTCTATGTTCGCGCCACCTGGTGTTTTTTCTATATATTCACAACTATCTAGCGGTAAATAGCTTTGTTTTTCATAAATTAAGAAATTCCACCAAAAATCCGGTGGCCCCACCCCCGGCCACGCGAGACAGGAGCCACATCATGCGCATCCGCCGCCACGCTGTCCGCGAGCTGGACAAGATCGACCGCCAGATCCTCGCCACCCTCCAGGACGATGCGCGCATCCCCATCACCGACCTGGCCGAGCGGGTCGGGCTCTCGGTCACGCCCTGCAATGAACGCGTGAAACGCCTGGAGAAGGAGCGGGTCATCCTCGGCTACCACGCCCGCCTCAACCCGCACATGCTGGAGTTGTCGCTGCTGGTGTTCGTGGAGATCAAGCTGGCAGCGAAGTCCGGCGCCATCTTCGAGAAGTTCAAGCGCGAGGTGGTCAAGCTGCCCAGCGTGCTGGAATGCCACCTGGTCTCCGGTGACTTCGACTACCTGGTGAAGGCGCGCATCCCCAAGATGTCCGACTACCGCACCCTGCTCGGCGACATCCTGCTCACCCTGCCCGGCGCGCAAGAGTCGCGCAGCTACATCGTCATGGAAGAGGTGAAGGAGACCCTGGACCTGCCGCTGCTGAAGGAGGGCAAAGAGCGCGCATAGCCGCCCCCCTGCTCCCGGAATGCCCATCTATCCAAAGTTATATTGAGTTGCACTACCAAGGCTGTAATGCTTCGTGCGGATACTGACTCACCACATACTTAGGGCGGTTGCCGCCCAGAATTGATATACGACAGGCCCCTGGATGTTCTTGGTGTTATTGGACACGGTGGCCCATATAAAACAGGAGGTTAGGGAATGTCACCAGATTATCAGACATGTCGGATAACACTTTTACGCCGACATTTGTCGCCTACATCACGTTAGAGGAATGCTCATGGAGACAATCCAATTCCTGGTTCAAGGTTCTGCTGAAGAACCATACGAGGTCACATTCCAGAAAGATGGAAATAACCTTTCCGCTTTTTGCACATGCGCTGCTGGTCAAAATGGGCAGTATTGCAAACACCGTTTCCAGATCTTGGAGGGCAACACAGAGGGTATCGTCAGCGGTAACAGCGAACAGGTTCCAACCATAGTAGCTTGGCTCCCCGGTACTGATGTAGCCGAAGCTATGGCCGCACTCGCGGAGGCTGAGCGCGAGTTTGACCGGGCCAAAAAGGTCGTTACGAATGCAAAGAAAAATCTGGCTTCGGCCATGCGTTCCTGATCCTCTAACCCTTCGGTCAAGCGGGACGCGCCGCAAGCGGCGCGCCCCTTACCTCAAACGTTAGGGAACCTCTGCACTACCCCGCCCACTCGTTCGTGGCGACGAGTTCAGGGTCAATATCGTTTCGTAGGATGGGATCGAAACAGATGCTGAACGGTTCTTGGGCTCCAGCAAGCCCCTTCGTGGGCCCT
>JBFMHC010000016.1:0-58348 GCA_040751755.1 Pseudomonadota bacterium
GCGCGGCGAGGTTGTAGATCTCGTCCGGCTGCACCTGCTGGATGATGCGGATCAGGCTGGAGGAGTCGGTGAGGTCGCCGTGGTGCAGGATGAAGCGGCGCTCCCGTTCGTGCGGGTCCTGGTAGAGGTGGTCGATGCGGTCGGTGTTGAACAGCGAGGTCCGGCGCTTGATGCCGTGCACCTCGTAGCCCTTGCCGAGCAGGAATTCCGCCAGGTAGGCGCCGTCCTGGCCGGTAACGCCGGTGATGAGGGCGATCTTTTTCATGTGTTACCCATTATTCGATTCATTCGTTTGGCCGATCCGCCGTTAACGGAAACGGTATTTTTGGCGCATGGCAACGGCTTCGCGGACTACCAGAATCCCCAATTACCGGTGCTCAGGACCCATACACCCAGAATGCCGTTCGTGGTCGCGTGGGCGATGATGGGCGGCCAAAGGCTGCCGGACGCGCGGTACAGCCAGGCATAAGCCACGCCGGCGATGATGCCGGCGAACCAGAGGGTATGCTCCAGTCCGAACAACAGACTCGATATGGCGATCGCCCTCAGGCTCGTGGCCGTGGGAGACGCGGACAAGAAGTCCGTCCTGTCTATCCAGCGCATCAGGAATGAGCGCCAGAACAGTTCCTCCATCACGGGTACCACCAAGGCCGCGCCCGCGAGACGGAATAGCGCCAATGGCCAATCGACCTGACCGCTCACGGGCTCACGAGGATCGAAGCCCGACGTTCCATCGCCGAGGTTCAGCACGCCCTGGTCCAGATTGATCCACAGCAGGAACACCACGCCGCCAAGGAGCGGCGCCCATAGCCACAGCCACGCGCGCGAGCGCGGGAGGGTGCGCAGCTCGGAGAACTCGCGCCAGAGGTAGACCAGCAAAGCGCCCACCAGCACGGCCTTGACCGGATAGAGCCAGCGAAGGTCGATCTTGCCCGCTCCCCATTGGCTCAGCAGGTCCTGCATCAGGATGAAGAGCATGAACAAGGCAAAGGGCAGCGCCCTGACAATGATCGGCTTTTCCAGGGTCATAGGGCTCGTTTAGCCTTGAACGTCCGTGAATTCATGCAAAAAAACCGAAATCCCGGCTTATTGGTCAAAATTGATCGATCGGCCATAGCCTACGCATCAATTGTGACAATCGTCGCGCCCGCGCCCTCAACGCACGACGAATACCTGCGCGATATCCACGCCCCCATGCCGCAACTGGTTTTTCGCAGCGGCAAGCGCATCCTGTCCGCTGAAGGGTCCGACGCGCACCCGGAAATGCCTCCCCTGGCCGGGTATGTCCGTCGCGACGACATTCACCGCGAGGCCTGCCATGGCAATCCGTGCCTTGAGTGCCTCGGCCTCGTCCTCGCTTTTGAAGGACGCCACCTGCAGGTAGGCCGGTGTTGCCTCCTCCGCCTCGGCTGCCGCAGACTTATTGGCATTGCCCGAGGCAGGAGCGGCACCTGACTCCCCGACCTCGGCGGTCGTCATGGGGGCTCGTTCCAGTGCACCATAAAAGTCGAATTCCTTCGCATCCTTGATCGGCGGCGAAGTTGCAGCCGAACCCTGGGCGGACGGGGAACAGTCCGCCTGTGCCAGGGGCGCCGCGGTGGATTCACCGCCGGACCCATACCGGTACATCAACAAGGCACCGATCAAGGTACCGGCCATAAAGCCAAGCAACAAGGTCTTCATGCGAGATCTGGTAGTTTCGTTATGCGTATTGCCAGTCTAGGTGGACTGGAGGCATCGCCGAATATCAATAGGGGAAAGCACCGTGCATCACCTCGCAAACTACATCAAACGAACAATCGGCGTCCTGTTTATGGCGGTATCACTGAGCGCGCGTGCCGAAACCCAGATGGAAATACTCGCGCAGCTGCAGGCCGAGGCTGGTGGAAGCGCCTCCACGGAGCGCGGCAGGCAGCTCTATCAGGGCAGGTTCCAGGGTGGCCAGGCCGAGTCCTGCGCCACCTGCCATACCGTCAACCCCAAGGACTCGGGACGGCACGCGCGCACCGGCAAGACGGTCGAACCGCTCGCCCCCGCCGCCAACCCCGAGCGCTTCACCGACCGCGCCAAGGTGGAGAAGTGGTTCAGGCGCAATTGCAACGAGGTCCTGGGGCGCCTGTGCACGCCGCAGGAGAAGGCGGACTTCGCCGCCTACGTTCTCTCGGTCCGCTGACGGAGCAGACCGCCATGTCGCATCGCCGCCTGCATCGCCTCCTCTGCGCCGCCTTCACACTCCTCGCCCAGACCGCACTCGCCGGCGAACTGGCGACGGTGCTGCCCATGCCGGCCTCGCCGCTGTATGTGAAGGAATGCGGCAGCTGCCATACCGCCTATGCACCGACCTATCTGCCCGCTCGCTCGTGGCGCAAGCTGATGGGGGAGCTGGAACGGCATTTCGGAGGTGACGCCGGCCTCGAGCTGGAAGAACGGCAGTTGCTGCTCGCGCAACTCGAGACCCTGGCCGGCGATACGCCGCGCAGCGTGCCGGCCATCGCCGCCCGCGATGCGCGCATCCCGCCCGCGCAGACGCCGGAACGGGTCACCGGCATGCCCTTCTTCGCCTTCATGCACGACGAGGTGCCGGCCGCCATCTGGGCCCGCCCGAAGATCGGCAGCAAGTCGAACTGCGGTGCCTGCCACCCGCGCGCCGACGAGGGCCGCTACTTCGAGCGCGAGATCCGCATCCCGAAATAGCCTCCGCTCCGGTAGCTCAGAACAACAGGAAGACCCCGCCCAGCAGGGCGGAAAGCAGGAGGCTGCTGGCGAGCGGAAAGATGTAGGGACCGTGGCGCCCGCGCAGGCGCAGGTCACCCGGCAGGCGGCCGATACCCCAGCGGCGCAGCCAGGGCGCCAGCAGGCCGGAGAGCAGGACCCCCAGCGCCAGGGTCAGCAGCCACTTGAGCACCGGGCCCCCTTCAGGAGGCGTCCCTGGCGACGCGGCGGCGGTAGGGGTGGGCCGGCTTGGGGCCGGGGCGGCCGCGTGGCGGGCGGGGCGCGCCCTCGTCGGCCTCGCCGCGGCTCTTGCGCGCGGTGGTCTTGCTCAGGGGTACCTTCTCCAGGCCGCACCACTGCATGAGCGCGGAGACCTCCTGCTCCGGCAGTTCCTCGCGCATGCCGCGCTTGAGACGCGGCGGCATGGCGACGGGGCCGTAGCGCACGCGGATGAGGCGGCTGACGGTCAGCCCCAGGTGCTCGAACAGGCGGCGCACCTCGCGGTTGCGGCCCTCCTTGATGACCAGGCGGTACCACTGGTTCACCCCCTCGCCACCGCCGGGGACGATCTCCTCGACGTTGGCCATGCCATCCTCCAGCTCGACGCCGTTGAGCAGGGCGTCCATCTGTTCCTTGGTGAGGGTGCCGACGATGCGAACGGCGTACTCCCGTTCAACCTCGTAGCGCGGGTGGGAAAGGCGGTTGGCCAGCTCGCCGCTGGTGGTGAAGATGAGCAGGCCCTCGGTGTTGAAGTCGAGGCGGCCGACGCTCACCCAGCGCCCGCCGCGCACGCTGGGCAGGCCGGCGAACACGGACGGCCGTCCGTCCGGGTCCTCGCGCGAGACGATCTCGCCTTCCGGCTTGTGATAGACGAGCACGCGCGGCAACTGCTTCTTCCAGGTCAGCTTCACCAGCTTGCCGTTGACCTTGACCAGGTCGCCGGGCTTGACCCGGTCGCCCACCTTGGCGGGCAGGCCGTTGATGCTGACCCGTCCCTCGCCGATCAACTGTTCCATGTCGCGCCGCGAGCCGAGGCCGGCGGTGGCGAGGACCTTGTGGAGCTTTTCGCTCTGTTCTTCGAGGGATTCGGGCGCGGCCTTGAGGGGGCGGCCCATGTAGGAGTAACGCGGCATGGCTTTGGCCTTAATAGTTTTGGGTATGTGCCGTTATTATTAGCCACTGGCGCGCGCATTTCGACCTAAATCGCCGCGTCCCCCGCAATCGCCGGCATCCCCGACCTCCGGCCATAGTTCGAAGCACAGCCCGATGACCAAGAAACACCAGGAATTCACCGATCCCGCCCTCTCCATGGCGGTGCGCATCCCCTCTCCCCCGCCCTTGCTGGACGAGCTGCACCGGCTGCTGGACGATCCCAATTCCGAGATGGACGACATCGCCAAGGTGGTGCAGTCCGACGCCGGCCTCACGGCCATGCTCTTCCGCACCCTGTCCAAGCCCAGCTACGGCCTGCGCAAGCCGCCCGACACGGTGGCGCAGGCGGTTTCCCTGGTGGGGCTGAAGACCGTCGCCGAACTGACCAAGGGCCTGAGCCTGGAGATGGCGATCTACGGCGAGTCGAAGTTCTACCCCTGGTTCTGGGAGCGCGCCAACGAGGTCGCCGCCTACGCCGGGGCGGTGGCCTGGAAGCAGCGCAGCGTCTGCAACATCTACCCGGAGCACGCGCAATTGGCAGCCCTGTTCATGGACTGCGGCGTGCCCATCCTGCTGCAGCACATCGAGCGTTACGAATTCCCCTTCATGACCGGCTCCGGCTACGTCTGGCCCAACATCCTCGCCGAGGACAAGAACTTCGACACCGATCACGCCGTGGTCGGCTACCTCGCGGCGCGCCACTGGAAGATGCCGGACTACGTCTGCCAGGCGGTGCGCTGGCACCACGACCCGGTGAACGTGAACGAGAAGGCGGCGACCCTGGTGGCCATACTGCAGATGGCCACGCACATCTACAACCTGTATGCCAACCAGGACGACAGCGAGTGGGAAGGCCAGGAGGAAAAGGCGCTGGAGGAACTGGGGCTGTCCAAGGACGGCCTGCGGGAGTTCGTCGAGGACATCCACGAGCGGGTGCACCACTCGTAGGCATAGCGGCCGCTATTCGGTGGGCGGCATCCCCTCGGCAAGCAGTTCCGCCTCGCCGCCTTGCGCCTGCAGGCTCGCCACCAGGTCCTTGGCCAGTTCCGGCAGCGGCGGCAGTTCCGACAACGCGCGCAGGCCGAGGTCGGAGAGGAAGTGCTTGGTGGTGGCGTAGAGGCCGGGACGCCCCGGCACCTCCTTGTGCCCCACCACCTCGATCCAGCCCCGTTCCTCCAGGGTCTTGATGATCTGCGTGTTCACCGCCACGCCGCGGATCTCCTCGATGTCGCCGCGCGTCACCGGCTGGCGGTAGGCGATCACCGCCAGGGTCTCCAGGGTGGCGCGGGAGTAGCGCGGCGGCTTTTCCGGATTCAGTCGGTCGAGGTAGGGCTGGTACTCGGTGCGCGTCTGGAAGCGCCAGCCCTCGGCCAGCAGCACCAGCTCCACCCCCCTGCCCTGCCAGTCACCGCGCAGCTCGTCGAGGGCCAGGCGCAGCAGCTCGTTGTTCAGCTCCACCGGGAAGACCTTCTTCAGCTCCGCCAGGGTCATGGCGCTGGCGCTGGCGAGCAGGACCGTCTCCAGCACCCGCTTGATCTCCGCCAGGTTGAGGGCGTCAGGATTCGGGTTCGGCGCCGTCATCGGCTTCGGCTTCTGGTCTTGCATGGGCGACTTCCGCGTAGATGGGTGCGAAGGGTTCGTTCTGGACGATGTCCACCAGGCGTTCGCGCACCAGTTCCAGGAGGGCGAGGAAGGTGACGACCAGGGCGGAACGCCCCACCTCGCGCTCGAACAGGTCCTCGAACAGGGTGCGACCGTGTTCCTGCAGGTGCTTGAGCAGCCGGCTCATGTGCTCGCGCACCGACAGCTCCTGGCGGCCGATGCGGTGATGGCGCGAGAGATTGGCGCGCTTGAGGATGGCGCGCCAGGCGTCGAGCAGGTCCTCTGAATTGACCATGGGCAGGCGCCGCACCGCCAGTTCGGGGATGTGCACGCCGACGGTGAGGAAGTCGCGCCCCAGCTGCGGCACACCGTCGAGGCCACGCGCGGCGAGCTTGATCTGCTCGTACTCCAGCAGGCGGCGCACCAGCTCGGCGCGCGGGTCGTGCTCCTCGCCCTCCGCGTCCGCCTTCTCCGGGCGCGGCAGGAGCATGCGCGACTTGATCTCGATCAGCATCGCCGCCATCACCAGGTACTCGGCCGCCAGTTCCAGGCGGCGCTGGCGCATCACCTCGACGTAGTCGATGTACTGGCGGGTGAGCTGGGTCATGTTGATGTCCAGCACGTTCAGGTTGTTGCGCCGGATCAGCCAGAGCAGCAGGTCGAGCGGCCCCTCGAAGGCCTCCAGGATCACCTCCAGGGCGTCCGGCGGGATGTACAGGTCGGTGGGCAGGTCGGTCCACAGCTCGCCCTGCACCTTGGCGAGGTGGCGCACCTCGGCCTCGGCCTGTTCGACGCGTTCGGGGTCGGTAAGCGTTACGGTCATGTCGCCTTTCTCCCTCCCCCTTGAGGGGGGAGCAACCCGGAGGGCATAGAGGCCGGGGAGAGGGAGAAGCGTAGGCCTGTATGCATCCATGGCTTCGCCATGGCCACCCTCTCCCCTGCCCCTCTCCCCTCAAGGGAGAGGGGTTTCAAGGCCCCGCTCACGCCGCCGCCCTCACGCCGGAACGGCCGCCTTCCCGTTCCCGTCCGCTCTTCAGCACCACGCTGTAGGCGGTCCTTACCTCGCCGAAGCCGGCCAGCGCCTGCAGCAGTTCGTCGGCAAGGCGCACCCGCCAGGCCGCGCCCAGGGTCAGGTCGCAGCTTGCGACCTCGTTGCGGTAGCCCAGGCTCACGGGGCAGCCGGTGTCGCCGCGATACGGGGCCAGGACCTCCATCAAACGCTCGGCGTCCGGACCCTCCTCGAGGACCACGCGCAGCTGCGTGGCGAAGCGGGTACGCGCGCCCTCCAGGTCGAGGATCTCGTCGGCGGTGACGCGCATGCCGCCGGAGTAGTCGTCGTGGCTGGCCTTGCCGGCGATGATCAGGAGGGCGTCTTCCTTGATGCGCTGGCGGTTGGCATCGAAGGCCTCGTTGAACACCGCCACCTCCACCTGCGCCTGGCCATCGTCCAGGGTGACGAAGGCCATCTTGCCGCGCCGCGTCATCTGCGTGCGCACCGCGCCGACCACGCCGGCCATGAGCTGCGGCGCGGGCTGCGGCTTGACGTCGCGCAGCGACTTGTCGACCAGGCCCTTGAGCAGGGGGCGGTCCGCCTCGAAGGGGTGGCCGGAGAGGTAGAAGCCGAGCGCGGTCTTCTCCTGCGCCAGCTGCTCGCGCAGCGGCCAGGCGGGCACCGCCACCAGGCCGGGCGGCGCCTCCACGGCGGTGTCGCCGAACAGGGAGTCCTGCGCGGCATGGGCCTGGCGCGTCTCCGCCCATTCCATGGCCAGGCCGACGCTCATCAGGGTGGCGTTGCGGTTGGCGTGCAGGCTGTCGAAGGCGCCGGCGCGCGCCAGGGCCTCGATGACGCGGCGGTTGACGATGCGTCGGTCGACCCGGCTGCAGAAATCGAACAGATCGGTGAAGGCGCCGCCCTGCTCGCGGCTGGCGACGATGTTGGCGATCGCACCCTCGCCCGTGCCCTTGATGGCCCCCAGGCCGTAGCGCACCTGGCGGCGGTCGACCGGCACGAAGCGGTAGCCGGATTGGTTCACGTCAGGCGGCAGGATGGTGATGCCGTTCTTGATCGCATCGTCCACGAACACCTTGACGCTGTCCGTGTTGTCCATGTCCGAGGAGATGGTCGCGGCCATGAAGGCGGCGGTGTGGTGCGCCTTCAGCCAGGCGGTGTGGTAGGTCACCACGGCGTAGGCGGCGGTGTGCGACTTGTTGAAGCCGTATTCCGCGAACTTCTCCATCAGGTCGAAGAGGCGCATCGCCAGCTCCGGGTCGTAGCCTTTCTTGGCCGCGCCCTCGCGCATGATCTCGCGGTGCTGGGCCATCTCCTCGGCCTTCTTCTTGCCCATGGCGCGGCGCAGCAGGTCGGCGCCACCCAGGGTGTAGCCGCCGATGATCTGCGAGATCTGCATCACCTGTTCCTGGTAGACGATGACGCCGTAGGTCGGCTCCAGGCAGGCCTTGAGGTCCGGGTGAAAGTAGTCGATCGCCTGCTTGCCCTTCTTGCGCAGGATGAAGTCGTCCACCATGCCCGAGCCCAGGGGGCCCGGACGGTAGAGTGCGAGCACGGCGATGATGTCCTCGAAGCGGTCCGGCTCCAGCTTCGCCAGGAGCTTCTTCATGCCCTCCGATTCCACCTGGAAGATGGCGGTGGTGTTCGCCTTTTTCAGAATGTCGTAGGCGGCCGGGTCGGTGAACGGCAGGGTGTTGAGGTCGAGGTCCGAGTTCGGGTCCAGCTGTTTGATGTACTTCACCGCCAGGTCGATGATGGTGAGGTTGCGCAGGCCGAGGAAGTCGAACTTCACCAGGCCGGCCTTCTCCACGTCGTCCTTGTCGAACTGCGACACCACCGAGTCCGAGCCCTCGGCGTTGTAGAGCGGGCAGAAGTCGGTGAGCTTGCCCGGCGCGATCAGCACGCCGCCGGCGTGCATGCCGACGTTGCGGGTCAGGCCCTCCAGCTTCATGGCCAGGTCGATGAGCTCCTTCACCTCCTCTTCCTGGTCGTAGCGCGCCTTCAGTTCCGGCACCTGCTCCAGGGCCTCGGCCAGGGTCACGTTCTTGCCCGGCGCGGAGGGGATCATCTTCGACAGCTGGTCGCAGAAGTTGTAGCCCAGGTCGAGCACGCGCCCCACATCCCGGATCACCGCGCGCGCCGCCATGGCGCCGAAGGTGGCGATCTGGCTCACCGCGTCGGCGCCGTACTTGTCGCGCACGTACTCGATCACGCGCCAGCGGTTGTCCTGGCAGAAGTCGATGTCGAAGTCGGGCATGGAGACCCGCTCCGGGTTGAGGAAGCGCTCGAACAGCAGGGCGTAGGCCAGGGGGTCGAGGTCGGTGATGCCGATGGAATACGCCACCAGCGAGCCCGCGCCGGAGCCCCGTCCCGGCCCCACCGGCACGCCGTTGTTCTTGCCCCAGTTGATGAAGTCCGCAACGATGAGGAAGTAGCCCGGGAAGCCCATCTGGATGATGGTGTTCAGCTCCAGCTCCAGGCGCGCCTCGTACTCGGGACGGCGCGCCTCGCGCACCGCCTCGTCCGGGTACAGGGCCTGCAGGCGCCGCGCCAGACCCTCGCGCGCGAACTCGCGCAGGTAGTCGTCGAGCGGCATGCCGCCCGGCGTGGGGAACAAGGGCAGCTTGCTCTTGCCCAGCTCCAGGGTCAGGCTGCAGCGGCGCGCGATCTCCAGCGAGTTCTCCAGGGCCTCGGGCAGGTCGGCGAACAGCTCGGCCATCTCCGCCTGGGTCTTGAAGTAATCATGCTCGGTGAAGGTCTTGGGGCGGCGCTTGTCGCCCAGGGTGTAGCCCTCGGCGATGCACACTCGCGCCTCGTGGGCGATGAAGTCCTCGCGGCTGGGGAATTCCACCGGGTGGGTCGCCACCACCGGCAGGTCCAGCGCCTCCGCGAGCGCCAGGGCGTGGCCCAGGTGGACCTCGCACTCCGGGCGGCCGTCGCGCTGGACCTCCAGGTAGTAGCGGCCGGGAAAACGCGCCGCCCAGGCGCGGGCCAGCGTCTGCGCGGTGCCGTGCGAGGCGTTCATCAGCGCCTGGCCGACGTCGCCCAGGTGCGCGCCGGAGAGCGCGATCAGGCCGTCGGCGCCACCATCGTCGAACCACTCCGGCGCCAGCATGGCGCGGCCGCGGTGCATGTTGGTGCGGTAGGCGCGGGTCAGCAGCTCGCACAGGTTGCGCCAGCCGGCGCGGTTCTGCACCAACAGCAGCAGGCGGCCGGGTTTGTCCGGGGCCTCGGGGTTGGAGATCCACACGTCGCAGCCGGCGATCGGCTTGACCCCCTTCTTGCGCGCGGCGGAGTAGAACTTGATCAGGCCGAAGACGTTGGACAGGTCGGTCAGCGCCAGGGCCGGCATGCCGTCCTTTTGCGCCGCCTTCACCGCGCCGTCCACGCGCATCAGGCTGTCCTGCACGGAATACTCGCTGTGCAGGCGCAGGTGGACGAACCTGGGCGCGGGCGGGGTTTCGGCTGAGGGCGCGGCTTGGGGATCGGTCATGGGTGGCGGGGGGTGGGACCAGCGGGGATTTTAACGCCCCTCCCCTGCCCTGCCCATTGCCGTTCCCCGCGCAGGCCGGCGGGGCATTCCCGGGCCAGGCACCTAGAGGTGGTCCTCGATCTTCATCCCCGAGAGGATATCCATGAGCAGGCGCAGCCAGAAACCCGCCTTGGGTTCGTCCGCGTGCGATGTCTCGCCCTCCTGCCAGAGCAGCCCCGTGCGGCCGTCCTCTGCGCGGGGGCCGGCGCGCAGGCGGTAGCTGGCCGCGGGCCGCATCTCGCGCTCGATGTGGCGCGCGGCCCGTTCCGCCAGCGCCGGGCTGTGGATCAGCAGGCCGGACTCGGTGTTGAGCAGCAGCGAGCGCGGGTCCAGGTTCATCGAGCCGACGTAGGTCGACTCGCGATCGAACACCAGCACCTTGCTGTGCAGGCTGGTGCGCGAAGAGGAGCCCGCCAGGCGCGTGAGGAAACGCGAGGGCACCCTGACGGGCTTCAGTTCGTACAGCTCGATGCCCTGCAGCACCAGCGGCAGGCGGTAACGCGCGTAGCCGCCGTGCACCACCAGCACGTCGGTGGCGGCCATGGAATTGGTGAGGATGCGTACCGACACACCGCGCCCGTGCAGGTAGGTGAGCAGGTCGACGCCCACGCGGCCGGGCACGAAGTACGGCGAGGCGATCAGCAGCTCGCGCCGCACCGCCAGCCCGTGTTGCAGCAAACGCGCGAGCGGCAGCTGCGACGCACCCAGGGCGTGGTCCACCTTGCCCGGCGGGTCGCTGATGAACTCCGCGCGCCCTGGCAGCCAGGGGCTCAGCTCGTCGCCGGCCAGGCCGCCCAGCACGTCCAGGCCCATGTAGTCGAACAGGGTGTCCTGGTCCAGCTCGCTGAGGTTCCGTTCCAGGCCCTCGCGCACGCGCTGCAGCAGGCGTTCGCGCTTGTCCGGCTTGGGAATGGCGCGGACGGAGACCGCGTAGTGGCTGTTCCAGTAGGCGTCGAAGGCATCGGACATGCGCCGCACCACCGGCCCCGCCGCCAGCACGTCGAGGTCGTGGAAGGCCACCGGGCTGTCGGCCTGGAAGTATTCGTCGCCGATGTTGCGCCCGCCGGCGATGGCCATGAGGTTGTCGGCGACGAACAGCTTGTTGTGCATGCGGTGGTTGAGGCGCCCGTCGCCGAGGAACTCCGCCAAACGCCCCAGGGGGTTGTCACCGCGCAGCGAGAAGGGGTTGAAGAGGCGGATCTGGATGTTGGGGTGGGCGTCCAGGCCGATGATCGCCGCCTCGTGCGGGCCGGTATCGACGTCGTCGAGCAGCACGCGCACCCGCACGCCGCGGTCCGCCGCGCGCAGGATGGCGCGCGCCAGCAGGCGGCCGCTGGTGTCGGCGTGGATCAGGTAGTACTGCAGGTCGAGGCTGGTCTGCGCCCGCTCCACCAGCGCCAGGCGCGCCACCAGCGCGGCGCGGCCCGACTCCAGGAGGCGGAACATGGATTCGCCCGGCGCCGGCCTGCCCAGGTCCGCGACCAGCACGCCGAGACGGCTGGCGGGGTCCGGCTCCTGCGCCCACGAGGCCTCCTGCGGCGTGCGCTCGCGCAGGGTCGCGCAACCGGCCAGCAGCAGCGCGGCGCAGGCGATCAGCCAGCGCCACGCGCGCGGCACGCGACGGCAGGTCGAGGCAGGTGCATCGGGCATGGCATGTCCCGGAAGGTCGGTGGCGTCGATTCTACGCGGCAGGCGCGGGCGGCTATCATCAAGGCCCCGCCCACGCACCGCACGCCATGGACACCTCCGCCCTGCTGGCCAAACTGGAACGGCTCAACGCCATCGGCGTGGCGCTCTCGCAGGAGGAGCGCATCGACCACCTGCTGGAACACATCCTGCGTTCCGCCATCGACCTCACCCACGCCGACGCCGGCACCGTCTACCTCGCCAACGCCGCGCGCGCCCTGGAGTTCCGCATCCTCATCAACCGCACCCTGGGCATGGAACTGGGCGGCAGCAAGGGCGGCGAGATCGACCTGCCGGACATCCCCATGTTCGACGCCGAAGGCCGGCCCAACGACCGCATGGTCGCGGCCTACGCCGCCGCGCGCCAGGTCACGGTCAACATCGCCGACGCGCAGACGGCGGCGGGCTTCGACTTCTCCGGCACGCGCGAATTCAACCGCCGCACCGGCTATGTCTCCAAGTCCTTCCTCACCGTGCCGCTGATCGACCACCACCGCGACACCATCGGCGTGCTGCAGCTGATCAACGCCCTCGACCCGGAAACTAGCGCGATCCGCGACTTCTCCGCCGAGGACCAGCGCCTCGCCGAATCGCTCGCCTCGCAGGCCGCCATCGCCTACACCAAGCGGCGCCTGATCGACCAGCTGGCGGAGCTGTTCGAGTCCCTGGTGAGCCTGATCAACAGCGCCATCGACGAGAAATCGCCCTACACCAGCAAGCACTGCGAGCGCGTGCCGGAGCTGACCATGATGCTCGCCGAGGCCGCGCACCACACCGACAGCGGCCCGCTTGCCGACTTCCGCATGAGCGACGCCGACCGCTACGAACTGCGCATCGCCGGCCTGATGCACGACTGCGGCAAGATCACCACGCCGGTGCACGTGATGGACAAGGCGACCAAGCTGCAGACCCTGTTCGACCGCATCCACCTCGTCGACGCCCGCTTCGAGGTCCTGCGCCGCGACGCCGCCGTGCGGCGCATGGAACGCCTGATGGACAGCCCCGAGGACTGGCAGGAGATCGAGGCGGAATACCGCGAGGCGCTGGCGCGGCTCGACGACGACCAGGCCTTCCTGCACCGCTGCAACGCCGGCGGCGAGGCCATGGCGGCGGCGGACCAGGCCCGCGTCGGGCAAATCGCCGCCTACCGCTGGCGCGACTCAGGCGGCGTCGAACGGCCCTTCCTCGACGCCGACGAGGCAGCCTGCCTGCGCGTGCCGCGCGGCACCCTCACCGACGCGGAACGCGAGATCATCAACCACCACATCGTCTCCACCATCAACATGCTGGAGGCCCTGCCCTGGCCGCGCCACCTGAAGCGCGTGCCGGAATTCGCCGGCGGCCACCACGAACGCATGGACGGCAAGGGCTACCCCAGGGGCCTGACCGGCGCGCAGATGTCCGTGCAGGCCCGCGTCATGGCCATCGCCGACATCTTCGAGGCCCTCACCGCCGCCGACCGCCCCTACAAGCACGCCAAGCCCCTGTCGGAATGCCTGGCGATCATGGACCGCATGGCCGCGGAGGGGCACATCGACCCCGACCTCTATGCCGTGTTCGTGAAGGAAGGCATCCACCTCGCCTACGCGCGGCAATTCCTGTTGCCGGAGCAGATCGACCTCCCGGCCTGACCCGCGCGCCCCCTTCATCCCCATCCAGAGACGCCATGTCCCCCCAACTGCCCATCCTCTCCCCGCTCGAAGCCCGCGTCCTCGGCGTGCTGTGCGAAAAGCAGCACACCGTGCCCGACACCTACCCCCTGTCGCTCAACGCCCTGGTGGCCGGCTGCAACCAGAAGACCAGCCGCCACCCCATCATGGAGGCAAGCGAGGCCGAGGTGCAGGCCGCCCTGGACAACCTCAAGGGGCCGGTGCTGGTGGTCGAATCGAGCGGCGGCCGGGTGCCGCGCTACGGCCACAACATGGAGCGCGTGCTGCAACTGCCCCCGCAGGCCGTCGCCCTGCTCACCGTGCTCATGCTGCGCGGCCCGCAGACCGCCGGCGAGCTGCGCATCGGCAGCGAACGCCTGCACAAATTTGCCGACATCTCCGCGGTGGAGGGCTTTCTCGAAGAGCTGGCGGAACGCCCGGCCGGCGCCCTGGTGGTGGAACTGCCGCGCCAGCCCGGCGCGCGCGAGAACCGCTGGGCCCACCTGCTGTGCGGCGCGCCGGTGGTCGAGGCCGCCCCGGCAGGCGCGGCGGCAGGCGGCGAGGCCTCCGCCGACGTGACCCTGGGCGAGATCGCCGCGCTCAAGGCCAACGTCGCGCGCCTGGAGGCCGAGGTCGGCGAACTGCGCGCGCAGCTGGCCAGGCTCATGGCTGAGCTGGGCCTCACGCCCTGACCGACATCAACGGCGCAATGCCCTTCGGTTATTGCGCCCTACGCGGACTGGGGAGGCCGTAAAACAGCATAAACAGGTCCACGGTTATCATCCCGGCTGCGAACTCGCGCGGCTGCCAGCCGCCCATCACGCCATGAATGCCCCCACCCCCACCCTCATGCGCCGGCTCCACCCCCTCCTCCTCCTGCTCGCCGCCGCCATCCTCTCCGGCTGCGGCGCCAAGAACGACACAGACGCGAAGACCGTACCCGCCTCTAAATCCGCCCTCACAGTCGAATGGGTCACGCCGGCCCACGCCGACTGGCCGCTGACCCTGGCCGCCAACGGCGACATCGCCGCCTGGCAGGAAGCGGTGATCGGCGTCGAGACCGGCAACGCCCGCCTCGTCGAAGTCAGGGCCAACGTCGGCGACCGGGTGCGCAAGGGACAGACGCTGGCCCTGATCGACAGCGACACGGTCGCGGCGGAGCTGGCGCAGAGCCGCGCCGCCGCCGCGGAGGCCGAGGCGGCGCTGGCGGAGGCGCAGGCCAACGCCGAACGCGCGCGCCGCCTGCAGGCGTCCGGCTTCTACAGCGCGCAGATGGGCAGCCAGTACCTCACCGGCGCGCAGACCGCGCAGGCGCGCCTGGACCTGGCCCGTGCGCGGGTGCGCGCCGACGAGATCCGCCTGGCGAAGACCCGCATCCTGGCGCCGGACGACGGCGTCATCTCGGCACGCAACGCCGCCGTCGGCTCGTTCGCGCAGCCGGGCGACGAGCTGTTCCGCCTGATCCGCGGCGGCCGCCTGGAGTGGCGCGCGAAGGTGGCCGAGGCGGAACTGGGCCGCATCGCCCCCGGCACCGGCGCCGTCCTGACCCTGCCCGACGGCGCCGCCCTGCATGGCCGCGTGCGCGCCATCGCCCCGCGCATCGACCCGGCCAGCCGCGACGGCATGATCTACGTGGACCTGGACGACGCCGCGGGCGGCAAGGCGCGCGCCGGCATGTTCGCGCAGGGCGTGTTCGAGCTCGGCAAACGCCCGGCCCTGACGCTGCCGCAGGGCGCGGTGGTCCTGCGCGACGGCTTCGCCTACGTCTACCGCCTGGAGGGCCTGGGCGCGGACGGCCGCGGCAAGGCCGTGCAGGCCAAGGTCGAGCTCGGACGCCGCCTCGGCGAGCGGGTGGAGATCACCGCCGGCCTCGCCGCCGATGCGCGGGTGGTGGCCGCCGGGGCCGGTTTCCTGGCGGACGGGGACCTCGTCACCGCCACCGCCGGCGCGGGCAAATAAGCGCGCCCCACCATGGTCAACGTCTCCTCCTGGTCGATCCGCAACCCGATCCCGGCCATCCTGCTGTTCGCCCTGCTGAGCGTGCTTGGCGTCATCGCCTTCAAGGCCATGAAGATCCAGCAGTTCATGGACATCGACCTGCCCTCGGTGACGGTCACCGCCGCGCTGCCGGGCGCGGCGCCGGCGCAGCTGGAGACCGAGGTGGCGCGCAAGATCGAGAACTCGATCGCCACCCAGCAGGGCGTCAAGCACATCTACACCAAGGTGCAGGACGGCGTGGCCACCATCACCGTCGAGTTCCGCCTGGAAAAACCGCCGCAGGAGGCGGTGGACGACGTGCGCGACGCGGTGGCGCGCATCCGCTCGGACCTGCCCGGCGACCTGCGCGACCCGGTGATCAGCAAGGTCAACCTCGCCGGCATGCCCATCCTGACCTACACGGTCGCCTCCACGCGCATGGACGACGAGGCGATTTCCTGGTTCGTCGACAACACCGTCGCCAAGCGCATGCTCAGCGTGCCCGGCGTGGGCGCGGTGGCGCGCGTCGGCGGCGTCAGCCGCGAGGTGCGCGTGGAGCTGGACCCGGCCCGTCTGCTCGCGCTCGGCGCCAGCGCCGCCGACATCTCGCGCCAGTTGCGCCAGGTGCAGCAGGAGGCCTCTGGCGGCCGCGCCGACGTGGGCGGCGCCGAGCAGTCGGTGCGCACCCTCGCCACCGTGCGCTCGGCCGAGGAGCTGGCGGCGATGCAGATCGCCCTCCCCGACGGCCGCCGCATCCGCCTCGGCGAGGTGGCGCGGGTCGCCGACACCGTGGCGGAACGCCGCTCGGCGGCGCTGCTCGACGGCAGGCCGGTGGTGGGCTTCGAGATCTCGCGCAGCCGCGGCGCGAGCGAGACGGCGGTGGCAGAGGGCGTGCGCGCCGCGCTGGAGAAACTCAAGGCCGACCACCCGGACATCACCGTCACCGAGGCCTTCAACTTCGTCGACCCGGTGGTGGAGAACTACGAAGGCTCCATGGCCCTGCTGATCGAGGGCGCGCTGCTCGCCGTGCTGGTGGTCTGGCTGTTCCTGCGCGACTGGCGCGCCACCCTGGTCTCCGCCACCGCCCTGCCGCTCTCCATCCTGCCCACCTTCGCGGCCATGCAGCTGCTGGACTTCAGCCTCAACGTGGTGACCCTGCTCAGCCTCTCGCTGGTGGTCGGCATCCTGGTCGACGACGCCATCGTCGAGATCGAGAACATCATGCGCCACCTGCGCCAGGGCAAGACGCCCTACGACGCGGCCATGGAGGCGGCGCGCGAGATCGGCCTGGCGGTGATCGCCACCTCCTTCACCCTCATCGCCGTGTTCCTGCCCACCGCCTTCATGGGCGGCGTGGCCGGCAAGTTCTTCGTGCAGTTCGGCTGGACCGCCGCCATCGCGGTGTTCTTCTCGCTGGTGGTGGCGCGCCTGCTCACGCCCATGATGGCGGCCTACACCCTGCGCCCGCCCAGGCCGGGCCAGGGCGAGGCGCGCTGGCTGGGCTGGTACCAGGACGGCGCGGCCTGGTGCCTGCGGCACCGCCTGCTCACCCTGCTCGCCACCGCCGGCTTCTTCATCGGCTCCTTCGCCCTGGTGCCGCTGCTGCCCACCGGCTTCATCCCGCCGGACGACCTGTCGCAGACCCAGGTCCACCTCTCCCTGCCGCCCGGCGCCACCTTCGCGCAGACCTACGCCACGGCCGAGCGGGCGCGCCAGATCGTGCAGAAGAACCCGCACGTCAAGCTGGTCTACACCGCGGTGGGCGGCGGCGCGTCCGGCGGCGACCCGTTCGCGCCGCGCGGCGCCGCCGAGGTGCGCAAGGCCACCCTCACCATCAACCTCACCCCGCGCCAGGAGCGCGGCGGCATCAAGAAGCAAGCGGTGGAGCAGGCGCTGCGCGAGGCGCTCGAAGTCCTGCCCGGCGTGCGCGTCAACGTCGGCCTGGGCGGCGCCAACGACAAATACATCCTGGTGCTGGCGGGCGAGAACGGCGCCCAGTTGCTGGAACACGCGCGCCGGGTGGAACGCGAGCTGCGCACCCTGCCGGGCATCGGCAACGTCACCAGCACCGCCAGCCTGGTGCGCCCGGAACTGACCGTGCGGCCCGACTTCGCGCGCGCCGCCGACCTGGGCGTCACCTCCGCCGCCATCGCCGACACCCTGCGCATCGCCACCGCCGGCGACTACGACCAGGGCCTGGCCAAGCTCAACCTCAGCCAGCGCCAGGTGCCCATCGTCGTCAGCCTGCCGCCCGATGCGCGCCAGGACATGGCCCTGCTCTCCCGCCTCACCGTGCCCGGCAAGGGCGGCCCGGTGCCCATCGGCAACCTCGCCGACCTGCGCATAGACGGCGGCCCCGCCGAGATCGACCGCTACGACCGCCTGCGCAACGTCAACTTCGAGATCATGCTGAACGGCCAGGCCCTCGGCGAGGTGGAGGCCCAGGCCCTAGCCCTGCCCAGCCTGCAGGACCTGCCGCCGGGCGTGATCCGCACCACGGTGGGCGACGCCGAGGCGATGAACGAGCTGTTCGCCAGCTTCGGCCTGGCCATGCTCACCGGCGTGATGTGCATCTACATCGTCCTGGTGCTGCTGTTCCGCGACTTCGTGCAGCCCGGCACCATCCTCGCCGCCCTCGTGCTCTCGGTGCCCGGCGCCTTCCTGGCCCTGTTCATCGCGCAGTCGGCCCTGTCCATGCCGTCGATGATCGGCCTGATCATGCTCATGGGCATCGCCACCAAGAACTCCATCCTGCTCATCGACTACGTCATCCTGGCGCGGCGCGACCACGGCCTGTCGCGCTGGGACGCCCTGCTCGACGCCGGCCGCAAGCGCGCCCGCCCCATCGTCATGACCACCATCGCCATGGGCGCCGGCATGATGCCGGTGGCCCTCGGCATCGGCACCGACCCCAGCTTCCGCGCCCCCATGGCCATCGTCGTCATCGGCGGCCTCATCACCTCCACCTTCCTCAGCCTGCTGGTGGTGCCGGTGGTCTACACGTATGTGGACGACATGAGGGAGGCGGTGCTGCGGGTGGTGAGGCGAAAGACGAAGGGACAAGCGGCGTAGGGCCCCTACGCGGGCACCCCCCTACCCCCTGAATGTTCGGCCATTGCCGAACGACCATATAAAGACTAAATTCGGACCATTCCTTGTTCCATCAGGATTGCGACGATGAACTACGCCACGCACATCAAGCCCATATCCTGGCTCAAAAGCCATGCCGCCGAGGTCGCCAAGACCATCAATGAAGACCGCCAGCCCCTGCTCATCACCCAGAACGGCGAGGCCAAGATGGTCGTGATGGACATCCGCTCCTACGAGGAACACGAAGAAACCCTGTCCCTGCTGAAGCTTCTCGCCATGGGCAACAAGCAGATCGAAGCGGGCCAATACCGGCCCGCCATGGAGGTGTTCGCCGACCTGGATGCAGATCCCCAGTCATGACCTGCCAAGTCGTCATCCTGCGGCAGGCGGAACAGGATCTGCGCGAGTTGAGAGGCTACTTGGTGAAAAGCTTCGGCCTAGCGGTCTGGCAGAGCAGCTATGCGGACATCAAGGCGGCCATCTTGAATCTCGCGGCCTTCCCCTACAGCGGCGCAATTCCGGACGCGCTCGAACAAC
This sequence comes from Pseudomonadota bacterium, assembly GCA_040751755.1. GTDB lineage: Bacteria > Pseudomonadota > Gammaproteobacteria > Burkholderiales > Thiobacillaceae > PFJX01. The sequence goes on from JBFMHC010000016.1 coordinate 18,947, forward strand.
TGCAGCTGGTCCAATACCGCCAGGTCATTTCCGGGAGCAACCGCATCATCTATGAAGTGCGCGAGAACACGGTTTATATCCATCTTGTTGTCGATTGCCGGCGCGATATGAAATCGGTGTTGATGCGTAGGTTGTTGAGGTCAGAGGAATAAGCAGTTTGCGGCCAAGGCAATTGGTAGAAAATTAATCGAGCCTGACCCCTTTAATTGTACTAGCGAGAGATAAGCACTTCATTGAATTGAATGACCGGCTCTATGTCCGTGTAATTTGACATATCGCCTTGCAGCACTTCCGCGTTGGGCATGAAGGCAGCCAGAAAATCTTCGACGGAACTAAAGAGGAAGTGGCACATGGCAATGTAAGTCGGTTCTGCCCCAGGAACCGCACCACCAAGGCCATGCTCGACAGACACCCCCTTAAAACCCGGATGAGCGCTTAAGAGTTTGATGGACATGGGCATGTGGGTTTCGACATAGTACGAAACATTAAACCGTGAACCTTTGTTGTTCGGGTACAGGATGCTGATTCTGATCATGGAAGTCTCGCGGGGAGTTATGAGGCGGATATTGGCAAACGTGAAACCTTCGAGGCCCTACGTTTGAGGTAAGGGGCACGCCGCGTGGAGGCCGAAGGCCGGAATGTACTTGACCGAGTGGCTAGGCTCCATGACTACCTCCTGATTTTTGAGTTGCATAAGCCCCTATCAGGGCTCCTGAAATCATTATGCACAAAGCTGGCAGCATGAATAGCCAGGAATCCTCTTTTGTATGCACTGCAGCGAATAACGCATACGTCATAACAATCAGACCGCCAATGGATATTGAGAAAAGGAGAGACCGCATTGAAAGTCTTTGTTTGACACCGAATGTCTTACCAACCCAATACATAAAAACAGTTGAAGCGATTGTGGTTACGGCGTATGCAAACACTCCTGCCCACACAAGGGAAAACGCGACAAACCCAGTAAGTTGAAAAAGAATGAAAGCAAAAACCAATGGCGCGCCGATACATACGAATGCGCGCTTCAAATTTTGTGTGGACTTTGCTCGCATTTTAGCTAACGTCGAAGTAACCAGCGCTGCGCGGCTTTATCGCGCAGCATCCATATTGACTGCTGGGTTGGGCGTAACTATGGGGGAGCGCCCTATGCGGCCAAGATGGGTAAAGCCAAAGCCCTCCGCGTACTTGAGCCCATATCCGAGCGCTCTGTCGAAACCGATGTGCGCGAACCAGATGATTCCGGCGGAGAGAAGCATTGGAGCCGGAAGACCAAAGCCAGCCATAAGGCAAGCCATAGCCCCAAGGTATGAGTGCGCCACGTTGTAAGTAATGGCACCAACCTTTGGACCTGCGAGATAGCCAAAGAATGAAAGGTCCGGCACAAGAAAGAACAGCGCGAACGCGCCCCAGCCTTGACCGAGCTTGGAGTAAACCACCAAGGCAGCAATGAGTACGCACAGCCCTTCGAGCCGAAGAACGTAACGGACGCCACCTGTAGTTGCACCAGACATACGATCTCCTGAGGTGTAGGCCCAACGTTTCGGTTCAGCGGCGGCGCGACAGCGCCGTCCCCTGCAACGGGTTGTTGGGGCTCATGATAACTTGGCTTGTTAGGCATGGAACCTCCGACCCAAATGCTAACTGCGAGCGAAATCGGGAATGCGAAAGCGCTTGCGATAGGCGCCCGGGGCCATTCCCGTCGTGCGCTTGAATAGGCGCCGGAAGAAGGCCGGATCCTCGTAGCCGACCTGCCAACTGATCTCGTCGATGCTGGCCTCTGTGCGCTCCAGCCTGCGCTTCGCATCCTCGACGCGCAGGTGCTGGATGTAGGCGATCGGCGTGAGGCCGGTCGCGATCGCAAAGCGCCGCTTGAAGGTGCGCTCGGCGAGCCGCGAGCGCTTGATCATTTCCTCCACCGGGTTGGCGACCGAGAAATGCTTTTCCAACCAACGTTGCGCACCTTGGATTTCGGCGTCGCCGTGGTCGCTCCTGCCCTCGAAGATGATGTACGGCGTGAGTCCGTCCTGGTGCCATTGCAGTGCGAACATGCGCGCGATCTCCTGCGCCGCTGTCGCGCCGGCGTAGCGTGCAATCAAATAGAGCACCAGGTCGTGCCAGGTCGTCGATGCACCCGAGCACACCAACTCCTCGCGCAGTCCGGAGATGACCAGTACGCGTTCCGGATGAATCGGCACCCCAGGATGAGCGAGCGCGAACGCACGCGCGTAACCGAAGTGGACCGTCGCGTCCTTGCCATCGAAGAGCCCCGTCTCGGCCAGTAGAAAGATCCCCGAGCAGGCCGAGCACAGCACCGCCCCGCGCTCATACATCGAGCGGGCCCATTCCACCAGTGCTGGATAACGTCCCTTCTCCCAGCCACCGGAGCGCAACAACACCGATGGCACGATCACGATATCCGTGGCCTCGATACCAGCGACCGCGCGCTGCACGTTGATCGGGACGCCGCTAGCCAGTTCGAGGGGCCCCTCCGCCTCGCCCACGATCTCCACTCGAAACGGCGCTTGCGCACCTGCGCTCGCCCCGAACATGTCAGTAAGCGCGAACGCGTTCATGACATCGAAGATTCCGGTCAGCGTTGAGACCACGGCATCGGGCAGCGCGACGAGGCTGACGTGGCATGGGTCCGGTCCAGAGTGGGGCGCTGCCTTGGTCATAGCGGTCTACTCTCGCGACCAAGTCGGCTGGCCCTGCGTGGCACAAATGAACCGGTTCGAGGCGAATTCGGCTCTGGGGTCAAACGGGCTTCCTTGCGATGCTGTGTGCGTAGTTCGTAACCCATCAACCGCACGAAGGAGGCAAAGACCATGAACACATCCGTTGTTGATCAGACGAAGCTGAATGATTTTCTCACCCGCGCTGTCGGCGACCTGTCCGCCGGCTACGGCGGGGTGATGGTGAGCCTGGGCAGCAAGCTCGGGCTCTACAAGGCCATGGCGGGCGCCGGCCCAATCAGCGCGAAGGAACTGGCGGCAAGCACCGGCTGCGCCGAGCGCTACGTGGGCGAGTGGCTGAACTCGCAGGCCGCAGGCGGCTATGTCAACTATCACACCGTCAGCCAAACCTACGAGCTTTCTCCCGAGCAGGCCATGGTGCTGGCCGATGAAGACAGCCCGGTGTACATCCCACACGCCTGGAACGTACCGGCCTCGATGTGGTTCGACGAGGAGAAAGCGATCGCGGCCTTCCGCACCGGCCAGGGTGTGGCCTGGGGCGACCACGACGGACGCCTCCACTGCGGCGTGGCGGCCTTTTACCGCAACGCCTATCGCGGCAGTCTCGTGTCGCAGTGGCTGCCGGCGCTCGACGGTGTGGTGGAGCAGCTCGAAGCCGGCATCGACGTGGCCGACATCGGCTGTGGACACGGCCACTCGACGCTGCTGATGGCCGAGGCATTCCCGCGTTCGCGCTTTCACGGCTTCGATGCGCACGCGGCTTCGATTGGGGAGGCGCGACGCCTTGCCGAGGAGGCTGGTCTGGGCGAGCGGACCAGCTTCGAGGTGACCCGGGCCGCGGACTACCCTGGCAAGAATTATGGCCTCATCTGCTTTTTCGACGCCCTCCACGATATGGGCGATCCGGACGCCGCCGCCCGGCGCGCCGCCAGCGCCCTGGCACCCGATGGCACCGTGATGCTCATCGAACCCTTCGCCAACGACCGGGTTGAGGACAACATCTCGCCGGTGGCGCGGCTGTATTACGCCGCCTCCACCACGATCTGCTGCGCCCACGCCATATCGGATGGCGGGCATCTCGTGCTCGGCGCACAGGCAGGCGAAGCGCGTTTGGGCGAGGTGTTTCGCAAGGCGGGGTTCACCCACATTCGGCGCGCGGCTGAGACCCCCTTCAACCTGATCCTGGAGGTGCGACGCTGATGACGTTGGGGAGGCGCGAGCCTGGCCCTGTGGCACAAGGCCGCGCGCGGCACAGTGGATGGTGTCATTGATGGGAGCGTTGGTGAAAACGCTCATCATGCCCAACGTGCAGCTTGAGGGGCGCGGAAACAGGCGGCGAAGCCGGCTGTTGGAGCGTCCCTCTCGAAGCGATTGTTAGATTTTTTTGTGCGCACGTGCAGCACGCCTGCTTTCGACCAGTTGATGCTCGTACTTCGCATAATCCTTCACGGTAATGTTCGTTCGTACTTGAAATAGCCGTCGAAAATGTGTTTCAAAGTCACGCTCGAACGTCGCAGGGCTAACAACTAAGTCATGAGTCGCATCTGCAAGGTGTCCTAGAAGATCAAACTTGAATTGAAGAGACTGAAGATTTTCTTTGTTTATTAGTTTGAATTTTTCTGATTCGACTGCCGTGCCATCGTTGTTTAGTGGATAGATCCACTGACCATGCGCAAGCTTGTTTCTGATTTCAATGATGATTCGGAGTTCATTATTCAAAACATCATGAAGTGCTGCTCTGCGCGCGGCATGAGCCACCCCGAGTGAGCGTTCATCGAGCGGCGCTTTAGTAACTTTGTGATGCTTTCTAAATGCTAGATCGACAGTTTCTTGCCACTGCTCCAATTGAGATGACCTGGCCAGAACAACCGATCGTTCTGCATCATTAAAACCAAACTCTTCGTGAAGTAGTTTTCGAAGACGAGATTCAGCCCATGCGCCAACAAGGAAAGCGTATAGGCGAAGCAATGATCTAAGACTATTTTGAGGATTGCGCGAAGCGATCGCCGCACGGGCCAGCCGAGCGGTATGGCCTATCGCGAGCTCAAGCTCTCTGAGATTCGCGACGTGGTGTGAATAAAGTTTTGAAGGGTTTCGAGGCATTTGTTTTGGCACCGCCAAAGGACACTCTATGAATGTCCTTTGGCGGTGGGGATTCGAACCCCACAAGTACTCCTCCGAAGAGGTATGTTTCCCCTTACACCATCGCCCAAAAGAATTGTATCAACAACCTGCAAAATCTAACGTAAATTAGACACCACTTCCATATCTGGAATCATTTCCACATATGGACACAATATTTCCATATATCGACACCCAGCTTCCATATATGGCAATCGCCATATATGGGCATTTCCACATCCAGCCATTTATCCCCTCCCCACTCGAACCGCCCCTTCGTCTCTGGGCGTGTTGTTATCTCATCTTCTTAGTATTTGCGACCAGCATCTTGGCCTGCCAACGATCACCGCGACGTTCCGTTGCCGTCTCTCCTCAAGTCTCGCCGATCCGCCCGCCGGCCATCAAGCCGTGCGCCCTGCCCTACCACTCCGCATACGCCCTGCCGTCTGCCGCCGCGCCTTCCGCGCCGCTCTTCACGTCGTAGACGCCCTGACCGCCGTCCGTGGCGGGGATCTCCTGCCAGGTCTGGTCGCTGTCGGTGATGGGGTCCTTGGGCACGGCGCGCAGGTAGTGGCGCTCGACCAGGGCGGGCAGGCTGTCCGGCCAGGTGTTGGTGTCGGCGTGGTACTGGTCGATGGCGTCGCGCATGGTGGCGAGGTTTTCCTTGAGCACGGCCTCCTTGGCGCGGTCGATGTGCTGGAAGTAGCGCGGCGCGGCGAGGGTGAGCAGGAGGGCGATGACGGAGAGGACGACCAGGAGTTCGATGAGGGTGAAGCCGTTTTGAACTCGCCGACCGCTGCCTATGCCGTCGTTCCCGCGTAGGCGGGAAACTAGGAAGTTCCAAGGATTGGATCCCCGCTTGCGCGGGGATGAGGGGGGGTTAAGGCCGACGTTCGTCGGCTCACCCTCTCCCCTGCCCCCCCCCCTCGAGGGGGAGGGGGTTGTTGTTGATTGAATGCTGGCGGTCATCTTCACCACTCTCGATACGGGATGCCGTTGAGGCCGGTGCCTTCGGCGCGGGAATACACGTCGAAGACGTCGTCGCCTTCCTTGGGGTCGTCGGGTGGGCTGGCGTAGCTGCGTTTGCCCCAGCTTTCGTCGGCGCTGGCCTCTTTCGGGGCGAAGGGGTCCTTGGGCAGACGGCGCAGGAAGTAGATCTTCTTGCCTTCCGGGCTGGTGAGGTCGGTGATGCCCTGGGTGAGCGCGGCGAGGTCGGGCGGGTAGCCGCTGGCGTCGGCTGCGGCCTCGATCTTCTTGTCCTGCACGGCCTGGCGGTAGGCGTCGATGGCGGTGCGGATCTGGCGCAGGGCGAGGCGCAGTTCGCTCTCCTTGTAGCGCTGCTGGCTCACCTCCAGGAGGGGCACGGCCATCATGGCAAGCACGCCGACGATGGCGACGGCGACCACCAGTTCGATGAGGGTGAAGCCGCGTGCCTGGCGCATCAGGGCTGTTGCCCGCCGGGCACGGCCGGCGGCTGCGCGTCCTGCGTGGCCTCGGCGGGGGGTTCCGGCGGGGTCTCGTCCGCAGGTTCGGGTTGCGGCAAGGGCGGCATGATGGGCGGGCGGCGCAGGCCGCCGCGCGCGCCAACGCCACCGCCGGCGGAGGCGCCGGGCGCGGCCTGGCGGATGCGCATGGTCTGGTCGGAGACGGCGGCCTCGGTGCCGGCGTAGAACTCGCCGTCGGCCAGTTCCGGCCGCGCCACGTTGCGCACCACGCGCGGGGTGATCAAGAGCACGATCTCGGTCTTGCTCTTGTTGTCGCTGTGGCTGGAGAACAGGCGGCCGAGCAGGGGGATGTCGCCCAGGCCCGGCACCTTGCTGGCGCTGGAGCGGTCCTCGTCGGAGATGAGGCCGGCCAGGACCTGGGTCTCGCCGTCCTTGAGGCGCAGGGAGGTGCTGGCGTTGCGGCTGCCGAGCTGGTAGGTGAGCGTGCCGGTGCTGCTCTTGACCTGCTGCACGATGTTGGAAACCTCCAGGCCGACCTTGATGCCGACGTCGCCCTCGAGGTAGACCAGCGGCTCCACGTCCAGCTTGAGGCCGACGTCGAGGTAGGAGACGGACTCGGAGGTGACGCCGGTGGAGGTGACGTTGGAGGTGATCACCGGCACCTTGTCGCCGACGTGGATCTTGGCCTTCTCGCGGTTCTTCACGCGGATGCGCGGGTTGGCGAGGATGTTGACGTCGCCGTCCTCGGCACGCAGGTTGATGGTGGGGGTGGGGCTGACCAGGATGTCGGAGCCGTCGATGCCCTTGAGCAGCTGGATGGTGAGCGGGGCGTTGACCTTGGTGTCGATCACCTGGGTGGAGTTGCCGACCGGCGTCGTGGTCTGCTGCGTCTCGCGCGCCAGCACGGAGAACTGGTTCGGCCACTGCGCGCCCAGGTCCAGCAGCTTGCTGCGCTTCACCTCCAGAATCTCCACCTCCAGCATCACCTCCGGCTCGGGGCGGTCCTGCACGGCGATGAGCTTCTCGATCAGGCGCACCGCCTCGGGGGTGTCGCGCACCACCAGCAGGTTGAGCTTGTCGTCGATGAACACGTCCTTGGTGCGGGTCATGGTCTTGACCATGTTGAGCGTCACCTTGGGGTCGGCGTTGGCGAGGAAGAAGCTCTTCACCACCAGGTCCTGGTATTCGCGCTGCTTGTGCGGCAGGTTGGGGTAGACCAGCAGGGTGTTGGGGGAGACCACCTTGCGGTCGAGCTGGCTGGTGGCGAGCAGCATGTCAACCGCGTCGAGGATGGCGGTGTCCTTGGCGTAGATGGTGGCGCGGCTGTCGGTGCGCACGTCCTTGTCGAGCACGAAGTTGAGCCCGGACTGGCGCGAGATGGCGTCGAACACGCTGCGCAAGGGCGCGTCGCGGAACTCCAGGGTGATGGCGCGACGGAACTTGGGGTCCAGGGCCGGGGCGACGATGCCCTCGGGCTTGCCGGCCTTGGCGTCAAGCTGCTTGAGCAGGGCGACGGCCTGCGCCTGGCCCGGCGTCTGCGCGAGGACGATGCGCAGCTTCTGCCGCGCCATCTCCGGTTCGCCCTTGTCGAGGGCCTCCTGCGCCTGGCGCAGCAGGTCGCGGTTGCGCCGCGCCGTCTCCACGCCCAGCAGGCCGGAGAGGGCACGGGCGTTTTCCGGGTGCAGCTTGAGCACGGCCTGATAGCCGGCAGTGGCCTCGTCCAGGCGGCCCGCAGCCAGGGCCTCCTCGGCCTCGCGCATCGACTTCCGCAACTGCGTCTCCCGGGCGCGCAGGTAGGCGGCGCGCACCTGGGCGTTGCCCGGCTGCTCGCGCATCGCCTGTTCCAGCTGCTGCAGGCCTTCCTGGGCGCGCCCCTCGGCGAGCAGGCGTTCGCCCTCGCGGTAGGCCTGGTCGCTGGCGCAGCCGGCCAGCAGCATAAGGCTCGTGAGTACGGTCAGCGCGGTCTTCATGGCGCAATCCTCAGGGTTCTTTGTTGATTCAGGGAAACGTAGGTGAAGGTCAGGGCATCCGCGCCGACCGTGTCGAGACGCCAGCCGCCGGGCAGGAGTGCGCCCGCGCGGGCGCTGACCACCTGGTCGCCGCTGGAGAGGAACACCGTGGCGGCACCGTTCTCGTTCCAGGCGCCGATGAAGCCGAACGGCACCGGCGGTGCCATGGGCGGCGGCGGCGGGGGCGGCGGCACCGGCTTGGACGGCGGGGGCGGCGGCGGGCGGAAGTCCTGCGCGGGGAACAGGTTGGCAGCATCGCCGGCGGGGAAGCGCGCGGCCTCCGCCGTGGCCTGCGGCGCGGCGGGCACCGCGGCGGGGGCGGATGCACGGGCGGCGCGCTTCACCGCCACCACCACCCCACTCCCCTCCTCTTCCTCCGGTTGCGGCCAGAAGGCGGCCGCCAGGGTGCCGGCCAGCAACAGCGCGAGGATGGCATGGCGCGGCGTCATGGCCTGCCCCCCAGGTAGAGGGCGAAGCGCAGCTCGGCCACCAGTTCGGTCGAGGCCATGTCCTCGCGCGACAGGTCGATGCCCTCCAGGGCGACGGCGGGGTCCTGGTTCAGGGCCTGGGCCAGGAAGGCGCGCACCTCGGGGTAGCCGCCGCCCACCGGCAGGCCGATGAGCAGGCGCGTGAGGCCGGAGGCGGCGTCGCGCTGCGTGCGGTAATTGCCTTCGTCCAGGGTCAGGCCGGCTGCCTCGGCGGCCTGGAACAGTTGCTTCAGGCGCGCATAGGCCTCGTGGTCGGCGGGCAGGTCGGCGCGCCAGTCGCGCACCTTGACGGGCGCGGCGGCGAGCGGCTGGGCGGCCCGCGCGGCGGCCTGCTGGCGCAGGCGCTGCGCCTCGGCCTCCATGGGGTGGACCGCGCCGAGGCAGGCCCCCAGCGCGCCGGCAAGCAGGGCCAGGCCAAGCAGGCCGGGCCAGCCCAGGCGCGCGGCGCCCCACAGCAGCCAGTCGTTGAGTCGCTTCATGGCCGGTCCCCCGACGCCTTGCCCGCACCCCATTCGGCATGGACGCTGAAGCGCACGTAGTGCTGCGCCTCCTCCTCCATGGCGGCATGGCTGTCCAGGCGGGCATGGCGCAGGCCGGCGGACTCCAGGGTGGCGAGGTAGGCGAGCATGGCCGGCAGGTCCTTGGCGTTGGCGGTGAGCTTGAGGCTGCCCTTGGCGGCGTCCGCCTCCACGCCGAGCAGGGCGATGCCGGCCGGGCGGTGCGCCTCCAGGCCGGCGAGCAGGCCGTGCCAGTCGGCGGCGAGGGCGCGCCGCGCGTTGCCGCTGAGCGCGGATTCCTGCGCGGCCTTGGCGGCGCGCGGGGCGCGGGCCGGCGCGGGGCTCAGGCGCGCCAGCTCGGCACGCGCGGCCCCCAGGCGCGCAGCCTCGGACTGGTAGCGCCAGCCCGCCCAGGCGGCGGTGAGCAGACCGAGGCCGAGCAGCAGCCAGCCGATCCAGGACGGGCGCGGGCGGGGGTGGGCGAGATCGAGCAGCAGCCTCATGGCAGCAGCCCTCCCCAGCCGGCGCCGCCGGCGCCCAGGGGCCGCACGCGCAGGGTGGCGCCGGGCAGCGACGCGTCGGCGGCGAGTTCCGGCGCCAGCAGCCAGACCTCGCCCGGCGCCTGCAGGCCGGCGTGCAGGGCCTGGCGCGCCACGGCGTCGGCGAGCTGGCCAGCAAGGCCGGACGGCGCCTCGGCGAGGCGGCTCATGCCGATGTGCGTCGGCCGCCCGCCCGCCACGCGCAGCAGGGCGAGGCGCCCGGTCTCGGCCAGCGCCAGCCAGGCCTCGCCGCGGCCCAGGGCGCGATGGTGGCGCTGCCAGGCGAGCACGCCCCAGGGGCTGATCTGGCGCGGCGCGGTCTCGCCCAGGCATTCGGCGAGCGCGGCGTGATGCTCCGCGGCCAGGCTGGCCACCGGCACGGGGCCGCCGGGCGGCACGTCCTGCCAGGCGATGCGCCAGCCGGCGGCCTCGGCGCCGTAGTCCTGGCCCAGGCGCTCGCGCAGCCAGCCCTCCATCTCCTCGGCGCCGAGGCGCACGGGCGGCGGCGCGACGAGGTGCAAGGCGGCGAAGTGGTGCGACAGGGCGACGCGCACCCCACCGCGTGGCCGGCGCTCGCGCAGCAGGGCCTGCAGGCTCGCCAGCGCGCCCTCCCAGGCCTCGCCCTGGCGCGCCTCGCGCAGGTCGGCGCCCTGGCGCAGGATGGCGCGCCCCGGCAGCAGCAGGCAGGCGGCGTTATTCGACAAAGGTGACACGGTTGATCTCTTCCAGGGTGGTCTCTCCGCGCCGCACCATGTCCAGCGCGGATTCGCGCAGGCTGCGCACGCCGGTACGGAAGGCGGCCTCCTTGAGGGCGCGGATGGGGGCGCGGGCGATGATCAGCTCGCGGATCTCGTCGGTCAGCAGCAGCATCTCGGCGATCGCGCGGCGGCCCTTGTAGCCGGTGCCGCGGCAGTGGCCGCAGCCCTTGCCGGCACGGAAGGCGTAGCCGGCGGGGTCGGCGATGCGCGAGTCGGCGAGCAGTTGCGCGTCCGGCGCCACCGGCTCGGCGCAGTGCGGGCAGTTGATGCGCACCAGGCGCTGCGCGAGCACGCCGTTGAGGGCGGCGACGAAGTTATAGGGGTCCAGGCCCATGTGCATCATGCGGCCGATCACGTCGAACACGTTGTTGGCGTGCACGGTGGTGAACACGAGGTGGCCGGTGAGCGCGGACTGCACCGCGATCTGCGCGGTCTCGGCGTCGCGGATCTCGCCCACCATGATCTTGTCCGGGTCGTGGCGCAGGATGGAGCGCAGGCCGCGCGCGAAGGTGAGGCCCTTCTTCTCGTTCACCGGGATCTGCAGGATGCCCGGCAGCTGGTATTCCACCGGGTCCTCGATGGTGATGATCTTGTCGCGCCCGGTGTTGATCTCGGACAGCGCGGCGTACAGGGTGGTGGTCTTGCCCGAACCGGTGGGGCCGGTGACCAGGAACATGCCGTAGGGCTCGCGCGCGAGGCGGCGCATGCGGCGCAGGATGTCCTCGTCGAACCCCAGGCGCTCCAGGGTGATGCCCTTCAGCTCGTCCGCCAGCTGCTGCCGGTCGAGCACGCGCATCACCGCGTCCTCGCCGAACACGCCGGGCATGATGGAGACGCGCAGGTCGATCTCGCGCCCGCGCAGCGACACCTTGAAGCGGCCGTCCTGCGGCACGCGCCGCTCGGCGATGTCCAGCTCCGCCATCACCTTGATGCGCGAGATCACCTGCTCCGCCATCTCGCGCCCCGGCACCTGGGCGATCTGCGTCAGCACGCCGTCGAGGCGGTACTTGATCGCCAGGCCCTTGTGGTCGTTTTCCAGGTGGATGTCGGAGGCGCCCGAGGTGAGCGCGTCATAGAGCGTGGAGTGGGTGAGCTTGACCACCGGCGAGGCGTCGGCGCCGATCACCTGCAGGGAGATCTCCTCCACGCCCTCCTCGCCCGACTTCTCGGCGCCGCCGGCGATCACGCCGTCCATCGCCTTGAGGTCGATCTCCAGGCGGTGCAGCCAGGCGAGGATGTCGTCGCGCTGCGCCAGCACCGGCGTGAAGGCCACCGGGATGCGGTGCTCGGCCCACGCCACGAGGGCCGGGTCGAGGGCATCGGCGAACACGAACCAGGCGTGCCCGTCGGCATCGCGGCAGGCGGCGCACTCGCGCTCCAGGGCGAGATTGAAGGGGATGAACTCGAAGGCCGGGCGCATCTCGCGCAGGCCGGCCATGTCGAGCACGGGGTAGGCGAAGGCGCGCCCCAGCTCGGCGAGGAAGGCGGCGGCCTCCAGGCCGAGGTCCTCCTGCAGCGCGGCGAGCGCGCTCAGGCCCCGCGCCGGCGCCTCCGCGCGCGCCAGGGCGATCCGTTCCGCGTCGATGCGCGCGTTCATTCCAGGCTCCCTGCGAGTTCGAAGATGGGCAGGTACAGCAGCACCACGATGACGCCGATCACCAAGCCGATGAAGGCCATGAGGATGGGCTCGACGAGGCGCGTGAACCAGTCGACGAAGCGTGCCAGTTCCTCGTCGTGGAAGCGCGCCACCGCCTCCATCATCTCGCCCATGCGCCCGGACTTCTCGCCCACGCGCAAGAGGCGCGAGGCGACCGGCGTGGAGAGGCCGCGCGCCTCCATGGCGGCGGACATGGGCTGGCCTTCCTTGATCAGGCGCGCCGCGCCGGCGAGGCGGGCGCGCAGCTCGGGGTGCAGCAGGCCCTCGGCCATGGCCAGGGCGGTCACGGCGGTGATGCCGCCGGACAGCAGCATGCCGACGGTGCGGTAGAAGCGGGTCAGGTGGAACACGCGCAGGCGCTCGCCGAGGCCGGGCATGCGCCACAGGCCGCGCGAGATCCAGGCGCGCGTGGCGGGGCGGCCTAGGCCCCAGGCCGCGAGGGCGAGCGCCGCCAGCAGCACCATCAGCGCGCCCAGGCCGTGCGCCTCGATCAGCGCCCCCAGGTCGATGAGCAGGCGCGAGGCCCAGGGCAGTCGGTCCAGGCTGCCCTCGTACACGCCGGCGAAGCGCGGCGTGACGAAGCCGAGCAGGAACAGCGCCACCAGCCCGCCCGCCACCAGCAGCAGGACGGGGTAGACGGCGGCGGCGGCGACCTTCTTCTTCACGCCGTCCACCTGCTCCTGATAGGCGACGTAGCGGCTGAGGGCCTCGGAGAGGTCGCTGGTCTTTTCCGAGGCGCGCACCACCGAGACGTAGAGCGGCGGGAAGGCCTCGGGGATGTGGGCGATGGCGCTGGAGAAGCGCTCGCCCTCGTAGAGGTGGTGGATCACGCGCTTGAGGACCTCGTGGCTCTCGCCGCGCCCTTCCTTCTCCGCCAGGGTCTCCAGCGCCTCGGTGAGCGCCAGGCCGCTGGCGAGCAGGGCCATCAGCTCACGCGTGAAGAGGACCAGGGGGAAGCCCTTGCGCGGCCGCAGCCAGGTCATGGAGCGGGCGGTGCGCGGCCGCACGGCGAGCACCTGGTAGCCCTGGCTGTGCGCCTGCGCGCGCGCAGCGGCTGCATCCGCCGCCTCGACCGTCAGGCTGTGGCGTCCGGAGGCGTTGAGGGCGCGGACTTCGAAAAACACGGGGGGTTCGGTTCCGGCTTATTGCTGCCAGCTGGTGATGTCGGCGGCCTCGCCGGTGCCGCCGGCCTGGCCGTCCTTGCCCAGCGAGGACAGGTCGTACTCGCCGTGGCTGCCGGGCGACTGGTATTGGTACGGGTTGCCCCAGGGGTCGTTGGGCACCGCCTTGCGCAGGTAAGGGCCCTGCCAGCGCGTCTCGCCCGCGGGCTGCGCGTCGAGCGCGGCGATGCCCTGCTCGGTGGTGGGGTAGTGGCCGACGTCGAGGCGGTACTGGTCGAGCGCGTCTTCCAGCGCCTTCAGCTGCGCCTTCGCGACCTTGACCTCGGACGTGCCGAGCTTGTTGAAGAAACGTGGCCCCACGATACCGACCAGCAGGCCGATGATGACCAGCACCACCAGCAGCTCCAACAGGGTGAAGCCCGACTGGGCGCGGTATCTGGAAAGGGACGGCTGGGTCATGGCTGACATTCTCTTGTGGGCAAGGTCCAGTGCGCATTCGCGCGTGGACATGTGGTCAATTCCTTAGGAACACGCCGACTCTCTGGTGCGTCATTCCGGCGAAGGCCGGAATCCAGGGACATTCACACCCCGGCCCCCGGCCTTCGCCGGGGCGACGGAAAAACCAGCGTTTTCCTGTCGAATCAGTACGTTAGGAAACCCCAACTGAAACATTGCTGTAATCGTATCGTAATCAGATGACAAGGACATGAACCGCCCTAGCCCTCATCGAGCGGCCACAGGTTGCGGTAGGGCTTCTCGTAACGGCTGAGGATGTCGTAGTAGATGCGCACGTTCTCGGTGAACGCCCTCGCCTCGCCGCCGCGCGCGAAGCCGTATTTCAGCCTGGCGTTGTGCTGCGCACGTGCGAGCAGCGGCAGGACCGCCTTCATGTCGCGCCACGTGTCCGGGTTGCGGCCCAGCCTGCCTGCCAGGATGCGCGCGTCCTCCAGGTGGCTGGGGCCGATGTTGTAGGCCGCCAGCGCCAGCCAGGTGCGGTCGGGCTCCGGGATGTCCGCCGGCAGGCCGTCGCGCAGCATGACGATGTAGCGCGCGCCGCCGAGGATGCTCTCGCGCGCGTCGAGCCGGTTCTTCACCCCCAGGTGGTCGGCGGTGTCCTCGGTGAGCATCATGATGCCGCGCACCCCGGTGGGCGAGACCGCGTGCGCGTCCCATTGCGATTCCTGGTAGGCCACCGCGGCGAGCAGACGCCAGTCCAGGCCGGTCTCCGCCTGCGCCTCGTGGAAATGCCGCGTCAGGTCGCGCAGCAGGGTACCGCGCCGCTCCAGAATGCCCAGCACGTCGGCGTCTCCAAGCCGCTCGACGTGACCGTAGTAGCGCTCGCGCAGACCGGCCAGCTCGCCGGACTTGCGGACCTCGCGGAAGAAGGCGGCCACCTCGCGCGCGAAGCGCACGTCGGTGCCCTGGCGCATCGCCCACGCCTGGCTCTGGCCCGCCTGCAGCACGAAGGCGTCACGCAGGTTGGAGTGGAAGTTGTGCGAGACGGCGAGGCCGTCGGAATCCGCCACCGTGCAATCGGTGAGGCCGAGGTCCACGCGCTCCAGCAGTTCCTCCGAGCCAGGCACCTTGAGCTCGATCCATTCCAGCCCGGGATGCCGCCGCGCCATCTCCTTGAGGTGGTCGGCGTGGCTGCTGCCCGCCACCACCTCCAGGCGCAGGCCCGCCATGTCCTGCGGCCCCCTGGGCAGGCGGCCCTTGGCATTGCACACCACCCATTCCTTCACCTCGCCGTAGGCCGGGCCGAAGGCCAGGTCGCGCCTGCGCGCGGGCGTGGCGCTGAGTCCGGCGGCCGCCATGTGCACCCGCCCCTCGCGCACCGCCGCGAGCAGGGCGTCCAGATCGTTCTCGACGACGATGCGCAGGCGCCAGCCATGCTTGGCGGCGAAGCGGCTGGCGAGGTCGTATTCGAAGCCCACCGCCTCGCCGCCCTGGTCGAGATAGTAGGTGGTGGGGCTGTTGCGCGTGCCCACCACGAGTTCGCCCGAGCTGTCGGGCGGCGGCAAGGGGCCGCGGCCGCAACCGGAGGCCAGCAGTGCGGCGGCCAGGGCCAGCCAGGCGGCGAGTCTCATGCGCGGATGCATCATCCCGGTTCAGGCGCCGCGCGAATCAGGTAGAATGCCGCGCTTTCCCGGCCGACCCCCGTCGGCCTGGGCGAGATGACCCGGAGAGATGGCAGAGTGGTCGAATGCACCGGATTCGAAATCCGGCATAGTGGCAACACTATCGGGGGTTCGAATCCCCCTCTCTCCGCCAGGTCCGCTATTGCGCGCTTTTTCGCTCACGTCGATTTGTCCATCCCCCAGATTCGGTTGCCCCTCGCGCGCGCGTCATGCATCGCCAAGGTGCGCAATATTACCGGCAATGCCCTGTCGATCCGGAAATCCGCCCCACGCCGCTTCTTGGGCGATAATCCCGACCCACGTTTTCCTGTTTGGTTCACTCCCCCTCCCCGCCATGTCCTCTCCCGAACCGCGGTCCGGCCGCCGCAACGCCCTCCTCGACCAGTTCATCGCCCTCTACCCCGTCTTCCGCGATGCCAAGCCCCTGGCCATCGGCATCCACAAGGCGATGCTTGAGCAACAGCCCGACCTCGACAAGGCGGCGCTACGCACGGCGATGAAGATGCACACCCACTCGACGCGCTACCTCAAGGGCATCGTCGAGGGCGCGCCACGCTACGACCTGGCGGGCAACCCCGAGGGCAGCGTCACTGCGGAGCAGCAGGAACAGGCGGTGGCGATCCTGAAGGAACGGGCCAAGAAGGCCAAGGAACGGCGCAAGGCCGAGGAGACGGCGCGCAAGGCGGAGGAAGAGGCCGCCAAGCGCCAGGCGCAGCTGTCGAAGCTGGTGGAGAAGTTCAACACGCGCTGAGGCGTCGGCGCGCCCGCCCCGCCGACGCGGGACGGGGCCGCGCGGCTCAGGCGTAGACCGGCGCGAAGGCCTTTTCCGGCTCCGCCGCGGGGCCGTTCTCGCCCCAGTAGGGCGACAGCTTGCGCAGTTGCGCGACGATCTCCGGCACCACCTGGATGACACGGTCCACCTCCTCCTCGGTCGAATAGCGCGACAGCGAGAAGCGGATGGTGCCGTGGGCGGCGGTGTAGGGGATGCCCATGGCGCGCATCACGTGGCTGGGCTCCAGCGAGCCCGAGGTGCAGGCGGAGCCCGAGCTGGCGGCGATGCCGAACTTGTTCAGCAGCAGCAGGATGGCCTCGCCCTCGATGAACTCGAAGGCGATGTTGCTGGTGTTGGGCAGGCGGTTCGTCACGTCGCCGGTGGCGAAGGCGCGCGGCACCTTGGCGAGGATGCCGGCCTCCAGCTTGTCCCTGAGCCGTTTCACCTCGGTATTCTCGAAGTGCATGTGCTGCATGGCCTGCTCGCACGCCAGGCCGAGGCCGACGATGGAGGCGGTGTTCTCGGTGCCGGCGCGCCGCCCGCGTTCCTGGTGGCCGCCGCGCAACAGCGGGCGGAAGCGCACGCCGCGCTTCAGGTACAGCACGCCGATGCCCTTGGGCGCGTGCAGCTTGTGGCCGGAGAGCGAGAGCATGTCGATCTTCGTGTTCTTCAGGTCGATGGGCACCTTGCCCACGGCCTGCACCGCGTCGGTGTGGAACAGCACGCCGGCCTCGTGCGCCAGCTCCGCCATGCGCTCCACCGGGAACAGGGTGCCGGTCTCGTTGTTGGCCCACATCACCGACACCACCGCGACCCGGTCGGTGAGCAGCTTGGCGTATTCCATCAGGTCGATGCGCCCCTTCTCGTCCACCTTCAGGTAGTGGACCTTGTAGCCCTCCTTCTCCAGGTGGGTGCAGAGGGCGAGGATGGCCGGGTGCTCGATGCTGGTGGTGATGATCTCCTTCTTCTCCGGGTTCGCCTTGAGGGCTGAGAGGATGGCGGTGGAGTCGGATTCGGTGCCGCAGGAGGTGAAGATGATCTCCGAATCGTGCTCGGCGCCTAGCAGCTCCTGCACCTGCATGCGCGCCTTCTTCACCGCCAGGCCGACCTTGTTGCCGAAGCTGTGCAGCGAGGAGGGGTTGCCGAACTGCTCGGTGAAGAAGGGCAGCATGGCCTGCACCACCGCGTCGTCGACGCGGGTGGTGGCGTTGTTGTCGAGGTAGATGCCGTCCATGGTGGGCTCCTTTGGTGACTCCCTCCCTCTCGAGGGGGGAGGGCCGGGGAGAGGGTGGGCCATGCATGGCATGGCTGCGTGTCGATGGGCCTGTGCCAAGCCCCCACCCTCTCCCCTGCCCCTCTCCCCTCGAGGGAGAGGGGTTGTTGGGTGATCAGGCGTGGCTCACGGCGCGGGCATACGCCCCGGTGCGGGTGGGCACCACCTTGACGAACTCGCCCAGGTCTTCCACCAGACGGGTCTGGATGCCCTGCAGGGTCTGCGCCTCCATCTGGCAGCCGGCGCAGGCGCCGGTCATGTTGACGTAGACGGTCTTGCCGTCGACGTCGACCAGCTCGATGTCGCCGTGGTCGCGCTGCAGCTGCGGGCGGATGGATTCGAGGATGGTCTCGATGCGGCGGATGCGCTGCAGGTTGGTGAGCTTGCCCGGGCCGCCTTTGCCACCCTCGTCCTTGGCCGAGCTGACGCCGCCGGGCACGAAGGTCTCGCCGCGCTCCGCCATCACCTTGACCAGTATCTCTTCGATGCCCTCGTGGCAGGAGGAGCAGCCGCCGCCGGCCTTGGTGTAGTTGGTCACGTCCTCGACCGTGGAGAGACCGTTGGCGCGGATGGTCTCCTCGATCATCACCGCGTCGATGGCGAAGCACTTGCAGATCAGGGCGCCTTCCTCGTGGTCGTCCTTCCACTCCTCGCCGCGGAAGTTGGCGATCGCCGCCTGCAGGGCCTCGCGCCCCATCACCGAGCAGTGCATCTTCTCCGGCGGCAGGCCATCGAGGTAGTCGGCGATGTCCTGGTTGCTCACCTTGAGGGCGTCGTCCAGGGTCATGCCCTTGATGATCTCGGTCAGCGCCGAGCTGGAGGCGATGGCCGAGCCGCAGCCGAAGGTCTGGAAGCGCGCGTCCTGGATGGTCTCGGTCTCGGGATCGACCTTGAGCATGAGGCGCAGGGCGTCGCCGCAGGAGATGGAACCGACGTCGCCGACCCCGTTGGCGTCCTCCAGGACGCCGGAGTTGCGCGGGCTGAAGAAGTGTTCCTTGACCTTGTCAGAGTAGTCCCACATGGCGCTGCTCCTTAGGCAGAGAACGACGAGCCGCAGGCGCAGCTGCTGGTCGCGTTGGGGTTTTCGAACTTGAAGCCGGAGCCGTTCAGGCTGTCGACGAAATCGACCTTCACGCCGGCGAGCAGGGGGGCGGAGAACGGATCGACCAGCAGGGTCACGCCGTCGATCTCCACCACCACGTCGTCCTCGGCCTTTTCCGGCTCCAGGCGCATGCCGTACTGGAAGCCGGAACAGCCGCCGCCGGAGATGGCGATGCGCAGGCCGGCCACGGGCGTGTCGTTGCCCTTGATGAACTTGTCGATGGCGGAAACGGCGCTGGGGGTCAGGGTAAGCATGGTGCGGCTCCTCGTGGAAAGTGGCTACGCAGGCATCAATGCAACCGCTGTGCCAGTGCCCGCATGGCGCGCAAACCCTTGATTCTTATGCATAAGGCACACGCAGAACGCCCAACCCACGTGTCTGGAAGGCCACGCCCCCCCACCATTGTCGGGTTTGATACAGGTGCGCCAGGAAGGGTCTGAAACAGCCCCGCCAGGGCCCCTCCAGCGGCCCCGTCACACGCCCCCGTAACCCAGCCACGGCGCGGCCTGCGGCCCAGCCCGTCTGGCTGGCGCGGGTCTTGCTGCATGAGACATGAACGCCATCTGACAAAGGAAACACCATGCCCCGCATCGGCCTCTTCTTCGGCAGCAACACCGGTAACACCCGGCGCATCGCCAAGTTCATCAAGAAGCGCTACGACGACGCCACCATGGCCGAGGCGCTCAACGTCAACAAGGCCACGCCGGAGCTGTTCGCCGGCTACGACTACCTGATCCTCGGCACCCCCACCCTGGGCGAGGGCCTGCTGCCCGGCCTCGACGCCGACTGCCAGAACGAGAGCTGGGCGGAGTTCCTGCCGCGCCTCGCCGACCTGGACTTCAGCGGCAAGACCATCGCCCTCTACGGCCTGGGCGACCAGGAGAAATACGCCGAGAACTTCCTCGACGGCATGGGCCATCTGTACGAGTTCTTCAGCGCGCGCGGCGCCCGCATGGTCGGCGCCTGGCCCTGCGACGGCTACGAGTTCGTCGCCTCGCGGGCCGAGAAGGACGGCGAGTTCGTCGGCCTGGCGCTCGACCAGGACAACCAGAAGATGCTCACCGACGACCGCCTGGAGACCTGGCTGCGCCTGATCGCACCGGAATTCGGCCTGGTCTGAGCGGGGCGGCGCAAAAAAACCGCCGGCTCGCGCCGGCGGGAAGACCCAAGGAGGGTGAGGAGACAGGTTGCCGACACCTCGCCCCGGCCTTTGCCGGGGCGACGCATCAATCGGCGTGTGCGTGCGCGGCGGCGGGACGGGTCTCGCGCCGGCCGATGCTGAGCAGGTCCCAGACCAGCAGGACGTAGCCGAGGGTGAAGGCCCAGCCGGAGATCTGGCGCCACTTCATGGCCTGCACGAACCAGGGGTGGCCCTGCGCGGCGAAGTAGCCCATCCAGGTCGAACCCTCGATGGCGCGCTCGATCTGCGACTGCTCGTAGCCGGCGATCAGCAGGGCCACGGTCATGCCGATCATGCCGATCCACAGGAAGGCCATGGCCCATTTCCACTTCCAGGCACCGACCAGGCCGCCGCTCATCCACACATTGCCGCGCGACTTCTGCGCCGCCAGGTAGAAGAAGCCGATCACCGCCGTGGCGTAGGCGCCGAAGAAGGCCAGATGGCCGTGCGAGGCGGACCACTGCGTGCCGTGGGTGTACAGGTTGATCTGCGGCAGGGTGTGCATGAAGCCCCACACGCCGGCGCCGAAGAAGTTGCCGAAGGCCTGTGCGATGGTCCAGCCCAGGGCCGGGTGGTTGGTGCTCTTCAGCTTGTGCACCCCTGCGTCGAACACCGCGTGCACCACCATGGCCACCAGCGGCACCGGCTCCAGGGCGGAGAAGAAGCCGCCGATGGTGAGCCAGTACTCCGGCGTGCCGATCCAGAAGTAGTGGTGGCCGAGGCCGAGGATGCCGGAGCCGAACATCAGCGCCACCTCGATGTACAGCCAGGTCTCGACGATCTTGCGCCGCACGCCCAGGGTGACGATCAGCATGTAGGCCATGATGCAGCCCACCAGCACCTCCCAGGTCGCCTCCACCCACAGGTGGATCACCCACCACCACCAGAACTGGTCGATGGAGACGTTGGGGGTGAAGAACATGCCGGCGAGATAGATGCCGAACAGCGCCAGCAGGTCCATCACCAGCACCCCGGCGATGCCGCTGAAGCGCCCCTTCGAGAAGGTGGCGACGACGTTGAAGAAGAAGGTGAGCACGGAGACGACGATGCCGATGTCGGCCCAGCGCGGCGCCTCGATGTACTCGCGTCCCTCCATGATGAACCAGATGGTCTTCATGTCCGCCGGCCCCACCTGCACCAGCAGGTAGACCAGCACGACGATCACCACCGCGACGGTGAGGATCCAGAAGATCAGGTTGCCCAGCCACAGCCCCACCACCGGGTGTCCCGCCTCCTCCTCGAGGATCCAGTACACGCCGCCCATGAAGCCGTAGAGCAGCCACACCACCATGGCGTTGACGTGCAGGGTGCGGTTGACCGAGAAGTCGAGCACGCCGTAGAGGAAGTCCGGCTTCAGGTACTGCAGGCCGGCGAGCATGCCGAACAGGACCTGGGCGCCGAACAGCGCCAGCGAGACGGCGAAGTACTTCATCGCCAGCTTTTGTCCGCCATTCAGGTTGGCGGTATCGAAGATGCCTAGAGCTGCCATGTTCGTGCCTCCTTATTGTTGGGCCGGGGCGGCGTCCGCTGCGGGCGCCACTTCGGGGGTTGCGGGGGCGGACGCGGCCGGCGCGCTTGCGGGGGCGGGGTCGGACTGGTCGATGGCCTTGAAGTTGTGCGGGAAGCCCAGGGTGTTGATGGCGCTCATCCACTTCAGGAAGGCCACCGTCGCGCGCGCCTCCTCCTCGGTGATGCCGAGCTTGGGCATGCGCCGGCCGATGCTGTTGTGCAGCTTGTCGCTCGGGTCCATGAGGAAGGCGACCATGCTCTCTTCGCGCACCTCCTTGGAGCCCCAGGCGGGGTCGAGCCATGCCTTGGTCAGGTCGGGCGCGTAGTAGGCGCCGTTGCCCAGCAGGGTGTGGCACTCCATGCAGTTCTTCGCCTGCGTGGTCAGCTTGCCCTTGGTCACCAGGGCCTCCGCCTCCTGCTCGGAGAGCATCTTGCCGAACAGCGGCTCGTCAGGGCCGATCACCGGCAGGTAGCGGTTCTGCGCCTCGTTGAACTGGTAGTCCACGCGCTTGTTGATGATGGCGTAGCCCGGCACCTGTTTGCCGCCCGCCGTGATGTACTTCATCGTGTCGAAGGTGAGGAAGATGAGGATGATGAACGAGCCGCCCGTCACCCAGATGGCCGTCTTGCGCCAAAAGGATTCGGAAGCCCACCACAAGGTCTGCGCCATGGTCGTGTCTCCTGTCACTCAGGTTGATGGATCGGGGATGCCGCGTGTTCGTCCGCGTGGGTGCGCACGCACAGGTGCCAGATGCCGTGCGGCGCGAGCAGGTAGCCTGCCAGCATGAGCAGGACCACCACGCTCCAGAACACGCTGTGGAAGAGGTTGGCGGCCTGGCCCAGCACCACGGTCGCAACGCACAGCCCCGCATAGGCCAGGTAGGCCATAGGCAACAGGCCGGGGCGGCCACGCACGCGGGCGTAGGCGAACAACAGGGCGTAGGTGGCGCCGAACAGGATCACCGAGGCGGCGCTGAAAAAGACGGTGAAAAAATTGGCGAGTGCGACGGGTTCGATCATGTCCGGCCCCATGTCTGGAACGATGGGACCGGATGCTGCGGCAATACCCGACTAAAGCCATTGACTTTTATCAACGGCCCGCACGGGTCACACCACGCCGAGCAGATAGATCAGGCCGAAATGCGTGATGAGAAACAGGATGAAGATCACCGCCACGGCGGTGTTTTCATTTCTTTCAAAGATTTCTTGCAGATTCATGATGCGCTGCCATAAATGATTTCGGGGCGCAGATTCTGTTTCGTGACGCATCCCCGCGCGTTGACCAACGTCAAACCGGGAAATGTTGCGATTGTTTGACAGGCTGCGCAGCACGGCAGCAAGATTGCCGAACGCCCCGACAGAGGGCGAACAAAAATCATATGGATGGATGAGACATGGATATGCAGATCGTCTTCGCTCGCACCGAAAAAGGTCGCGAGGAACTCCTGGGCGCGGGGCGTACGCTCAAGCCCCGCCATCGCCAGGTCCTGTTCCTGGTCAGCGACGCGATCAGCGTCGCCGACCTGAAGGCCAAGCTCCCTTCCTGCCAGGAACTGGAGAACATCCTCGAACAGCTCTGGGACGAGGGCTTCATCGGCCAGGTCAAGCAACACGGCGCCAAGGCCGCCGCCGTCAGCGAGGCGCCGCCGCAGCCGGACATCGGCGCCGCTCTCAAGGTGTTGAGCGGCTCACGCCTGGAGGCCGCGCGGCAATACGCCCTCAACGTGCTGGCCGGCCTGGTCGGCGAACAGTCGCCGGTACATGCGCGCCTGCAGTCGGCGCAGGGCCACGACGCCTTCGTCGAGGCCATCGCCCAGAGCAAGAAACTGCTCGCCGCGGTGGCCTCCGCCAGCCAGGCCGCCGAGTTCGAGCGCGGCGTCATGGCCATCCTCAACCTGCCTGAGTCCGACCAGGCCCCCGCCGCGCCGGTCAACCCGGGGATGCTCAACGGCATCGAGCACGCCAAGGGCCACGCCCTGGAGATCATCGCCTCCCTGGTGGGCGAGCGTTCCCCGGTCTACGCCAAGGTCAACAACACCCACAACCGCGCCGAGTTCATCGAGGCCATCGGCGCCAGCCGCAAGGTCATCGCCGCCGTCGCCTCCGCCTCGCACGCCCAGGATTTCGAAAAGGAAGTCCTGGCGCTGATGCAGAAGCACTGACCGCCCTCCCCCGCGCCGACATGCCCAAAGCCGTACCGATGGCAGTGGCTTGTCGCGTTCCCTACACAGGCAGCGGCCGGCACACCCCCACGGCAGACGCACAGGCAATCCGGAATACTTAATTAATAATCAGTATGTTGAGAAGCGTATTGAATTCTTTTTGTTAACAGCTTCCGGCCGTCCGGGCGCCTGGCCCGCTAATTGCTGAACAGGGTCATTTGCCACAGAGGACCCTGACCATGCTGCTCGACACCCTCGAATCCCAAGGCCTGTTCTTCAACAGCAATTTCACCGAACCGGCCGCGCCAGGGCTGTTCGCCTACCGTGGCGACCTGGTGCTGATCGAAGGCGAGGTCGCCGACAACCTGGGCCGCCGCAAACCGCCCGTGGCGACCATGATCGGTGCCGTGGTGCTGGCCGACGCGACGCAGATCAAATTCCTCTCCGGCTCGCTGGACGAGATCGCCCACATCCAGCCCTTCCTCGAGAAATACGCCGCCCACTTCAGCCCGACCATGGGCGCCCTGCTCTACGTGGTGAACATCAAGAAGCCCATGCAGGTGAAGCTCGCCGGCACCACCTTCGTGCTGCTGCCGCTGGACGACGGCATGGTCTGGAACGAACTGATGGACGAACTGCACCTGGAGAAAGGCGACTTCAAGGGCCAGGGCAGCGGCGAGAAGGTGTACACCGTGTACAAGGCCTATCAGGACTATCGCCCTAAGTGCGAGGAGGTAAGCCTGGAAGAGGCCCTCAGCCGCGCCACCGACGCCAAGCGCGTGGTTCACGGCGCGGTCTGACCCCCAGAGGGGCCATCATCAGCCTGCGTCGCCGTAGGCGGCCAGGGTGGTGAGGCGCGGGTCGTCCAGCGCCATGCCGATGGCGTAGTGGTAGAGCACCTGCCAGCGCGTGTCCGTCAGACCCAGGACCTCGTGGTCGGCATCGTCGAAGAAGCAGCCGATACCGGTGCCGCGCCAGCCCGCGGCCTCCGCCTCCAGGGTGGCGCAGTGGCCGAGCATGCCCGCCTCCCAGTGCAGGTGGCGGTAGGCGGCCGGGTTTTCCGCGAGCGGGGCGTCGAACTCGGCCACGAACATCAGGGTGAAGGCGCTCATCGCGGCGATGTCCTGGTGGCAGCTTATGGTGCGGGCGGTGCGTTCGGCGCGCGCCGACACCAGGCGGTACAGAGGGAGCTCGGCGTGCGCGGGCTCCCAGGCGAACTCAGGACTATCGCCCTAAGTGCGAGGAGGTAAGCCTGGAAGAGGCCCTCAGCCGCGCCACCGACGCCAAGCGCGTGGTTCACGGCGCGGTCTGACCCCCAGAGGGGCCATCATCAGCCTGCGTCGCCGTAGGCGGCCAGGGTGGTGAGGCGCGGGTCGTCCAGCGCCATGCCGATGGCGTAGTGGTAGAGCACCTGCCAGCGCGTGTCCGTCAGACCCAGGACCTCGTGGTCGGCATCGTCGAAGAAGCAGCCGATACCGGTGCCGCGCCAGCCCGCGGCCTCCGCCTCCAGGGTGGCGCAGTGGCCGAGCATGCCCGCCTCCCAGTGCAGGTGGCGGTAGGCGGCCGGGTTTTCCGCGAGCGGGGCGTCGAACTCGGCGACGAACATCAGGGTGAAGGCGCTCATCGCGGCGATGTCCTGGTGGCAGCTTATGGTGCGGGCGGTGCGCTCGGCGCGCGCCGACACCAGGCGGTACAGGGGCAGCTCGGCGTGCGCGGGCTCCCAGGCGAACTCGCGCCGCATCGCTTCGCCCAGGCCGGTGAGGCCGGCCTCGCTGCGCGGCAGGACATAGAGGCCCGCGGCCAGGCCCTCGACGCGGTGCACCAGCAGCACGGGGTGCACGCGCGGCGCGGCCGTCCACATGCGCCACACCGGCGAGCGCGGCGACGGCAGCAGGCTGGCGAGGATGCGGCGGAACGCCTCGGCCGCCAGCACGGCGCGCCCGTCGAAGGCCTGGGCGCTGCGGCGCTGCAGGATGACCTGGGCGGCGGGCGGACCGGCGTCCGGCACGCCCACCGCGTCAGGCATGGCCGCGGGCGCGGGCAGGCTTGGCAGGGCGCCGCGCGTCGCCTCGGCCACCTCTTCGATCACCGGCCACTGGTGCATGGGCCGGGGGTCGAGCAGGCTGGGCACACCGCTCCATTCGTCCCACTCCAGAGGCGGCAGCGGCGCCGCGCCTGCCTCGCCGGGAAGCATGGCAACCAGCACCTCCGCCTCCTCGGCCTCCACGCCGGCGAAGTCCTCGGCACGGTCGCTGCCCAGGCAGTGCGCCAGCGCCGCCGGCGCGAGGTCCACGAGGCGCGGCCGCCAGCCGAACAGGGCGGCGGCGTGGGCAAGCGCGGCCAGCACATGGCCCATGTCGAGCTGGCAGTAGCGGAAGGCGCGCTCGCCGTACTTCCAGGCCTCGCGCCAGTGGATGGAGGTGTATCCCAGCCACAACCCGGGCGTGTCGGCGGCGGTGAGCGTGCTGGCGCGCCACTCCACGGCATGGTCGAGCGGGTTGTAGTGGTAGAGGCCGTCCGCCAGCCCGTCCACCCAGTAGGCCACCACCCAGGTCTCGGTGGGGTGCAGGTTGCCGGAGGACGGGTGCGCGCGCAGCGCCCAGCGGCTGCCGGCGTATTCCTTCCAGGCGGTGATGGCGCTGCTGAGGCGCAGGAAGGCGGAGAGGTTGGCGAGGTCGAAGGGGGCCGGCTCGCGCGGCGCCGCCAGCGCGCCCCAGCGCACATCCGGGGCCGGCAGCGCGCGCGGCAGGCCGTACCAGCGCGTGCCCTGCCAGCGCCGGAACGGGTCGGGCTGGGCGTCCCAGTCCAGACTCCCCGGTCCCGCCGCGTAGCGGTCCAGGTGGTGCTTGGTGCGCTGGTGGTAGGCGCGCGCGGCGGCGGCCGGGTCGGCGGTCATGGGCGGGGCGCGCTCAGGCCGCCTCGGCGCCGTGGCCCAGCTCCTCGGCCAGGCAGCCGAGCGGCTCGCTCAGCACGCCGCCGGCATCCACCTCGAAGCGCACCAGGTAGATCTCCTCGTGCGGCAGCGCCTCGACGTGGCCGACGTTGACCACCACGCCGCGCGTACCCTCGGCTACCAGCAGCTCGCCCACGGCGATGCCGGGAATGGCGCTCTCGCCGGTCTCCTCGACCGGGTCGTTGTAGAGGTTGGCGGCGGCGAACACCTGGTCGCCCATGTGGAATCTGCTCATGTTCACTCGCTCGTCGAAAGGTCAGCCCAGAACCGCAGTGTAGGCCAGGCGCAGCAGGTCCATCTCCGCCGGCATGCCGCCCACCAGTTCGGTGATGGCGGCGAAGCTGCCGCCCACCGCCTGCGCCTCGGCGAAGGGCGGGTCGATGGTGTTGATGTTGACGAGATAGACCGCCACCGGTCCCTCCGGCGTGTCCACCGTGGCCTGGAATTCCGCCTCGTGCTCCAGGCTGCCCGCGGGCAGTTTGAGCCAGTCCTCCGCGGCCTTGAGGAAGAAGGCCGGGTGGTGCGCGACGCGCGGCGGCGGCGCGTCGTCCAGCAGCACCGACAGCCTGGGCAGGGGCTGGAACAGCAGCGTGCCGTGCGGCAGACGCAGGAAACGCAGACGGCCGCTGGTCTTCTGCTTGTGCGCCAGGATCAGGCGCATGTCCCCGGACAGCTCCATCTCACACCATGGGGATGAGGCGCGGCTCGCCGCTGATCTTGCCGCCACGCCCCCAGACGGTGACCGCCTCGACGAAGAAGCGCGGGTCGCGCGGGTGCCGGCACACCAGGTCGTATTCCGCGTAGTAGCTGCCGTCGCTGTTGAACACCAGCCTGCCGACCCGCTCGTTGAGGGGGTTGCGCCAGGTGCCCTCGTAGCCGGGCAGGCCGTTGGCCGGGTCGATGACCTGGACGATGGTCGCGTCCTCCAGGCGGATCTCCGGCTGCCGCTCCTTGGGCAGGTACTTGGCGGACTCGGCGCGCAGCATGTCCACCACCAGGTGGGCGGCGCGCTCGACCTCGGGCGGCAGCTGGCTGGCCATGGCCGCGCTCACCAGACGTCCGCCGGGGCCTTCAGGCGCTCAACCGGCGTGCCGCCGAGCAGGTGCTCGTCGAAGATGGCGGCCACATCGGCCTTGCTCACGCCGGTGTAGAACACCGCGTCCGGGTAGACCAGGACGTTGGGCCCCTGGCCGCAGGGGCCGATGCAGCCGGCGGCGGTGATCTGCACCTTGTCGAAGCACTGGCGCTGCTGGAACTGGTACAGGAACTCGTCCATCACCTCGCGGCAACCCTTGTCCGCGCAGGAGCCGCGCGGGTGGCCCTGCGGGCGGGCCTGGTTGCAGACGAACACGTGTTTTTGCGGGCGGGGCATGGTGTTTCCTCTCCTGACGTCACGCCGCGACCGGCATGGATTGATGGGTATAGCAGGCCTTCGGGCAGACTCGGGCGCAGGCGCCGCAACCGATGCAGTCGAGCGCGTCCGTGATGGACATGACGCTCATCTGGTCCTCGTCGAGGTCCTCGTCCACCTCGTCCTCCTCGCGGTCGACCAGGCCCAGCACCTCGCGCGGGCAGACCTTGTAGCAGCGGCCGCAGCCGATGCACTTCTTCTGGTCGATGGAGACCACGAAGGCGGGCGTCCAGGCACGGCCGCCCAGGGTGATGCCGGTGATCACGTCACTCATGTTCAGCTCCCCGCCTGGGCGGCGTTGAGCTTCGCATTCGCGTCGGCCCAGGCCTTGCAGGCGTCATAGGTGGATTGGGCGATACCCGGGATCTCGTGGTAGCCGGCCGGCAGGCGGTCTTCCACCAGGTCGTGCAGCTGCGAGGCCCACTCGCTGGCCACGCGCTTGAGTTTCTTGACCTCCTTGTCGAGGTCCTTGAGTTCTTCCTCGGTCATGACGCCCTCCTTACAGCCCCGCCACTTCGGGGTACTTGCCGACGATCTCCAGCGCCACGGCGAGGAACTTGTCCGCCTCGTCCTTCATCTTCGACAGGCTGTCGAAGCTGAAGCGGTGCACGTCGCGCACGGTGCGGTCCAGCACCACCAGCTTGCCGACGGTGATGAGCGCGCGGCCGAAGCCCTCGTGCGTGATGTTGATCATCGGCACCGCCATCAGGCGGCATTCCTTCTCGATCAGCACGGCGATGGCGTTGTAGAAGCACTTCACGCGCGCCAGGGTCTCATCGTCGGGGTCGCCGATCACGGGGATCTCGCGGCGCTGCTCCTTGGTCTTCACGAACGGGGCGAGGATCTTGTCCACGGTCCAGCCGTCGTAGGTGCCATAGGTGTCGATGGCGCGCATCTGCTTGGCCATCTCGACGATGAAGTCGGTGGTGAGGATGGCGTCGGCGGGGTTCTCGAGTTCAGCGGTGGCCGTCATGGTTCAGCTCCTGGTGGGGTGGTCGGGTTCGAAGGTGGATGCACGCGCGTCGACGTGACGCACGTTGAGGCGCGGTGCGCGGGGAATCAGGCGAGCCAGCAGCAGGCCGAGCGCGGTGCCGGCCAGCGCCCCCGCGAGGGCGGCGGCATCGCCGCGGCCGGAGAGCAGGCCGGCGCCGACCAGCGCCAGCACGGTGGGCAACAGATAGGCGTAGAGGCCGATCCTGAGCAGGTCGGTCTCGTCCATGCCGATGTTCAGCTCGTCGCCCGGGCGCACCTCGCCGCAGGCCACGGGGATGGGTGCGCGCCCGCGGCGGAACACCTTGGACAGGCCGCCGACGCCGCAGGCGCTCTTCGAGGCGCAGGCGCCGCAGCCGGACTGCTCGCTGGGTTCGACCCAGGCCAAGCCCTCGCCGGCGCTGACGACGCGCACGCGCGCCTCGATCACGATGCCGCCCCCGGCTTGTGGCCGTGCACCGCCAGCCAGCGCAGGCCGGCGGCCAGGACTTCGCGCAGGGCAGGCTGCGGCCGGCGCGGCGCCGGCGCGAGGGCGCTGGACCGCCAGGTATGCGCCGCCAGGGTCTCGCGCCGCATGGCGCGCAGGGAAACACTGATCATTCCGTCCACCCCTCTTCTTCCATGGCATCGAAACGGCCGGCGTCGCGCGACTTCATCGCCTTCGCCAGCCACGCGGGCGCCTCGCCCTTGAGGCTCTGGTTGAGACCGCACAGCAAGCCATCGATGGGCGTGCCCTCCTCCACCTTCATGGGCTGGATGCCGGCGGCGATCAGCTGCTTGATCGCGGAGCCGCCCACGGCGTTGCAGTACACCGCGGCGCAGCCGTCGAGCAGGGCGATCTTGCTCGCCAGCTTGCCCTCGTGACCGTCCATGGCGGTGTCCGAATCGTGGAACTCCACCGCCTCGATCAGGCGCGCGTCGTCCTCCGCCAGCTCGTAGAGCACGAAGGCCTCGGCGGCGCCGAAGTGCTGGTCCACCAGGCGGCGGTCGCTGCTGGCGAAGGCGATCTTCACGCTCATGGCCGGCGCCTCAGTGGTGGAGTGGATGAGCTTCAGATGCCGCATGGCGGGCTTCCTCGGGCCTGGCGTAGATGGAGCGGTAGGCCGCCATCTCGTGGTGGCCGTGCGTGAGCAGCAGGTTGGCCAGGTCGAACAGGGTCTGGCGCGTGCCCCGGTAGCCCACCCACAGGCGCTGGTAGCCGCCGATCAGGTCGTATTGCGGGAAGCCGGCGCGGTACAGGGGCAGGTGCAGGCGCTGCGCGGTGTCGGCGGCGTGCGAGTTGCACAGGATCAGGTCGGCGCCGCGCTCGCGGATGCCCAGCTCCAGGTCTTCAAGGTCGCCCAGCCTCACCTGCGCGGTGGGCAGCCGTTCCAGCACCGGCGACCTGGACGGCGCGACGGCGGCGGTGACCTCACAGCCCATGCCCTGCATCAGGTCGGCCAGGCTGTAGAGCAGGTCCGGGTCGGCGGCGATGGCGACGCGCGCGAAGCCGAGCATGAAGTGCGTGTCGACCATGGCGTCCTGCAGCTGATCGCGCTGCCGTTCGATCTTCTCCGGCACCGGCTGGCCGCTGATCCCGGCCAGGGCGGCGATGAAGGCATCCATGGCCGCCAAGCCCATCAGGCTGTCGAAGCGATGGTCGGGCACGCCGGTCTTCTCCCTCAGCGCGTCGGCGGCGTCGAACAGCGAGCGGCCGATCACCAGGGTGGCGGCGGACTCGCCCATGGCCTGGATCTCCGCGACCGGCGTGCCGCCCACGGTGACGGGCGAGAACTGCAGGTCGGTGAGGTGGCCGTCGAGCGAGTCGGAGAGGTCCGGCAGCACCACCGGGCGCAGGCCGAACAGCTCGATCAGCTCCTTCACGTGCTCGATGTCGCCCGGCGTGAGCATGGAGCCGGCGAGCACGTTCACCTGCTTCTTGCGCCGGCCGACGCGGGACGTGTCCGCCGGCACCACGTAGTCGATCATGCCCTTCACCGCCAGGGCGAAGCCGCTCTCCAGACAGCCCACGTAGTCCGGCGTCACCACCGGCACCACGGCCACGCCGTCGAATTCGGGGTGCCGCTCGCGGAACACCTTCACCAGGCGGTGGATGTCCGTGCCCTGGGTCTCGGACAGGCCGGTGGTGGGCAGGCCGATCAGCGCCGGCCTGCTCTTCTCGCAGATGGTCCGCAGGCCCTCGATGACGCTGTCGTCCGCGCCCAGCACGGTCGCGCCCTGGTCCATCGCCGTGGTCTGCAGCGGGATGGGCTCGCGGAAGTGGCGCACGAAGAAGACCTTGCCGAACGCGGTGCAGCCCTGCGAGCCGTGCATCATCGGGATTGCCCGGTGCACGCCCAGGAAGGCCAGCGACGCGCCCACCGGCTGGCTCACCTTGAGGGGGTTCACCGACAGGGCTTTGCTGCGTTTGACGATCTCGGCCATGGCACATGGGCTCCACGGGTTGCTGTTGTACTGACCATCGCAAACCCCATGCCACCGCTAACACATTGAAAATCAAGCCGATGCGCCGCCACACCGCTGTAGCAAACCCGACAAAGCGGCCTGCCGCATGCCCACGCGCGACAAGGCCGGGGGGGCGCAACCGGTTAAAGGATGGGGCCGATCCGCCGATAAGTTCCGGAAAGATCCAGTGCGATCCGGCGCCGGGCGGCCTCCACCGCCACGGCGACATCGATGCGAAGGGAAACGGACCGACGATGACCGAGAAATTCCAGGCCCCCAGGACGGACAGCATGCGCGCGGCGATCGAGGCGGAACGCGTGCGCCTGCTGTATGCCGGCCTGCCCCTGGCGGTGGTTTCCAACGCCCTGCTCGCCGTCGCGCTGGCCCTCCTGCTCTGGCGGACCTCCGAGCCGATCAAGGCCACGCTCTGGCTCGCCGCACTCGGCACCACGCTGCTGCTGCGCGCGGGCCTGGCGCTGGCGCACCGCCGCCAGCCCGCCACGCCCGCCACCAGCGACATCTGGCTCACCCGCTTCCGCCTCGGCACGCTCGCCACCGGCCTCGCCTGGGGGCTGGTCAGCATCCTGCTGTTCCCCGACGGCGACGTAGAAAGCCAGATGTTCCTCGCCTTCGCCATGACCGGCCTGATGGCGGGGGCGATGGCCTCGCTCTCCGTGGACATGACGGCCCTGGCCGCCTTCACCACACCCTTCGTCCTGCCCCTGCTGGCGCGGCTGCTCGGCGAGGACAGCGACATCTCCCTGGCGACCGCCGTGACCATGGCCGCGTTCGCCCTCTTCATGGTGTTCAGCGCGCGCCGCTTCTCCGCCGCCGAGCACGGCAACCTGCGCCTGCACCAGGAGATGGTGTGGCGCGAGGACGCCCTCAAGCGCTACGCCTTCATCGTCAACACCGTCGCCGACATGATGAGCGTGCTCAACCGCGAGCACCGCTACGAGGCCGTCAACGACACCTGGTGCGAGATGCTGATGCGCCCGCGCGAGGAGGTGATCGGCAAGGGCATCGCCGAGGTGTGGGGCGAGGACACCGCCGCCCGCTTCATCGTCCCGCCGCTCCAGCGCTGTTTCGCCGAAGGCGTGCCGGTGAGCCTGCGGTCCACGGTGGAGCTGGCCCTGCTGGGCGCGCGCACCTGCGACATCACCTACTACCCCTTCGAGCAGACGCCGGGCGAGGTCAGCCACGTGGTGACGGTGACGCGCGACGTCACCGAACTGGCCGAATCGCAGCAGGCCCTGATCCAGGCGCGCGACGCCGCCGAGACCGGCAGCCACGCCAAGAGCGAGTTCCTGGCAAGCATGAGCCACGAGCTGCGCACCCCGCTCAACGCCATCCTCGGCTTCGCCCAGCTGTTCGGCGCCGATCCCGAACTGTCCGAGGATGCGCGCGACAACGCGCGCGAGATCGAGCGCGCCGGCGAACACCTGCTGGCGCTGATCAACGACATGATCGACCTCGCCCGCATCGAGGCCGGCCGGATGGATCTGGCGATCGGGCCGGTCACGCTCGGCGAGGTGCTCGCCGACGGCCTGGCCCTCGCCGCGCCACTCGCCGACAAGCGGGGCATCGAACTGACGCGCGGCAGCGGCGAGAAGGCGCCGGTGACCGTGCGCGCCGACTACCTGCGCCTGCGCCAGGTGGTGCTCAACTTCCTCTCCAACGCCATCAAGTACAACCGTCCGCACGGCAAGGTCATCCTCTCCTGCCGGCGCCTGGACGGCCATGTGCGCGTCAGTGTCGCCGACACCGGACGCGGCATTCCGGCGGACAAGCAGTCGCGCATCTTCAACGCCTTCGACCGCCTGGGCGCGGAACGCGGCGAGGTGGAAGGCACGGGCATCGGCCTGGTCATCACCAAGCGCATCGTCGAGGCCATGGGCGGCCGCATCGGCTTCGAGAGCGTGGAGGGCCAGGGCAGCACCTTCTGGGTGGAACTCCCCACCATCGAGGCGGAAGAATCCGAAGAAGCGGCGGTGGCCGACACGGCCCACGCATCCGCCGGGGCGCCACCGCCCTCCCCCGGCGTCGTCGCGCCGCGCGCCGCCAACGTCCTCTACATCGAGGACAACCCGCTCAACCTGCGCCTCATGCAGCAGGCCTTCCAGACCTGGCCGGGCTGGCGGCTGCACAGCGCCCACACCGCCGAGATCGGCCTCGCCCTCATCCGCGCCGAACCGCCGGACCTCATCCTCATGGACATCAACCTGCCCGGCATGAACGGCTTCGAGGCCCTGGCCGCGCTGCGCGCCGACCCCGCCACCGCCAGCATCCCGGTCATCGCCGTCACCGCCAACGCCATGAAGGGCGACCGCGAACAGGCCCTCGCCGCCGGCTTCGACGCCTACTTCAGCAAACCGCTCAACATCCCCGACCTGCAGCGGGCCATCGACCAGGCGCTCGCCGCGCCGGACGCCTGAACCCCTTCACACCAGCCCCAGCGCCCGCCACAGCCGCTTGCGCTCGGCGGTGAAGCCCCACCACGGCAAGGCCGGCCCACCCGCCATGAAGCGGGTCACGGACATGAACACGTCCAGCACGCACGGGTCCTGGCGCCGCCCCGTGGCGTGGCACAGCGCCTGATACAGCTCGACCGGGTCCCGCCCGGCCAGGTCCGCCGGCCGCTGGATGCCAAGCAAGCGCAAATCCCGCGCCATGGCCGGGCCGATGTTGGGCAGGTCCTCCAGGCGGGTCAGGCGGGAACGGTCGACCTTGGCGGGGTTCATGACGGCCTGCCTAGCCCAGGGCCGCCTGCCGGCGCAGCCGGTAGCGGTGCGCCAGCCCCGCGACGATGGCGAGCGTGCCGCACAGGAACAGCGTGCGACGCACCCCCAGGCCGTGCGACAGCCCCCCCATGGCCAGGCTGCCCAGCGGGGCGATGCCGAGGAAGGCCAGCGTGAAGGCGGACATCACCCGGCCGCGCATGTCGTCGCGCACCCAGCCCTGCAACAGGGTGTTGGTGCCGGCGGCGACGAACACCACGCAGAAGCCCAGCACCATCAGGATCGGATACGCCAGGCCATGCACGGTGTTGAGGCCGAACAAGGCCAGGGCCGCGCCGCCGACCGGCGCCGCCAGGGAGACCCGTTGCGCCAGGCCCTGCGTCGACGCGCGCGTTGCCAGGAACAGCGCCGCCAGCAGCGAGCCCGCCCCGGCGCTGCTCACCAGCAGGCCCAGGGTGCGCGCGTCGCCGCCGAGCTCGCTCTTCGCGTACAGGGGCATCATCACCACATAGGGCGAGAGCAGAAAGCTCACCCCCGCCAACAGCATCAGGAACAGGCGGATGTCGGCATGGCCGGCGGTGTAGCGCAGCCCCTCCTTCAACGCCTGCAGCGGGTGCTTGGAGGCATCGCCGCCGGGACGCGGATGCAGCACGCCCAGCGCCAGCAGCATGGCCAGATACGACACCGCGTTGAGCAGAAAGCACACCGCCTCATTGGTCCAGGCGATGACGAACCCCGCCAGGGCCGGGCCGAGAAAGCGCGACACGTTCACCAGCGTGGAGTTGAGGGCGATGGCGTTCGCCAGCTGCGCCCGGTCCTCCACCAGATGCACCAGCAGCGACTGGCGCGCCGGCAGGTCCACGGCGTTGACGCACCCCAGCAGAAAGGCCAGGCACAGCAGCAGCGCCGGCGTCATCCAGCCCTGCCAGGTCAGCAGCGCCAGCACCAGGGCCTGCAACAGGGAAAGCGCCTGGGTCCACAGCATCAGCCGGCGCCGGTCCATGCGGTCCGACCACACCCCGCCCAACAGGCCGAACAGCAGGATGGGCGCCTGGCTGGCGAAGCCCAGCAGGCCCAGCACCAGCGCGGAGTTGCTCAGCTTGTAGGCTAGCCAGCCCATCGCCACCTGCTGCATCCAGGTCCCCGCCATCGACACCAGCTGGCCGCTGAAATAGATGCGGAAGTCGCGCGAGCGCAAGGCCCTCAGGGGATGGGAGACAACGGCGGACATGGGCAGGCGTCAAACGGCGGTCCGGGCGCTCGCAGGCGGCAGCGCCCCGCGGACGGCGAATGGAAACAGTGCGTGCAAGCATAGCCCAGCGCGGCGGCCGGGCGCGCGCGCAAACCGCGGATGCGTCGGCCGGAGCGCCCCCCCCGCGCGGCGTTGCCGCGGTTGTCCATGTCAGTGGCGGGGGCTACGATGGCGGCAACATAAAAGAACCTTTACGGGGAGGCGTCCATGGCGTTGCGGACCGG
Source organism: Pseudomonadota bacterium (assembly GCA_040751755.1). Classification (GTDB taxonomy): domain Bacteria; phylum Pseudomonadota; class Gammaproteobacteria; order Burkholderiales; family Thiobacillaceae; genus PFJX01. Next base: position 54,424 of record JBFMHC010000016.1, read on the forward strand.
ATCAGACAGTTCCACCTATGGAGATTACCGCCCATGGAAATGCCACTGCCAGATATGGAAATCAGGTGTCGATATATGGAGGTCATGTTGCCATATGTGGAAATATTTCCAGATATGGAAGTGGTGTCTAATTAATAGTTAGCAAGCAAGGAAAAATGGCTACGCACTTCGCAGTCAACGACAAAGTTTTCGTCCCGGCTTCCAGAATCCCAGGAATGGAAGGGCATCTCTCCGCATTCTACGAAACGCGCATCGCAGAAATCGGCGTCAGAAAGGTAAAAGTCCATCTGCAGGGTGGCGCCACTTCAGAATGGATTGGCTCTGGTTTGTGCCAGAAAAACATCGGTATTTTGATTTTTACGATCGGAGATCTTGAGACGGAGACAGGGTTACTTGATCCGCTGGCAAAGTCCGTTCTCCAATATTGTCGATTGCTTGTGCCCGACGACTACCTGCGCGCTTACAAAGTACGCTCTCTTGCAGAGCTAAAAAGTATTTGGCAGAAAGAACAAGCGGCCTATTCGCATGTGGTAATTGTTGGTCATGGCAACCCTGACGGTATCAAATTCTCTGTTGATGGGTGGGTAAAGTCAGATGTACTGGATACCACTCTTAAAGTTAGGGGCGCACCTAAGAAAGTATTTATCTCTCTTTGCTGCCAAACAGGCTACAAGGCGGCAGGCGGAAAACTCTCAGAGATGGCGATTTGCAGCCACTTTCTTGCTCCGTTTCACAGCGTGCATGGTGCTGTGGCATCGCAGTTTGCGCAAACCTTCCTAGCCTTTCATCTTCTCGAAGGAGAGAGTGTTGGTGTGGCATTTAGGCATGCGAGGGAATATACGCCTGGCAGCACAAGCTTCAGGCTTTGGGAAAATGGAAAACTCAAGGCAGGTCCCAAGTAGCCTGCTAACAAATCATTCCAGCGGACCGTCAAAAGCTGCGCTTTTACCGTCCGCTGAATTCAAACGTTAGAGTTTTCTTACATGGACAGCCCACATAAAACGGGGTACGCCATCAAAAATGGTCTACTCGTACATGTATCTGAGGTGCCAAGGGGGCTTAGTTGCGGTTGTACATGTGTGGTGTGCGGAAACAAGCTCATTGCAAGAAAAGGACATCAACGTCGTCATCACTTTGCACACTCGACAGAAACGAATTGCCTTGGTGCTGCCGAAACGGCGCTCCATCTTGTGTCAAAAGAGCTAGTTGGAGAGCTAAGTAGAATTGCCCTTCCATCCTACAATTTCACCAAAACAAAAAAAATTAAATCCGGGGCAGTCGTAAGCCATCAACAACCAATTGCCAAAGGCGGCGAAGCCAAAATCACAGCCGCAATAGTTGAGTCAGCATGCAATGGATTCGTGCCCGATGTCATTCTGGATTGCGGCCTCAAAAAATTGATTGTTGAAATCGCAGTTACACACAAGGTTGATCGTGACAAGATGCGTCACATCAGAAAACATGACCTTCCGGCCATAGAAATACATCTTGATTTGAGTGATGCGCTATTATCGAGAGACGATCTGCGCAGAAAACTAAGAGACGACATATCTTCAAAAAAGTGGTTATTTCATCCCGAACAAAGAATTGCAGAGCGGTTGTTTTTCAGCAAGCTCCGCACAGCAATAAGAGACCAAAAGAGAAGCTCAGCCAACAAACGGCCCAAACCCCCTGATTTTCAATCAAATCCATTGCCATTGACTTATGGTTTTAATGCTCGTGCACCGTCTCATGGATTCAATGAATACGAGAAAGCAGCCCGGCGTTTTTACAATCAACACAGTCGTTATCCATCCATGGATGAGTGCTTAACACTATGGCCACACCTTTGGAAAAAACCCGAGAATTAAAGAGCAATAACAGGGGTCTGACCCCGTTTTTACTTTAGGCAATTCCAACCTGATAGGTTTCCGCTTTGATAAAGACGCTCCTGTACCGATGGCTATTAATGCGCCTCATAGCAAAAGCATGTGAGGCTCGTATTCCTCGTTCTGGACCGCGAGGAGAACAAGTCAACTGCTATGTTGTGGCTCTAGACCGTGACGACTCACCTTACTTTATCGCAACGGCAATCCATGGCGACAATCTGGAAGGGTTGTTGTGGAATGGTAGCTCGTACGCCGATAGCACAACACTTACCATTAGCGACCTAGACACGGGACGGCTAAATATCACGCATTACTACGGTCTATCTGAAGTCACCTATGACAATATCTATGACGTTGCTTTGAATTACATAACAAAGCTCATCTATCTAAAGATTAAGATCTATCGGCGCATCGATTCAACTTATCAATACTTCTTTAACAAGCGCAAACTGGTTACAAAACGGAGAATGGAACTCCTTCGCCTAATGATGGATGATCAATTCGACCGCACGCATGATGGGATTTCGTCGCTCGCCCTAATGACTAGAATCTACTCTATGCACTTGTTTCTGCATCCGTCGTGGGAAGTTCAACATCGGAAGGTTGTGCTTTACTTGGATTCTCTCGTTCGGTCCGGCGAACTGAGGCTAGTGAATGACGAATACGTCGTGACAGGACAGGCCATCAGCACCATTGAAAGGTATGAAGAAGAAGAAAGGCGCCATACGGAAGCCGTCAAACTACAAAAGAAGATGTTTTGGCTAACGATAATTGCCGTCATTTTCGCGATCGTTCAGTCTGGCTTTATCAAACTGCCGACAGTTATCGATCTATCGAAGGTCAGCTGAATTAAAGCGAATTAAAGGGGCCAGGCTCGATTAATTTCCGGCCTAGAAGGGCAAAAAGGGACAGCTCACGTTTTCTTATTGCCTTATTAGCCCCTGACCAAACCCATTCACCCCATAAGGCAACTTTCCACCATGGACATCCCACGGATATTCAACATCACTGAAAGTGCTCACCGCATCCACAACCCGATCACGCCCGAAAAGCTCGCCACGCTCGGGGCGGCGCTGCGTCTGGAACCTGGGGCACGGGTGCTCGACCTCGGCAGCGGTTCGGGGGAGATGCTGTGCACCTGGGCACGCGATCACGGCATCACCGGCACCGGCATCGACATGAGCCGGTTGTTCACCGAACAGGCGAAACGCCGTGCCGTGGAACTCGGTGTCGCCGGTCGGGTGGCGTTCATCCATGGCGATGCCGCCGGCTATGTCTCCGAAGAGAAGGCCAGTGTGGCGGCCTGTGTTGGTGCCACCTGGATCGCCGGGGGAGTCGCCGGCACCCTCGCGCTTCTGGCGCGGAGCCTGCGCACCGGGGGGATCATCCTCATCGGCGAGCCCTACTGGCGGCAGTTGCCGCCGACGGAAGAGGTGGCCAAGGGGTGTCTTGCCCACTCGATCGCCGACTTTCTCACGCTCCCGGCGCTGCTCGCGTCTTTCGGCCACCTCGGCTACGACGTCGTGGAAATGGTTCTGGCCGACCAGGATGGCTGGGACCGATACGAGGCGGCCAAATGGCTCACCATGCGCCGATGGCTTGAAGCCAATCCCGACGACGAGCTGGCAAAGGACGTTCGCGCCCAACTGACCTCGGAACCGGTGCGCTACGCCACTTTCACACGTGAATACCTGGGCTGGGGTGTGTTCGCGCTGATGCCGCGGTGAGGTGTGAAGCGTCATTGGGAACAGACCTCGGATATCCCGCCAGCCCTCATCCCCGGCCCCCCACACCGACACAACCCCCATGCAACCGGAAATCAAACCCCTGATCCCCGAGGCCGAATTCGACACGCCCGAGCGCTGCTTCATCAACGAGCTTTCCAACAGCGACGCGGACCCGGGGCTTTCCATCGCCCGTGCGCGCGTCTCGCCGGGGGTGACGACGCGCTGGCATCGTCTGCATGGCACGGCGGAGCGCTACGTGGTGCTTGCCGGGCGCGGGCGGGTGGAGGTGGGGGACCTGCCGGCGCAAGAGGTGGGGCCGGGCGACGTGGT
>JBFMHC010000017.1:0-61049 GCA_040751755.1 Pseudomonadota bacterium
GCGCGGCGAGGTTGTAGATCTCGTCCGGCTGCACCTGCTGGATGATGCGGATCAGGCTGGAGGAGTCGGTGAGGTCGCCGTGGTGCAGGATGAAGCGGCGCTCCCGTTCGTGCGGGTCCTGGTAGAGATGGTCGATGCGGTCGGTGTTGAACAGCGAGGTCCGGCGCTTGATGCCGTGCACCTCGTAGCCCTTGCCGAGCAGAAATTCCGCCAGGTAGGCGCCGTCCTGGCCGGTAACGCCGGTGATGAGGGCTTTTTTCATGTGCATGCGTCCCTGAGCAAGGGGGGATTTGAAAAAGGGTTAATTCTACCGACTACAACAGCACCAGCGTCGCCAGCCCGAGGAAGATGAAGAAGCCCATCGAGTCGGTGATGAAGGTGGTGAGCACCGCCGAGCCATAGGCCGGGTCGCGGCCGAAGCGCTCGATCAGGGCGGGGGCGAAGTAGCCGGCCAGCGCGGCGACCAGTAGGTTGAGCAGCATGGCCGTGGCCATGACCACGCCCAGGCCGACGTTCTGATACAGGAAATAGGCCACCACCCCCATCACGCCGCCCCACACCGTGCCGTTGAGCAGGGAGATGCCCAGCTCCTTGGCGAGCAGGCGCTTGGCGTTGTCCTTGTTGATGAGGCCGAGGGCGAAGCCGCGCACCACCAGGGTGGAGGTCTGGTTGCCGGAGTTGCCGCCCATGCCGGCGACGATGGGCATGAGCGCGGCGAGCGCGGCGAGCTTCTCGATCGAGCCCTCGAAGGCGCCGACCACGCGCGAGGCGAACAGGGCCGTGCAGAGGTTGATGGCGAGCCACAGCCAGCGGTTCTTGGCCGCCTTCCACACCGTGGTGAACAGGTCCTCGTCCTCGCGCAGGCCGGCGGCCTGCAGCATGTCCGCCTCGGCCTCGGCGCGGATGTAGTCCATCATCTCGTCGACCGTGAGGCGCCCCACCAGGCGGCCCTTCGGGTCCACCACGGGGGCGGAGATGAGGTCGTAGCGCTCGAAGGCCTGGGCGGCGTCGGAGGCCTCGTCGGAGGGGTGGAAGGTGACCGGCTCGTCCGACATCACCGCCGCGACATGCACGTCCGGGTCGTGGATCAGCAGGCGCGGCAGCGGCAGCACGCCGATCACGCGGCGGTCGCGCTCCACCACGAACAGCTTGTCGGTGTGGCTGGGCAGGTCGCCGAGCATGCGCAGGTAGCGCAGGGCCGCCTCCAGGGTCACGTCGGCGCGGATGGTGACGAAGTCGTAGTCCATCAGCGCGCCCACCGAGTCCTCGTCGTAGGACAGGGAGCTTTCCACCTGCAGGCGCTTCGCCTCGTCGAGGGATTTCATCAGCTCCTGCACCACGTCCTTGGGCAGGTCGGGCGCCAGGTCGGCGATCTCGTCGGTGTCGAGGGTGTGCGCCGCGGCGAGCAGCTCGCGGTTGTCCATGGACGCGATCAGCGACTCGCGCACCGCGTCCGAGACCTCGAGCAGGATGTCGCCGTCGCGCTCCGCCTTCACCAGGTCCCACACCAGCAGGCGGTCGTCCAGCGGCAGGGCCTCGAGGATGTAGGCGACGTCGGCGGGGTGGAGGGCATCGAGCTTCTTCGACAGCTCGGTGAGGTTCTGCTTGTGCACCAGGGCCTCGATCAGCTCGTGGCGCGGCAGGTCGCTGCGCGCCGCCTCCTGCTTGTGCACGAGGTCCTCCACCAGCTTCTGGCGGGCGATCAGCGACATCACCTGCTGCAGGCTGTCTTCAAGGTGCTCCTTGACCTGGATGTCGTCCTGATCGCTCATCTGTGCTCGTCCCCCGGTGTGGCGGCGATTGTAGCCGCGACAGGCGAAAAAAACGCCCCGGAAAGGGGCGTTTTTGCTAGCTCCGCACGCCCGGCGGCGGGCGGAAGCTGTCGAGCACGTGCAGGTAGTTGGCGCGCGCCAGCACCATGGGATCGGGCAGGTTCTGCTGGCTCATGCTGCCCTTCAACTGCGCGACCGAGGCGTACTCCCTCGCCTCCATCCAATCGCCCATGTCGCGCAGGATCCCGCCCAGGCGCTCGGGTCCCTTCTCCAGCAGGCAGGAGGCCAGATGCACCACGTCCGCACCGGCCAGCAGCAGCTTGAGGGCCTCGCCGGCGCCGTGCACGCCGCCGGTGGCGGCGAGGGTGAGGCGGGTGCGGCCGTGCAGGATGGCGATCCAGACGATGCGCAGCAGGGCCTCGTGCGGCTGCGAGAGGTGCAGGCGGTGCGCCACCTGCAGGCTGTCCAGGTCGATGTCCGGCTGGTAGAAGCGGTTGAACAGGGCGACGCCGTTGGCGCCGCCGCGCTCCAGCTGCCTGACGAAGTGCGGCAGCGACGAGAAGTACGGCGACAGCTTCATGACGATGGGCAGCTCCACCGCCGCGCGCAGCTCGCCGAGCAGACGCAGGTAGCGCGCCTCCACCGCCTCGCCGGAATAGTCGGCGTCGGCGGCGACGTGGTAGACGTTGAGCTCCAGGGCATCCGCACCGGCCTCCTGCAACTCCCGCCCCAGGCTCACCCAGCCCGACAGCGACACACCGTTCAGGCTCGCCACCACCGGGATCTCCAGGCGTTCCTTGAGGCGACGCAACTGCTCCAGGTAGTGGTCGAGGCCGCTGCGGAAATCGCCATGGTCGGGCAGAAAGCCGTCCGCCTCGCCGTGGCCGAGGTCGCCGTGCAGCAGGAAGCGGTCGGCCATGATCGCCTCGGCGTCCAGCTCCTCCTCGAACAGGGAATACATCACCAGGGCGGCGGCGCCGGCGTCCTCCAGGCGCAGGGCGGTGTCCAGGTCGCGGGTGAGCGGCGAGGCCGAGGGCACCAGGGGGTTCTTGAGCTTCAGGCCGACGTAGTCGGTGGTGAGGTCGATCATCTCAGGCTCCGCTCTGGGGTTCCTTGCCACCGGCCGGAGGCGCCGCCTCCGCCAGCGCCTTGTAGGCGGCGAAGCGCGCCTCCGCCTCGCGCTGCGCGGCGGCGAGGAAGCGTTCGGCGTCCTGCGGGTGGCTGCGCGCGAGCATGGCGAAGCGGGTCTCGCTCTGCATGAAGTCCTTGATCGGCACGCTCGGCGCGGCGCAATCCAGCTTGAAGGGGTTGGCGCCGGCCGCGGCCTGGCGTGGGTCGTGGCGGAACAGCGGCCAGTGGCCGGACTTCACCGCCAGGTCCTGCTGGCGCAGGTTGTATTGCAGGTCCACGCCGTGGGCGATGCAGGGGCTGTAGGCGACGATCAGCGACGGCCCGTCGTAGGACTCGGCCTCGTGGAACACGCGCAGGGTCTGCGTGTCCTTGGCGCCGTAGGCGACGTTGGCGACGTAGACGTGGCCGTAGTCGCTCGCCAGGCGCCCCAGGTCCTTCTTCGCCGTGGCCTTGCCGCCGGCGGAGAACTTCGCCACCGCGCCGATCGGCGTGGCCTTGGAGGTCTGGCCGCCGGTGTTGGAATAGACCTCGGTGTCGAGCACCAGGATGTTCACGTCATAGGGCAGGGCCAGGACGTGGTCGAGACCGCCGTAGCCGATGTCATAGGCCCAGCCGTCGCCGCCGATGATCCACACGGAACGCCGGATCAGCCATTCCGCGAGCGAGGCGAGCTCCCGGGCACGTGGATGGGTCGACACGGCCAGCCTGTCCAGCAGGACCGCGACGCGGCGGCGCTGCGCTCGGATGCCGGCCTCGTCACGCTGCTCCGCCTCGACCAGTTCGGTCACCAGGTCCGTGCCGATTTCGTCCGCCAACTCGCGCGCCAGTCTCTTGGCGTAATCCATCAGCTGGTCCGCCGCCAGACGCATGCCGAGGCCGAACTCGGCGTTGTCCTCGAACAGCGAATTGGACCAGGCCGGCCCCCTGCCCTCGGCGTTGACGGTGTAGGGCGTGGTGGGCAGGTTGCCGCCGTAGATGGAGGAGCAGCCGGTGGCGTTGGCCACCAGCATGCGGTCGCCGAACAGCTGCGTGGCGAGGCGGATGTAGGGCGTCTCGCCGCAGCCCGCGCACGCCCCCGGGAACTCGAACAGCGGGTCGAGCAGCGCCGAGCCCGGGATGGTGGTGTGCTTGATCGCCTCACGGTCGTATTCCGGCAGGGCGAGGAAGTAGGCGAAGTTCTCGCGCTCGGCCAGGCGCAATTCGTGGCTGAGCGGTGCCATGTTGAGCGCCAGGCGCGAGACGTTGGACTTGTCGTGGATCGGGCAGGCCTCGACGCAGTCGCCGCAGCCGGTGCAGTCCTCCGCCGCCACCTGGTAGCTGATGCGGGTGCCGGGCGGGTAGTCCTTGCTGCGCGCGGGCACGTGCTTGAAGGTGGGCGGCGCGCCGGCGGCGGCGGCCTCCGTGAAGGCGCGCGCGCGGATCGCGCTGTGCGGGCACACCAGCACGCACTTGCCGCACTGCGTGCACAGGTCCGCCTCCCATACCGGGATCTCCAGGGCGAGGTTGCGCTTCTCATAGCGCGCCGTGCCCAGCGGCCAGGTGCCGTCCAACGGCATGGCGGAGACCGGCAGCGCGTCGCCGTGGCCGTGGTAGATGGGCAGGGTGACCTCGCGCACGAAGTCCGGGATGACTCCCCTCTCCCACAGGGAGAGGGGCGGGGGGTGCGGGAACGCGGTTTGGTCTTGCGCAGCGGGCTCCCTCTCCCCCATCCCCTCCCCCGAGGGGGGAGGGGTGATCTGGTGCAGGTGCGCCAAAGCCATGTCGATGGCCTGGAAGTTCAGCTCCGCCAGGCGCCTGCTCTTGCGCCCATAGGTCTTTTCCACCGCCTGCTTGATCGCGGCGATGGCCCGCTCGCGCGGCAGGATGCCGGAGATGGCGAAGAAGCAGGTCTGCATGATGGTGTTGATGCGCCGCCCCATGCCGGCCTCCGCCGCCACGCGGTAGGCGTCGATCACCCACAGGCGCAGACCCTTGGCGCGAATCTGCGCGCGCACCGCCGCGGGCAGGCTCGCCCACGCCGCCTCCGGCGCAGCCGAGGTGTTGAGCAGGAACACGCCGCCGTCGCTCGCGTGTGCGAGCAGGTCGTAACGCTCCAGGAACACCGTCTGGTGGCAGGCGACGAAGCCCGCCATGCCTGGCTCGATCAGGTAGGAGGAACGGATCGGCGCGGCGCCGAAGCGCAGGTGCGAGACGGTGACCGCACCGGATTTCTTCGAGTCGTAGACGAAATAGCCCTGGGCGTGCAGGTCGGTGGCCTCGCCGATGATCTTGATCGAGTTCTTGTTCGCCGACACCGTGCCGTCCGCGCCCAGGCCCCAGAACACCGCGTGCTGCAGGACCTGCGCGGCATCGGTGCGGAACCCCGCGTCCCAGGGCAGGGAGAGATGGGTGAGGTCGTCGTGGATGCCGATGGTGAAGACATGACCAGCGTGCGCCAAAAGCCCCTCTCCCTTGAGGGGAGAGGGGTTGGGGAGAGGGTGGGCCTTTGCGTGGCAAGGGGCGGCCTTGCCGCCCTCACCCTCTCCCCTACCCTCCCCCCTCAAGGGGGAGGGCGTTAGCAAGGCGTCGAACACCGCCCTCACCATGCCCGGCGTGAACTCCTTGGAGGCAAGGCCGTAGCGCCCACCGACCACCCTGGGCATGGGCCGGCCGTCCGCCGCCGCCTGCGCCAGGGTGCCCAGCACGTCCTTGTACAACGGCTCGCCGTCCGCGCCCGGCTCCTTGGTGCGGTCCAGCACCGCCACGGCGCGCACCGTCTCGGGCAGCGCGGCGAGCAGGTCGGCGCCGGACCAGGGGCGGTACAGCCGCACCTTGAGCACGCCCACCCGCTCGCCGCGCGCGGTGAGGTGGGCGACGGTCTCGCCCACCGTCTCGGCACCCGAGCCCATGAGCACGATCACCCGCTCGGCGTCCGCCGCGCCCTCGTAGTCGAACAGCCGGTAGCGGCGCCCGGTCAGGTCGCCGAAGCGGTCGAAGGCCGCCTGCACGACGCCGGGGAAGGCGTCATACACGCCGTTCGCCCGCTCGCGGGACTGGAAGAACACGTCCGGGTTCTGCGAGGTGCCGCGCAACACCGGGCGCTCCGGCGAGAGGGCGCGGCGGCGGTGCGCCATGACCAGCTCGTCGTCGATCATGGCGCGTGCAGTCTCCGGCTCCACCGCCTCGATCTTCGCCACCTCGTGCGAGGTGCGGAAGCCATCGAAGAAGTGGATCACCGGCAGGCGCCCGGCCAGGGTCGCCGCCTGCGCCACGAGGGCGAAGTCCTGTGCCTCCTGCACCGAGGCGGCGCACAGCATGGCGCAGCCGGTGGGCCGGCAGGCCATGACGTCGGAATGGTCGCCGAAGATCGACAGGGCGTGCGTGGCGACGGTGCGTGCCGCGACGTGCAGGACGAAGGGGGTGAGCTCGCCGGCAAGCTTGTAGAGGTTGGGGATATAGAGCAACAGGCCCTGGCTGGCGGTGAAGCTGGTGGCCAGTGCACCGGAAGTGAGCGCGCCGTGCAGGGCCCCGGCCGCGCCGCCCTCGGACTGCATCTCGATGATGCGCGGCACGCCGCCCCACAGGTTGGTGCGCCCCTGGCTGGCCCATTCGTCCGCCCACTCGCCCATGTTGGAGGAGGGGGTGATGGGGTAGATGGCGATCACCTCGTTGGCGAGGAAGGCCATGCGCGCGGCGGCCTCGTTGCCATCCAGGGTCAGGGTACGGGACATGGCTGTACTGCCGTATCTGGAGTCGTTGGTCTTGAGTCTAGCAGCCTGTCATGCACGCCGCCCATGGCCCGCTTCTTGCTAACCTGTAGGCATACACGAGACCACTCCATGCCGCGCACACCCGCCACCAGACCGAACACCGATGTCCTCGCCACCGCCGTGCTCGTGGTCGACGAGCAAAAGGTCACGCGCTACATCAACCCCGCCGCCGAGAACATGCTGGGCATCTCGGCCATCCACGCCCTGGGCCGCACACTCGCCAACCTGACGCAAGGATGCACCGATTTGGTGCGAGTTGTGGATCATGCACTATCAGAGGGCGCTTCATTCACCGAACATGACCTGGAACTGCTCGTGAACGGCCAGAGCGTCGTGCTGTGCGCCACGGTGACGCCGATCGAGGGCGATCATGGGGCGGCGCTGATCGAGCTGCACCCGGCCGCCGGCAACGTGCGCATCGCCCGCGATGAACAGGTGATGGCGCAGAGCCTCGCCAGCCAGGCCCTGCTGCGTCAGCTGGCGCACGAGATCCGCAACCCGCTGGGCGGCATCCGCGGCGCGGCGCAGCTCCTGGAGCCGGAGCTGGAGGACACCGACCTGCGCGAGTACACCCAGGTGATCATCCAGGAGACCAACCGCCTGCAGGGCCTGCTCGACCGCCTGCTGGCGCCGGCGAAGCGCCCCGTGGTGCAGGCGGTCAACGTCCACGAGGTGCTGGAGCGGGTGCGCAGCGTGCTGCTCGCGGAGTTCAAACACCTGAAGATCCGGCGCGACTACGACATCAGCCTGCCCGAGCTGTTCGGCGACCAGGAGCAGCTGATCCAGGCGGTACTCAACATCGCCCGCAACGCCGCGCAGGCCATGGAAGGCGAGGGCCGCATCACCTTCAAGACCCGCATCGCGCGCCAGGTCACGCTGTCTATGAAGCGCTGGAAGCAGGCCATCCGCGTCGACGTGATCGACAACGGCCCCGGCATCCCCTCGGACATCATCGACCAGGTCTTCCTGCCGCTGGTGTCGCGACGCGAGGGCGGTTCCGGGCTCGGCCTCACCCTGGCGCAGAGCCTGGTGCAGCGCCACGACGGCGCCATCCACCTGGAGAGCCAGCCCGGCCACACCTGTTTTTCCATCTACCTGCCCATAAAAGAGGCCTAGGGAGTCACACATCATGAAGCCCGTCTGGATCATCGACGACGACCGTTCCATCCGCTGGGTGTTCGAGAAGGCGCTGGCGCGCGAGAACCTGCCGCACCGCATCTTCGACAGCGCTGAGGCGGCCCTGCGCGCCATCGACCGCGAGACCCCCGGCGCCATCCTCTCCGACATCCGCATGCCCGGCATGAGCGGCCTGGAATTCATGGAGCACATCAAGGCGGAACACCCGCGTCTGCCCATCATCATCATGACCGCCTACTCGGACCTGGATTCGGCGGTCTCCGCCTTCCAGGGCGGCGCCTTCGAATACCTGCCCAAGCCCTTCGACGTGAACCACGCCCTGGAGCTGATCCACCGCGCCCTTGAGGAAGGCGGGCGCGGCGAGGAGGTGGTGGGCATGGAGGCGGGCCCCATGGGCGAGGCCATGCTCGGCCAGGCGCCGGCGATGCAGGACGTGTTCCGCGCCATCGGCCGCCTCGCGCAGTCGCACGCCACGGTGCTGATCACCGGCGAGACCGGCAGCGGCAAGGAACTGGTGGCGCACGCCCTGCACCGCCACAGCCCGCGCAGGGACAAGCCCTTCATCGCGCTGAACACCGCCGCCATCCCCAAGGACCTGCTGGAGTCCGAGCTGTTCGGCCATGAACGCGGTGCCTTCACCGGCGCCACCGCCTCGCGCCGCGGCCGCTTCGAGCAGGCCGACGGCGGCACCCTGTTCCTCGACGAGATCGGCGACATGCCCGCCGACCTGCAGACCCGCCTCCTGCGCGTGCTCGCGGACGGCGAGTTCTACCGCGTCGGCGGCCATGCGCCGGTACGGGTGAACGTGCGCGTGATCGCCGCCACGCACCAGAACCTGGAAGACCGGGTGCGCCAGGGCCTGTTCCGCGAGGACCTGTTCCACCGCCTCAACGTCATCCGCATCAAGCTGCCGCCGCTGCACGAGCGGCGCGAGGACATCCCCCTGCTGGTGCGCCACTTCCTCACCAAGAGCGCGCAGGAGCTGGGGGTGGAGATGAAGCAGGTCTCCGAGGAGGCGATGAAGGCCCTCGCCGCCCTGCCCTACCCTGGCAACGTGCGGCAGTTGGAGAACCTCTGCCACTGGCTCACCGTCATGGCCCCCGGCCAGGTGATCGAGCCCAAGGACCTGCCCGCCGAGGCGAGCAGCCAGCCGGCGATGGCCGCGCTCAACTGGTCCGAGGCCCTCGCCCGCACCGCGCAGGCCGAACTCGCCCAGGGCGAGACCGGCATCCTCGACCACCTCACCAAGGAGTTCGAGCGCACCCTGATCCGCGTCGCCCTGCAGCACACCGGCGGGCGCAAGATCGAGGCCGCCAATCTGCTGGGCTGGGGCCGCAACACCCTGACGCGCAAGATCCAGGAACTCGGGATGGAGAACGGCGAGGAGTAAGGGCGATCGGCCCTGCTCCCGCGCTCACGGTTTGACGCCTTTCCTTCCCTCTGCCGGAGCCGAGGATTTCGGGCTTGGCCGGGGAAGCCGAAGGCCGGCGAAAGCTGTTTGAGCGCAGCGAGTTCTTTCGCCGCCCGGGCAAGTCCGAAATCCTCGGGGGTTCGACGGCAGCGGGGCGTGCTTTAGTTGCGGCATAACGCCTGCTTCGCAGGCATTAGCCTTCACTGAAACTTCGTTTTCTTTGCCTACTTTCTTTGCACGAGCAAAGAAAGCATGGCGCTGCCGGGCGCCCCCGGCCAAACACCCTCCCCATACCGACACCCCCAGCCCAAGGCGATCCTCCTGAATTCCAGGCCTGCGCCGGAATAACGCACCACCCCCTACAATCCCCACATGACCGCCGACTTCCTCCTCCAGCTCCTCCTCCAGGTCTGGCTCCCCATCGCCGTGCTGGTCGCCGCCGGTGGCCTTTGGGTGCGCTACCGCCCGCAGTTCCCGGCCGCGACGCTGCGCGTCAACCTGAACCGCCTGGTGGTGGACGTATTCGCGCCGCCGCTGCTGTTCGCCCTCTCCGCGCAGGCGGAGATCACGCCGCAGCTGCTGACCGTGCCGGTGATCGTCGTCATGGGCATCGGCCTCGGCTTCGCCCTGCTCTACGCGCTGCTGTTCCACAGCCGCCTGGGGCACGGCCTGGCGCGCGAGACGCGTGCCGCCATCCTGCTCTCGGGGGTGTTCGCCAACGTGCTGTTCATGGGCTATCCCACCTTGACCTTCCTGTACGGCGACATCGGCGGCAGCTATGCCGCCTTCGCCGACGTGCTGGCCTCGACGCCGCTGTTGTGGACCTTCGGGGTGTGGATCGCCACGCGCCTGGGCCATGAGGGCGGGCACGGCACCAGCCTGCTGCGCACCCTGGCGACCCTGCCGCCGATCTGGGGCTTCGTTCTCGGCTTCGCGGTGAACCTCTCGGGCATCGACGTCGCACCGCTCATCAAGGCGGCGAAATTCATGGGCCAGGCCACCATCCCGATCATGCTGTTCACGCTCGGCCTCTCCATCCCCTGGGGCGACCTGCGCCCCACCCGCCCGGTACTCGCGGCGGTGGCGGTGAAGCTGGCCGTGACGCCGCTCATCGCCTTCGCCCTGACGCGTCTCATCTTCGGCGAGTTGCATCCGGCGCAGGCTGCCGCCGTGCTGGAGACCGCCATGCCGACCATGCTCATGGCGGCCAGCTTCGCCGACCGTTTCAACCTCGACGTGCGCGCCGCCGCCCTCACGGCGAGCTGGGGCAGCCTGTTATTCCTGCTCACCCTGCCGGCCTGGATCATGTTTTTGCGCTGAACGTGGGGATTTTTCCCGCCCGGCGCGCCCGAGTTGTTAAACTCCGCTTCCAGTTGGAGGAGACCATGCTCAAGAACATGCCGGACTGGCTCTACGAGCCATTACCGTACCTGTACACCCTGATGGGCTTCATCGCCATTTCCATGCTGGACGTCTGGGTCGGCAAGCTGAGCGGCGTCATGCTGATCTCTGCGGGCGTGGTGATCTGGCACCTGCGTTTCACCTATCGCCGTCGTCGCCGTCGCCCGGTCAAGCGCGACCTGAGCTGGGGCTACAACCAGCGCATGCACCCGCCGAAGAACCTCGACAAGGCCGAAACCCAGGCGACAAGGCAATCAAAACCCGCACCCAAAGAGGAAAAAGAGGAGTTTTGATGTCCCTTCCCCTGGGGTTCATCGGCCTGGGCACCATGGGCCAGCCCATGGCCCTCAACCTGTGCCGCGCCGGCCACCCACTCACCGTCTTCAACCGCACCGCTGCCCGCGCAGAACCACTGCGCGCTGCGGGCGCGCGGGTCGCCGCCAGCCCGCTTGAAGCGGCTGCGGCGAGCCAGATCCTGTTCCTCAACGTCGCCGACGACGCGGCCCTGGAGGCCGTGCTGTTCGGCCCCGACGGGGCGGCCGCCGGCCTCGCCCCTGGTCGCATCGTCGTGGACCACGGCACCTCCTCCCTGGCCATCACGCGCACCTGCGCCGAACGCCTCGCCCAGCGGGGCGTGACCTGGCTGGACGCGCCGGTCTCCGGCGGCGAGGCGGGGGCGAAGGCCGGCACCCTGTCGATCATGGTCGGCGGGCCGGATGAGGCCTACGCGCGCGTGCTGCCACTGCTCCGCGCCATGGGCGGCAACGTCGTCCACGTCGGCACCAGCGGTGCCGGCCAGGTCGCCAAGGCCTGCAACCAGATCGTCGTCTCCGCCACCCTCATGGGCGTCGCCGAGGCCCTCACCTTCGCCCGCCGCGAGGCCGTGGACCCGGTGAAGGTGCGCGAGGCCCTGCTCGGCGGCTTCGCCAGCAGCCGCATCCTCGAGGTGCACGGCCAGCGCATGCTGGACGAGTCCTTCCCTCCCGGCTTCAAGGCGCGCCTGCATCGGAAGGACCTCGGCCTGGTGCTGGACGAGGCCAGGCGCATCGGCCAGACACTGCCCGCCACGGCGGCCGCCGCACGGACGATCGACGCCCTGGTGGCCGCGGGCGAGGGGGAGTTCGACTCCTCCGCCCTGATCCACGTCATCCAGTCCCTCACGAACACGCCAACCGCATGAAGCACTACGTCGTCCTCCTCGACCGGGACCGAATCCCCGGCGAGTTGCGCATCCCCGAGTTCGACCACGTCTGGGTGGAACACCCGCACACCCCACCGGACGCGTGTGTCGACCACCTGTGGCGCGCCACCATCGGCGTCACCCACGACACGCCGATCACCGCCCAGGTCCTCGCCGGCTGCCCGAAGCTGCGCTGCCTCTTGGTGACCGGCGCCAGCCTGGACGTCGTCGATGCCGCCGCCTGCCGTGAGCGCGGCATCGCCGTGCGCCACCTGCCGCCGGACGGCGACGCGGTCATGGACGCCATCGAGGACTGCGCGCGCGGCCTCGCCTGAGCCGTGACGGCGCGCGCGAGCAGGCCCTGGGCCGGCCGCTCACGGGCATCGTCGAGACCGACAAGGTGGTGCTGCCCACGCCCTGATTTGCGCTAGAGTCATCGCGTGCACGTGGCGACAAACCGGCGCGGAATTCCGGCGCGGGCCACGCGTCCAACCCACCCGTTCCCAACCATCGCTCTCCATGCCCCTGCGCGCCCTGCTCCTCGACTTCAACTCCTACTTCGCCTCGGTGGAGCAGCAGTTGCGCCCGGAGCTGCGCGGCCGGCCGGTGGGCATCCTGCCGGTGCTGGCGGAGACCACCTGCTGCATCGCCGCCAGCTACGAGGCCAAGCGTCACGGCGTGAAGACCGGCACCTCGGTGGCGGACGCGCGCCGGCTCTGCCCCGGCATCGTCCTCGTGCAGGCGCGGCCGTCGGTGTACGTGGAGATGCACCACCGCCTCATGGACCTGGTCAATCAGGTCATCGCCATCACCGAGGTGCTGTCCATCGACGAGGTGATGTGCGAGCTCACCGGCAGCTGGCAGCGCGAGGAAGTGGCGGTAAAGCTGGCGAAAGAGGCCAAGCGGCGTATCCACACCGAAGTGGGCGAATGCCTCACCAGCTCGGTGGGCATCGGCCCCAACCGCTTCATCGCCAAGGTGGCCTCCAACATGCAGAAGCCGGACGGCCTCACCGTGGTCCACGCCGAGGAACTGCCGCAACGCCTGTACGGCCTGAAACTCGGCGACATCCACGGCGTCGGTCGCGCCATGCTGGCGCGCCTGGAGCAATACGGCATCCGCACCGTAGAGACCCTGTGCCAGGCGGACAAGGCCACCCTGCGCCATATCTGGGGCGGCGTGGGCGGCGAGCGCATGTATGACCAGCTGCGCGGCGTGGACGTGCCGGTGGTGCCCACGCGGCGCGGCAGCGTCAGCCACTCCCACGTCCTGCCGCCCCAGTTCCGCTTCGACCAGGGCGCCTACGCCGTCCTCTCCAAGCTCACGCAAAAGGCGGCCCGGCGCATGCGTGGCGAGGGCTTCCTGTGCAAGCGCCTGGAGGTGATCGTAAGCTGGCGCAACCGCCAGCCCTGGGCCGTGGAGGCCCGTTTCAACGCCATGGACGACACCCTCGGCCTGCTGCGCGTGCTCGACACCCTGTGGGCGGAACGCCCGCGCGGCCGCGAGCCGGTGAAGGTGGGCGTGGTGCTCAAGGACCTCGCCCCCGCCAGCCAGGCCGCCCTGCCCCTGTTCCCCGGCAAGACCGCCGCCCCCGGCCTCGACACCGTGCTCGACAAGCTGCACCAGCGCTTCGGCAACGACGCCATCTACTTCGGCGGCGCCTTCCGCGCCCAGCACGAGGCGCCCATGCGCATCTCGTTCAACCACATCCCGGATCTGGAGCTGGAGGAGGACACCTTCCTCCTGTGAGGGGCGTTCCCGCTCTGGGAGCAAGGAGAACGTTTCTGGCCTGACTTAAACCGAATGGCCTGCGCGAGGCCCTTGGCGACTTCCCCCGGGCTAGGGGCGCTACAGATCCTGGCCCGGGCCCTGCGCGCGGCGCTGTCGGATGCGTTCGGCGGCGGCCTCGTCGCTGAGGCGGATGAGGGAGCGGTCTAGCTGGCCGGCGTAGCGTTGCGCCTGGAGCTTCGCAGGGCCTTGCCGCCAGGTGAGGGTGCGGTTCTCGAAGCGCTCGCCCTTGAGGTTCCTGATCTGTTCCTGGCTTGCCTGGGCTGGGCCGTATTTGGCTTCCAGGGCCTGGGCCACGGCCTGGAAGTCTTTTTCAGGCAGGCCGATGACGATGCCGGTGAGGCGGGCGCGGTCGTAGAAATAGTAGAGGCTCGTCACCGCCACGCCGGCGATGGTCTCCTGCTCCTTGGGGCGCAGGGTGCAGACCTGGTCGGCGGTGGGAGTGCTGACCCGGCGGCATTCGAAGCGCGGGTCCAGGGCGATGGCCGTGATGGGGGCGCCGATGGTTTGGCCCTTGAAGGCCAGGGGGTCGGTGGCTTGGGCGGGGGCTGCCCAGATCGCCAGGGCACACAGGGCCGCAAGACCCGGCCAGGCCTTGCCTGGCGCCCTCTCCCCGGCCCTCCCCCATAGGGGGATGGGGTAAATCTTTGTGCTCAATCCCGTTCCTCGATCCAGGCCATCTGGATGGCCTCGAGGATCTTCTCGCCGGAGCGGTTCGCGTCATCGGCGAAGTCCGGCAGTTCCATGACCCAGCGGTGCAGGTCGGTGAAACGCACGTAGCGCGGGTCCACGTCCGGGTGGTGTTCCTCCAGGGCGATGGCGATGTCCAGGGTGTCGGTCCATTTCATGTCGCAGCCCTCCGCTTAGTGGCCTTCCTTGACCATGTTGATGGTGTACTTGGGGATCTCCACCACCAGGTCCTGACTGCCCACCAGGGCCTGGCAGGAGAGGCGGGAAGTGGGTTCCAGGCCCCAGGCCTTGTCGAGCAGGTCCTCTTCCGTCTCGGTGGCCTCGGAGAGGCTGGAGAAGCCTTCGCGCAGGATCACGTGGCAGGTGGTGCAGGCACACGATTTCTCGCACGCGTGCTCGATCTCGATGCCGTTCTCCAGCAGGGTATCGCAGATGGAGACACCCTTCTGCGCGTCGATGACGGCGCCGTTGGGGCACAGCTCCACGTGGGGCAGGACGATCAGTTGAGGCATGGCATTTTCTCTTTCTGGCTCGGCAGGACGGCGAGCACGCCGTCCCAGAATTCCATGCGCGCCTCGACGGCGCGGATCGCGGCATCCCTGGCTTCGGCGATCTTCGCCGCGTCGCCGCCGCACAGGGCCTCCAGGAGGCGCAGCGAGAGCGGCGCGTGGAAGTCCTCGTCGAGATGGATGTGGCGGTTGAGGTAGTAGTGGAAGGTGGGGGCCTGCGCCTCCGTCACCGCCATGCGCGCAAGGAAGGCGCGGAACATGCCGGGGATGATGTGCTCGCGCCCCAGGGCCAGGGCGGCGGCCACGGTATGCGGCTTGGCGCTGGCGATGAAGGCGAAGGTGGTGCGGTTGAAGCGCGCGGCGGGCGCGGGGGCGAGGCCCGTGGCCAGCGCGGCCTCGATGCCGTCGCGTCCGGCGATCTCGACGAAGCGCGCCGGGGTGTCGGCGTCGGCGCCGATCTCCCGCATCGCCCCCAGGTAGAGCTGGAAGTGGCTGGAGAATTCACCGGGCGCGCCGGGGCCGGCCTCGTCGGTCTCCTCCTCCAGCACCAGCTCGTTGATGAAGCGCTGCACCGTGGGGTCGGCACCGGGCGTCCAGGGCCAGCGCGCGGGCGCGACGGTGTGTTGCAGATACTTGATCAGGGACATGAAGTCCCACACGGAGTGCACGTGGTGCTGCATGAACACGCGCAGGTCGTCCACGCCGCGCAGGGCCGCATAGACGGGGTGGCTATCCAGCCGCTCGCGCAGCGAGGCGATGAATGCCTGGTCGAACACCTTGCTCATATGGAATGGCCTGTCTCAGATTCCCAGCTTCAGATTTCCAGTTCATCCAGCTTGTGGCCGGTCAGGGCGCGCTTCACGCTGGCGTCCATGCGCCGCGCGGCAAACTCGCCGGTGCCCTGGTTGAGGGCGTCGGCGGCACGTTTCACGGCCGCCAGTTCACTGCCCGCCAAGGCAGATTTGAGGGCGCGGATCTGTTCTTCAATGGCGGCACGTTCGCCGGCATCGAGCAGCTTCCCGCCATCCTCCGCGAGGGCCGCCTCGGTGGCCTCCACCAGGCGCTGCGCATCCACCTTGGCCTCGGCCAGGTTGCGCGCCGCCATGTCGTCCTGGGCATGGGCATAGGAGTCCTGCAGCATGGCCGCCACCTCGTCGTCCGTCAGCCCGTATGAAGGCTTCACGGCGATGTGCGACTCGATGCCCGTTCCCATCTCGCGCGCGGTGACGGAGAGCAGGCCGTCGGCGTCCACCTGGAAGGTGACGCGGATGCGCGCCGCGCCCGCCACCATGGGCGGGATGCCGCGCAGCTCGAAGCGCGCCAGGGAACGGCAGTCGGCGACCAGCTCGCGCTCGCCCTGCACCACGTGGATGCTCATGGCGGTCTGGCCGTCCTTGAAGGTGGTGAACTCCTGCGCGCGCGCGGTGGGGATGGTGGAGTTGCGCGGGATGACCTTCTCGACCAGGCCGCCCATGGTCTCCAGGCCAAGGGAGAGCGGCACCACGTCGAGCAGCAGCCAGTCGTCGCCCGTCTTGTTGCCGGCCAGCACATTGGCCTGGATGGCGGCCCCCAGGGCCACCACCTTGTCGGGATCCAGGTTGGTGAGCGGCGTCTGGCCGAAGAACTCGCCCACCGCCACCTGCACGCGCGGGATGCGGGTGGAACCGCCCACCATCACCACGCCCTTGACGTCTTCGGGCTGCAGGCCGGCGTCGCGCAGGGCCTTGCGGGTGGGGATGAGGGTCTTGTTGACGAGGCTCTCGGTGATCTCGTTAAAGGTCGCCTCGCCGAGCTTCAGGTCCACCAGCTCGCCGGTGGACAGCACTGCCGTCAGGTGCGCCTCGCCGTGCTCGGAGAGGGCCTCCTTCGCCTCGCGCGCGCGCGCCATGAGCAGGGTCTTGTCGTGGTCGTTGAGGGTGTGCAGGCCCGCCTTCTCGAGCACCCAGCAGTAGACGCGGCGGTCGAAGTCGTCGCCGCCGAGGGCGGAATCGCCGTTGGTCGACAACACCTCGAACACGCCCTTGGTGAGCTTGAGGATGGAGATGTCGAAGGTGCCGCCGCCCAGGTCGTACACCGCGTAGATGCCCTCGGCGGCGTTGTCCAGGCCGTAGGCGATGGCGGCGGCGGTGGGCTCGTTGAGCAGGCGCAGGACGTTGAGGCCGGCCAACCTGGCGGCGTCCTTGGTGGCCTGGCGCTGCGCATCGTCGAAATAGGCCGGCACGGTGATCACCGCGCCCACCAGTTCGCCGCCCAGCGCCGCCTCGGCGCGCAGCTTCATGGTCTTGAGGATCTCGGCGGAGACCTCCACCGGGCTCTTCACGCCGGCGGCGGTCTTCAGCTGCACCATGCCGGGCGCGTCGACGAACTTGTAGGGCATGGTGGCGGCGTCCGGGATGTCCTTGATGCCGCGTCCCATGAAGCGCTTCACCGAGATGATGGTGTTGTGCGGGTCGTCCGCCGCGCCGGCGAGGGCCTTGTGGCCAACGCTGGTGGAACCGTCCGCCAGGTAGCGCACCACGGAAGGCAGCAGGGGATGGCCCTGCGCGTCGTTGAGCACCACGGAGACGCCGTTGCGCACCGTGGCGACCAGGGAATTGGTGGTGCCCAGGTCGATGCCCACGGCCAGGCGGTGCTGGTGCGGCGCGGTGGAGAGTCCGGGTTCGGCGATCTGCAGAAGGGCCATAGGGATACCGTGCCTGTTCTTCGTTTGTTTATTAGGCGCACGCCTCGTAGGCGGCGTCGATCTCTTCCAGAAGCTTGTCCATGAAACGGACCTTGCGCAAGGTCTCACTGGCGCGCGGGTAGTCCTTGTCCTCGTCCAGTTCTCTGGCCAGCTCCGCCTGCATGGCCTTGGCCTCGGCGCGCATCTGCTTCTCCAACTGCTGCAGGGCACCCAGGTCCTGCGCCCGCGCGGCATCCGCCAGGGCCTCGCGCCATTCCATCTGCTGCATCAGGAAGGCCGGCGGCATGGCCGTGTTGCCGGCCGCCATGGCATCGATGCCCTGCAGCTGCAACAGGTAACGCGCCCGTTCGAACGGCTTCCGGAGGGTCTGGTAGGCCTCGTTCACGCGCGTGGTCCATTGCATGGAGACGCGCCTCTCCGCTTCGCCGGCGTGCGCGAACCTGTCCGGGTGGATCTCCGCCTGGATATCCCGATAGGCCTTGTCGAGGCGCTCCGCGTCGAGGGCGAAGGCCATCGGCAGGCCGAACAGGTCGAAGTGGTTCTGGGAGAAGTCGAGCATCGCGCGGGACACCAATGGCAAGGGGCGGGACGCGCGGGTAGACGCGCGCGCCCCGCCCCT
This sequence comes from Pseudomonadota bacterium, assembly GCA_040751755.1. GTDB lineage: Bacteria > Pseudomonadota > Gammaproteobacteria > Burkholderiales > Thiobacillaceae > PFJX01. Next base: position 18,071 of record JBFMHC010000017.1, read on the forward strand.
CACCGGTCAAACGTTAAAGGACTCGCCGCAGCCGCACTGCGACTTGACGTTGGGGTTGTTGAACTTGAAACCCTCGTTGAGGCCCTCGCGCACGTAGTCCAGCTCGGTGCCGGCCAGGTAGGACAGGCTCTTCGGATCGATGTAGATGGCCACGCCATGGCTCTCGAAGCATTGGTCCTCGGGGTCAGCCACGTCGACGAACTCCAGCTTGTAGGCCATCCCGGAGCAGCCGGAGGTGCGCACGCCAAGCTTGATGCCCAGGCCCTTGCCACGCTTCTCCAGGAAGTTGCGGATGTGGGTGGCGGCGCGCTCGGACAGGGTCACGGCGGAGGTGGCAGCGGGGCCCATGCCCAGCTGGGAGACGTCGGAGGGCATGCCCTCCGGGACGGCGCAGGTGTTGGCTCCCATCTCAGGACTCCTTGGGCGGGTTGCAGGCGGTGTACTCGGCGCTGCCGGCGGCGGCACCGTGCTTCTGCTTGTAGTCCGCGACGGCGGCCTTGATCGCGTCCTCGGCGAGGATGGAGCAGTGGATCTTCACCGGCGGCAGGGCCAGTTCCTCGGCGATCTGCGTGTTCTTCAGGGCCATGGCCTCGTCCAGGGTCTTGCCCTTCACCCACTCGGTCACCAGGGAGGAGGAGGCGATGGCGGAGCCGCAGCCGTAGGTCTTGAACTTGGCGTCCTCGATGACGCCCTGCTCGTTCACCTTGATCTGCAGCTTCATCACGTCGCCGCAGGCGGGCGCACCCACCATGCCGGTGCCGACGCCGGCGTCGTCCTTGGCGAAGGAGCCAACGTTGCGGGGATTCTCGTAATGGTCCAGGACCTTTTCGCTGTAAGACATTTCGCTACTCCTGATTGATCAATGCGCGGCCCACTGCACGGTATTGAGGTCGATGCCGTCCTTGTACATCTCCCACAGCGGCGACATTTCGCGCAGCTTGCCGATCTTCTCGTGCAGCAGCTTCACGGCGTAGTCGATCTCCGCCTCGGTGGTGAAGCGGCCGATGGTGAAGCGGATGGAACTGTGCGCCAGCTCGTCGTTGCGACCGAGTGCCTTGAGCACGTAGGACGGCTCCAGGCTGGCGGAGGTGCAGGCGGAACCGGACGACACGGCCAGATCCTTGATCGCCATGATCAGCGACTCGCCCTCGACGAAGTTGAAGCTGACGTTCAGGTTGCCGGCGATGCGCGCCTCCAGGTCGCCGTTCAGGTGCACCTCCTCGATGTCGGAGACGCCCTTGAACAGCTTGTCGCGCAGCATGCGGATGCGCTCGGTTTCGGCCCGCATCTCCTCGCGGGCGATGCGGAAGGCCTCGCCCATGCCGACGATCTGGTGCGTCGGCAGGGTGCCGGAGCGCATGCCGCGCTCGTGGCCGCCGCCGTGCATCTGCGCCTCCAGGCGCACGCGCGGCTTGCGTCGCACGTACAGGGCGCCGATGCCCTTGGGGCCGTAGGCCTTGTGGGCGGAGAAGGACATCAGGTCGACCTTCAGCTTCGCCAGGTCGATCTCCACCTTGCCCGCGGCCTGCGCGGAATCGACGTGGAAGATCACGCCCTTCTCGCGACAGATCTCGCCCATGGCGGGGATATCCTGGATCACGCCGATCTCGTTGTTCACGAACATGACCGAGGCGAGGATGGTGTCGGGCCGGATCGCGGCCTTGAAGGCCTCCAGGTCGACCAGGCCGTTGGCCTGCACGTCCAGGTAGGTGACCTCGAAGCCTTGGCGCTCCAGTTCGCGGCAGGTGTCGAGCACGGCCTTGTGCTCGGTCTTCACGGTGATCAGGTGCTTGCCCTTGCCCTTGTAGAAGTTCGCCGCGCCCTTGATGGCCAGGTTGTTCGACTCGGTGGCACCGGAGGTCCAGACGATCTCCTTGGGATCGGCGTTCACCAGCGCCGCCACCTGTGTGCGCGCCTCCTCGACGGCGGCGTCCGCCTCCCAGCCGAAGGAATGGGAACGCGAGGCCGGATTGCCGAACTTCTCGGTGAGGAAAGGGATCATGCGCTCGGCCACGCGCGGGTCCACGGGGGTGGTGGCGGAGTAGTCGAGGTAAATGGGGGTCTTGACCATGGGGTGAACCTTCTCTTTCTCAATCAGGCGTTCACGGGCGCGGACAGCGCCGCGGAACCGATCACGTGGCGGTGGTCATCGCGCTTGATGCCGGCCGCCTCGTCGGCCTCTTTCTTCAATTGCTTGTCGACCAGTTCACCCAGGTGAACCGATTCCAGGTATTCGTAGATGCGGGCGTTGAGGCTCATCCACAAGTCGTGGGTCATGCACTCGCGGTCGTCGTGGCAATTGCCGAGGCCGCCGCACTGCGTGGCATCGATCGGCTCGTCCACGGCGCGAATGATGCTGGCGACCGAGATGTCGTCCAGCGATTTGGCGAGGGTGTAGCCTCCGCCGGGACCGCGCACGCTGTCGACGATGCCCTGGCGGCGCAGGCGTCCGAACAGCTGTTCCAGATAGGACAGGGAGATGCGCTGGCGCTCGCTGATGCCGGCCAGAGTCACAGGCCCGCGCTGATGACGCATGCCCAGGTCGATCATCGCTGTGACGGCAAAACGCCCTTTGGTGGTCAGACGCATGATGTGCCTCGCTCGAAAGGATGGTGTGCCGTCACTCTACTAATCCCGATTATTTTGGTCAACTATTTACGAGCCGTCAGTCGACCATCTTGTTGAGGGAATCGGGATCGAAGTGGTCGTCCGGCTTCGCCGCTTCGGGCTTGGCGCCCAGACGCTGCAGCTCGGCGACGATCCAGTCGAGCCGCTTGTCGGTGTTGGACGAATGGTCGATGAGACCGTGGATCGCCTTCACCATCGGGTCGTTCATGTCCGCGCCCACGCCGTAGGCGGAGAACCCCAGCTGCTGCGCCTTCTCCTCGCGCGCCTTCTCGGTCGTCGCGTCGAGGATGCGCGCCGGGATGCCCACCGCCGTCGCACCGGCCGGCACGTCCTTCACCACCACCGCGTTCGACCCCACCTTGGCGCCGGCGCCAAGGGTGATGGGCCCCAGCACCTTGGCCCCCGCGCCGACGATGACGCCCGCCCCCAGGGTCGGGTGGCGCTTGCCCTTCTGCCAGGAGGTACCGCCCAGGGTGACGCCGTGGTACAGGGTGCTGTCATCGCCCACCTCGGCGGTCTCGCCGATCACCACGCCCATGCCGTGGTCGATGAAGACGCGGCGGCCGATCTTCGCGCCGGGGTGGATCTCGATGCCGGTGAACCACCGCGCCAGGTAGCTGGAAAGGCGCGCCGGCCACTTCAGCCCCAGGTTCCACAGGGCGTGCGAGAGCCGATGCCAGAGGATGGCATGCAGCCCGGGATAGGTCGTCAGCACCTCGAAGAAGGTGCGCGCCGCCGGGTCGCGGTCGAAAACGACGCGTATGTCCTCGCGCAGTCGGGCGAACATCTGAATATTCAGAAACGGTTAAGGAGGCGATTGTCCCAATTCCCGAGCAATCCGGTCAAATTTGGATTCGCTCTAAGGCAAAGACCTGCCCCGCGCCTTGGCGACGTTGAGAATGCCACGCCAGATCGCCACCTCCTCCTTCTCCAGGCCGGCCTTGGCGAAGAAGCGCCGCAGCCTGGGCATGAGGCGCTTGGGGTGCGCGGGATCGAGGAAGCCGATCTCCACCAGGGTGTTTTCCAACTCGGCCAGGAGGGCCTCCACCGCCTCGTGCGGCGCGGCCTCGAAGGCCGGCAGGTCGAGGGGCGCGTCCGCCAGGCTGCTGCGCAGCTCATAGGCCAATACCTGCACCGCGGCGCCGAGGTTGAGCGAGGCATAGTCCGGATTGGTGGGGATGTTGACGAGCCAGCGGCACTTCATCAGCTGCTCGTTGGACAGGCCGAAGGTCTCCGAGCCGAAGACGATGGCGATGGGGGCGCCCGCGGCCAGCCTGAGCATCTCCGGTGCCGCCTGGCGCGGGGTGTAGGCCGGGTGTGGCAGGTCGCGCCGGCGCGAGGTGCAGGCGGCCGCCAGGACCGTGCCGGCGAGGGCCTCGTCGAGGTCGGCGCAGACGCGCGCCGCCTCCAGCACGTCGACGGCGCCGGAGGCGCGCGCCCGCGCCTCCGCCCTGGATTCCTCATCGATCCCGCACCGGGGATTGACCAGACGCAGGTCCGAGAGCCCCATCACCTTCATGGCACGCGCCACGGCGCCGAGATTCCCGGGATGGCTGGTCTCCACGAGGACGATGCGGATGCGGGCTAAGAAATTGTCATGGTTCACGGTAAAATCGCCGCCGAATCTCAATACGCTCTTTACACAATCATGCACCCGATGCTCAACACAGCGGTCAAGGCCGCACGGCGCGCCGGCGCCATTATCAACCGCGGCAGCCTGGATATCGACCGCCTCACCGTGCAGGCCAAGCGGCAGAACGACTTCGTCAGCGAGGTCGACCGCATGGCGGAACAGGCCATCATCGAGACCCTGCTCGATGCCTATCCCAAGCATGCCATCCTGGCGGAGGAATCGGGTGCGACCGGCGACGCCGGAGAATCCGAATACCAGTGGATCATCGACCCGCTGGACGGCACCACCAACTTCCTGCATGGCCTGCCGCAGTACGCGGTGTCGATCGCCCTGCTGCACCGGGGCCAGCTCTCGCAGGCGGTGATCTACGACCCGGCGCGCAACGACCTCTACACCGCCAGCCGCGGCCGCGGCGCCTTCCTCAACGAGCGACGCATCCGCGTCTCGCGCCGCGACAAGCTGCAGGACGCGCTCATCGGCACCGGCTTCCCGTTCCGCGACTTCACCCACCTCGACGCCTACGTGGGCATGTTCCGCGACCTGGTGCAGAAGACCGCGGGCCTGCGCCGCCCCGGCTCCGCCGCGCTCGATCTGGCCTGGCTGGCGGCCGGCCACACCGACGGCTTCTTCGAGATCGGCCTGTCGCCGTGGGACATCGCCGCCGGCTGCCTGCTGGTGCTGGAGGCGGGCGGCCTGGTGAGCGACTTCGCCGGCAACGAGGGCTACCTGCAATCGGGCCACGTGGTCGCCGGCAACCCCAAGGTGTTCGTGCAGCTGCTGCAGGCCATCCAGCCGCACGTCACCGCGGAGCTGAAGGCCTGAGCCTTCATTCCCTTGCCCCCGGAAGGTAAGATTTCCCGAACCCGTTTTCCCGCCTAAAGAAGTGATCACCCTGCGCATCAACGGCGAAGCCCGCCAGTTCCCCGCCGCCCTGTCCATCGCCGCCCTGATCGAGACGCTCGCGCTCGCGGGCAAGCGCATCGCGGTGGAACGGAACGGCGAGATCGTGCCGAAGAGCCGGCATGCCGAGGTGATGGCGGAGGACGGGGACGCGCTGGAGATCGTCGTCGCCGTGGGCGGCGGCTGAACCGCGCCCCCACTCACTTACAGGTAAGCACGCACCATGGATTCCCTCGTCATCGCCGGCAAGACCTATTCCTCCCGCCTGCTGGTCGGCACGGGCAAGTACAAGGACTTCGCCGAGACGCGCGCGGCGCTCGACGCCTCCGGCACCGAGATCGTCACGGTGGCGATCCGCCGCACCAACATCGGCCAGGACCCGAACCAGCCCAGCCTGCTCGACGCCGTGCCGCCGAGCCGCTTCACCTACCTGCCCAACACCGCCGGCTGCTACACCGCCGACGACGCGATCCGCACCCTGCGCCTGGCGCGCGAGCTGCTGGACGGCCACGACCTGGTGAAGCTGGAGGTGCTGGGCGACCCGCAGAGCCTCTACCCCAACGTGGTGGAGACGATCAGGGCCGCCGAGGTGCTGGTGCAGGACGGCTTCAAGGTCATGGTCTACACCAGCGACGACCCGATCATCGCCAAGCGCCTGGAGGACATCGGCTGCGTCGCGGTGATGCCGCTCGCCTCCCTGATCGGCTCCGGCATGGGCATCCTCAACCCCTGGAACCTACAGATCATCATCGACCGCCTGTCGGTGCCGGTGATCGTCGACGCCGGCGTCGGCACCGCCTCGGACGCGGCCATCGCCATGGAGCTGGGCTGCGACGCGGTGCTCATGAACACGGCCATTGCCGGCGCGCGAAACCCCGTGCTCATGGCCTCCGCGATGAAGAAGGCGGTGCAGGCCGGGCGCGAGGCCTTTCTCGCCGGTCGCATGCCAAAGAAGGTCTACCAGGCCAGCCCGTCCTCGCCGACCACCGGCCTGATCACCTCCTGAACGTGGACGAACACACCCCGGACAGCGCCGAGCCGGTACGCCAGCGCGGCGTGCGCTCCTTCGTGTTGCGCGCCGGGCGCATGGGCACAGGGCAGATGCGCGCCCTCGCCGAGCTGGGGCCGCGCTTCGTCATCCCCTACGCGCCCGCGCCGCTCGACCTCGACGCCGTCTTCGGCCGCGTCGCACCCAAGGTGCTGGAGATCGGCTTCGGCATGGGCGGCGCCACCGCCGCCATCGCCCAGGCGCACCCCGAGACCGACTATCTCGGCGTGGAGGTGCACACCCCCGGCGTCGGCGCCCTGCTCAAGCACATCGGCGAGCTGGGACTCACCAACCTGCGCATCGTCCAGCACGACGCCGTGGAGGTGCTGCAGCACATGCTCGCCGACGCCAGCCTGGACGGCGTGCACATCTTCTTCCCCGACCCCTGGCACAAGAAGCGCCACCACAAGCGCCGCCTCATCCAGCCCGCCCTGGTGGCCCTGCTGGTGCAGAAGCTGAAACCGGGCGGCTATCTTCATCTCGCCACCGACTGGGCCGACTACGCCGAGCAGATGCTGGCCGTACTCTCCGCCAACCCCGACCTGGCCAACACGGCCCAGGACTACGCCCCGCGCCCCGAATACCGGCCGCTCACCAAGTTCGAACAACGCGGCGTACGGCTCGGGCATGGCGTCTGGGACCTGCTGTTCCGGCGCCGCTGACTTCCCCACCACAGCCGGGGTTTCGCCGCTACAATCCGGCAAGCCCCTGATTCCCTAAGCCATAAAACCATGAAAAGCAGCGAGATCCGCCGCCAATTCCTCGATTTTTTTGCCTCCAAAGGGCATGCCATCGTCCCCTCCTCCTCGCTGGTGCCGCACGGCGACCCTACCCTGCTGTTCACCAACGCGGGCATGAACCAGTTCAAGGACGTGTTCCTCGGCTTCGACAAGCGCCCCTACACCCGCGCCACCACCTCGCAGAAGTGCGTGCGCGCCGGCGGCAAGCACAACGACCTGGAGAACGTCGGCTATACCGCACGCCACCATACCTTCTTCGAGATGCTGGGCAACTTCAGCTTCGGCGACTACTTCAAGCAGGACGCCATCGCCTACGCCTGGGAGTTGCTCACCGAGGTGTTCAAGCTGCCGAAGGAGCGGCTCTGGGTCACGGTCTACGCCGAGGATGACGAGGCCTACAACATCTGGACGAAGGACATGGGCGTGCCGGCCGAACGCGTGATCCGCATCGGCGACAACAAGGGCGCGCGCTACGCCTCCGACAACTTCTGGATGATGGGCGACACCGGCCCCTGCGGCCCCTGCACCGAGATCTTCTACGACCACGGCGAGGGCATCTACGGCGGTCCGCCCGGCTCGCCCGAGGAGGACGGCGACCGCTACATCGAGATCTGGAACAACGTGTTCATGCAGTTCAACCGCGACGAGGCCGGCGTGATGCACCCGCTGCCCAAGCCCAGCGTGGACACCGGCATGGGCCTGGAGCGCATCTCCGCGGTCTTGCAGGGCGTGCACGCCAACTATGAGATCGACCTGTTCCAGGCCCTGATCAAGGCCGCCGCGCGCGAGACCTCCGACGCGGACATGGACTCGCCCTCGCTCAAGGTGCTGGCGGACCACATCCGCGCCTGTTCCTTCCTCATCGCCGACGGCGTGATCCCCGGCAACGAGGGCCGCGGCTACGTGCTGCGCCGCATCATCCGCCGCGCCATCCGCCACGGCTGGAAGCTGGGCGCGCGCGCCGCCTTCTTCCACAGGATGGTGCCCGACCTGGTGGAGCAGATGGGCGAGGCCTATCCCGAGCTGGTGGCCAACCAGGCCAAGGTGATGGACACCCTGCGCCAGGAGGAGGAGCGCTTCTTCGCCACCATCGAGCACGGCATGGCGATCCTCGACGCCGAGCTGGCGGCCATGGCGCAGGCCGGCACGACCGTGTTCGACGGCGCCACCGCCTTCAAGCTGCACGACACCTACGGCTTCCCGCTCGACCTCACCGCCGACATCTGCCGCGAGCGCGGCATGACCGTAGACGAGGCCGCCTTCAACTCCGCCATGGCGCAGCAGAAGGAACAGGCGCGCGCCGCCGGCAAGTTCAAGATGGCGCTGAACCTGGACTACGCCGGCGCCGCCACCACCTTCCACGGCTACGACACCCTGGAACACGCCGGCACCGTGCAGGCCCTGTACAAGGACGGCAGCCCGGTGGACGCGCTGCACGAGGGCGACCTCGGCGTGGTGGTGCTGGACCACACCCCGTTCTACGCCGAGTCCGGCGGCCAGGTGGGCGACCGCGGCGAGTTGCGCGCGGGCAACGGCATCTTCGCCGTCGAGGACACGCTGAAGATCCAGGCCAGCGTGTTCGGCCACCACGGCGTGCTCAAGACCGGCACGCTGAAGGTCGGCGACGGCATCAATGCGCGCGTCGACCTGGGCCTGCGCCAGGCCACCATGCGCAACCACTCCGCCACCCACCTGATGCACAAGGCCCTGCGCGAGGTGCTGGGCGAACACGTGCAGCAGAAGGGCTCGCAGGTGGACGCGGACAAGACCCGCTTCGACTTCGCCCACGCCCAGCCGATGACCGCCGAGGAGATCCGCCGCGTCGAGAAGCTGGTCAACGCGGAGATCCTCGCCAACGCCGCCACGCAGGCGCGCGTCATGCCGATCGAAGAGGCGCAGAAGACCGGAGCCATGATGCTGTTCGGCGAGAAGTACGGCGACGAGGTGCGCGTGCTCGACATCGGCAGCAGCCGCGAGTTGTGCGGCGGTACGCACGTGGCGCGTACTGGCGACATCGGCCTGTTCAAGATCGTCGCCGAGAGCGGCGTGGCCGCCGGTGTGCGCCGCGTCGAGGCGGTCACCGGCATGGGCGCGGTGGCGATGGTGCAGCGCCAGGAGGACACACTGCTGGAGGCCGCCGGCTGCCTGAAGGCGCAGCCCGCCGAGCTCGCCGCGCGCATCGCGCAGATGCAGGAGCAGGTGAAGGCCCTGGAGAAGGAACTGGACCGCTACAAGTCCAAGCTCGCCAGCAGCCAGGGCGACGACCTCGCCGCGCAGGCGGCGGACGTGGGCGGCGCCAGGGTGCTCGCCGCGCAGGTCGACGGCGCCGACGCCAAGGCCTTGCGCGAGCTGGCCGACAAGCTGCGCGACAAGCTCAAGTCCTGCGTCCTGGTGCTGGGCAGCGTCCAGGATGGTAAGGTCGCCCTGATCGCCGCGGTGACACCCGACCTGACCGCGCGCGTCAAGGCCGGCGAACTGGTGAATTTCGTCGCCGGCCAGGTCGGCGGCAAGGGTGGCGGCAAACCCGACCTGGCACAGGCGGGCGGCAGCGAGCCGGACAAGCTGCCGGGCGCGCTGCGCGAGGCCCAGGCCTGGATCGGCGGAAAACTCAACCAATAAGGGACGGCACAAGCATGTTCGGTTTTTTCAAGCGCAAGGGCGGTTCGAGCGACGATCCGCTGAGCGACCTGAAAACGGTTTCGCGCTGGATGCAGAACCTGCCCACGGGCGACATCTACTCCGCCCAGGAGCAGGTGGTACAGAACCTGATCCAGTTCAACCACGCCGGACTCGCCATGTCCAAGGAGCGCCTGCAGGTGCTGATGCTCCTGGACGAACAGGCGCGCGACATGCAGTACTCGCTGTGCCAGCAATACCTGCGCAACCCGCGCATGTCGAAGGTGATCGAGTCGCGCCTGTGGACCGCGGTCCACGCCTTCTACTGGGAGATCACGCGCGGCTACCACGCCTTCATCATGGACTTCGTCGCCCACCCGGGCGGCAACAAGATCCAGCCCTTCATCCCGCTGATCGCCGCGCGCGCCACGCGCGGCTTCGCCGACATCTTCAAGTGGCGCTACTTCCGCTACGAGCGCGCCGAGGACAAGCTGTGGATGCGGATGCACAACCTCTACCGCATCGCCGAGTTCGACAACTTCCAGGGCCAGCGCTTCAAGCTCTACGAACAGGAGGCCAAGCAGACCAGCTGCATGGAGGAGTACGCCCGCGCCCTGCTGCTCTCGCCGCTCGGCTCCGGCAGCCTCACCGCGAAGCAGATCGAGATGGTCGACCACTGGCTGTACAACTGGTCCGAGCTGACCAAGGTCGACACCGCCTACGACCCCAACCGCCACTTCTTCATCGTCGACACCGCGCATGGCCAGGGCCTGCGCCGCATCCGCGCCAACACCAGCACCGAGGCCACGTACCGCTACGTCAGCACCGGGCCGGTCCTGGCGAAACTGGCGCAGACCGAGACGGCCCTGAAGAGCGGCGCAAACGCCGCCTCGCTCGGCCTGGGAGAGGAATTCCGCCTGCCGGACGGCTATGACCTGATCAGCTACGTCAGCAACGAGTGGGAGCCCACCAGCGAGCGCGAGCGGCGCGTCGCCGAACGCGAGGCCGCGGAAGGCCGCTGCGAGGTGATCCGCGACCTGCCCACCATCTGCCAGCGCATGCATCAGGACCACGAGATCGCCACCGGCATCCACACCTCGCAATCCCTGAGCCCGGAGGAGATCCTCGACATCAAGCTGTACGGCTTCGTCACCGAGCGCACCAAGAACACCGTCGCGCAGCGCCAGCAGAACCAGAGCGAACTCAACATCGAGCGCTGGCCGATCCGCGACATCAGCGAGAACGGCATCGGCATCGCCCTCAAGGTCGAGCAGAGCGAGTGGGTGCGCGTCGGCAAGCTGCTCGCGCTGCGCCTCGATGCCGCCGCCCCCTGGCGCATCGGCATCGTCCGCCGCATCAGCCGCCAGGACGAGGACTGGCGCAAGATCGGCATCTACCTGCTGCCGGACACGCCGGAACTGGCGAAGCTGGACGTCTCGGTGGAGCACGGCAACCTCTCCTACGCGGTCGACGACTCCGCCTACGCCGGCGAACCGGCCGCCGCCTCCGTCCTCCACTTCCCGAGACACGAACAAGGCGCGGCCCTGGTCCTCGAGTCCTCGAAGTACGCGCACGGCCGCCACTACACACTGCAGGGCGGTGAAGGCGCACGGCGCATCCAGCTGGACTCCGTCCTCGACAAGGGCGACGGCTGGCTGATGTGCGTCTACACCCCACTCAATTAGCCCCCCACGCAAGGCGCAGGAGGACACACGCGCGTGAATGCCAAGAGCAAACCCGGACTGCTGATCGTCGACGACGACCCGCTGATCACCGACACCCTGCACTTCATGCTCTCGAACGACTTCGAGGTCTACGTCGCCGAGACGCGCAAGCAGGTGAAGAGCCTGCTGACCCAGCTCGACGCGCCGCCGCCGCTGGCCCTCGTCGACCTCGGCCTGCCGCCCGCGCAGCACAAGCCGGACGAGGGCTTCGCGCTGATCACCGACCTGCTGAACCACTCCAACACGATCAAGATCCTCGTGCTCTCGGGGCAGAACGACGAGGCGAACGCCCGCCACGCGCGCGCCCTCGGCGCCATGGACTTCATCGGCAAGCCCGCGGAACCCGAGCGCATCAAGGAGGCACTGCTCTCCGCCCTGCGCTTCGACCAGCGCGCGGCCGCGCCGGCACCGGCGGAGGAGACCAGCGGCATCGTCGGCACCAGCTTCGCCATGGACAAGCTGCGCAACCAGATCAGGCTCTATGCGGACGCCCCCTTCCCGGTGCTCATCGAGGGCGAATCGGGCAGCGGCAAGGAGATGGTGGCGAGGAGCCTGCACCAGTGGTCGAAGCGCGCCGGCAAGCCCTACCTCGCGCTCAACTGCGCCGCCATCTCGCCCACCCTGGTGGAACCGACCCTGTTCGGCTACGCGAAGGGCGCCTTCACCGGCGCCACCCAGGCCCACTCCGGCTATTTCGAGGACGCGCGCGACGGCACCCTGTTCCTCGACGAGATCGGCGAACTGCCGCTGGAACTGCAGGCCAAGCTGCTGCGCGTGCTGGAGAACGGCGAGTTCCAGCGCGTCGGCGAGACCGGCAGCCGCTTCTCGAACTCGCGCATCGTCGCCGCCACCAACCGCGACCTGCGCAAGGAGGTACGCGAGGGGCGCTTCCGCGGCGACCTCTACCACCGCCTCTCGGTGTTCTCCGTGCACGTCCCCGCACTGCGCGAGCAGGACGAGGACAAGACCGTCCTGCTCGATCATTTCCGCGCCCATTACGCGCGCGAGGTCGGCACCGCGCCGTTCACCCTCACGCCGGAGGCGCAACGCCTGTGGCTGGACTATCACTTCCCCGGCAACGTGCGCGAGCTGCGCAACATCGTCATCCGCCTCACCACCAAGTACGCCGGCCAGCAGGTCGGCGCGCGCGAGCTGGAAGGCGAATTCGACATGGACATGGTCAACCCGGCCAGCATCCCCATGCCGACCGACGCGCAGGCCCTGCAGGACTACGCCAAGACGCACCTGCGCAGCGTGCACGGCTTCAACCTGGACCAGATCATGCGGCAGTGGGAAAAGAGCTACGTCGAGGCGGCACTCTCCATGACCCACGGCAACCTGTCGCAGGCGGCGAAGATGCTGGGCGTGAACCGCACCACCCTGTACAGCCGCATGCAGACCTACCAGAACGACTAGCCACGCGGCCGTTCACATCGCCGCGCGGCATGCGCCGCAATCGCCCTGACTAGGGACGCGGCGCGGCCTCCGTCGACACCTCGGGGCAAGCGGCGGGTGCCAGCCCCGCGGGCCAGGACGCGGCAAGCGCTTGGCGCATGTGCGGCGACTCCCGCAACACCGCCAGCCGCGCGAAGCCGGAACCGGGACGGGGGCCGTAGCGCACGCCGCGCAGCCCCTTCCTGTCCATCGCCTCGGCGTGCGCGCGCGCCGCCGCATGGCTCGGGAAGGCACCGAGGGCGAGCGCGTTCCGCATCGGGCCGCTGCGCACCGGTGCCATGTCCTTGATGCCCTTGGCGCGCGCGTCCTCCATCACCACCTTCAGGGCGCCGGCGTTTTCGAAAGGCGGCAGGTAGACCCACCAGCCCAGCCGCTTGTCCAGCAGCAGGTCGTAGTCCGCGGCCACCACCCCCGCCTCGCGCAAATGCGCCTCGACGCGCGCGAGGCCATCGGCGTCCAGGGTTGCCCAGCCCAGACACGCCGGGGCCTCCGCGGCAGGTGCCGTGGGGGCCGTGTCCGCCGTCACCGCCTCCGGCGCGGCGGCGCGTGCCGGCTCGCCCGGCCTTTCCGGCCGCGCCTCGTCAAGCAGGCGGATCTTCTCCGCGTTGTAGGCCACCAGCGGCGACCGCTGCGCCAGCCAGTGCGACCCCGCCCACCCTGCCGCCAGGGTGCCCAGGTTGAGCACCAGCAGCAAGCCGATCAGGCGTCGAAACCCATATCCCGGGCGATCCATGCCAATCCCTCCAATACCCAATCCTCACGCTCCTCGACATGGCCGGAGAGGAACGGCCGCAACGCACGCCGCGCCCCTCCGAACAACAGTATTCCCGGCGCCTGCGCCGACTGTCTGGCCAGCCGCTCGCACATGCCGGCCACCACGCCCGCGAGGGCGAGGCCTATGCCCTGCGTCACGGCGGCACCGGTGTCGAGCGGCGCGTGCGTGCCGTCGACGTCGGGCGCCTCCTGGACGCCTGCCAGCCCGGCGGCCCCCTGCGAGAGGGCATCCCGCATCAGTTCGGGGCCCGGACAGATGCAGCCGCCGAGGAAGTCCCCCTCGGCACCCAGCATGTCCGCGGTGAGCGCGGTGCCCACGCCCACCACCACCCAGGCACCGGCAAGCCCGCGACGCGTCGCGACCAGCGCGGCATAGCGATCCGCGCCGAGCGATTCGGGCGGCCGATAATGATTCACCACGCCGTGTCCTGTCGCCTCGGCGGCCAGCCATCGCACGGCATCCGGCGCGACCGGCAGCGCCTCGGCGATGCGCTGCCGCGCCGAGGCGCCGGCGACGCAGCAGACCAGCGCCACCACGGGCCGCAACAGCGCCCAGGCCTGGCGCAGCGCATCGGCCTGGGCGGTCGGCACGTTGCCCGCGCCGAGGCATTGCCCCGCCTGCTGCACGCGCCACTTGACGCGGCTGTTGCCGGCATCGACGAGCAGGATCATGGCAGCGCCCCGCGCAGGCTCACCTCGCCGGAATGAAAGCGCCGCTCCCCCTCCGCCGTCAGCAGTCGCAACGCGCCGTGTTCGTCCACCCCCAGGACCTCGCCGGTGATGCCCGCCCCCTGCGCGGGGTGCAGCGTGACTTGACGCCCGCGGTAGGCGTGGCAGGCATCCCAGGCGGCATGGAAGGCGGCGAATCCTGCCTGCTCGAAGCGCGTCAGACCACGATCCAGCGCGGCCATGAGGGCAAGCAGGACGGCGTTGCCGTCCACGCCCTCGCCCAGGTACGCGCCGAGATCCGTGACCGGCTGGCCGAGCGCCTTGCTCAGTGCGTCGCCGCCGCGCAGGTTGAGGCCGATGCCGATGACCGCGGCGCTGGGGCCCAGCATGTCGCCACTGAGCTCAATCAGGACGCCCGCCAGCTTGGCATCACCGACCACCAGGTCGTTCGGCCATTTCACCCTGGCCTGCTCCAGGCCCATGGCCTGCAGGGCCTCGGCCAGCATGACGCCCACCGCCAGCGAGAGACCGGACAGTTCGGCGAGGGGCCGGCCGGAGCGCCAGAGCAGGGAAAAGGTCAGGCCCTGTCCGAGCCCGCCCTGCCAGGTGCGGCCGCGGCGGCCACGGCCGTGCGTCTGCCAGTCGGTGGTCACCACGGTGCGGTGCGGCGCCCCGCCCTGCGCCGCTTCGAGCAGCCAGGCATTGGTGGAACCGACCTGATCGAGATGCCGGTGCGAGAACCCCAGCGCCGCCAGTCCGCTTGCGAGGCCAGCCGGATCGAGCCAGTTCAGCGGCCGCGCGAGCCGATAGCCGCGCCCTTGCACCGCATGCACCTCCACCCCCAGATCGGGCGCCTGCCGCACCAGGTTGTGCACGGTGGCGCGGGAACAGCCGACCTGCCTGGCGATCTGCTCGCCGGACAGGAATGCGTCGCGGGAAAGCAGCCTCAATACGGCGAGTAATGTCGCGTTCATTTACGTTTGAAAGAGGGGCACCCGACACCTCGGGCATTGTGTCCGGACGCTGCGCTGCGGCTCAGTCCCAGCAGTCGGCGACCCTGGCACCGGCGCCCGTCACGCCACGCCGCCCGCTCTGATCGAGCAACAGGCTGCCGCAGGCATCCCCCTCCGCGAATGCCGCTTGCAGGGTGAAGGCGTCGGCGCCGACGGCTGGAAAGCGCGCGGCGGGATCGCTGGCCTCGACCGGTTGCCTCGCAACGGTGATCGTGTAGCCCGCCTCGGCGTCACGGTCACTCCAGTCTGCCGGCAGGATTGCGGCATAGCTGTTCAGGTGGGCGTGTTGCATGTGCATCCACTCGGCCACTTCCTGCAGGCGATGGGCCGCCTTGCGCTTCGCCTTGTGCGACTGGTGGTCATAGATGGAAGCGATCACGACGACGATGAGCAGGCCGACGATGGCCATCGCGGTAACGAGTTCGATCATGGTGAAACCGGCAACGACAGACACTCGCCTTTGCTTACATAAGGAACGGACCACGACACTCACTCCCGACATCTCCTTAGCAGTATTTCTCGAAGTATGCCGCAAACTCGCGTGAAAGCATGCCTTCCATCCAGAAAACAGACCGATCCAACTGGCCATCAGGTGGCAAGGATCAGTGCGCCAGGTCCCATCACTTTGCCGGCTGCATTGCCCGCCAACTCTCTCGCCGTCTCTTCACGGCCCATTCGGGTTAAGCGGCAGGCATGGGCGGCAAGTCTGGGGGTACATCCGCGTCACCAACCACCCCAGAATCAACACTGAACTGACTGCCCTGGTCGGAGTGCACTATGACTTCATGCCTGGGCTGGCTCTGCCAGGCGGCCATCATCAATGCGTTGATGGCCAACTCCCGATCCAAGCGGCTGCGCATCGACCAGCCGACCACGTGGCGTGAGAAGAGGTCCAGCACCACCGCCAGATACAACCAGCCCTCGTGGGTCCGGATGTAGGTAATATCCGTCACCCATGCCCGATTGAGCTGGTGGCCACGAATTGCTGTTGCAAATGGTTCGGTGCCACCTCAGAGGGTCGCCCAGGATGCCGGCCATAGTCGATCTGCGAGTGGAGTCCCGCCAGCCGCATCAGGCGGTACACGCGATGCTTGCCGCAACGCTCACCGACATCGCGCAGGTCGTCCGTGATCTTGCGGTAGCCATACACCGCTCCGCTCGCGAGCCAGAACCGCTTGATCAGGGCTGTGAGACGGACGTCCTCCTTGCACCGAGGCGATTCCGGTTGTGCCCGCCAGGCGTAGTACCCACTGGGGTGCACCGACATCATCCGGCACCGCCTTCGCAGCGGATGCCCCCCCTCGTAGGCACGGGTGAACGCGTACCTTAACGGGACTCCTTGGCAAAGTACGCGGCGGCCTTTTTTAGGATGTCACGCTCCTCTGTCACCCGCTTCAGTTCCGCCCTCAGACGCCGAATCTCGGCGGCCTGGCCCTGCGCTTCTTGGCGCTGCTCAGCAGGCAACCTGTACTGCCACAGCCAGACATATAGGCCATGTTGGGATACCCCGAGACGGGCCGAAACCTCAGCAACCGGGTAACCCCGTTCCGTGATCTGCTTGACCGCCTCGATTCTGAATTCTACCGGGTGACGCTGACTGCTCATGACACCTCCTGTTGGGCCTCAAGTTTAAGGCGCTCGGGTGTCTACTTCTGACAGGGCGATTCAGTTTTGCCAACAATCCGCCGCAGTACCTGAGGAACTCGATTGGGCCCCGGCCTGGGTCAAGCCCAGCGTGCCGCAATCCGGGTCGGCATATCCTCCCGTTGGTGTAGCAGTCAGGGAGAAGCACTGCCCCAAGGTGCAGGGTGCCGTCGTCGAGTACGACACGGCGATCGCGTATTTCGCTGTACCTGACCTGGGGGATTGGCTGTATGGGAGAGTGACGTTTCCGGGAGCGGTCGCCGCCGCCGTCGTGCAAGAAGCGTCGGTACGATGGTAACAACCGTTGGTGGTGTAATTCCTCTCAAGGAACTGCGCCGTCTCAAGCAGGACGCTCTTGGCATCTGCTCGGTTGGCCCGACGTATGTATTCCTGATACGAAGGCACTGCAATGCCGGCGAGGATGGCCACGATGGCAACGGTGACTAGTAACTCGATGAGTGTCATGCCCGCTATCGCGAAACCGGGAAGGGACTGCCGACTCGTGTTCATCCTTGCTCCATCTTACTGTGTGATTTCACGCCAATTTACGCGGACATTTCCGCCGGTGCCGAATTTCCCCCCCCCGGACTGGGTCGAGCCACCTGTGTCGTCGGTCTGTGACGCAAGCCAAGTGTATGTGGCGCCGGTGATGGTGCTGCCTTTGATGACTGTCGAACCGCCCAGAGAATTACCGGTCGAAATGCCCGCAACGATGTCATCCGAGGCATTGATGCTGCCATCATTATTGGTGTCGAACACCGCATACGCTGCCATCGCGCCCGTCGAATAGTTGAGTGCGAAAAAGCGGCTTGTCACACCCCCGGTACAAGCCTCCGTACTAGGCGTCATGCTGTCGTACAACACCAGCCCTCCGAGCACCGCAGGACGCCCGCTGATCCGTTCCCCGGAGATCGGAAAGTCGGCGTACCAGCCCTTTTCCACGTCCGGCGCGGTCAGGGTTGGGTGCGAGGTAGCGGTCACGGTCGCCGGGATCGTTGTCGTCAATGTCTGCCCCGCCAGCAGCCCTCGCCCGGACACCACGGCATCCGTATCCTGGATGCCGTAAAACGTCTGAGTGTCCG
Organism: Pseudomonadota bacterium; assembly: GCA_040751755.1. GTDB lineage: Bacteria > Pseudomonadota > Gammaproteobacteria > Burkholderiales > Thiobacillaceae > PFJX01. Next base: position 35,997 of record JBFMHC010000017.1, read on the forward strand.
CGCTCAGGACATCGCCGGAGGACATGTACTGCCCCGTGCCGAACAGCACCATCAAGCCGTTGCTGGGATGGCGCGTGACCACGGGAGGCGAAATGATCGGCTGGACATGGCTCGGAGAGGCTCCATCATTGGCGGTAAAGAGCGGGGAGCATGTCGAAGGGACGGTGGTCGCACAATTCGGGTCAGAAAACGCCACCTTCCATGTACTCGGATCGGCACCAACCCCCGAATAAAGGCTGCTTCCCGAATTCGGGCCGACGAGAAAGCGCCACATATTGCCTTGCAAATCTCCCGCGTAGACCGTGTCCACATAACCATCGCTGTCCGTATCGTACGGATAAGGCGAGGAAAGGCCGTTGCCTCCACCGGTAGACTTCTCTGCGACGATCTTCACGTAATCGGTACCGGGCGTCCAGGTGCTTCCCGTGCCGGTAGGCCCATCGAGAAAGATCACATAGAGCGCGGCATAGCCGTTGGTACTGTTGTAACCATTGCCGACGATGGCCGCCCACCGACCATTCGGATATCCCGTATACGGCTTCAGCTTGACGATTTGCTTCGGCATGCCGGTATCCTGGTCAATTGGAGGCAAGTTGTAGGTCAAACCCAAATCCGCATCATCGTCATCCGTGAATTCCCATAACAACAAGGAGGCGGCATTGCTTTCGGAAAAGGTGGGCCCCTTGGTCGCCAAACTGCTATCCGCCGGGTTCGTGACATCCAGGGCATAGTAGGCCTTGCCACCGGAGTTGAGTCCACCGACCAGCACGCTGCGCCAACTCGATCTTGAGGACAGGTAGGCATCGCCCACCATCGGCGAGCCATCCACGAAATACTTGTGGTTGTTCGGATTGGAACGGTAGGTCTGGGCCGTCAGCCAACTCAGATTTGCGTACACCTTGCTAGGCACATAGGCGATCACTTCCTGGCCCTGCTGTGCGGCGGTGCATCCTGGCTGACCACTGACGAGGTTGGGGGGAGTCGCCGTGTCGTAGACAGGCAGTTCACACGCATTGAACCCATGCAGCATGCCATCATTGGCACCCACGTAGACGACGGGAAAGCGGTTCTTGAAATCGCTCACGAAGGTGCTGTAGCCCGGGTGGTCCGCATCCGCGTAGGGCGCGGACGGCGCATTGACGTACCACGGGCTCGAATTGACGATATCTCCCAGCTTGCTGCTCGGCCTTTCGCGGAATGTCCCGACCGCCGCCCCCTCATACTGGCTTTGACCACGCAGATAACCGACTCTGTCACTGCCCCGGCTATCCTTGACCCCCATCTCGTCCCGATCCAGCAAATCCTGCTGCGTACCTGCCGTCGTCGTGGGCCCCGTCAGGTTACCCCACTGAAAGGCGACCCCGGCCGTCCCCGCCTTGGTAATGATCACCCGTGAATCCGTGGAACTTGACACGAGGTTGTTGAGTTGCGTCCTCGCGTCCCATTCAAGACTATTGGTGGACAGGAAAGTCGATTCGAGGGTGCCACTCCATTCATCGCTGACAAACTTGGCTTGGTATTTTCGGCTGCCCGTCTTGAGTTCCATGGTGCTGGTCGCCACCGCCGAGGCAGAACCCGTTCTCCTGATGATGTCGTTGAACGCGTTGTTCAACCCCGTCACCAACTTATCGGGTTGGGTGGCCAACACATAATTGTCCGGCACGCCATCTCCGTCGCTATCCCACTCCGAGGTCGTGCTACCGGACGAAGACGAGTTGGGATTGCCATCCTCGTCGCTATCGATGAACCCACCGTATTTCCCTGTCAGCCAGAGCATGTTCTTGTTGCCGTCGAGGGGGTTCGACTGATACTCCTGCGTGTCGATCATATAGGTGGTGATCGTCTGCTTATCGCTCAAATCCGGGCGAATGTCCTGTGTGTTGGCGTAGTAGGCCATACCCGCGATGTAGTAGGAATTCTGTTTGGCAGGGTAAGGGCATGTCCCCAGGACCTCCCCAAGCCCTACATTGCCACTGCCATTGACCAGGGTCTTGTTGACGCAGGAGCCTGGACTGGTATCCCCGGAAAAATAGCCAACGGAATCGTTTATCCCCGTCTCGGTGCTAACCGTACCCACGCTGCTCCAGGTGGTGCCATCGTTTTTCCACGCGGCCCCATTCAAGCCCTCGAGGAAACCGACCGTATTGGTCAGGGTTCGCACGTTGATGGAACTGTCCGGATTGCTGGGTTCGCCACAATCGCTCGCGGTGAAACTCGCGGGCAAACCCGAAGTCCCCGCCTTGTCACAGGTAAAGTAGGTGCCTGGCAACCGCTTATCCAGCCACGGATTGGCGTCGTTGATACCGACGATGAAATTTTTCTGGCACCACGCCTGGATCGGATCATCCCAGGTGGTGATGATAGGAAAGCCGTCCAGCCTGGAGTCTCCCGAACCGATGACGCCACCGGTCCCATTGGTATTGACCGAGCTGTATTCGGGGGTCGGACCAAGGTTCTTGAAGTATCGCAGGGCCTCGTAATACAACTCGCCAGCGGGGTCCGACCCTTTGTAGCCGGCACCGCCGAACTTGTTGATGTAATTGATAATGCCGCTATTCGAGACACCGCTAGCGGTTGCCGCCGTGGGGTCCGGGTTGGCGATGAACGTGCCATCAGTCTCGCTCCACTCCTTGTTGGCGTTGGCGACCGACCCCGTGCCGATGACATACTGATACGGCCCCGTGTACTTCATCTTGGAACGCAACACCCCTCCATCACGGCTCTGCGTACTGTCCAGCAGATAACTCGTCAAGGAGAACCGCATCTTGTCCGAGTAGGTCTGGATCAGGCCTGTGGGCTTGTTGCTGCTGCCGTAGGCCTTGCAGTTCGTTTCCAAACCCGCGCCGGAATCGCAAACCTTCGCCCTGACATAACGGTTGGTGAACTTCTGGTTGGTCGCCGTGCTGGTGCCCACATCCAACTGCGTGCCGTGGCTGTAGACATAGATCGTCGCATCCGAATATGGCGTGACGGTATTGGCCGCCACATTGCCGGGGCCAACTCCAGCGCCGATCTTTTTCAAGGGAAACCAGGTATGTCCTTTGCTTAGGGTTTGGTTGGCACGCTGCAGTACGGTCAGGCTCGATGTATCACTGCTCCTGTTACCTCCCGTCAGGGCCCAGCGAAACTCATCGATGGCCGTCATCGTGGCCCAGTTGAGAAAGTTGCCACTCCAGTCACCGGAACACGTCGCGGTCGAACCGATCGTATAGGTCTTGCCTGAAACCGGATTGAATCGGTTGTTGGCCGTGTCGTAGCTATAACACTTACTTGAATCAAAATAGCCGAGATACTTTTCCGTCTTGAAGTAACACGTGCCGATGGCATAGCCACTTTCGTTTGCCGGCCGCCCCGTGCACGAGCCATCGGGCTGGTCGTTATAGGCCGCGCCGACCATCGGCGATTCGATGGACATGTCGAACAGGACGTTCGGGTTCACCCGGTTCATGAGGAACATGGGAAAACCGTCGATCGTGACGGCCCCAACATCACCCGCGAGGGTCGCGAGCAAGACCCCTCCGGACAGGATGGAAATCAAGGTCCGCTTCATCTCATCGCTCCTCAGTTACTGCATCTGTTCCAGGACTTCGATGCGCAACGCCACGCCGTTCCTCACCGTCACACGAGCCTTGTCGATATAGCCCACGCCAGCCAGGGTCCCGCAGGTGATACGTTGGCCAATCAGACATTCCGTGGCTTCATGGGGGGGCAATCTCAGATTCGTGGTGTCCCCCCCTAACCAGGGGGTAGACCTGTCCACCGATCCAGACATGCCGTGTCGTGATCTTGTCCACATATCCGACGATCTCAGTATCGGCGAATGCCAGTTGGGCGACTGCCAGCGACAGCACCACGACCAACGAACTGCGAGAGACATTTCCAAGCATTTCGACCTCCACTTGGGCTCAGTTTGCCCGATAGGTGCCTTGCAGCCACACAACGGTGTTTGCGTTGATGCCTTGGGCACGCACGGTGATCCGGTAGTAATAGGCCTTGCCGCCGAAGTCCTTCACAAACCGCTCCAAGACATAGCGTGGCTGAACAGGCAATCCGGCAATGGCGGTCGCTCCGGTGAAAGAGCCATAGCCGACGCTATTGTTAGCTCCATCGTCCCAGTACTCCTGGTGCCCACCGCTGGACCACAATGGCGTCGCGTAGCCCGCCGCGCCGTTATTGCAGACGCCGTTGTCGGTGGCCGCGGCTGTGCCGGCACAATCCGCCGTGCCGACCGGATAAGACCCCGTAATACCCCGCGCGGAGGCCGGCACCGCATTGCCGACGTCCCTTTCCGCATCGCGCAGCGCCATCTCCGCCGCCTGCATGGCCAGGGCGCGGTCGCGCATATTGCCTGACATCCTTTCCTCCAGGCCTGACATGCGGGAGGCCGTGACGCCGATCATGGTGAGGATCACCAGAAAAATCAGTCCAGTCAGCAACGCAGCACCCTCTTGGCGAGAAGTGCTACGCATGGGGAGCATCCGACTCATGTCATTCATCATCAGGTCAAGGCATGCTTGCCACACGGTTACGTAGATTGAAGGTAGCGATGAAGGTGCGCCGCAGGCTGGTATCGCCGGCTACGGCAAAGTCATTGCCGGCCGTAGTGTCCTCTCCAAGCGCACCATTGCAAGTGAGATAGCGTTGCGACGCGGCGCTGCCAAGGCGGGTCGAATGCACGAGCACGCAAACCTTGACGCTGACGACCTGCCCCCAATTGGCCACGCTTCCGGCGTTGACATAGCGATTCGCCGACAGGTCCGCATCGGTGTCGATGCCATACAAGAACTGCAGGTCTTCGATGCCGTCGACCAACGGCTCCCCATAGGGCACCGCACCCAAGGCGGCAGGCGATGCCGCGATCACGCCATCACATTGCAACTCCAGGTTGGCAGCATCGAGGTTATAGCCATCCCGAACCAGGTTTCCCGTCGCACCGGCCGAATCTCCATCGCATGACCTGTCGCCACTGGTCCACTGGTATTGAAGGGCAATCGTATCGGGGGCGCTGCCACTGCCATTCGTGCCAGTGATCGGCGTCCACGTGATGGCAATGTCGGGATTGACGTTGGGACTGGAAACATCGCGATAGCCTGCCTGGCGAACGCTGCGACCGATCACGTCCAAGGCAAAACGTCCAGCCTCCTGGATTCGCGCGTGGTCCTCCTGAGAGCGAAAGGTCTGGCTGCTGCCGGTATAGATGGTTCCGATTCCCAAGGCCAGCAACAAGGTCAGGGTCATGGCGACCAGGAGCTCGATCAAGCTCAGACCCAACTGGCGTTTTTGGCCACTTCCTGACAAGGGACGACCCGGTGAAAACTGAAAGAAGCGGTCGCTCATGGCCTGAACCTTGTCACAAAACTCTGGGTGATGACACCCTGGGGATTGGCCACTGTCGGAGCGGTCTTTTCCGTCCACGTAACGGTAATGACAAAGGGCCATTCACGGTTGTAGGAACCGGCCGCCAGACAATCCACTGCGGCCGTGCCGGGGTCGTCCAGGCATACCGTCCCGCCGCCACCCGGCATCAGCGCATCGTTGATGATGCGCCACTGTCTGTAGTCAGTAGTGGCCAACTGGGAAGACGAACACCCTGCCGTGGTCGTCACGCAGTTTGGGTCAACGGCGACGATCGTCGACAATGTCCCGGAAAGGTTGTTGTAATTACCAGCCCGCACCCCCGCCAGATTGGCCCGGATCCGGTCCGCCATGTCGAAGGCCTGCTGGGTCGCGATGGAACGATAGTAGGCGGTCTGGTTGTAGCGCAGGCTGACCGCCTGGAGACCGGCCAGGCCAAGCAGTCCGAGAGATAGGACGACAATCGCCACCAGGATTTCCAACAAGGTGAAACCTTGCTGATGGACGCGCTGCTCAATCATGGCGGACATGACACATTACTCCCGCTACCGTCTTCGACAATGCTGTCGGCATCCGCGCCATCCGTCCCCTGGCGGGTACGGCCTTGATTCGAGAGGATCACCGCGCGCGCCTCATCGGCACCACGTGAATCACACAGGGTCAAGGTGGCCGCGAAGCCAGAGCTGAAACCGTTGCTATTGAAGGTTGCATGATCGAACGCACCGTTTGCCCGCAGGGTATTGCCCCCATCCAATCCCCCGTGCGCCTGCAAGACCAGATCACCGCCACCACCGCTGCATGAATCACACGTCCCATTGCCGTTGTTGTCCACAAACACCAACCAGCCACCATCCCAGGTCGTGGATGCCGCGCAGGCCGTATCGCTGGAACGGCTGCATACCGTCACCCGCACGCCCCGTTTCACGGCCTCGCTCCGGGCATAGGCGAAGGCCAGCACCAAGTCGTTGGTCTGCGCGGTCAGCCGGTTGTTGCGCACGAAGTCCATGAAGCTCGGCACGGCCAAGGTCATCAAGATCACCGCAATGCTGATGGTGACCAGCAGTTCGATCAGGGTAAAACCGTGGTGTCTCCTGAAACCTCTCATGTCTTTTTTTCCATTTGAGTCGCAAGCAAACTCTCGACCGGACGGGGCGTATCCTGCCACAGTCGTAGGGTAGTCGATGCCCCCACATCGCCGGTCATGCGGGCGATGAGCGGACATTTTTACTGTTTGAAAGGGTTCTACCAAACGTGGACGCATTGATCATCGGCGCCGGCATCAACGGTCTGCTCACGGCCCTGGCGCTGGCCGGACGGGGATTAAACGTGACCGTGGTCGACCGCGGCGCGGTCGCGCGCGAGTCCACCTGGGCCGGCGCCGGCATCCTCTCGCCCTTGCTGCCGTGGGACTATGGCGAGGAGATCAACGCCCTGACCGAGCGCGGTCGCGCGCTGTGGCCGGAGCTGGCCGAGCGGCTCAGGCGGGACACCGCCGTCGACCCCGAATACTGGCAATGCGGCATGCTGGTCGAGGGCAGTTTCGATCGCGACGCCGCATTCGCCTGGTGCCGGCAGCATGGTTGGGACTACTCCGCCACCGCACCGGATACGGGCAAGGCCCCGCGCTCCGGGCTCTGGCTGCCGCAGGTCGCGCAGGCACGCAATCCGCGCCTGGCCAAGTCGATCGAGACGGCCTGCCGCCAGGCGGGCATCCGCATCCTCGACCATCTGGGCATCTCGGGCCTCCGCCACGGTAACGGGGTCGTGGAGGCCGCGCTCGGCCCGAACGGCGAGTTCCACGCCGACCGCTACGTCATCGCCAGCGGCGCCTGGAGCGGGAGGTTGCTGGGTGATGCGGCCCTGGGCCTGCGCATCTCGCCGGTCAGGGGGCAAATCCTGCTGTTCAAGGCCGCCCCAGGCACGCTCAACCACATCGTGTTTCGCCATGGCAAGTACCTCGTGCCGCGCCGTGACGGCCACATCCTGGCGGGCAGCACCCTGGAAGACGCCGGTTTCGACAAGACCTGCACGGGCGATGCCAAGGCGGCATTGCTCGAGTTCGCGCTGGACACCCTGCCGGCCCTGCGCGATGCCGAGCTGGTTCACCAATGGTCCGGGCTACGCCCTGGCTCGCCGGGCAATCTGCCGACCATCGCCCGCCACCCTGAGCTGACCAACCTGTACATCAACAGCGGCCACTTCCGCTACGGCGTCACCATGGCCCCCGCCTCGGCCGAGCTGCTGACGCAGCTGTTGCTGGCAAGCCCCACCACCCTCGATCCGACGCCCTATGTCTGGCCCGGCGCCTAGCCTCGCGAACGGCGGCGGCCAGGTCCCGGACTTCCGCAACCTGGGCACGATCCTGCGCGCGATCCTGCTGGCGGAGGCGGTCCACTTCACCCACCGATTCATCGCGCACGAACAGCCGGCCGCCGCCGTCCTGGCCATGGCCGAGGGGACGCCGCTCTTTGAAACCGGGCTTCTTGCGGCCTTGCTGCTGCTGTTCCTGGCCGCCCCATGGCTGATGCGATTCGGCTTCTGGCAAGGCGCGCGGATCGCGATCGCCCTCGCCGCCTGCGCCACCATGCTTGCGCATGCCCTGCTCGCGATCTCGCTGCCCGAGGCCTTCGACAGCGGCATCCTGCATTCCGGCCTGCTCGCCGCCCTCCTGGCGACCCTGATCTTCTTCTACTTCCACTGGCGCCAGCTCACCCTCTCGCCCGCCCTCGCCGACGCCCGGCTCATGGCCCTGCAGGCGCGCATCCGGCCACACTTCCTGTTCAACAGCCTGAACACCGTGCTGGGTCTGATCCGCAGCGAGCCGAAGCGCGCGGAGGCGGTGCTGGAGAACCTGGCCGATCTGTTCCGCGCCCTCATGGCGGAGCCACGCGTGCTGGTGCCACTGGAACGCGAGCTGGAACTGGCGCGCGCCTACGCCGAGGTGGAGTCCATGCGGCTGGGGGAACGCCTCACTGTGGGCTGGCATTGCGAGGGGGCGCCGCTGCGCGCGGAGGTGCCGCAGCTGATCCTGCAGCCGCTGATCGAGAACGCGGTGATCCACGGCATCGAGCCCTCGACCATGGGCGGCGAGGTGAACATCAACATCTTCGCCAAAGGCGACCGTCTCGTGATCGTGGTGCGCAATCCCTACCTCGGCGCCGCCAGCACGCGCACGGGCAACCACATCGCCCTCGCCAACATCCGCGAGCGCCTCGACCTGCACTTCGACGCCGAGGCGCGCATGACCCACTTCATCGCCGGCGGCGAGTTCGTCGTGCAGATCGAGATGCCGCTGCGCGACGCGCAGGCGCCCCACGGCGGTTAGACGCTGGCTGGGTTGCCCACTAGAATCGCCCCGAACGACTGCCCGACACGCACTCCATGCAGAGCACGCCAACCAGCCCCACGAGCCGCGCGGACGTCACGGAACGACTGCGCGCGCACGGCATCTCGCCCACCCACCAGCGGGTGGAGATCGCCAGCGTCCTGTTCTCGCGCTGCGAGCACCTGTGCGCCGAGCAGATCCTGGCGGCGGTGAACACCCGCCACAGCGAGACCTCGAAGGCCACCGTCTACAACACCCTGCGCCTGTTCCTGGAGAAGGGACTGGTGCGCGAGGTCATCGTCGACCCGAGCAAGGTGTTCTACGACCCCAACACCCACCCGCACCACCATTTCTACAACACGCAGACCGGCGAGCTGACTGACATCCCCGCCGACTCGGTCCAACTCGCCGGCCTGCCGCGCCTGCCCGAGGGCATGGTGGCGGAAAGCGTCGACGTGATTGTCCGCATCCGCCCGCAGCACGCGGCGCATTGACCCCTTAGACCATCCTCTGACTCGGGAGCCCCCCATGCAAAGACGCGCATTTCTCAAGGGTGCCGGCGCCGGCTTGGCCACCTCCGCCACCCTCGCCCTGCCCGGCTGCGGCAAGCAGGCCGCCACCACCGCCGCGGGCGAGCTGCCCACCGTCCACTGGCGCCTCGCCTCCAGCTTTCCCAAGAGCCTGGACACCATCTACGGCGCCGCCGAGGTGCTGGCCGACCGCCTGGCCAAGATCACCGGCGGCAAGTTCCAGCTCAAGGTGCATGCCGGCGGCGAACTGGTGCCCGGCCTGCAGGTGCTGGACGCGGTGCAGAACGGCACCGTCGAGTGCGGACATTCCGCGAGCTACTACTACGTCGGCAAGAACATGGCCTTCGCCTTCGACTGCGCCCTGCCCTTCGGCCTCACGGCGCGGCAGCAGAACGCGTGGATGTACCACGGCGGCGGCATCGAGCTGATGCGCGAGCTGTTCAAGAAATACAACATCGTGCAGTTCCCCGGCGGCAACACGGGCGTGCAGATGGGCGGCTGGTTCCGCAAGGAGGTCAATTCCCTCGCCGACCTGCAGGGCCTGAAGATGCGCATCCCCGGCATCGGCGGGCAGATCATGGCGAAGCTGGGCGCGGTGCCGCAGACCCTGGCCGGCGGCGACATCTACCCGGCCCTGGAGCGCGGCGCCATCGACGCCGCCGAGTGGGTCGGCCCCTACGACGACGAGAAGCTGGGCTTCCACAAGATCGCCCCGCACTACTACTACCCGGGCTGGTGGGAAGGCGGGCCGCAGCTCTCCTTCTTCGTCAACATGGCGAAGTGGAACGAACTGCCGGAGGCCTACCAGCAGGCCTTCGAGACCGCCTGCGTGGAGGCCAACGTGGGCATGCTGGCGCGCTACGACGCGCAAAACCCGCAGGCCATGATGCGCCTGGTGCAACAGGGCGTGAAGCTGCACGCCTACCCGAAGGACATCCTGGAGGCGGCGCAGAAGGCCGCGTTCGCGCTGTATGACGAGGAGGCGGCGAAGAACCCCGACTTCGCGCGCATCTACGGGCCCTGGAAGGAGTTTCGCAACGCCGAGCTGCAATGGTTCAAGGTGGCGGAGGCGAACTACGCCAACTTCCTCTACTACGGCAGCCGCTGAATCCGACCGACCCGTTGCGTGACGGGCGTGAAAGGGAGCACGGCTGGACGTAAAAGGCGGGCTACGCCCGCCTCACCCTCTCCCCAACCCTCCCCCCTCAAGGGGGAGGGGGAGGGCAGGCATCGCCTGCCCTCGTCTTTTCAAATTTCCTTCAACCGACTGCCAGCAGCTCCACCTCGAACACCAGCGTGGCGTTGGGGGGGATCACGCCGCCGGCGCCGTACTGGCCGTAGCCCAGGTGCGGCGGGATGGTGAGCTTGCGCTTGCCGCCCACCTTCATGCCCGCCACGCCCTCGTCCCAGCCGGGGATGACATGGCCTCGGCCGAGCGGGAAGTCGAAGGGATCGTTGCGGTCGACGCTGGAATCGAACTTGCTGCCGTCGGTCAGCCAACCGGTGTAGTGGACGCTGACGCGGTTGCCCTTGGCCGCCTCGGCGCCCTCGCCGACGACGAGGTCCTCGATGATCAGGCCGCTGGGGGTGGTCACAGTAGACATGGAAACGCTCCGTTGAGACAGAAAAGAAAACGGCGCGGAGCGGGTGGCCGCTGCGCGCCGGCTGCGGGGGGCGAGTTTACTGCAGGACGACCAGCACCACGCGGCGATTCTGGCTGCGCCCGGCGCGGTTGACGTTGCTGGCGACCGGCTGGCCCTCGCCGTAGGAGATCGCCGACATGCGGTGCAGCGGGATGCCGCCCTTCATGTTGAGGTAGCGCAGCACCGCCTGGGCGCGCGCCTCGCCGAGCCGGAGGTTGGCGTTCGCCTCACCGCGGCTGTCGGTATGGCCCTGGATCTCGACGTACACGCCCTTGTTCTCGCTCTTCAGCCGGGCGGCGAATGCGTCGAGCGCGGCCTTCGCCTCCTTGCCGAGGACGGCGCTGTCCGCCTTGAAACGCAGGGTATCGTCGCTCAGCGCGACCTCGTAGACGAGCTTGCCGGTGGCCAGCTTGCCCGCCGCGCTGGCGCGCTCCAGGGCCTCCTGCGCGGTCTTGGAGAGTTGCGCGATGTCCGCCTCGTTCTTGCCGATGCGCGCGTCGTGGCCGGCCAGCGTCGACTTCATCTCGGACTGCGAGACGCCCAGGGCATTGAGCGCCGCGGCGTTCTGTTCGCCGCGCTTGTCCAGGCCGGAGACCTGTTCCTTGACCGGGTTCATCTGCGCCTGCACGTACTCGTGCACGTACTCCTTGGTGGCGCAGCCGGTCGCCGTCAGGGCACCAACGGCAGCGATCAAAACGAGCTTATTCATGCCTCACCTCACAATCCATGCGTAAGTTGCTGATTTGCAGTCTAACTTATCGGCATGAACGTGGAAACCTTGAATCGCTGTCGGTTTATTTCTCAGGGCGGCGGCAGGAATTGCGGGCCGGTATCGTCCAACTGTATCTGCACCGGCTGGCTTTCCACGTGCGCCTGCTTGGTCATCACCAGGTTGGGGAAGGCCAGCACCACTGCCACCATGACCACCTGGATCAGCACGAAGGGGATGGCGCCCCAGTAGATGTCGCTGGTGCGCACGCTCTTCGGCGCCACGCTGCGCAGGTAGAACAGCGAGAAACCGAACGGCGGGTGCATGAACGAGGTCTGCATGTTGATGCCCAGCAGCACGCCGAACCAGATCAGGTCGATGCCCAGCTTCTCCGCCACCGGGGCCAACAGCGGCACGATGATGAAGGCGATCTCGAAGAAGTCGAGGAAGAAGGCGAGGCCGAACACCAGCAGGTTGACGACGATCAGGAAGCCCAGCTCGCCGCCCGGCAGCGCCGAGAGCAGCCCCTCCACCCAGGTGTCGCCGTCGAGCAGCTGGAACACCAGCGAGAACACTGTGGAGCCGATGAGGATGAAGATGACGAAGCTGGTCAGGCGCGTCGTCGAGTCCATCGCCTGCTTGAGCAGTTCCAGGCTCAGGCGCCGCTTCGCCAGGGCCAGGGCGAGCGCGCCCACGGCGCCCATCGCCCCGCCCTCGGTGGGCGTGGCGACGCCGAGGAAGATGGTACCGAGGACCAGGAAGATCAGCACCAGCGGCGGCATGATCGAGCTCAGGGCCTTGAGCCACAGCCTGCCGCCCTGCAGCGTGCGCGCCTCCGGAGGCAGGGCCGGCGCGGCGGCCGGGCGGAACAGCGTCACCGCGAACACGAAACCGACGTACAGCCCGGTCAACAGCAGCGCCGGCAGCATGGCGCCGCGGTACATCTCGCCCACCGAGACGCCGAGCTGGTCGGCCAGGACGATCAGCACCAGCGAGGGTGGGATGATCTGCGCCAATGTGCCGGAGGCGGCGATCACGCCGCTGGCGAGGCGCGCGTCGTAGCCGTAACGCAGCATGATGGGCAGGGAGATCAGGCCCATGGCGATCACCGAGGCCGCCACCACGCCGGTGGTCGCCGCGAGCAGGGCGCCGACGAAGATCACGGCATAGGCGAGGCCGCCGCGGATCGGCCCGAACAGCTGGCCCAGGCTGTCGAGCAGTTCCTCGGCCATGCCGCTGCGTTCCAGGATCAGGCCCATGAAGGTAAAGAAGGGGATGGCCAGCAGGGTGGCGTTGGACATGATGCCGAACACCCGCCCCGGCAGGGCCTGCAGCTGGTCGAAGCCGAGAAAGCCCATCTGGCTGCCGATGAAGGCGAACAACAGGCCGTTGGCGGCGAGCGAGAAGGCGACCGGGTAGCCCAGCAGCAGGAACACCACCAGGCCGAAGAACATCAGCGGGGCCATGAACTCGAAGCTCATACGCGCTCCTCGCTGGCCTCGGCCTCCAACTCGACGCCGCCCCACAGCACGCCGGCGCGCTTGATCACCTCCGCCAGCCCCTGCAGCCACAGCAGGGCGAAGCCCAGCGGCACCGCCAGCTTGATCGGCCAGCGCGCCAGGCCGCCGGCGTCCGGCGACACCTCGCCGATGGCATAGGAAGAGAGGAAGAAGCGCCAGCCCAGCCAGGCCAGGATGCCGCTCATCGGCAGCAGGAACAGCAGGCCGCCCAGCAGGTCCACCCAGGCCTGGCCGCGCCGGCCGAGGCGGCCGTAGAGGATGTCGATGCGCACGTGGCCGTTGTGCCGCAGCGTGTAGCCGGCACCGAGCAGGAAGATCAGGCCGAACAGGTACCACTGGATCTCCAGCCAGGCGTTGGAGCTGGTGTTGAGGCCGTAGCGCACCACCGCGTTGCCGGCCGAGATCAGGGTGGCGGCGAGCACCAGCCACATCGCCGCGCGGCCGACGACCTGGTTGAGCCGGTCGATGCCGGCGGCGAGGCCGAGCAGGAACCTCACGCCGTCACTCCCCGGCGACGGTCATGCGGCCGATGAGGATGGAGCCGACCCGGCGCGAGCCGCGCGTCTCCACATCGCTGCCAATGGCGACGATGTCGCGGAACATGTCCTTGAGGTTGCCGGCGATGGTGATCTCCTCCACCGGGTAGGCGATCACGCCGTCCTCCACCCAGAAGCCCGCGGCGCCGCGAGAGTAGTCGCCGGTGACCATGTTGAGGCCGTGGCCCAGCAGCTCGGTGACCAGCAGGCCGGAGCCCATGCGGCGCAGCAGGGCGGCGAAGTCCTCGCCGGTGGAGGGCACGATCAGGTTGTGGTTGCCGCCGGCGTTGCCGGTGCTCTGCATGCCCAGCTTGCGCGCGCTGTAGCTGGAGAGGAAATAGCCCTGCACCACGCCGTCCTTCACCACGTCGCGGTCTTGCACCGCGACGCCCTCAGAGTCGAAGGGCGAGGAGGCGAGACCGCGCGGCAGGAAGGGGCGCTCCTGGATCTGCATGAACTCGGGGAAGACCTGCTGCCCCAGGCTGTCAAGCAGGAACGAGGACTTGCGGTACAGATGCCCGCCCGAGACCGCAGAGACGAAGCTGGCGATCAGCCCGGTGGCGATGGGGGCCTCGAACAGCACCGGGCACTGGCGCGTGGACAGGCGGCGCGCATTCAGGCGCCGCACCGTGCGCTCGCCGGCACGCCGGCCCACCGCCGCGATCTCGTCCAGGTCCGCCGCGGCGCGCGCCGTGGTGTACCAGTAGTCGCGCTGCATGGCGCCGTCCGCTTCGGCGATCACCGCGCAGGAGACGCTCTGCCGGCTGGTGGGATAGCCGCCGACGAAGCCCAGGCTGTTGGCGTAGACGAACTGCGCGTTCTGGCTGGAGAAGGAACCGCCCTCGGAATTCGTGATGCGCGCGTCCACGCCCATCGCCGCCGCCTCGCAGCGGCGCGCCAGCTCGGCGGCCTGCTCGACCGCGATCGCCCAGGGGTGGAACAGGTCGAGGTCCGGCTGTGCGGTCGCGAACTGCGCCGGGTCGGCGAGGCCCGCGCAGTCGTCCTCGGCGGTGAAACGGGCGATGCTGACGGCCTTCTCGACCGCGCGCGCCAGCGCGTCGCGCGAGAAGTCGGAACTGGAGGCATGGCCGCGCCGCTGCCCCAGGTAGACCGTCACGCCCAGGCCCTTGTCGCGGTTGTGCTCGATCGTCTCGATCTCGCCGTGGCGCACCGAGACGGACAGGCCGCTGCCTTCCGAGACCTCGACCTCGGCGCTGCTCGCGCCGCCCGCGCGGGCCAGTTCGAGCACCTGGCCAGCCAGGTCCCTCAGGGCTTGGGGGGTGAAACTGAAGGGGGTATCGGACACGGCGATCGGCGGCAGTTGGTGAGAAGGCCGCTATCATACCAACCCTGTTTCAGCCACCGCCGCCCACCATGCAAGACGAGGAATTCGAGGAATACGCCGGCCCCAGCAAGAGCCAGCGCAAGCGCGACGCCAACGCCCTGCAGGACATGGGCAGGGAGCTGGTCAAGCTGTCGCGCGAGCGGCTGGAGAAGTTCGACCTGCCCGACGCCCTGCGCGCCGAGGTCCTGGAGGCCAAGCGCATCACCAGCCACGGCGCGATCCGCCGCCAGATGCAGCTGATCGGCAAGCTGATGCGGGACGTGGACGCCGAACATATCGCCGAGCAGCTCGCCGAGGTGCGCGGCGAATCCGACACCGCCAAGGCCGCCTTCCACGCCCTCGAGCAATGGCGCGAACGCCTGCTCGCGGACGACCGCGCCGTCACCGACTGGCTGACCGGCCACCCCGACACGGACGCGCAGCAATTGCGCCAGCTGATCCGCAACGCCCGCAAGGAGGCGGCGGAGAACAAGCCGCCCAAATCCAGCCGCGCCCTGTTTCGCCTGCTGCGCGACAGCGGCGGCTGAGGCCGTCACAAGCGTCGGAATTCTTTACAACCATGTGCAAGGAATCCCGACACCCCCACCTAAACGCCTGATCCACAGGGCCTTTCCATGCACCAAAGAAAGGCATGATCCTTGCTTGTGACTTAGATCACAGTCCAGGCCGCATTTCATCCACCCCATGGCTCGCAGCACCCCCAAGACGCCCACCGCCACCCCGGCCACGCCGGAGTGCGTCAGCCATCCGGGCATCCTGGCGCGCCTGCTGCTGGAGATGGGCGGCAGCCACCACCTCGGGCAGGAGGCGCGCGGCCTGCTGTTCCTCGACCCCACCCTGTGCCTGCACACCCTGCGCATCATCGCCAGCGCCCACCCGCACGCCCTGCTCTCCGCGATGGACCTGCAGCGGGTGCTCGCCGAGCTGGACGCGAGCGCGCTCAAGCAGCTGGCGCTGGCCGGCGCCGTGGCGCAGCTGACCGCCGGCGGCGAGGACGCGTCCAGCCTCGACCTGGTCTGGCGCCAGGCGGTCACCGCCGCCGTGCTCAGCCGCGCCCTCGCCGAGGCCATGGGCTACCGCAACCTGGAAGAGGCCTGGCTGGCCGGCCTGCTCACCCACCTGCCCGCCTTCGTGCGGCACGCCGAATCCCCCGAGGCGGCACGCCTGCTGTGCCTGGAACGCCTGGAACGCCTGCCCCTGCGCAGCTTCCTGCCGGACGTGCTGCGCTACCTCGACGAGCCGGCGGAACGCCTGCGCGACGCCGCGCCGCTGGTCCGCTGCGCGCTGGCGGCGCACCGCCTGCTGCCCGGCCTGACCCGCGACCCCGTCTCACCGCCGGCGGACGGGGTGTTCCTGTCCCAACCCATTGCCACGGAAGCCCTCAGGGAAATGCTTCACGACGCCCGCAAGCACGCCGAACGACTCGGCGAACCGATCCAGGCCATCCCCGGCCGCGCCATCGCCGACGAGGTGGTCCGCTACGGCCGCCTGGAGGCCGCCGCGCACGCGCACGGCGAGACGGCGGACGCGGCGATCGCCGCCCTCGCCAACGGCCTGGCCGCCGAGGAAGGCCTCTACGACCCGGTCTACCTAGCCCTCAACAAGCGCAACAGCACCCTGGAATCGCGCCCGCTCGGCGCGGACGCGCCGCCGCCCATCAGCCTGCGCATGGAGGGCAGCAACACCGCCGCGGTACGCGCCCTGTACACGCGCAGCTGCGTCGTCGTGTACCGCGACGCGGCGGACGGCGCGGTGCTGGACCAGCAGCTGATCCGCCAGGCCAACGCCGAAGGCCTGGCCGCCCTGCCGGTGGGGGAAGGCGGCAGCCGCGGCGTGCTGCTGGTGTGCGGCGACCGCGACGCCCTCGAGAAGCTGGCCGCCGACCCCCGGCACTACACGCGCCTGGGCGAGCTGAGCGGCAGCGCGCCGATCCTCGCGCAGACGGGGGCGTCGGGCGTCGGCACGGAGGCCGGCGCCCTCGCCGCGCGCGTGCGCCGCGCCGCGCACGAGGTCAACAACCCGCTCGGCATCATCAAGAACTACCTCGCCATCCTCAAGGTGAAGCTGGGCGACGACGCCCCCGTGGCCGACGAGCTGCGCATCATCCACGAGGAGCTGGACCGCACCGTGCGCATCGTGCGCGGACTGCTGCACGAGGACCCGCAGCCCGAGGAGCTGGACGAGGACACCGACATCAACGCCCTGATCGAGGACATGGTGAAGGTCACCGCCCCCACCTGGCATGCCAAGGGTGTGCGGGTCACCCCTCTGCTGGCAGGCGGCCTGCCGCGCCTGCCGCACGACCGCGACAAGCTCAAGCAGATCGTCCTCAACCTGCTGCTCAACGCCCTGGAGGCGACGCCGGAAGGCGGCACCGTGCGCCTGGAGACCGCCGCCGTCACCAGCCACCGGCGCGAGCGCTTCCTGGAGATCCTGGTGGCCGATTCCGGCCCCGGCATCCCGGCGGAGAAGGTGGACGAGCTGTTCGGGCAGCAGGTGGCCACGGACAAGGGCGACGGCCATGCCGGCCTCGGCCTGGCGATCGTCAAGACGCTCGCCGAGTCACTTAACGGTTTCATCACATTCAAGAGCAACACTGCCGGTACGACATTCCAGATATCATTGCCGTTAGGGGTATCCCCCGAGGGGCGATGAACCGGGCCAATGCCTTAACCCCTTGACGGGAAAGACAAGAGAGACGAATGCAGAACCTGTCCAACGCGCACAATCGGCCCCCGCTGGTGAGCATGCTCATCGTCGAGGACGAACCGCGTTATCTCGACAGCACGCGTCTCCTGCTCGCGCCGCTCGTCGACCGCATCGACACCGCGCTCAACGGCGCCCAGGCCTACACCCGCCTGGAGGAGCAGACCTACGACCTGGCCCTGCTCGACCTGCACCTGCCGGACGCCACCGGCCACGAGATCATGGCCTGGCTGCGCGCCAACCAGCCGAACTGCCGCATCATCATCGCCAGCGGCGACGACGCCATCGAATCCGCCATCCAGTCCCTGCGCCTGGGCGCCTACGACTACCTGCGCAAGCCCTACGAGCCGGCGGAGCTGATCCAGACGGTGCGCAACGCGGTCGGCCGCGTGCGCCTGGAGCGCGACAACCAGCAGCTGCAGCAGCGCGTCGAGCATTCCGAGGAGTGGTACCGCCTGCTGGTCAACATCTCGCCCGACGTGATCTACACCCTGGACGCGGTGGGCCGCTTCACCTTCTTCAACGACAGCGTGCAGCGCATCCTCGGCTATGGGCCGGGGGAGCTGATCGGCCAGGACTACCTGGTGATCGTGCCGCCCGGCGAGACGGACAACGCCCGCTACCGCCTCAACGAACGCCGCACCGGCGAACGCGCCACGCGCAACCACGAGCTGCGCCTGCGCCGCAAGGACGACCTGCTCACCGGCCTGGCCGCCTCCGCCAAGGACAACCACGTCGTGGTCGAGCTCTCCGCCATGGGCATGTACCGCGCGCAGACGGACGGGCAGAAGGAGTTCCTCGGCACCTACGGCGTGGCGCGCGACATCAGCGAACGCAAGCGCGCGCAGGAGACCATCACCCACCAGGCCTACCACGACCAGCTCACCAGCCTGCCCAACCGCACCCTGTTCAACGACCGCCTCGGCCAGGCCATGGTGCAGGCCAAGCGGCACGGCCAGAACATGGCGGTGATGTTCCTCGACCTGGACCGCTTCAAGGTGGTGAACGACACCCTCGGCCACCCGGTGGGCGACAGCCTGCTGCAGGCGGTGGCGCAGCGCCTCAAGGCCTGCCTGCGCGAGGGCGACACCCTGTCGCGCATCGGCGGCGACGAGTTCATGCTGCTGCTGCCGCACATCCGCAGCCGCGACAACGCCGTGTTCATCGCCGAGAAGATCCTCGCGGCGCTGAAGTCGCCGTTCCACATCGACAGCCACGAGATCTTCATCGGCGTCAGCATCGGCATCGCCCTCTACCCGGAGGACGGCGACAGCCGCGAGACCCTGATCAAGCACGCCGACATCGCCATGTACCACGCCAAGGACCATGGCCGGAACAACTTCAAGTTCTTCACCAGCGACCTCAACAAGGCCCTCTCCGGCCGCCTGTCGGTGGAGAACGACATGCGCCACGCCCTGCAGGAGGGCCAGTTCCAGGTCTACTACCAGCCGCAGGTGGACATCGAGAGCCAGCGCATCCGCGGCATGGAGGCCCTGATCCGCTGGAACCATCCGAAGCGCGGCCTGGTGCTGCCGGACGACTTCATCTCGGTGGCCGAGGATTGCGGCCTCATCAACCCGATCAGCGACTGGGTGCTCGGCACCGTGTGCCGCCAGTCCAACCTGTGGAGCGCCGCCGGCCTGCCCGCGCCCACCCTGGCGGTCAACATCTCGGCGCGCCAGATCGAGCACCCGCGCTTCGTCGACCGCTTCATGGAGACCCTGCTGGGCGGCTGCGCCAGGGGCAGCGGCATCGAGGTGGAGATCACCGAGAGCGCGCTGATGCGCGACGTGGAAAATGCCGTCGCCAAGCTGCGCAAGCTGGCCGATCAGGGCGTGGACATCTCCATCGACGACTTCGGCACCGGCTACTCCTCGCTCTCCTACCTGAAGAAGCTGCCGGTGCACACGCTGAAGATCGACCGCAGCTTCATCCACGACCTCAACAGCCACCAGAGCGGCGCCACCATCGTCGCCGGCATCACCGCCATGGCCAAGGGCCTGAACCTGAAGGTGGTGGCGGAGGGCGTGGAGACCGAGGAGCAGCTCGCCTACCTGCGCGACCTGGGCTGCGACGCCTACCAGGGCTACTTCTACAGCCGCCCGATCACCGCCGACAAGGCCACCGAACTGCTGTTCGAGCAAAAGACCGCCTGAGCGACGCGGCTGAAACGCCCCGCCACTTTCGGTTAACCTCGCCAGTCCCCAAAACGCCCTTGCCGACATGGCGCACGACCGCATCCGTTCCGACACCATGGCCCCGCGCATCACCCTCAGCCAGTGGCGCGCCGCGCTCGCCCTGTTCCCCTACGTGTGGCAATACAAGGGCCGCGTGCTCGCCGCCTTCGCCCTGCTGCTCGGCGCCAAGCTCGCCAACGTCGCCGTTCCGCTGGTGTTGAAGGACATCGTCGACGGCCTGCAGCACCCCGATACAGCGCTGCTGCTGCCCACCTTCCTCATCCTCCTGTACGGCCTGCTGCGCTTCGGCAACACCGCCTTCACCGAGATCCGCGACGGCCTGTTCGCGCGCGTCCTGCAGCGCGCCATGCGCGGCGTGATCCACGACGTGTTCCAGAAGCTGCACGCGCAGTCGCTGCGCTTCCACCTGGAGCGCCGCACCGGCGGCGTGGCGGCGGAGATCGACCGGGGTGGGCGTTCCATCCGCTTCCTCATCAACTTCTCGCTGTTCAACATCGCCCCCACCCTGCTGGAGATCCTCATGGTGGCCGGCGTGCTGTTCGCCAAGTACGACCCCTGGTTCGGCGGCATCACCCTCATGACGCTCGTCGTCTACATCGCCTTCACGGTGACCGTGACCAACTGGCGCCTCAAGCACCGCCGCGCCATGAACGAGACCGACGCCCTGGCGCAGGCGCGCGCGGTGGACAGCCTGCTCAACTACGAGACGGTGAAGTACTTCAACAACGAGGCCTACGAGGCGCGCCGCCTCAGGGACGACCTGCACGCGGCGGAAGAGGCGGCGGTGCGCTCGGAGATCTCGCTCGCCTGGCTGAACGGCGGCCAGGCCCTGATCATCGCCTGCGGCGTCACCGCCATGATGGCCCTGGCGGCGCAGGGCGTGGCGGACCAGCGCATGACCATCGGCGACCTGGTGCTGGTGAACGCCTATCTGCTGCAGCTGTTCATCCCGCTCAACTTCCTCGGCACGGTGTACCGCGAGATCCGCAACGCCCTGACCGACATGGAGAAGCTGTTCAACATCCTGCACCGCACCCCGGAGATCGTCGACGCGCCGGACGCGAGGCCGCTCCAGGTCGGCCAGGGCGAGGTGCGCTTCGAGGCCGTGCAGTTCGCCTACGACGCGCGCCGGCCCATCCTGCACGGCATCGACTTCGCCATCCCGGCCGGCCGCAAGGTCGCGGTGGTGGGCAGCAGCGGCGCCGGCAAGTCCACCCTCTCGCGCCTGCTGTTCCGCTTCTACGATGTGACCGGCGGGCGCATCCTGATCGACGGCCAGGACATCCGCCAGGTCACCCAGGCCTCGCTGCGCGCCGCCATCGGCATGGTCCCGCAGGACACCGTACTGTTCAACGACACCCTCTACCACAACCTCGCCTACGGCCGCCCCGAGGCCAGCCGCGCGGAGGTCCTGGAGGCGGCGCGCGCCGCGCACCTGGACGCCTTCATAGCCGCCCTGCCGGACGGCTACGACACGGTGGTGGGGGAACGCGGCCTCAAGCTCTCCGGCGGCGAGAAGCAGCGCGTCGCCATCGCCCGCGCCATCCTCAAGAACCCGCCCATCCTGGTGTTCGACGAGGCCACCTCCTCGCTCGACACCGCCACGGAAAAGGCCATCCAGGGCGAGCTTGCGCGCATCTCCGAGAACCGCACCACCCTGGTCATCGCCCACCGCCTCTCCACCGTGGTGGACGCCGACGAGATCCTCGTCCTGGAGGCCGGCCGCATCGTCGAGCGCGGCAGCCACGAGGCCCTGCTCGCGCGCGACGGCCGCTACGCCGAGATGTGGCGCCTGCAACTGCGCGAGGCGCACGAGGCATAGGGACACACCCCCTCCCCCACCGGGGGAGGGCCGGGGAGAGGGGGCGACCGACAGGTCGCCGTGCCACACCCCGATGCACCACAAACCATCGCCCCAGGCCCGTCATTCCGGCGCACGCCGGAATCCAGAAAGCGCAATGCACTGGACCCCGGCCTGCGCCGGGGTAACGTCCCTCAGCCCCCCACGAACCCCGCCACCCGCCGCGCCGCCTGCTCCGTCACATCCGCCGCCAGGCAATCCAGCTCCACCGCCCCCTGCCAGCCGCGCAGCCAGGTGAGCTGGCGCTTCGCCAGTTGCCGCGTCGCCGCCTGGCCCTGCTCGGCCAGTTGCGCCGCGTCGATCTCGCCCTCCAGGAACTGCCAGGCCTGGCGGTAGCCCACGCAGCGCATCGACGGCAGGCCGGCGTGCAAGGGGTAACGCGCGCGCAGGCCACGCACCTCGTCCACGAATCCCGCCGCCAGCATCAGCCCGAAACGCCGGTTGATGCGCTCGTGCAGCCAGGCCCGATCCGAGGGCACCAGGGCCAGCTCCAGCAGGCGGTAGGGCAACGCCTCCGCCTCCCCCGATTTGCCAAGCAGCGCGGACATCGGTCCGCCCGTGCCCAGGCACAGCTCCAGGGCGCGCTGGATGCGCTGCGCGTCGTTCGGCTCCAGGCGCCACGCGGTCTCCGGGTCCAGCCGCGCCAGCTCGGCATGCAGCGCCGGCCAGCCCTCGCGCGCCGCACGCGCCTCCAGCTCGGCGCGGATCGCCAGGTCCGCCTTCGGCAGCTCGTCCAGCCCGCCCTTCAGTGCCTTGAAGTACAGCATGGTGCCCCCCACCAGCAGCGGCACGTGGCCGCGCGCCGTGATCTCCGCCATCAGGCGCAGCGCGTCGGTCTTGAAGCGCCCCGCGGAATAGGCCTCGGTGGGGTCGATGACATCGATCAGATGGTGCGGCGCGCGCGCCAGCGTCGCCGCGTCCGGCTTCGCCGTGCCGATGTCCATGCCCCGGTACACCAGGGCCGAATCGACGCTGATGATCTCCAGCGGCCGCGTCGCCGCGAAGCGCTCCACCAAGGCCACCGCCAGGTCGGTCTTGCCGCTGGCGGTGGGGCCCATCAGGCAAATGGCGGGAGGAAGGGGGTGATTCGGGGGCTGCGATGCGGACATGCGGCCCTTATGCCCAAGTTGGGCGAGGGGTGCAAGGTCGGTACGGGGAGATTGCATTCAACCGCAATTGTTTAGCGTAATTGGCTGAACAAGTCGCTTGCGGGTGGTCCATTTCACTACACCTCATGCAGGCACATGAATTCGCGCCTTTACGTGTTTGAGGTTGGCCACAATGGTAAAGGTCATGATCACGAGCAATGACCAGGAGCTCCACTTGCCAACACGAACCGCTGACCAAGAGCCAAGTTGGTTCGGGTACTTCCAGACACCGAAGAATGTGCTGATATTCTCGGCCAGCCAAATGAAGAACCCGATCAACACAAACGACAGCAAGAGCGGCATCTTTCGTTCGCGATCCAATGGACGAAAGATCACGGTAGCCCTGGCATAAAGACCAAGCGCACACACTGCGATGTACCAACGGTAGTCGCCGATGTAGTGATGTGTGAAGAAATTGACGTAGATGAGCAACGCAATGACCCACGTCATCCAATAGGGAGGATAGTGGACGACGCGTAGTTCAAGCAGCCGCCATGCCTGGATGATGTAGCTCCCCACCGCGGCATACATGAAGCCCGCAAAGAGCGGAACACCGAAAATTTTTGTGTAAGCGAAGTCCGGGTAGGTCCAGGACTTAATTCCACTCGAGGTTTTGAATGCCTCCAATACGAAGCCGACGATGTGGAAGATCGTTATCGCCTTGAGTTCGTCAATCGTTTCAAGTTTCGTCCACACCATCCAAGCCTGGATGGCCAGCGCGATGATCAAAAGGAGGTCGTAACGAGGGATGCCCCAGAGGCCAAGGCGAGGAACCAAGAATACGGCGGCGAAAAAAAGCCCAACAAACAGGCATGCACGAGCCTCCTTGATTCCAAAATAGAGAAGCTCCAGTACAAAGCGCTGGATACCCGTCAGATCCGCCCTATGTTTTACCGCCAAGAGGTGGTCATCCAGGGGACCCAGGCTTAGCGATGACAGACGAGATAGAACTTGAGTGGACATTTTCGAGGTGAGGAACACGTTGCTAACGTGGAGTTAACTGGCGCCCAAGACGACGCGAAGCGGCGTTTTGGGCGCCCGGGTTGAACGCCGGGTTATGCGATTACCAGGCATACTCTTTGACAACAACATTTTCATTGTCTTGTGAGATGAGTCTAATGATGCCGGCCCTTGTGTCGATGTGCCACGACGATGGTTTCTTGTAGCTAAACACAACCATCGGCGAGCCTGTCTGCTTCTCGGCTCTCCAGACAGAGTATTGCTTTGTTGCACTGTTAAAAGTTTCTATCAATATTGATGACCGTATCGGTCTGGCTTTGATCTGTTGATTGTTCTTCGCCAGGCCAGACGATGTCCCTAGATATTCAATTTCTCCATCCTTGGATAGTGCGCTCTCGAGGATATAAGCGGTGATCTGGCCATAGTACTTGTCAAATATCTTGCGCCCCTTCTTGGTGCTCGGGTTATAGATAAACAGGTTCTTTGTTATCTGGTGTTCGTAGGATGAAACGAGCCCATCTTTTTCAGACGCAGCTTCAACCTGCACAATGAGCAACCCAGTGCTCTTGTCGTATCCATCAGAATTAAACGCGTATGATGGCTCGCCAGACCAAGAGATAGAGCCCCACAACAGGGTAATGAATGTAAGTAATGGCTTCATATCAACGGCCTAGTCGCATAACGTTGGAGGTAAGGGGCGCGGAGCCGGCTTGCCGGCGGAGCGTCCCGCTTGACCGAAGGGTTAGGCATTTTCGACCTTTAATATTGGGCTAACCATCTCGGCCCAATAACCGTAAAGTGCATTGAATAAACAGTCGACGTACTCGTCGTCTTCGTTCTGAAACGCCACAGAAGGAAACCAGTCATGGAATGATCCCATTCCAGCACGCCTAATCAGTGAAACAAGGGATTTGATTTCTGCAACATCCCGAGCCTCTAGGGCTTGGCTAATTTTTCCCAAATGTTCAATCCAAAAAGGAGCATGCCCATGCTCTTGGCAAAATTTTAAGAGTGCTCGCGTGGCCTTTTTCTGGCCTGGAGTTCCAACGTGTTTGAGAGGACCGGAAGCCATAGTTATGCCTAACTATTAGTTAGGGAACCTCTGCACTACCCCGCCCACTCGTTCGTGGCGACGAGTTCAGGGTCAATATCGTTTCGTAGGATGGGATCGAAACAGATGCTGAACGGTTCTTGGGCTCCAGCAAGCCCCTTCGTGG
>JBFMHC010000018.1:0-3673 GCA_040751755.1 Pseudomonadota bacterium
GCGCCGGGTTCGGACCGCCGATGAACACCGCGAAGTCGCGGCACTCCTGCCAGGTGCGCGGGCGGATGGTGTCGCCGGCCCACCCCTCGACGGCGAGGTCGCCCGCCTCGAGGTCGAAGAACAGGGTCGCCTCGGGCGCCAGGGTCCATAGCTGCGAGGTCTTGCCGATCCCGCTCTTGCCGACCAAAACGCCCTTGACCCCACGCTTCTCGGCCAGACGTTGATCGGCGGTGATGATGGGGAGGCTCATGGCTGCTCCTCCCCGACGAGGGCCAGACGGAAGCTTGGCTTGCCGGTCTTGAGCGTTCGCGCCGGCTCGAATGCGCTCTTGAGCGTCTGAGGCCAGGCGTTGAACTTGGCTTCGGATACGCGGTAGGTGATCTCGACGTAATCGGCCGGGTCCTCGCCGCCCTCGGCGATGCGTTTGGCAATCTTGGCGAGCAGCTTCTGGTCCCACTCGACTTTCTTGGGCAGGTCGGCGGTGATGCGCACGTGCCCGTCCGAGAAATGCACGACGCCGGTGTCCTTGCCTGCGGCCAGGCGCAGCGCGCGCGCCTGCTCGGCGTACTTGATCTCGAGGGCGCGGTCGATGTGCTCGACGATGGCGCGGGCGGCCGAGAGCAGATCGGCGGCGTCGTTCTTAAGCTGGAACAGCGTCTCGGCTTGCAGCTCGGCAAGCTCGCCGGCAGGGGTGGCGAGGACTTGATCGGGGGATGGGATGCCCGCCTTGGTCATTTCACACCTCCCGCCTTGATGCGCTCGGAGGTGCTCTTGCGCAGGCAGTCTGCCTCATAGGCCTCGATGTCCTCGGTGCGGTAGAGCACGCGTCCCTGAATCTTCAGGTAGACCGGCCCGATGCCTTCCGAGCGCCAGCGTTCCAGGGAGGCTTCCGATATCCCCCAGCGCTCGGCGAGTTGGCGTTGATTGAGGTGTTTGGTGCTCACGATTCGCTCCTTTTGGGTGTTAGGTAACGAAGCGAATCATGCCCCCCCTTATATCAGGGCGAATTGAGGGGAATATCAGGGGATGTCAGGAGTGATCAGACAGCGAGGCGATACCAACCCTTCTTCGGATTGGCGATGTAAACCTTCCAGTCTTTCTTGCCAGAAAACAGTTGGGGAATCGACGGCGAAGATGAGCCGGCCTTATTCAGGAGTTCTTCGCCTTTCACACTTGGCGAGCCGCGCTGCCAGGCCAGATAGAGTTCATAGACCACCGCGATGTGTTGGTCGCCCGTGAACTGGATCTCCGGCTTTCCGGGTAGGCGAAGCTTGCCCGATGCCGGGTCGAAGTAAACCTGATCGGCCGTGACCAGGGACTCGCGCGGTAGCCCGATGGCGTGGGCGAGGTAACCGGTATCGAGCCTCGCCTCGCCTCCCTGATCGTGAAGGCAGTCGGCCAGCGCCAGTGGGATGAAGCGCCCGACGTTGGTCTGAAGGGGGCGGCGCGGTCGGCCGGTGGCGAGGATGAGCGTCGGTTGCCGGAAGGTGCGTGCCTGCAAAACCCCGACGACAGCCGTGATGTTGGCATCCAGGCGCCGTGCCACCAGTACGTCGATGGTCCGGTCGCCGATGGCGTGGGCCCCAGCGTGCCACAGGACGCCCGGGATGAGAACCTCTGGATCGGGTTGCACCCCAGGAGAGAGCTGCGCGGCGAGATTCTGGACAAGCCACGCATAATCGGCGGCGTACAGCTGGATTTCGGCTGCGGACACGGTTAGGTGCCGCCCCGTTTCTGGGCAGGTGTAACGCCAGATCCCGGAGCGATCAGGGTCCGGCCCGATGTCCACGGGGACTTCCTCGTCGTGATAGGGAACGAGGATGGAATCAGGGAAGGGAGACTCGCGTAGTGCCCCGGCCTCGATCAGTGATCGTGATTCCGTGATCTGCCGAAGGTGGAGTTGAGTGAACTCCGCCTCCGGAAGCTCATACAGCCGCAGTAAGCTCTTGAACGCTTTCAGGCTCGGCACCGACGTCATCCTCGTCCGATTCGATCAGTCCCCACAGGCGAATGTACTTCTCAGCCAACTGTCTATCCCTGTCGGTGTGGCTTTTGATGTTGCAGCCGTTGGGCGTGGTGATGGCGATCACGAGCGTCTTGGCGCGACGCTGGCCGGCAACCTTGTGGAACTTGATCACGATGCGCGCCTGATCAATTTGATAGGCCTGCTCCAACGGGTTGTTGTCGCCGAAGACTTCAACGGCAAGCCCGTAGATCGTGCGAGGGTCCCGATCCCCCACCTTCAGCAGGAGGGCTCCACCCTTGGCACCCACCCTCAACCGCAGTTGGGTGACACGAACCGAGGCGATTTCCGGATCGACAACCGGAAAGAGCCGCTCAGTCGCCAAGCTGCTGATGTCGTAATTGCGCAGGGGCACAGCCACGGCGTCCACATCGCGGCCGAGTACATGCTTGGTGAACAACTTGAATATCTCGGACCGGAGGTTGCGGTCGCGGGCAAAAACCTCGACGACGCCGTTCGCCGGTTCATAGGTGATCTTGACCGAGTTGGCGGGACAGAAGTAGACGAGGCCGATATCGCCGTCCTTCTGGATGGTCTCGATGCTCTGCCGGTCACCGTTGTGCTGGATGCTGAACTGATGCAGTTCCACGTCCTCGTCGTGCTCAAGGTCACTGCGCGGGCGTACGAAATGGTCCAGCAGGATGGGATCTGAGGTCCGGAAGAGTTTTGCGAGATCTTCTTGCAAGGACTGACGCCTCTCATCGGCGAGGTTCACCTTTGCTTTCTGCGGACCCTTGAATGCGCTGTAGATCCGACCTGTGCCGCGATACTCATCGGCGTAGCGGGCATCCTCGGCGCGGTGGAAGTTTGTCGGCTCGTTCATGTAGAGCCACAGGCTGCGCGCGTACTGGTCATGCAGACCGTCGAAGGCATCGATGTCCAAGATCTGCTCGCGGACCTGGTTGATCGCCTCAACGCCGGCTTCGTCGGTCATCCGGTCGATCCGCTCACAGATGCGGTTGAGTTCGGTGCGTTCCGCATCCGGGAGGGTGGGGATCGCCTGCTTCAGGGCGGCCCTGGTCTGCTTGGCATCCTCGGCCCAAAGGGACGCGTCACTGAGAGCATTGCCAGGCTTGGCCAGGAATTGGCGCAGCAGGTCGACCGGTGCACGCTGCACGAGGCGAGTGAGATGCGGGCTGTCGTTCTTCATGTCCTTACTTCTTCTTGTTCCAAGCAAATCCACCGAGCGGGGATACAGCAGCACCGCTACCGGTGCGCGTCCTCGTGTTCAATCACCCGTCCTACCGATGAGTAATTCAAGGCGGCGGTGGATCTCGACGTGCGGCAACCGTGTTCTCGGATCGTCCAGCATGCCGCGCAGCGCCTTGGCGAGTGTGGGCTTGCTCACGATGCTGTGCTCGGCAAACCGATCGATCACCCATTGGACCTGGGGGGATCGTCTGAGGAGTTCGTGAATCGCTCGGGCGAAAAGAAATCCATCTCGAAGTTCTTGTCAAACTCGCGGTTCCTGGCCCTTTTCAGTAAGAAAAAGAGCTTATCCTGATCGAGAAAGTTTCACGCAGTGAACCGCCCCGGAAATTCCGGAGGCTGTTTGATTTGAGTCATGCCGCCATGGCCATGGGCGCCGGGGCGAGCTGTTGATAGTACATGGCTTCCTTCTCGGCGGGCGGGATGTTCCCGATTGGTCCG
>JBFMHC010000019.1:0-4715 GCA_040751755.1 Pseudomonadota bacterium
CGCGCACGCTCATGTGCGGATAGAGGGCGTAGTCCTGGAACACCATGGCCACGTCGCGCGCCTTGGGCTCGAGCTCATTGACCCGCCGCCCCTGGATGCGCAACTCGCCGCTGCTGATCGTCTCCAGGCCCGCGAGCATGCGCAGCACGGTGGATTTGCCGCAGCCGGAGGGGCCGACCATGACCAGAAGCTCGCCGTCCGCCACGGCAAGATCGAGCCCGTCGATGACCGGGGCGGCAGCGCCCGGGTAGAGCTTGCGGACCTTGTCGAACACCACGTCGGCCATGGGGATCGCTCCTATTGGAAGAAATCTTCGGCCCCGAGCAGGGGGAGGACGCGGCGGGTGATGGGGTCGGCGGCGAAGTAGCGCTGGATCAGGTGGGGGCGCAGGTGGTTGGCGAGCCCCAGGAACATCATCCCCTGGTCGAGTGCCAGGTACTTGTAGGCCACGTCCCCGGTCATCGGGTTGACCGCATCGTAGAAGCCGAAGGGGCCGTAGATGGCATAGAGCTGGGCCAGCTGGCGCAGGTTGTGGGCCGCCTCATCGGGGCGGACCATGGCGGCGAGGCCCGAGGCGTGCGGGGTGACCACCTCCTCCGAATACCCCTTCACGCCGAGGATGGCGATCCCGTATTCGCCATAGCCGCCGGCCGGGTTGGCGCTCGGCGACATCCCCCACACTGGCAGGCTGAGGACTTCCTGGGCGTAGCGGCGCTGGATGTCGACATGGGCGACTGCATTGCGACCGAGGCTGGCGGGGGCATGCGCCTGCCCGTCCAGGACGATGCCCGGCATCATCGCCTCGAACATGCTGCCGCCCCATGAGGGCAGGAAGCGGATGCCTTCCCAGGTGTAGTAGCCGCCGACGACCTGGTGGCCTTTCACCAGGCGCGAGGTGCGCTCGAGCGGGATCATGGTCTGCCAGGTCCAGTCGGCCGGGAAGGTGCGTGCCAGGCTGAACCAGTGGCTCTCGGGGACGTCGCCTTTGCCGATGGCAATCAGGCTGCCGAGGCGCGGTTCCGAGTACAGCAGGCCATAGACGTTTTTGGAGCGCTCATGGCGCTGCACGTGGTAGCCGTGCGTCATCTGCCGGACGGACGGGTCATAGAAGAAGGCGTAGTTCTCCCGCTCGAGCAGGCGGGTGATGCGCGGGTACAGGTCGGGCTCGGCCATGCGCGCGACCATCAGCCCGGCGGTCAGCCAGGAGGAGTCGACGAACGAGATGAAGTGGCTGGTGCGCTCGAGCGAGGTGGTGTCGTAGTAGTTGAAGAAGAAGCCCTGCCAGGTTTCCATCTTTTCCAGGGTGCCCACCACCTGCCGAAGGCGTGCCTCGGCAGCCTTCGGGGTGATGAAGCCAAGGTCGCGGGCGGCCACCACCGACATCAGGTAGAGGCCGATGTTGGTGATGTTGGTGTAATCACCGACCAGCGGCGGCCCGCCGCCTGGATGGACGGTGACCGTATCGAAGGGCAGGCCGCTCGGCCTATCGCGCAGGCCGTCGAGCCCCCGCCATGTATCACGCGCCACGCGCATGAGCAGGGCCAGGTTGTCCGTCGGCAGGCTCTCGCGTCGCACCAGCGGCGGAGGCGGAAGCTCAATGGCGCGGGCGCGGATCGAGGCGCGCGCGGCCAGCTCGCCGCCACGCGCCATTTCCCAGGCCTTCTTGCCTGGGGCGACCGCACGGTCCTCCTGCGGTCCGACATGCTGGCCCGTGCGGACCAGGCTCACATCGTCGAGGAAAAAAACGCCCTTGCGATCACCGACCAGTTCCGGATCAAGCTGCAGGAAGAGCAGGCTGGGGGGCGTGCCCTCGGTGATGCCACTGAGGGCATTGAGCGGAATCAGCAGTTGGCGCCACTCATCGTTCACCCCGACGACCATAAAGCCCTGTCCCACCTGGCTGGCGGGGGGGGTGTCCTTCGTCAGGAAGCGCACACGCATCTGCAGTGGGGTGCCCTGCTTACGGGGGCCGCGTACCCACAGGCTGAGGTGGTCATAGGCGGCAACATCCACCTCGGGCAGGCGCAGCAGCAGGCCCTGGGGGGCGGCCGTCGGGGCCGTGAGGTCATAGCGCACGCGCAGGGCGAGGCCATGCTTGCCACGGCGCGGGGAGGCGGTGAGGTCGGCCTTCAGCGGGGCTTGGTGGGCGGAGGGGCCGGACCACGGGATGACGCGGTTGACCAGCGGTTTGCCGTCATTGAAGTCCGCCAGCATGGCATGGGGCAGCTCGGCCGCCCGCGCGGGATGGAGGGTCAGGCAGAGCAGGATCAGGACGGTGTGCAGAAGCCGGTGAAGAGGGCGGCTCCCTCTCGTGGCCAGCATGAGGCGACCGGAGACATCGCGGCGGCACGCCGCTCCCACAAGGGCTTGTTGCGGGCGTGGGAGCGGCGTGCCGCGGCGAGGGGGCGCCTGTTCCAAGCGGAGTTCAGCCACCGAGGACCGAGATGTCAGCGACACGCAGGAACAGGGCACGCAGGCGGTTGAGCAGGGCCAGGCGGTTGGCACGCAAGGCTGCATCCTCGGCCATCACCATCACCCCATCGAAGAAGGCATCCACCGCCTCGCGCAGGTGGGCCAGGCGTCCCAGGGCGGCGGTGTAGTCGCCCGCGGCGAACAGCGGGGCGAGTTCGGCCTCGATGGCCTCCACGTGGCTGGCCAGCGCGCGTTCGGCGGGGTCCTGGAGCAGGGCCATATCGATCCGGCTGGGCAGTTCGCCCTCCACCTTCTTGAGGATGTTGGCGATGCGCTTGTTGGCCGCGGAGAGGCTCTCGGCCTGCGGCAGGTCGAGGAAGCCGTTGACCGCCTGCATGCGGCGCTCGAAGTCGAGCGGGCGCAGCGGGCGGGTGGCGAGCACGGCCTCGAACACATCAACGCGGATACCGCGATCCAGCGCGTAGGCACGCAGGCGTTCGAGCATGAAGTCGAACACGGTCTCGACCACGGCCTTCGCATCGACCTTCTCCTGCACGCCGTCGGCGGCGAAGGTGAGCAGGGCGTGCAGGTCGAGGTCGAGCCCGCGCTCGATCAGGATGCGCAGCACGCCGAGGGCGGCCCGGCGCAGGGCGAAGGGGTCCTTGGCGCCGGTGGGCCCCTGGCCAATGGCGAAGATGCCCACCAGGGTGTCCAGGCGTTCGGCCAGCGCCAGGGCCTGGCCGACGCGCGTTTCCGGCAGGGCATCCCCCGCCCGGCGCGGCATGTAGACCTCGTCCAGCGCCTGGGCGACTTCGGCATGCTCGCCGTCGTGACGCGCAAGGTAGCGGCCCATGACGCCCTGCAGCTCGGGGAACTCGCCGACCATGCCGGTCATGAGGTCGCACTTGGCAAGCAGGGCGGCGCGTGCGGCGCGCTCCATGTCGGCGCCCATCAACCCGGCGATGTGGCGGGCCAGGCGCACGACGCGCTCGGTCTTGTCGTACAGGGTGCCGAGCCGCTGCTGGAACACCACGGTCTTGAGGCTTTCGAGGTGGGACGCGAGGGGCTGTTTGCGGTCCTCGTTCCAGAAAAACTCGGCATCGGAGAAGCGGGGGCGGATCACCCGCTCGTTGCCCAGGCGTACGGCGGCGGGGTCGCGGCTGTCGATATTGGCCACAGTGATGAAGTGCGGCAAAAGCTCGCCGGCCTCGTCCAGCACCGGGAAGTAGCGCTGGTTGCCCTGCATGGTGGAGATCAGGGCCTCCTTGGGCACCTCGAGGAAGCGCGGCTCGAAGTTGCCGGTCACCACCCGCGGCCATTCGGTCAGCGCGGTCACCTCATCGAGCAGATCCTCATCCAGCACTGCGCGGCCGCCCAACTCACAGGCGGCAGCCT
This sequence comes from Pseudomonadota bacterium, assembly GCA_040751755.1. Taxonomy (GTDB): domain Bacteria; phylum Pseudomonadota; class Gammaproteobacteria; order Burkholderiales; family Thiobacillaceae; genus PFJX01. The sequence goes on from JBFMHC010000019.1 coordinate 3,808, forward strand.
CGACCTGGGCCTTGATCATGGCTCGGCGGGCAGCGAAGTCGACGATCACATGCCCCGTGCCCTCCAGCAGCGCAGCGTAGTCGCCGGGTGCGGGGACGGGCAGTGGGGCGGGGTGGTGGAAGCGGTGGCCGCGGGTCGTATGGCCGGTGCGCACCCCCAAGATCTCGGCATCGATCACATCCCTGCCGAACAGCAGCACGATCCAGTGCACCGGACGCACGAAGGCGGCCTCGCCCGCCCCCCAGCGCATGCGCTTCGGAATGGGGAGCTCATCCAGCGCCGCCCCGAGCATGTCGGGGATCAGGGTCTGTGCCGGCTGGCCGGGCTGCATGGCGCGGTAGACCATCCACGCGCCCTTGTCGGTGACGAGCTCTTGCAGGTCGTCGACCGTCACCCCGCAGGAGCGGGCGAAACCCTCCAGCGCCTTGCTCGGGCGGCCTTCGCCGTCGAACGCGGCATTCACCGCCGGGCCGCGGCGCTCCACCTCGCGGTCGGGCTGGCGCTCGGCCACCCCCTGCACCAGTACCGCGAGGCGGCGCGGGGCGGCGTAGACGGTGTGGCCCTGGGGCGCGAGGCCCGCGTCGTGCAGGCGGCGCACCATGCCGTCGGCCAGGGCTGCAGCGAGGGTGGTCAGGGCCTTGGGCGGCAGCTCTTCGGTGCCCACTTCGATCAAAAGGTCACGCGTGCTCATGCGGCGGCCTCCTGGCTACGAGCCACCATCGGGAAGCCCAGCCGTTCGCGCGAGGCATAGTAGGCCTCGGCCACACTGCGGGCCAGTTCACGCACGCGCAGGATGAAGCGCTGGCGCTCGGTCACGGAGATGGCGCGGCGCGCATCCAGCAGGTTGAAGGTGTGCGAGGCCTTGAGCACCTGCTCATAGGCCGGCAGCGGCAGGTTCAGCTCCATCA
>JBFMHC010000002.1:0-3475 GCA_040751755.1 Pseudomonadota bacterium
CCAGCGAGAAGAGGGATGCGCCGATCAGGATCAGGAACACCATGCTGGTCATGCGCGTGCTGGCGCGCGCCGCATCGGCCAGCATGGCGCGGTTCAACTGCCCGCGCAGGGCCGCCAGCAGCAGGGCACCGGCCGCGCCGACGGCGGCGGCCTCGGAGGGGGTGGCGATGCCGCCGAGGATGGCACCGAGCACGGCCAGGATCAGCAGCATGGGGGGCCACAGGGACTGGAGCAGTGGGCCGATCGATGCGCGGGGCTCGCTGGCCGGGGCGGCCGGCATGCGCGCAGGGCTTCTCCAGGCGAGCCAGGCAAGGTAGAGCGCGTAGAGCACGACCAGCAGCAGGCCGGGGATCAGTGCCCCGGCGAACAGGTCGCCCACGGAGACGGTCTTGGGCGCGTAGATGCCCTGCGCGAGCTGGGCCTGGCTGTAGGCCGACGAGAGCTGGTCGCCCAAGAGCACGAGGATGATGGAGGGGGGGATGATCTGGCCGAGCGTGCCCGCGGCGCAGATGGTGCCGCACGCCAGCCGCGCATCGTAGCCACGCTGGAGCATGGCGGGTAGGGCGAGAAGCCCCATGGTCACCACGGTGGCGCCGACGATCCCGGTGCTGGCGGCGAGCAGGGCGCCGACCAGCAGCACGGCGAAGGCGAGCGCGCCCGGGCGCTGGCCGGCGAGGCCCGCGAGGCTGCCGAGCAGGTCTTCGGCGATGCGTGCCTTCTCAAGGATCACGCCCATGAGGATGAACAGGGGCACGGCGACCAGGGTGTCGCTGCTCATGGCCCCGAAGATGCGGTTGGGCAGGGCTTCGAGCAGGCTCAGGTCGAAGGCGCCGAAGGCACTGCCGAGCAGGGCTAGCGTCAGCGAGACCCCCGCCAGGGTGAAGGCGACAGGGTAGCCGACCATCAGCCCGGCAAACACGGCGAGGAACAGGAGCAACGGCCAAAAGGCGTCCATGGGTCAGACTTCCGTGCGCAGGTGGTCGGCAGGGATCGGTGTGGCACCGCGGAGGATGGCGATCGAGCGCAGTACATCCGCAAGGCCCTGCAGGATCATCAGCGCGGGCATTACCCAGAGCAGGCTCTTGAGCAGGTAGACGAAGGGCAGTCCTCCCGGCTCGCGGGAGCCCTCCAGCAGCGACCAGGAAGCCAGCACGTAATCGGTAGAGAGCCACAGGATCAGCCCCATCACCGGCCACAGGAAGAGCAGCGTGCCGAGGAGGTTGACCCAGGCCTGCCCGCGCGGGCTGAGCTTGCGGTAGAGCACATCCACCCGCACATGGTCGTCGTGCTTGAGGGTGTAGGCGGCACCGAGCATGAACACCATCGCGAACAGGTAGCTCACCCCTTCGCCCAGTGCGGTGAAGCTGAGCCTGAAGCCGTAGCGCAGGGCCACGGTCAGCACAGTGAGCAGCACCATGCCGTAGGTCAGCCAGGCCACCAGGCGGCCGCTGTGTTCGGCGAGGGCATCGAGCAGGGCGATGAGGCGGTTCATGCAGGCAGGGAGGGGGTACCGCGCACGTGGGCGGCCAGCAGCCGGCCGAAGGCGTCCGGGTCCTTGGTGTGGGTCAGCTCCCCCTCGCGCGGGTAGTAGAGGTCGACCAGGCGCGAGAGCCAGAAGCGCAGCGCGGCGGCGCGCAGCATGGCCGGCCAGGCGGCGTGCTCGGCGGGGGTGAAGGGGCGCACGACGGCATAGGCCGCAAGCAGGGCGCGGGTGCGTTCCGGATCCAGCTCGCGCTTTTCCGTGACGCACCAGTCGTTGACCGTGACCGCCACATCGAAGAGCAGGGCGTCGGTGCAGGCGTAGTACAGGTCGATAATGCCGGTCAGGCGCTCGCCCTCGAACAGGGCGTTGTCGCGGAACAGGTCGGCGTGGATCACCCCGCGCGGAAGCTGATCATGGCGATGGGCGAACTGGAAGGCGATCTCCTCGTCCAGCCGCTTGGCCTCGTCCGGGCCCAGGCGGTCGTGCACGCGGGCGGCTGCCTCGCGCCACCAGTGCGGGCCGCGCGGGTTGGCGCGCTCGTGCGGGAAGGACTGGCCGGCGAGATGCAGGCGGGCCAGGGCCGCGCCGATCGCCGCACACTGGGCCGCATCGGGGTGCTCGACCGAGCTGCCGGTCAGGCGTTGCACCAGGGCGGCGGGCTTGCCGCACAGCTCGCCCAGGTAGCGGCCGTGGCGGTCCGCCAGCGGGTGGGCGGTGGGTACACCGTGCTCGGCGAGATGGGCCATCAGGCCGAGGAAGAAGGGCAGTTCGTCGCGCGAGAGCTGTTCGAACAGGGTCAGCACGAAGCGTCCCTGCGTCGTGGTGACGAAGTAATTGGTGTTCTCGATGCCCGCGCTGATGCCGCTGTATTCGACAAGCAGCCCGGCGTCGAAGTCATGGAGGAAGGTTTCGAGCGCGGGGCGATCGACCCGGGTGTAGACCGACATGGGCGAGACTTACCAGCGGAACAGGATCCACTGTGGGATCAGGCGGGAATCCATCGGGCCATTGTGACGGGTTTCCAGTTCGCCATCACCGTCGTTGTCGATCAGGTAGTAGGGCGGGGCGTCCTTCGGGCTGATCTTGACCATGTAGAGGCGGCCCTTGATGCGGTATTCCTCGATCATCCCGTCCGCGGAAGGGCGGATGCTGATTTCCGGCTCCGGCACGGCCTCGGTCTGAACGCTCGTGGCAGGCGGCGGCGGGGCGTCCTGAGCCGCCGCGGGAAGGGCCGCAGCGAGCAGCAGGGCGGCGGGAAGGAGGATCTTGTTCATGGTCATAGCTCCAGCAACATGCGCTGCTCCTCAGGCGAGGGGGTGACGCTGCGGTTCTGATAAAAGTCGAAGATAGCGTCCAGCACGGCCTGCGGCTCATCAATGATCTGGAACAGGCCCATGTCGGAGGCGTCGATGGTGCCCGCGGGGATGAGGGTGTCGCGCAGCCAGTCGATGAGCCCGGCCCAGAAACGGCTTCCGACCAGGATGATGGGGATGCGGCGGCTCTTGCCGGTCTGCACCAGGGTGAGGATCTCCGCCAGCTCGTCCAGGGTGCCGAAGCCGCCCGGCAGGACGACGTAGGCGGAGGCGTACTTCACGAACATCACCTTGCGCGCGAAGAAGTGCTGGAAGTGCAGCGAGATGTCCTGGTAGGGGTTGCTGCGCTGTTCGTGGGGCAGCTGGATGTTCAGGCCGATGCTCGGTGCGGCCCCGCCCTTCGCCCCCTTGTTGGCCGCCTCCATGATGCCCGGTCCGCCGCCGCTGATCACGGCGAAGCCGGCATCGGCCAGCTTCTTGGCAATCTCGACCGCCTGGGCGTAGTACGGGTTGTCGGGTGAGAAGCGGGCCGAACCGAAGATACTGACCGAGGGCTCGATGCTGGAGAGCGTCTCGAAGCCGGTGACGAACTCGGACATGATCTGGAACACCTTCCACGACTCGCGGGCGAGGTGGGCGGAGTCCTTCGGCGGACGGCGCACATCCCTGTGCGTCGCCC
>JBFMHC010000020.1:0-388324 GCA_040751755.1 Pseudomonadota bacterium
CGCACGCTTGCGGGTGCGCTTGGCGCGCAGCTCAAAGCCCGTATACATCGGCGCCTCCAGACTCATCTGCTTCATGTCGCTATTGTCCCATCCCGGCAGTCTGGCAGGAAGGTTTTGCAGACCTTCCAGAATGAAGAGCGAGAAGACCGAGATGCCAGGCATGGCAGCGACCAGCGCCTGCTGGATCGGGAATGCATAGATGTAGATGCCGTACGAATAATCGCCGAGCTGGTTGAACTTTCTGATAGACCCGGCTGGGATGTAGGCAACACAGAACAGGATGTAAGCGAGGGTGGCGATATAGAAGGGGAAGAAGTAATTCCGGCCGCTCGCAGCGATCAGCAATATGGCTATGAGCCCTATGCCGAGCGGGAGGGAAAGCTGGATTCGCTCCCTCAATAAATAGAATGTCGCGCCGCTGAAGAACATGTAGACGAGGCGGGGCATCTCGCTGTCCACCTTGTCCGAGGTGACGGTCAATACATAGAGGACTGCAGCACCGGTGGTAATGCCGATCACAGCGAGCTTGAATGCCTTTGCGTGTGGCAGGGGAAGGGCGCGTAGCATCCCCCATAGCAGGGCCAAGGCGACATACATCTTGACCTCATACGTCAGCGTCCACAGTGAACCGTTGATCGCTCCCTTCAATGGTGTGTCTGTGAAGACACCAGGCAGTTCGTTCGACAGGCCGGTCACAAGACTGGCGTTTTTCAGTAGGTAATGCCAGAAGCGGCCATCCGAGAAATAGTGTGTCGATGGCTGTAGGGAAAACAAGGCACCAAGCAAGGCGGTGATGGCGACCATGGCGATGAGCGCAGGGTAGATCCTGAGCGCGCGCGCAATGGCAAATTCCAACAGACTTCCACGACTTGTAAGGCTGGCTGTGACCAGGAAACCGCTGGCGATGAAAAAGATGTCGACGGCAATCGAACCCGGGGTCATGCCCAAGGTCGAGCGCAAGGGTTCGGAGCCCCATTCTCCTGTCGCCAGAGTGAAGCTATGCGTGGTGAGTACGGAGAATGCCGCCAAAAACCGTATCAGGTTGAAATTGTTGTCCCTTCCCCGTGCGTATGCCGCAAGTGTCATGGCTGGGTGCCTTGAGCGCCCGGATCTCTGGGCATGTCCAGGTCCGCCAGGACCACACCCAACCGGCGTGCGAACGAGTGATCCGTGAGGGCCGCCCTGCGCGAAGTGTCGGTGGCCCTCTCGCGCGCCGCGTCGTCAAACAGAAAATGGGCGATTGCGTCGCGTAACTGCCCATAGTCCGCATAGCGATCCAGGACGTCACCGAGGGTATCGCGCAGGTAGGGCAGATCGTCCACCAGTTGGAACGCCCCCGCGCCCATGATCTCGTACACCCGCGGGTTGCAGCCGTGGCTGCTCTGGGCGTGGTGCATGTTCAGGCAGATCTTGGCGCGCGCGTACATCCGGTTGATCTCGCCCGGATTCAGGCTGCGGTTGATGAACACGCCGCCCTGGCCGGAGAGCTTGTATCGCAGGTGTTGCCCCCAGGTCTTGGGCTCTCGGTAGCGCACGTAACGGCCGTAGAAGCGCAGCTTGCGGTCCGCGAAGTCGCGCGCCAGACGCTCCAGGGTCTCGCGTCGCTCGGGGTAGTACTTGCCGACGAAGAACACATCGATGTCCTTCTCCACCTCGGGCATGGGCCGGTATACGTCGGGGTCGAAGCCCATGGGCAGGAAACTCGACTCGATGCCCAGTTGCTCGCGCAGCCAGGGTATATCGCCGGCCTCGAACACGTAAACGCGGTCATAGAGGCGCAGCTGTTCCGGACTGATGTCGCTGCGTCGCGCGGAGTCGTGGAACCAGATGACCTTGCGGGCCGATCCCATCGCGTCGAGGGTTTCGGCGCTGAGCTTGCTGCCGCGAATCACGAACACCAGGTCGGGGCGGAAGGCCTTGTACTGGTCGAGCACGCGCCGATTGAAGTCGGCGACGTAGGCGTCGTAATGACGGCGGTGGCCGACGAGCATGGCGGCATCGATGAGGATGCGGTTGGCCAGGCCGGGCGGCGTGGTCACGTAGAACTCGACCTTGCGTGTCTCGAAGCCGTGGCCGTTCAGGGCGCGTGCGACGCTGTCGTTGTAGCCGATGTCGTAGTCGGCGACGATGGGGCCGATGACCAGGGCCTTCATGCGATGTCCTTTGCCTTGAGGGAGTCGTTGTCCGTGGTCTTCATCGTTTTACCCCGGCGATGCCCTCGAACACATACAGGAAGGTGGCGGCAGGCGGCAGGCCGCGCCGGTCCGCGCCGGTCGCGGCATTGATCTCGAAGGTTCGGCCGATGCGGATGTTGGCAAGCGGGACCGTCTCGATACCCACCTCGTCGGCCAGGATGTTGTTGGCGGTTGGGTCGCCGGCCATGCGGTAGAGGGTCACGCGGCGCGCGCTGGCGAAGGGTAGTTCAATGCTCACCGGGGTATAGCCATCGTCCCGCGCGTCGGGATAGCCGCCGATCTTGCGCGAGACCACCACCAGCGCGTAGCGGTCGCTCCTGCGGGTTGCGTACACCGCTGCCAGAGGTGCGTCCTTGACCGCCTGTCTGCGGCCGAAGCCGGGCAGGTCGATGCGCGGTGCGCTCAGCGTCTCCGTGCGCAGCATGTCGCCGACGCCCTGCTGGTTGAACAGGGATAGGAGTTTCCAGGCGGGGTAGGCCTGGCCGCCGTGGTACCACTTGGCATGCGACTTCCAGTGGGTGCCGCGGTCGAAGGTGAAGAAGTTCTGCAGCCGGAAGCCCAGGTAGGCGCGCGCCAGGAAGGAATCCAGGGTGGCGGTGCCCGCCGCCAGGCTCTTCATCACCTGCTCTTGCTCGGCCTGCTGCTGCTTGCTCACGCTCGCGTTGTTGAGGCCGTTCAGGGCGTAGCCGGGGCCGGCCTCGTAGGTGCCGGGCACGGCATGCGAGCCGGTCTGGCGCAGCTCGGCCAGTTCGCGCGCGTGCCGCTCGCCTACCGGGATGGCGTGGTTCACCTGGCTGAGCACGTTGAAGAAGCTGGCCGGGGTCAAGCGCGGCGGCCCTTCACCCTCGTCCCAGCCGCCGTTGTAGGCGGCGATGGTCAGGTAGTCGGAGGAGGGCGAGAAGGCGGCGGCATCGCGGCCGTAGCTCTGATTCGCCCAGCCGCCGAGGACGAAGCGGAACTTCCTGTCCAGGTCGGCGGCTTGCCAGTAAGGGCTGCCGCGCAGGATGGAGAGGACGTATTCCTGGTACATGCCGTAGACCTGGCCGGGCGAGTACTTCCTGCCGCTCGCCGTGTCCGTCATGGCGTCGAACACCCAGGGGTAGAACAGCCGGTTCCAGGTCTCGTTCGAGAGCTCTGAGTAGATGCGATCGAATTCCTCGGTCCAGGGCCTGGTCTGACCCTGTTGGTAACGCTTGTACGCCCAGGGTTTTGCTTCCGGGGTGTCGCTGGCGGGGTCGTAGGGGGCGGCCAGGTATTCAATCAAACCCAGCCACTCCTCCGGCGACATGTGGAACTCCACCTGCAGCCACGGCCGCTTGCCCGCCTTGCGCATCATGCCGAGCAGTTGCGGCAGGGTGTTGAGCTGCTGGGTACCGCTGCCGACCACGCCCGGCGGGTTGGTCAGTTGCGCCATATCGTGGGTACGGAAGCGAGTATTGACGATGCCGTGTGTCCGCAGCGCCTGCATGCCGGAGGCCCGCAGAGCCGCGTAGTCCTCCGGTGGCATCTCCTGGTAGCCCAAGTCGGCGCGGTAGACGCGGAAGTTGTCGACGTAGAAGGTGCCGGGGCCGCTCAGTTCCAGCAGCATCTGGTTGGGCCGGTCGCTTTCCTGCACCCTGGGCGGCGTGAAGGTCGCGGTGTACTTGCGCCAGGTCGGGCCGACCTGGAAGTCGATGGGGCGTACCGACGGGATCGAGTCGTGGTAGTAGCCGGTGAGCATGAAGCGCGCGTGGCCTCCGCGGCCGTTCGCCCGCATCCAGAACTCGACGGTATAGGGCTTGGCCTCGAGCACGGGATACCAGGATTGCGCCGTGCCGCTGTGGTTGTAGGTCGCCAGGGTGGCTTTATTGGCGAGACCCAGGTCGAGCTTGAGGCAGGTCTCGCCGGGCTGTTCGACTGGCGTGCCGGCCTCGTGCGGCACCAGTTCCCATTGCCTGCGGGGCGATTCGTCGGAGAAGAAGTCCAACAGGCCGGGCAGCAGGATGCGGTATTCGTTCCACACGCCCCAGACGCGGTTCGACATGGATTCGTTGCGTGAGGCGCGGTAGAACTTCTTGCTCACCACCACCATGTCGCCGGCGCGAATGTGCTCGTCGGGCGAGGCGGCCGTCTCGGCCAGATCGAAGTAATACCCTCTCTGCGCCGCGGGCGGGTAGTCGGAGCGGTAGACGATGTAACCGGCGAGGTCGCGGGCGTCGACGCGGTCCCAGCTCAGGGTGAGCGACCCGTCCACTTCCAGCTTGACTCGCAGGTTGTGCGGGGCGGGCGGCGGCGTGTCGTCGAGCGTAAGACGCGAAGGCTTGAAGGCTTGCGTGGGGTTGTCGACCTTGCCTTCCACCACCTTGGCCGGCCGCATGATGGCGAAGGGCGTTGCCGGGGCGGAGAGCCGGCCGCCGTGGTCGATGGCGCGCACGGTGAAGTAGTAATTGACGTCGGGGCGGTTGTAGTTGGCCCAGCGGAAACTGAAGCGGGTTGCGTCCGGGGCCAGGACCCGACTGTCGCCGATCAGCGGCAACCAGCCGCTGACGTGAAAGCCGCCCTGGGCCACGTGCGCGCGGCGGACCATGCGGAAGCGCCCGTTCTCGATCCGATAGACATGGACCTCGGCCCCGTCGAGGAAACCCTCGCGCAGGGTGTCGTAGTGCGAGAGCACATTCGCCGGTGCGACCACCCGATCGGGGGCATTCTCCGTGGCGATGTACTTGTTGCGGTATACCGGCGGCTCGAAGCCCGAACCCTCGTTGATCAGGTTGTTGCCGAAACCGCTGATGGTGGCGGCGAACGGCATCAGGTCTGGGTTCACCACCTCGTTCGTCACGCGGAAGCGCCCTGGGGCGTGGTAGGTATCGCCACTCGGCTCGCCGTGCGTGTTGCAGGCGGCGAGCAGGGCGAGGGCGAATGCCGCCGTCGCACGCAGCAGGGGCCACAGGGCGGAGCGCTTCAAACGACCACCTCGCGGATCGGGCAGGGTTTGTCGGACTGCCGCGCAAGCACCCAGCGGTAGACCGAGGCGACCTGTTCGGCCTTCGCCGCCCAGGTGAACTGCTCCCGCACCCTCATTCTGGCGCGCTCGCCGGCCGCGCCGATGAGCTGTGGATTCCGCACCAGCTTATGCAGACTGGCGCGGAAGTCCCGCACGATCTCCGCGCGGCTGCCGACCGGGACCTTGAAACCGGTGTCCGCGCCAACCAGTTCGCCCGGCCCGGCGTAATCGACGATCAAGGGTGCGAGGCCGAGTGCCATGGCCTCGAGCACCACGCCGCCGCCGAACTCGCGGATGCTGGGAAAGGCGAACAGCTGCGCGCGGCACATGATGTCCTGCACCTCGGTATGGGCGACCCAGCCGTGCAACTGCACGCGCCCGGCCAGCCCCTCGCGGACGACCTGCTCGCGCAGGCTGCCCATCAGCGGGCCGTCGCCGACGATGTCCAGTTCCAGAAGGCCCTCGCGTATCCATGGCGTGGCTGCCTCCAGCAGGATGTCCGGGCCCTTGTAGGGGACCAGGCGACCGACGAAACAGGCCCGCACGGGGCCGGTGGCATGGGGTTTCGCAGCCTTGCCGAACCTCGCCGGGTCGATCGCGTTTTCCGGCAGGTAAAAGCATTTTTCGCGGTATTTGGACGGCACCTGTGACAGGGTTGCCTGCGAGCCGATCAGCAGCGCGGAGGCGGAGGCCAGTGTGCTGCGGTAGCCCGGCAAAAACTTGTAGGCGCCGCGCACGTAGGACAGCCATTCCTTTTCCTGCCGGCGTTCGCGGTCAAACCCCTTCGGCCAAGGCACGCCGCCGTTGAGCGGGCCCATCAGGAAGGGTATGCCGGCCTTGCGGCAACGCCGCGCCACCGGGCTGGGGGTGGTCGGCGTGAGCGGCGTGACGCGGTGCACGAGGTCGTACTCGCCTGCCTCGATCGCATCGCCGAAGCGCTGCCAGAGCAGACGCTCGAAATAGTAGTAACCCAACGCACTCACCGCCGTGGTCATGGTCCAGCCCTTGCCTGCGCCGCCTCGCAACAACTTGGCGAGCCGCCAGAAAGGCCGCATCACCGGTTCAGAGTCGATTGCGGTGAAGTCCTGGCCCTCGACCAGGCCGGTCCTGAGGATGGCCTCGCGGTTGCGCACCTGGGTGACCAGGTGCACGTCGGCCACCTCGCGCAGCGCTTGCGCCAGCGACCAGCCGACCAGGGGTACGCTCACCCACTCTGGGTTGGCGGCCTCGGCGATCACCAGCACGCGTGGGCGCGCGTTCATGGCGTCGTCCCCAGGCCAGCGTCCTGCGTTTCGCGTAGCAGGCCTGCAAGGGTGCGGGCGCTGCGCCGGTGGCTGAACGCGTCGACGATCTTCTGGCGCGAGGCCAGGCTAAGGCCCTGCGCGCGTGCCGGGTCGCGCGCCAGGGCGAGCACCGCGTCGGCGATGGCCTGGGCATCGGCGGGCGGTACCAGCAGGCCGTCGACCCCATCGCTGACGAGTTCCGGCACGCCGCCGACGCGGGTGGCGATGACCGGCACGCTCATCGCCATCGCCTCCATGAGCACCACGCCGAGTGCCTCGTCCAGGCTGGCGAGGACGAACAGATGCGTCGTCTCCAGGCATTCGCGAATGCGCTCCTCGGCCACCGCGCCGAGCAGGGTGACGCAATCCTGCAATCCTTCCTCGGCTAGCTGCCGTTCCAGCTCCCGGCGATGGCCGCTGCCGCCCTGTTCGTCCTCGCCGGCGATGCGCAGGCGCACCTCCATGCCAAGCTGACGCAGGATGGCGACGGCACGCAGCAGATGGGTGTATCCCTTGCCCTGGTTGAGGCGGCCGCAGGAGAACAACTCCAACACGCCTGCGCCGGTATAGGCCTGGTAGGGCTGCGCACGCGTGAACACCTCGACGTTCACCCCCATGGGGGCGATCCCGAGTCGGCGCGGCAGATGTCTGCCGATGACCTCGTCGACCTGCCTGCGCAGGGTATCGGAGATGGTGATGGCAAAGGCTGAGCCGGCCCATTTCTGTGCCTGGTTGGGGCCGTAACCGCCGAGGCGGCCATGTAGGGTGAGACTGTAGGTGCAGGGCGAGAGCCTGGATGCGAACAGGGCGACGTTTGCCGCGTCGGCGCAGGAATGGACGTGGACATGGCGCCAGCCCTGCTGGCGGCTGAGCGTCGCCAGGGCCGCGCCGAACGGCAGCAGCGCGGCAAGGCGCAGCCTTTGTATCGGCTTCATGTCCTTTGCGTCGACGACCACGCGCGCGCAGCGGTACCACACGGCGGGGCCTGCGCGCAGGAGGAAGGCGAGCACACGCAGGGCGCCAAGCGGCGACATTGGCATCAGGTAGGCGGTCTCGCCCGCCGCCTCGGCCGCCCAGGAGGCGGAGACGATGCCGCGCGGCGGGCGCCGCGTCGAGATGAGGGCGGTGTCGATGCCTTCCTCGCGCAGGGCGTGCCGCTCCCGCCAGAAGAAGTTATGTGTCTGGCCGGGAAATTCGGGGATCAGGTAGCCGATCTTTATTGTTTTCACGGGAGCGGCGGCGTACATGGCGGAGGGGGCCTAGTGTCACGAACTTGCCTTACATGCCGGTGACAGACAGGCGCCGTCCAGGCGCCACGTCAGGCATAGGGCGTCATCTTCTCGGCGGCCTTGTTGAGCATTACGCCGAGCAGCTTGTCCGCCGGCAGATGGCGCATGGCCGTCTCGATCTCTTTCTTGGACGACATTCCCTCGCCCACTACCATGAGCACGCAGTCGATCTGCGGCAGCACGGCGATGGCGTCGTCGGTGTCGAGCAGGGGGGGCAGGTCGAAGATGACGACGCGCGAGGCGTAGCGTTCGCGCAGGTCGGCGATCAGGCTGGCGACCTTGCCGGAGGCGAGGGTCTCGGAGGGATTGGCCACCGGCCTGGCCGTGGGCAACAGCACCAGGCGCGGCATGTCGGGGTTGAGCAGGGCCTCCGGCAGGTCCGCGCGGCCCTCCAGGACTTCATTGAGCGAGGCCTGTCGCGGTAGCCCGAGGTAGTCGGCGACGCGCGGTTTGCGCAGGTCGAAGTCCACCAGCATGGCGGTCTTCTGCGTCTGCTGCGCGATGCTCATGGCCAGGTTGATGGCCACGCTGGTCTTGCCCGCGCCGGCGGTGGGCGAGGTGATCGCCAGGGTGCGCCAGCCGCGTTCCTCCATCCGCTGCAGCGCCTGGGTGCGCAGCAGGTCGAAGGCGCGGCTGGCGGGGTGGTTCTTGTCGTGCGCGACGATGCGGTTGTTTTCCAGGCGGGCCGGATCGAGCGGCGCGACGCGGGTGTGCCGGTAGTCGACCGTGTCGATGTCGCCCCCGGCCGTGGCCGGCATCGGGCGCGGGGCCGTGACGGTGGCGTCCGCAAATTGCGGCTGCTGGCGGCGCGCCTTTTCCACGGCGAGTTTGATGCGTTCCATGATTCCGCCTTACTCGAATTTGGCCAGAAGTTTGATCCAGAGCGTGTCCAGGGGCTGGACCAGGAAGTGCACGAGGACGGCCGCGGCGACGACGAGCATGAGCGTGCCGAGGGCGACGAACAGGCGGAAGCGCCTGGGGCGCCGCTTGCGCGCGAGTTCTTCGCGCGTCGTGATGTAGGGGACGGCCACCAGGGGCGGCTGGCCGAGCAGGGCGCCGAGGGCGCGCGCGCCGAACACGCGCTGCTGGATCGATTCCAGCGCCATGACCGTGCCGCCCGAGCCCGCGAGGGCGAGGAAGAAGCCCATCGCGGCGATCTTCCTGCGGTTGGGTTCGATCGGCAGGTCCGGCATCACCGGCGGCTCCAGCAGGGCGAAGCGCTCGGCCTTCTTTTCCTCTTCCAGGTTCTCGGCGAGCTGGGCGTTCATCTGCTTGGCGCGCACCTCCTCATACTTCAGCTTCGCGTTGTCGTAGTCGCGCATCAGCGCGGTCATGCCGCGTTCCACCTGGGGGGTCTGGATGATCTGCCGCTCATATTCCGCCAGCCGGCCGGCGAGCTGCTTGCGCTGCTGCGCCAGCGAGGCCAGGCGGGATTCCGCGGCGGCGATCTTGGCCTGGATCTTCGCCACCATCATTTCCGTGCTCTCGCTGCCGGCCACGATCTCCTGCTTGTCCCCCTGCGCGAGCGATTTCTCCAGGGAGTCGATCTTGCGCTTGAGTGCGCGCAGGTCCGGGTGCGTCGCGCTGTAGGTCGCGGCCAGCTTGGCGTACTCGGTCCGCAGCGACGTCAATTCCTGCGCCGGGGAGGGGCCGCCAGTGCCGGTTGTCGCCAGGCCGGCCTTGGCGGAGGTCAGTTCCACATCCAGATAGCGGAGTTCCTCCTGGGTGGATTTGTAGTCCCGCTCGGCCTCCTTCAGCTCGGCCTCCAGGCGCGTGACCATGTTCATGTGGAGTTCCAGGTGCTGGGGCAGGGTGCCGCTGTTGCGCTGCTTGTAGTCGGCCAGCTGCGACTCGGCGGTCTCGAGATCGGCCCTGAGCTTTTCCGCCTCCTGGGTGAGGAAGGCCGTGGTTTCGCTGGCGCGTTCGGTGCGGGTGCGGACGTTCTCCTCCAGGAACAGCGTCACCAGTTCGTTGGCGACGCGATAGGCGGTGTCGGCATCCTTGTCGTCATAGAAGACCTTGAAGGCGATGGTGGCCTTGCGGTTGCCGGTCACGTCGGCGCTGATCAGTTCCAGGCCGATGCGCTGCCGCATCTTGTCGAGCAGCTCGGAGGCGGCCATGGACTGGCGCTGTGCCGCGAACAGGTCGTACTTGTCGACGATCTTGCGCAGGTTGCCGTTGGTCATCACCCGCTGCTTGATCACCAGGATGCGCTCGTCCGCGTAGCTGGTGACGGTGGAGCGCACCAGGTCGTCGGGAATCTGCTGCGACTCCACCAGGATCGTGCCCGTGGCGCGGTAGGTGGGCGGCAGCAGGACGGCCGCCACGGCGGCCACCGCGAAGATCAGGACGAAGGCGAGCGCGGCCGGCATGGCGCGGCGGCGCAAGGCGGCGAGATAGTCACTCAGGCTGGGTTCGTATGGGGTGGCCATGCGGTCACATCCTTGAAAGCGAAAAATCGGGGTGGGCGTACGACAGGGTCACGGACAGGACATGGGCCGAGGCGTCCGCCAGCCCGCCGCCTTCGCGCTGCTTGTACAGATAGGCGAGGCGCAGCCCCCAGAGCGGGGCCAGCTCGCGGCTGGCCCACAGGCTGATCTGCGAGGTGGTGCCCAGGGCCCCCGAACGGTTCTTGCGCCAGGACAGGTCCAGGCCGGCACTGTCCGTGTCCGAGAGGGCGCGCCGCCAGCCGCCGGTGAACTGGTCCGCTTCGACGAAGCCGCCGATGCCGCTGGCCGTGACGCTCCTGCTCAGGTTTGCGGACAGGTTGGTGCGCGAACCCTGCGCGTAATCCAGCTTGATCCCACCCTGCCAGCCGCTGCGCTCGGTCTGCGCGCGCGTGGTGTTGAGCCCGGCGCGCGCGCCGACCTCCAGCCGCTCCGAGAATTTCAGGTGCACGCCGGCGACCATGTCGTAGCTGGTGGACGAGGCGCCGCCGGTTTCCGGCAGATAGCGCGACGTGGAGAGGCTGAGATAGGGGTCGGTCCGTTCATCCCAGACATGGCTCAGCGTGGCCTGGGCGTTCACGGTGGCGTAGTCGTTCAGGCCGCCGCTGTAGGCGACGCCGCTATGGCCGCCGCTGAAGGACAGGGTGTTGCGTTCATCAAGCGCCCGGCTCCAGTTGGCGGAGAGGGTGGTGCTGGACCTGGAGCCGTCCGCGCTCACCAGGCCGGTGTCCTGCAGTTCCGAGACCCGGGTGGAGAGCTTTTCGTAGGCGGCGGCGAGGCCATAACCCCCCATGGGTGTGGCGCGCTGCCAGTTCAGGGAGAGGCTGGGGTCCTGGCGGTCGGCACTGACGGTGCTGTCCGAGGCGCGTTCCAGACGCAGGCCGAGGCGGGCATTCAAGGTATCCACGCCGGCGCTCCGGCTCACCTGGTAGCTGGGCGCCAACGCCAGGCGCCAGATGCCGGTGGCGGCGCCGGCGGCCAGGGTCGGGTTGTCGTCGTGCTCGGTCAGGAGGTTGACGGACAGTGCTTGCTGCACGAGCTCCGCCTGGGCGTGCCCCGCGCAGAGGACGGCGCAGGCCGCCAGGGCGCGTGTGGCATTCGCCGCGTTCATGGCATCAGGGGACGAGGATGGTGTCGCCGGCCCTGAGCTGGACATTGGTGGAGAGATCCCTGGCCTTGATCAGGTCGTTGTAGCGCACGGGCAGGATATCGACACCATTCAACTTGGGCCTGAGCACCTTGATGGCGTCCTCGTCGGCGAAACGATCAAGGCCGCCGGCCAGGCTCAGGGCCTGCAGGATGGTCGTCGGCGCGTCCAGGACGACTGGGCCGGGCTTGTTGACCTTGCCGATGATGTAGAAGCGGTTGCCGTTGATGCCGCCGATCACGACCGTCACCACCGGGTCGGCGAGGTAGGGCTTCAGGCGCTCGGTCATGATCGCCTCGACCTCGGCCAGGCTCAGGCCGGCCACCTCGACGCGGCCGACCAGGGGAAAGCTGACGCTGCCGTCGGGCAGCACCCGCAGTTCCTTGCGCAGGGCGTCCTCGTGCCAGACCGACACCTCCAGGGCATCGCCTTCCTTCAGGAGGTAGCCTGCTCGTGCGGGGGCGGGCGGCTCGGCGGCACGCTCCAGTGGCTTGGGCGGTTCGGCGCTGTTCGCCGCCGTGGCCGGCGTCACCACGGGCGGGAGGAGGATGGCGGCGAGGGCAAGCAGAACAGTCCAGGCGCGGTCCTTGGGCATAGGAACAACCCTGCAAAGCAGAAAGCGCGCCACCTTACAGGCCTTGTTTTACAGCACGGTGAATGCCCGGGAAGAAGGGGGATGAGCGGCGCATGCGTGGCGCCCGCGGGCAATGCGGTTACACTCGCCCGCGTTGACTAGCCTGCCGACCTTGCTAGGGTTGAAAGCCACATCTTCGTACGCATTTATCGATCCATGGCCGAAGACAACAACACCCCCATCGAGGGCGAGGTCCTGGAACCGGGCGAGGAGGGCGGCGCCGGACAGGGCACGCCCAACCTGCCGGCGCAAACCCTGCCGGCGACCATTCACCTGCTGCCGCTCACCGAGAAGCCCTTCTTCCCGGCGCAGACCCTGCCGCTGATCATGAACGAGGCGCCCTGGCTGGAGTCGGTGAAGCGCATCGGCGACAGCGGCCACCACCTGGTCGGCCTGGTGTGCGTGCACGGCGACGTCTCCGACGACGCCCGCCCGGAGGACTTCTACGGCGTCGGCACCCTCGTGCGCATGCATCACCCGATGCGCTCGGAGGGCAAGATCCAGTTCATCGCCGAGGGCATCACGCGCTTCAAGGTGGCGGAGTGGCTCTCGCCCCGGCCGCCTTACTTCGCCCGCGTGGAATACCCCGCGGAGCCCCGCCAGGCCAATTCGGGCGAGGAGGAGATCAAGGCCTACGCCCTGGCGATCATCAACGCCATCAAGGAGCTCTTGCCGCTCAACCCGCTGTATTCCGAGGAGCTGAAGTTCTTCCTCAACCGCTTCTCGCCCAACGAGCCGGCCCTGCTCACCGACTTCGCCGCCAGCCTCACCACCGCGCCCAAGGAGAAGCTGCAGGACGTGCTGGAGTCCTTCAACCTGCGCAAACGCATGCAGAAGGTGCTGGTGCTGATCAAGAAGGAACTGGAGGTCGCCAAGCTGCAGACGCAGATCCGCGCCCGCGTCGAGGAGAAGATGTCGCAGCAGCAGCGCGAGTTCTTCCTGCGCGAGCAGCTGAAGGCGATCCAGAAGGAGCTGGGCATCGCCAAGGACGACCGCACCGCCGACCTGGAGCTGTACCAGGGACGGGTGAAGAAGCTGAAGCTGCCCCCGCACGCCGAGAAGAAGATCGGCGAGGAGATGGACAAGCTCGCCGGCCTGGAGCACGGCTCGCCGGAGTACACCGTCACGCGCAACTACCTGGACTGGCTCACCAGCCTGCCCTGGGGCAAATACACCAAGGACAAGCTGGACCTCACGCGCGCGCGCAAGATCCTCGACGCCGACCACGACGGCCTCGACGACGTGAAGGAGCGCATCGTCGAGTTCCTCGCCGTGGGCGCCATGAAGGGCGAGGTGGCGGGCTCCATCCTGCTCCTGGTCGGCCCGCCCGGGGTGGGCAAGACCTCCATCGGCCGCTCGGTGGCGCGCGCCCTGGGGCGCAGGTTCTACCGCTTCTCGGTGGGCGGCATGCGCGACGAGGCGGAGATCAAGGGCCACCGCCGCACCTACATCGGCGCCCTGCCGGGCAAGTTCATCCAGGCGATCAAGGAGGTGGAGTCGCAGAACCCGGTGATCATGCTGGACGAGGTGGACAAGATCGGCGCCTCCTACCAGGGCGACCCGGCCTCGGCCCTGCTGGAGGTGCTGGACCCGGAGCAGAACAGCGAATTCCTCGACCACTACCTGGACGTGCGCTTCGACCTGTCCAAGACCCTGTTCATCTGCACCGCCAACCAGCTCGACACCATCCCCGCGCCGCTGCTGGACCGCATGGAGACGATCCGCCTGTCCGGCTACCTGACCGAGGAGAAGGTGGCGATCGCGCGCCACCACCTGTGGCCCAGGCAGCTCAAGAAGACCGGCCTGAAGCGCGGCCAGGTCAGCATCACCGCCGCCGCCATCCGCCGGATCATCGAGGGCTACGCGCGCGAGGCGGGGGTGCGGCAGCTGGAGATGAACCTGGGCAAGGTGGTGCGCAAGTCGGTGGTGCGCATCGTGCGCAAGGAGGCCGAGAACCTGCACGTCACCACCGACAACCTCGACCAGTTCCTCACCGACCCGCCCTACCTGCCGGAAAAACCGATGAACGGCGTGGGCGTGATCACCGGCCTGGCCTGGACACCGCTGGGCGGCGCCACGCTGACCATCGAGGCGACCAAGGTGCACACCCTCAACCGCGGCTTCAAGCTCACCGGCCAGCTCGGCGACGTGATGAAGGAGTCGGCGGAGATCGCCTACAGCTACATCACCAGCCACCTCAAGGGCTACCACGCGGACGTGAAGTTCTTCGACGAGGCCTTCGTGCACCTGCACGTGCCGGAGGGCGCCACGCCCAAGGACGGCCCGAGCGCCGGCATCACCATGGCCACCGCGCTGCTGTCCCTGGCGCGCAACCAGAAGATCGAGCGGCCCCTGGCGATGACCGGCGAGCTCACCCTCACCGGCAAGGTCCTGCCGGTGGGCGGCATCCGCGAGAAGGTGATCGCCGCCAGGCGCGTGGGCATCCGCGAGCTGATCCTGCCCGCCGCCAACCAGCCCGACTTCGAGCGCCTGCCGGACTACGTCAAGGCCGGCCTGGAGGCGCACTTCGTCAGGCATTACCGCGACGTCGCCAGGCTGGTGTTCGGGACCTGAGGGCCGATGCCGGTCCTGCACCCCAGCGGCGGCCTGGTCTACCACCTGCGTGCCTGGCGCCACTGCGCCACGCTCTGGGCGCCCTTCCACGTCCAGGTCCGCGCCTGGCTGGCGGACTGGCGGCCCGCCGCGACGCATCTGGTGCTGCTCGGGCCGAGCGGCGGTTATGCCCTCGACACCGCCTTTCTCGCGCGCATGCCCCGCATCACCGTGCTGGAGCCCGACCCCCTGGCGCGCGCCATCCTGCGCCGGCGCTTCCCCGGCACGGCCTTCCGCTTCGCGCCGGGCGAGGGCCTCGGCCGGCCGGATGGCCTGCAACGCCTGGCCGCCGCCTGCCCCGACGCCGCCTTCCTGTTCTGCAACCTGCTCGGGCAGCGGCTGGTGGGGCAGGGGGAGGCGCGCCAGGACTGGCTGGCCGGCCTGCCGGCGGCGCTCGCGGGGCGTGCCTGGGCAAGCTGGCACGACCTCGCCTCCACGCACCGCCCGCCGGACGTCGCCGAACCCTTCACGCTGCCGCGCGCCGAGCCGCTCGACGAGGTGCTCGCGCACGCATGGCATGGCGGCGAGCTGATCATCCACGATCACGAGACCGCCGGCCTGCTGCCCGACGCACCACGCCGCCATGCGCTGTGGACCCTGAGCCCCGGCCACTACCACCTGGTGGAGTGGCTGCACTCGGCCTGAGGGCGGCGGCCATGGACCATTGAACCGGCTACAGGGCCTGCAAACGCGAGTGTGCCAACCAGGTGGACATGGCGGCACTCAAGCCGCTGGAGTGCCGGCAAGGTCCAGATGCACGGCCATTGCCACCTGAAGGCGACGGGCGCGTCGCCGTGCCTGTCGCTGAACTGCTGTGCCAGGCCCTGGTCGATCAGGGAAACGCGGATTGATTCGTTGCCGTCGCTCCCGAGTAGGCTGGAATCCTGACGAATCAACGCACCGGATACCCGTCTGCGCGGGTATGGAACATAAATCGGCGTTTCCCGGGGGCTGCCTTCCCCCCCACGAACGAGGAGTCTGTCATGTTGGAAATCGCGATCGTCGGCGGCGGCCTGTGCGGTCTTGCCCTGGCCAACAGCCTGCGCGCCCATGGCCTGGCCTGCGAGGTGTTCGAGGCGCGGCCACGCCTGGGCGGGCGCATCCACAGTGTCGCCGCGCGCAACAACGGCCTTGCCCTGGACCTCGGCGCGGCCTGGTTCTGGCCACGGCACCAGCCGCGCATCGTGCGCCTGCTCGGCGAGCTGGGTCTGGCGAGCTTCCCGCAGCACGAGAACGGCACCATGCTGGCGCTCAAGGACGCGGAGAGCCCGCCTGTGCGCATCGAGCTGGACGACCTGCATGGCGGGGCCTACCGCATCGAGGGCGGCACGGCGGCACTGATCCACGCCCTGGCGGCGCGCCTGCCGGCCGAGTGCCTGCATCCGGAGCACGTCCTCGAACACCTGGAGGCGGCGTCCGACCACGTCGTCCTGCGTCTGCGACACGGCCATGAGGCCCGCGAGCTGCGCGCGCGCCAGGTGGTGTTGGCGCTGCCGCCCCGGCTGGTGGAGGAGCGGATCGGTTTCACGCCGCTCCTGAACGGCCAGTTGCGTGAGCTCCTGCGCGAGCAGCCGACCTGGATGGCCGGCCAGGCCAAGGCGGTCGCCGCCTACGGCAGGGGCGACGGCATGGACGCGGAGGGCCTGGACCGCGCCGCCTTCTGGCGCGACGAGGGCCAGTCCGGCAATGCCTTCGCCCGCTACCCGCGCGCCGTGCTGGCGGAGGTGCACGACGCCTGCGACGCGCTCGGCAGCCGCGCCGCGCTGAGCGCCTTCCTTGCCCTGGAGGCGCAGGCAAGGGGCGCCTTCCGCCTCGGCCTGCCGCTCCTGGTGGGGAGCCAGCTGGCGCAGCTGTTCGGCGCGCGCGCCCAGGAGGCGGAGATCCACATCCAGGACTGGGCCGACGAGCCCTGGACCTGCGCCCGTCTGGACCTGACCCCCACCGTGGAACACCCCGCCTACGCGGCGCGCGCGCTGCAGGCCCCGACCTGGGGCGGGCGCCTGCACTTCGGCGGCAGCGAGACCGCGGCCCAGGGTGGCGGCTACATGGAAGGGGCGCTGGAGGCGGCGGGGCGCCTGTGCCGGGAGGTCCTGGCCACGCGCGCCAGCGGCGTGGGTGTCGCTTAGATTCAGTGTCCGCCGCCCCCAGGCCTTCGCGGTCTGGGTGCCCGGCCGAGGCGGGTGGCCTACCTATAATGGGCTCGTATCCCCCTTCAAGGGACATGGACATGTTGCCAGTGACGTTGCGCCTGCCGCTTCGCATGCTGCCGCAGCCGGACGAGACCACCTGCGGTCCCACCTGCCTGCACGCGGTCTACCGCTACTGGGGCGAGGAGGCGCCGCTCGGCGAGGTGATCGGGCGCACGCGCAAGCTGGAGGAGGGGGGCACCTTCGCGGTGTTCCTCGCCTGCGACGCGCTGCGCCGGGGTTACGAGGCGACCATTTTCACCTACAACCTCACGGTGTTCGACCCGACCTGGTTCCGCAACGGCGTCGACATCGGCGAACGCCTGCGCCTGCAGCGCGACGCGAAGGACGATCGGCGCCTGCGCCGCGCCACCGAGGGCTATCTTGAGTTCCTGCAATTGGGCGGGCGCCTGCGCCTCAACGACCTCTCGCGCACCCTGGTGCGCGGCCTGCTGCGGCGCGGCCTGCCCATCCTCACCGGTCTGAGTTCCACCTTCCTCTACCGCAGCGCCCGCGAATACGGGCCGGACGATGCGCCTGACGACGTGCGCGGCCGGCCGGGCGGGCACTTCGTGGTGCTGGCGGGCTACAACCGCCGCGAGCGCAGCGTGCTGGTGGCGGATCCCTACGGCCCGCACCCCTACGGCCCCTCGCACGAATACTGGATCAGCATCGACCGGGTGATCGGCGCGGTGCTGCTGGGCATCGTCACCCACGACGCGAACCTCCTGGTGATCCGCCCGCGGGGCGCGCGCGGAGACGCGCATGGACATCTTCATCATCGTCGACAACCCGCGTGACTGGCCGCTCGACCTCCCCGAGGTCACGGTGGTGTCGGCGCGCGCCTACCTCACCGAGGCCGCCTACAGCGACGCGCACGCCGCCCGGGTGTTCAACCTGTGCAGGTCGTACCGCTACCAGAGCCTGGGCTACTACGTTTCGCTGCTCGCGGAGGCGCGCGGCCACAGGCCGCTGCCGAGCGCGCACACCATCGAGGACCTGCAGTCGCAGGCCCTGGTGCGGGTCCTCACCGAGGACCTCGATGCCCTGGTCCAGCGCTCGCTGGCGCCGATCAGGTCCGATGCCTTCGAGCTCTCCATCTACTTCGGCCGCAACGTCGCCGCGCGCTACGACAAGCTCAGCCAGCAGCTGTTCGGCCTCCTGCGCGCGCCGCTGCTGCGCGCCTTCTTCGAGCGCCACGACGGCGCCTGGCAGCTGCGCGGGGTGCGGCCGATCGCGGCGAGCGACATCCCGCAGGCGCACCAGGGCTTCGTGGTGGATGCGGCGCGCCGCTATTTCCGCGGCCGCAGGCGCCGCGCGCAGCGCCGCGCGACGCCGCGCTACGCGATGGCCATCCTGGTCGATCCGGACAACCCGGAGCCCGCCTCCAATCCCCTGGCGCTGAAGAAGTTCGACAAGGCCGGCGCGGCATTGGGCCTGGACGTGGAGTTCATCACGCGCGGCGACATCGGCCGGCTCGGCGAGTTCGACGCCCTGTTCATCCGCGACACCACCTTCGTCAACCACTACACCTACCGCTTCTCGCGCCGCGCCGCCGCCGAGGGACTGGTGGTGATCGACGACCCGGAGTCCATCCTCAAGTGCAACAACAAGGTCTATCAGGCGGAACTCCTGGCGCGGCACCGCCTGCCGGCGCCGCGTACGCTGATGGTGCATCGAGACAACGTCGCCGACATCGTCCCCACGCTGGGCCTGCCGTGCGTGCTGAAGCGGCCGGACAGCTCCTTCTCCATGGGCGTGGAGAAGGCGGACAGCCGGCCGGAACTGCTCGCCAAGGTGAAGCTCCTGCTGGAGAAGTCGGAGCTGATCGTGGCGCAGGAGTGGCTGCCCACGCCGTTCGACTGGCGCGTCGGCGTATTGGACCGGCGCGTGCTGTTCGTGTGCCGCTACTACATGGCCCCGGAGCACTGGCAGATCGTGCGCCACGGCGAACGCAGGCAGGACTACGTCGAGGGGCCGACGCAGGCCTGCAGCGTCGGCGAGGCGCCGGAGGAGGTGGTGCGCCTGGGCCTGCGGGCGGCCAACCTGATCGGCGACGGCTTCTATGGCGTCGACATCAAACAGCTCGACGGGCGCTGCGTGGTGATCGAGATCAACGACAACCCGAACGTCGACGCGGGCAACGAGGACGGCGTGCTCAAGGACGCGCTGTACCGCGAGGTCATGGGCGTGTTCCTGCGCCGCATCGAGGAACGCAGGCGGGGGCCGCGGCCATGAGCGGCCTGCCGCGCCATGCCTTCACGGGCTGCGGCATCGAGCTCGAATACATGATCGTCGACCGTGCCAGCCTGGACGTGCGGCCGTTTGCCGACCGCCTCCTGCGCGACGCCTCTGGCCGGGTGGCGGACGAGGTGGCGCGCGGGGGCCTGGCCTGGTCCAACGAGCTGGTGCTGCATCTCGTCGAGCTGAAGAACCAGGCGCCCGGCGCGGACCTGGAGGCGCTGGCGCGCGCCTTCCAGGACGAGATCGAGGCGCTCGACGCGCGCCTGGAACCGCTGGGCGCCCGTCTCATGCCCGGCGGCGTCCACCCCTGGATGGACCCCGGCCGCGAGACCCGCCTGTGGCCGCACCGCCATGCGGCCATCTACCAGGCCTATGACCGCATCTTCGGCTGCGCGCGGCACGGCTTCGCCAACCTGCAGAGCATGCACCTCAACCTGCCGTTCGCCGACGACGCCGAGTTTGCCCGCCTGCACGCCGCGGTGCGCCTGCTGCTGCCGATCCTGCCGGCGCTCGCCGCCAGCTCGCCGGTGCGCGACGGCGCCCCCGCCGCCGACCTGGACGCGCGCATGGCGGCGTACCGCGGGCACCAGATGCGGCTACCCGCGAGCATGGGCCGGCTCGTTCCGGACACCGCGCACAGTCGCGCCGGCTACGAGGCGGAGGTGCTGGCGCCCATGTACCGCGAGCTCGCCCCCCTGGACCCCGAGGGCACCCTGCGCCACGAATGGCTCAACGCGCGCGGTGCGATACCGCGCTTCGAGCGCAGCGCGCTGGAGATCCGCGTCATCGACGTGCAGGAATGTCCGCGCGCCGACCTGGCGATCGCCGCCGCCGTCGAGGCGGTGGCGCATGACCTGTTCCAGGGACGGCCGGCCGGCCTGGCGGCGCAGCAGGCCATGCCCACCGCGCCACTTGCCGCCATCCTCGACGCCTGCATCCGCGACGCCGAGGCCGCCGAGATCGCCGATCCGGCCTATCTGGCGCTGCTCGGCTGGCAGGGCGGGACGTGCCGCGCCGGGACGTTGTGGCGGCACCTGATCGACCTGTCGCCACCCGATGCCGTCTGGACGGAGGCGCTGCACGTGCTGCTCGATCACGGCACGTTGGCACGGCGCATCCTGCGTGCCCTGGGGGGACGTCCGGAGCGTGCCGCCCTGTCGGCGGTCTACCGCGAGCTGTGCGACTGTCTTGCCAAGGGGAGGATGTTCCTGCCATGAGCCGCGCCGCGCGATTCCTCGTCACCTGCGAGCACGGCGGCAACCGCGTGCCGGCGCGCTACCTCGCCTGGTTCACCGGCCACGAGGCGCTGCTCGACAGCCATCGCGGCCACGACCCGGGTGCCCTGGCCATGGCGCGGCAGCTGGCGGCGGCGCTGCAGGCCCCGCTGTATTTCTCCACCGTCAGCCGCCTGCTCATCGACCTGAACCGCTCGCCCGGCCATCCGAATCTCTATTCCGAGGCGACGCGCCCGGCGCCGGCGGCGCTGCGCCGGGAGATCCGCGCGCGCCACTACCGGCCGTACCGCGCGCGGGTCGAGGCCTGGATCGCGCAGGCGGTCGCGGCGGGCGGGCAGGTGATCCATCTCTCCTCGCACAGCTTCACCCCGGTGCTCGGCGGCGTGGCGCGCAACGCCGACGTCGGCCTGCTCTACGACCCCGCGCGGCCCGGCGAGGCGGCGCTGTGCCGGCGCTGGCAGGCGGCGTTGCATGCCAGCGCGCCGCATCTGCGGGTGCGCCGCAACTATCCCTACACCGGCCGCTCCGATGGCTTTACCGCCTGGCTGCGCCGCCGTTTTCCCGCCGAGGCCTACCTGGGCATCGAGCTGGAGCTCAACCAGCGCTGGGTGGGGCAGGGCGGCAAGGCATGGCGCGAGCTGCGGCGGCAGGTGCTGGAATCGCTGCGCCAGGCAGTGCGCGACAGGGGCGATGCGGGGGGGCTAGCGGCGTTTGCGTGCCGCCGGCCCCCCGCGGCGTCACACCCCGCCCGTGTAGAGCGCCGTCCGGAAGCGGGGCGGCGCGGGGCGCGGGCTCTTCAGCTTCAGCACGAGCGTGGTGCTGGAGCGTGCCGGCAGGGCCGCGGGCAGCGCCAGGTAAGGGGCGCCGTGGTAGCTGCCGGAGGCGTTCGCGAGGGTCGTGCCGGCTGGCAGGCCTTCGACGACCAGCTTGAGCGGCAGCCCCAGGGCCGTGTCGCCGGTGTTGTGGACCTGGAGCACGATGGTGTGGATACCCGTCACGCGGTCGTAGCGGAGGTTGCGGGTGGTGATTCGAGCCTGCGAGGTGGCCTCCACCGGCAGGGGCTGGACGTAGGGTTGCGACGGCCATAGCGGCGTGGCGGCGGCGTCGACCAGGTCCGCGCGCGTGCCGTCGCCGAGCAGCCCGTTCTCCAGGGCATGCACGAAGAGGTCCTGCACATACCAGGCGCCGCCGGTGGCCGGGTTGATCAGCGGCGCCACGTCCTGGAAGCCGCCGTAGCCGCACAGGACGTCCGCGGCATCCATGGGGCGCCGGCAGCCGGCGACGCTGACCAGGTCGTCGGCGCCGATGCCGGCAGCGTTTGCCGAGCGGGCGAGGGCGAGCACCCGCTCGCCGTCCGGCCTGGCGAGGTCGAGCCGCGCCGACAAGCCGGCATAGCCATCCACCCAGCCGCCGTGCTGGGCGAAGTTGTCCAGCGAGAACACGCCGCTCAGGTTGGATTCCAGGATCTCCTTCAGGCGGGCGCCGCTCACCACGCCGGTGGCGAGGGTGTAGGGCACGGGGAAGTAGCGGTAGACGTCCTCCCAGGTCACCTCGCCGTCGGCGACGTGGCCATCCTCGTAGGCGAAACCGGACTCGGGCACCACGGCGTCGAAGCGGAACCCAGGCGACAGCGCCAGGTCGCTGCCGGCATAGGTCTTGAGCGCGTCCGTCCAGGCGTTGTTGAAACTGGACTGCAGGGCGTCGCGCCGGTCCATCGGCGCGTGCGCGTGGCCCACCACCCCGGTGATGGGGTGGTGCAGGGCGAGGCCGCCCATCGGCGCGACCAGGTTGGGATCGGCGGCCAGGAAGGGCGCGCGCGCCGCGTCCACCAGGGCCTTCATGGCCGGGTCCTCGGCCAGCGTCTCATCCACCGGCAGGAGCCGCCAGGTGAACCTGGGCGCCTGGCCATCCGTCACCACCACGTCCAGGCGTCCCAGCCAGCCGTCGTTGCCGGCCTCCATGACGATGGCGCCGCTGCGCCCCTTGAGCGGCGTGAACACCGCCTCGTGGGTGTGGGCGGAGAAGAAGACATCCACCGCGCCGGGGGCCACCACGTCGGCGAGGCGATAGTCCTTGTGCAGGCCCAGTTCGCTCATCACCACCACCAGCCGGGCGCCGGCGGCGCGCAGGGCGGCGGCATGCCGGTCGATCAGGTCGCGATAGTCGGACTCGCCCTCCAGGAAGGACATGCCCATGGCCAGGCTGGCGTGCATCTCCGGCACGATGTCCGAGGTGAGGCCGATGAAGCCCACCTTCACGCCGCCCACCGTGCGCATCTGCGTGGGCGGCAGGATGGTCTGGCCGGCCTTGCCGGCCGGCATGGTGAAGGTGACGTTGGCGGCCAGGTTGGCGTAGGCGGGGCGCTTGATGCCGCCGGCGCGCAGGGACAGCAGGCGGCGTTCCATGGCCGTCAGCTCGACATAGCGCAACCGCGTCACGTCGGGCCCGTAGGCGAAGTCCCAGTTGCCGGGCACGCCGATGTCGATGCCGAGGGCGTTGACCGGATCGACGATGGCATTGCCGTTGGTGAACAGGGCCTCCACGCCGCCGTGGAAGGTGTCGCCGATGTTCATCACCACGGAATCGGGGTTCTCCGCCCTGATCCGCTTGATCAGGGTGGCGAGGCGGGCCAGGCCGCCGCGCATGGCGGGGCGCGTGGTGTCGCCGTCCCGCACCAGGTCCAGGTGCGGGGTGAGGTGGGCGTGCAGGTCGTTGACGTGGATGAAGGTGAGGGTGCCCGCGCTGGCCTGCCAGGCGAGCAGGCCGAGCGCGAGGGCGGCGAGGTGGGGGACGATGTGGCGTCGTGCATGCATGGCGGGGCTCCAGGGGGTGGTCGGTGGCCGCCATGCTGCGCGGCGCCGGTTTCCCCGGCGTTTCCCGTCCAAGACATCCGCTTGCAAGGTGTTACAAATTCCTACCGCGCGCTGGGCGGAACGGGGGCGTGGTACTTTCCGGCCATGTCCGAACCCAACATCCTGATGCTCGACGACGACGCGGAGCTGGCCGCCATGGTCTGCCGCTACCTGCGCGAGAACGGCATGTCGGCGCACGCCGTGCACGACGGCGCCGCGCTGGACCGCTGGCTGGCCTTGCGGCGCCCGGACCTGATCGTGCTCGACGTCATGCTGCCGGGGGAAGACGGCCTGTCCATCGCCCGGCGCCTGAAGGCCGCGTCGGACGTGCCCATCCTCATGCTCTCGGCGCGCGGCGGCGACGTGGACCGCATCGTCGGCCTGGAGATCGGCGCCGACGACTACCTGGCCAAGCCCTTCAACCCGCGCGAGCTGCTGGCGCGCATCCGCGCCCGCCTGCGCGAGCGGGCACCCAGGCCGGCCGCCGCGGTTCCGGACTGCCTGCGCGCCGGCGTATTCGAACTGGACCTTGCCCGGCGCGTGGCACGCAGGGCGGGCGAGACGCTCGATCTCTCCACCGCCGAATTCGCCCTGCTGCGGGTGTTTCTTGGCCACGCCAACCGCGTGCTCAGCCGCGCGCAACTGGTCGAACTGGCACAGGGCGTGGAACGCCTGCCCTTCGAGCGTTCCATCGACGTGCGCGTGACCCGGCTGCGCAAGAAGATCGAGGCGAACCCCGCCGATCCACGCCACTTGCGCACCGTGTGGGGCAGCGGCTACCTGTTCGTGCCGGATGGGGAGGGAGGCGCTTGAACGGGATCGCCGCGCGCCTCCGCGGCGGCTTCGACAGCCTGCACGCGCGCGGCACGCTGCTCATCTTCCTCGGCATCCTTGCCCTCGAATGCGTGCTGGTGGCGATCGGCTGGCTGCTCGTGGTGGCGCCGCTGGTGCAGCGTTCCGCGGACGACCTCGCCGCGCTCATGGTGCGCGTCGGCCAGACCCACGCCAGCCTGGCGCAGCCGGAGCGCGAACTTTTCCTCAAGCAGCTCGACGAGGGGCACCACGTGCGCGTGATCCGCGCCGACGCCCCGCTGCGGGGCGAGGCCGCCTGGCTGCCCTACATCCACTATCTGGAGGCGGCGCTGCGCCGGCACAGCGGCCAGCCGGTGCGAGTGCTCAGCAGCGGGGCGGACTACGTGCTCGACCTGCCCACCCCGCGGGGGCCGTTGCGTCTCTCCTTTCCGCAGCGGCGTATCGGCACCGCGCCGCTCCTGACCCTCGGCATCATGGCCTTGCTGGCCCTGGTGTCCAGCCTGTTCATCGCCGCGCTGCTGGCGCGGGCACTGACCCGGCCGCTGGAATCCTTCCTGTCGCGCTCGGAGCAGATCCGCCGTGGCGAGGCGCCCGAGCCCTTGCCGGTGCACGGCGCGCTGGAGATGCGGCGTCTGGCCACGCGCTTCAACGTGCTGGCTGAGGAGGTGCGGGAACTGCTGGACGACCGTACCGTCATGCTGGCCGGCCTCTCGCACGACCTGCGCGCGCCCATCACCCGCGCGCGCATGGCCCTGGAGTTGGCGCGCCCGGGCATGGAGACGGGCCTGCACGCGCAGCTGGAGCGCGCGATCGGCGAGCTGGAGGGCATGACCCGGCAGTACCTGGAGTTTTCCGCCGGCATCCGGCGCGATGGCGGCAACGGGCGCGCCGACGCGATCGTCGCGGAACTGCTGGAGACGCTGCCGGCCGGCCGGGCCGTGGCCGAACTGGACGCCTGCCCGCCCGGCGTGGCGGAGGCCGCCTATCGACGCTGCGCGCGCAACCTCATCGACAATGCCTTGAAGCACGGCGGCGACGCGCCAGTCCTGGTGCGCCTGACGTGTGACGTCGAAGCCATCATCCTGGAGGTCTCCGACCGCGGACCGGGCATCCCGGTGGCGGAACGCGACAGGGTGTTCCGCCCCTTTGTGCGCCTGGACCCGGCACGCGCGGCGCCGGGCAGCGGCCTTGGCCTGTCCGTGGTGAGGCAGATCTGCGGCGCGCAGGGCTGGCGCTCGGAACTGCTGGCGAGGGAAGGCGGTGGCACGTGCGCGCGCCTCACCGTGCCGCTGGCACGCGGCGCTGCAAGGCCTTCATAATCCCGCGCATGCCCGGCCTTCCCTACCCATCCCAGCCAACCCCGACATGAGCACGCGCATCTGCATCGTCCGCCACGGCGAGACCGACTGGAACGTCGAGAAACGCATCCAGGGCCACATCGACATTGCCCTCAACGCCACCGGCCGCGCCCAGGCCCTGGCCATGGCCTACAACGCCGCGCACCACCATTTCGCCGCCATCTACAGCAGCGACCTGACCCGCGCCATGGAGACCGCGCGCGCCATCGCCGAGCGCGAGGGCCTGGAGGTGCGGCCGCTGCCGCAGCTGCGCGAGCGCCACTACGGCATCTTCCAGGGCATCACCGCCGCCGAGGGGGCGGTGAAATACCCCGAGGCGCATGCCCTGTACAAGGCGCGCGACCCGCACTACGCCTTCGAGACCGGCGAGAGCATGGTCGATTTCGCCGCGCGGGTGGCGCAGGGCATCGCCTGGATGGCGCGCCACCACGTCGGCCAGACCATCTGCGCCGTCTGCCACGGCGGCGTGCTCGACATCATCTACCGCCAGGCCACCGGCCGGCCGCTGGAGACGCCGCGGGACTTCGTGATCCCGAATTGCGCCCTCAACTGGTTCCGCTTCGACGAGCACGGCTGGCACCTGGAGAAGTGGGCGGACCGCCACCACCTGGAGCACGTGCTGGTCGAAGTGCCGGAATGAGCCAGGCCCTCCGCCCCCTCGCCGGGGCGGTTCAGGTGGCCTTGCCGCGCGCGGGCGCCGGCAGGGGCCGTGCCGCGCCGGGGCGTTCCTGCTCCGGCGCGTTCAATTGCGCGTAGACCACCTTGGCGACCTTGAACAGGTCGTTGCGGTCGACGTTGCCGGAGAGCACGAAGCCGGTGCCGTTCTCGATCCAGTAGAAGGCGTTGACGTCGTCTTCCTGCGCGAAGCGGAAGGCGGCGCTCTGGTCGTGGCCGGATTCCTGGGTCTTGATGTAGAGGGTGAGGCGGCGGCCGATCCTGTCCTCGTACATGAACTGCGCCACGGGCCGTTGCGTGCCGGCCAGGAGCCGGCCGCCCATGAGGGTGTAGCCCACGGTGTCCAGCTTGGCGGCCTTCAGGTCGATGCCCAGGCGTTTCGAGAGCCAGGCCACGAGGTGCGCCTCTTCGCCCGCCCCCACCTCCACGGGGTGGGCCACCTCGCTGGCGTAGGTGACATAGGCCACCGCGGCGTGCTTGACCATGGGCGGCGGGCCGTCCAGCGGCACTGCCGGCTGCTGCAGGTGCAGGCCGGCGGCGAGGCCGATGCCCAGCCAGAGCACGCTCGCGGCGTAGGATGACAGGCGCCAGCCGCCCATGGGCAGGGCCGGTGCCAGCATGCCGCCGCCTGCGGGACGGAACAGCCGCGTGGCGAGCTCGCGCAGCCGGGACAGGCCCTGCCCGCGCCGGCTTGGGCGCGCGTCCGCCTGGCCGGCACCGGCCAGCAGGCGGCTGAAGCGCTCGGGGACGGCCTCGTCCAGGACCGGGTCGAAGAGGGCGTGCAGCTCGTGGTCGATGCGGTGGTAGCCGTCCACCTTGGCCGCATGCTCGGGATGGCTGGCAAGGAAGTCCTCCACCTGTTGCCGCTCCGACTCGCCCAGGCGGCCGTCCACATAGGCCTGCAGCATGACCTCGGAGACCGGCAACGGCACCGTGGGCTGTGGTGCGTCGTGCGACGGGGTATCGGTTTGCCTGCTCATATCGCCACCTTCAGGTTCGGTTTGCTCTCACATCCATCCAACAGACAACGCAGCCGCTCGCGCCCGCGCGACAGGCGCGACATGACCGTGCCCATGGGCACGCCGAGGGCCAGCGCCACCTCCTCGTAGCGCATGCCTTCCAGCCCCACCAGCAGGAGCACCTCCCGCTGTTCCAGGGGCAGCGCCAGCAGGGCATTGCCCAGGTCGCGCAGGTGCAGGCCGTCCTCCTGGCGCGGTCCGACCGGGATCTCCAGGTCCTCGTCCAGGGGCGCCCACGCGGGGGTGCCGCGCACCTGGTTCACGTGCACGTTGTGCATCACCGAGAACAGCCAGGCACGCAGATTGGAGCCCGGCTGCCAGAGATGGAACTTGTTCAGCGCGCGTTCCAGGGTGTCCTGGACGAGGTCGTCCGCCGCCGGCTCGCTGCCCACCAGGGCGCGCGCGTAGCGGCGCAGCTGGGGGATGAAGGGAAGGATGGGGTGGGGTGGGCTCATGCTGGTTCCGCCGCGGCCTGGGGCATCGATGCTGGCGCCCGGATCAGGGCAACGCCACTGGGGCGGTGAACACGAAGTCGTTGTCCGCCACCGGGGTGTGGCAGCCGTGGCACTCCTGCACGAAGCCGGCATCCTGGCCGTAGGGCTTGAGTTCCTTGCCGACCCAGCGCGCATAGCCCCAGCCGTCGGTGTCCTTGAAGCGCTTGCTGTCCTTCACCATGATCTCCACGTGCGAGAACGCCCCCGCCTCCAGGGCGGTGGGGAAGCGTTCATGCGCCTGCTCCTTCCACGCCACCTTCGCCAGTATGGCCCCATCCGGCCAGGGTTTGGTGCGCCCGCTCCGCGCGGCCTGGATGGCCTTGTCGTTGCCGAGGATGGCGCGCACGTGGTGCTTGTCGGTGCGGTAGGAGGGCGCGACCAGGCGCCAGTCGGCATAGTCCGCGGGCAGGGTGATGCCGTTGGGGGCCGGCGCGGCCTTGCCGGCATCGGCATGGGCGGCGGGGTGCATGGCGATGCCGAGCAGCAGGCCGGCGGCGAGCAGGGGACGGAGGGTGTTCACGTGCATGTAGGGCTCCCTTGGGGAATGGATGAAGGATGTCGCTCAGTCGACATGCCCATGAACAGGGACGAATCCGGATTTATTCCCGCGCGCGAAAAAAATTTTCACCCCGACGCCTGGCCCGGCAACAGCCGGGTGCGCCGTTTTATTCCACGCGCCGCCGTGGCGCGATGAATTCTCAAAAAATTCCGATGCGCCGGGAATAAGCCCCGCCTCCAGGTGTTTATGGGCCTGAATGACGCGCATTCATGACTTTTCGACCGCAACCCTTCATGTCCATTTACAAGGAATACGACCATGCACACTCGCAATACCCTCTTCGGCATTCTCTCCCTCGTGGCCTGCCTGGCCTCCGTCCAGGCGCAGGCGGCGTCCGCCTTCGCGACGAATCCGGACCTGTACGGCCACGTCCTGTTCAACCCGCCCCAGGCCAGCGATGACAGCGTCCTGGAACCCGGCACGGGCGATACCTACGGCAGTGTCCTGTTCGATCCCC
The DNA here is from genome assembly GCA_040751755.1 of Pseudomonadota bacterium. Lineage (GTDB taxonomy): Bacteria > Pseudomonadota > Gammaproteobacteria > Burkholderiales > Thiobacillaceae > PFJX01. The sequence goes on from JBFMHC010000020.1 coordinate 28,484, forward strand.
TCGCCAAGGCCACCACGGATGCCATGTTTGAACGCGGCCAGGGCGACACCTACGGCAGCGTGCTCCTGGATGTCGGCTACGGCGCCTCGGGCCGGAGCCAGGTCGCCGCGATCTGATCCCACGGCGGATTAGGGCAATCGGCGCGGACGTCCGGCGACCCTGGCCGGCGGGCGTCCGCGCCTCCCCAGGACACAGAACAGGAGCAAGACATGAGCATGAGCCGCAGGGAAGTACTCAAACTCGCAGCCTTCGGCGCGGTGGGCGGCCTGGCCGGCATCCGCCCGTCGCTGGCGGGGGCGTCGGGGGGCGGGGTGGCGAAGGACGTGGGCGAGGACCGCGTCTTCATCTGCAACGAGGACTCCAACACCCTGTCCGTCATCAACCCCTACACGAACACCGTGGCAGGGGCCGTCAACCTGACCAGCTTCGACGAAGACGCGCGGCCGCCGTTCCGCTTCGTCACCGGCGGGGTGGTGCCCACGCACGCGGCCATGGTGAACAAGCCCCTCTACCATGGCGCCATCTCCATCCACGGCGCCGCGCCATCCCCGGACTCTCGCCTCATCGCCACCACCGGGCGGGGCAGCAGCAACGTCTATCTCATCGACACCCTGAGCCGCAGGGTGATCGGCAACACCCCCAACCCGCAGGCGGGCGGCAAGACCGTCGCCGAGCGCCTGTCCAGCGGCATCCTGGTGGGGCGCGAGCCGCACGAGCCGACCTTCACGCGCAACGGCCGGGAGCTGTGGGTGACGCTGCGCGGCGAGAACCGCATCGCCATCCTCGACGTGGAGCGGGCGTGCCGCGAGGCGGCCGGCCAGGACGCCGGCGCGGTGCGGCAATACCTCGATACCCTCGACGGTCCGGCCCAGGTGTGGTTCTCCGCGGACGGGCTGCTCGCCTTCGTGATCTCGCAGAAGTCCGCCCGCATCGACGTCTTCCACGTGCATCCGGACCGCCAGGGCCACAGCCGGCCGAGGCGCAAGCTGACCCTGGACATCGCGGCGCAGGACCCGTTCGGCTTCACGCCCTTCCAGAAGACCACGCCGGACGGGCGCGAGGTGTGGTTCTCGCACAAGCTCGCCGACGGCCTGTCCGCGCGCGCGGGCGATGGCGGCCATGGCCTGCTCGACCACGTCCTGCTCGGCGACAAGGCCCGCCCCAACCACGTGGAGTTCGTGGAGAACCGCAACGGCCGGGCGGTCTATGCCAGCCTGGGCCGGGTGGACGACCAGGGACCGGGCGGGGTGGCCGGCAGCCGCGTCGCCATCGTCGACCGCGACGCGCCGGTGGGCAAACGCCGGGTGGTCGGCGGCTTCTTCAGCCACGGTCGCGAGGCCCACGGCCTGTGGACCAACCCGGAAGGCACGCGCCTGTATGTGGCGCATGAACAGGACGAACTGCCCGGCACGCCGGGGGAGGGCCAGACGGTGTGCAGCGTGTTCGACGTGAGCGACCCGTTCAAACCCGGCTTCATCGCGCAGATCCCCCTCGGCGGCCTGGAGCTGCCGTCGGGCAGGCTGCGCAACAAGAAGGGCATCAACCTGGTCTACGTGCGTCCCGGCGCGCGCAGCCAGGCGGCCTGAGGTGGGTGCCATGAGCGCGGTCATGCGCAGGCTGGGCACCGTTCTGGTCCTGGTGGCGGCGGGTGCCGTCCAGGCGGAGACCCCCATGGCCGGCCACGGGCATCACGCCATGTCGCCGGCGCCCCGGCTGGCGGGCTTCCCCGCCGACTTCCAGGCCTTCGTGCGGCGCATGGACGCCGACATGGCGCGGATGATGGCGGACATGCACGGCCCGGGGTACACGGGGGATGCCGACGTGGATTTCCTGGCCATGATGATCCCCCACCACCAGGGCGCGGTGGACATGGCCCGTCTGGTCCAGATCCACGGCCGCGACCCCCTGACCCGCCGGCTGGCGGAGGAGATCATCGCCAGCCAGCAGGCCGAGATCATGGCCATGCAGGCGCGTCTCGCCATCCTTCGCCGCGGCGCGGACCCCGACCCGGGGGGCTATCCCGCCCTGCATGGCACGCGCGGCCGGCACGTCGATGGCGAATGAGACCGCCCGCGGGCGTTTCAAGCCGGCGCCGGCCCGGCGATAATCCCGCCTGCGCCGGGGCGCCACGCCCGGGCATCGCCACCGCATTCAGGCCAGATCCGACATGAGCCCCTCCGCATCGCCCCCCCTTGCGTCGCCCACCCCGGCAGCGCCCGCCGCCTAGGATGAACGCGCCGCAACGCCTGGCGGTGTTCATCCGCCACGGCCACAGCGAGTGGAACCTGGGCAACCGCTTCACCGGCTGGACCGACATCCCCCTCACCGAGAGCGGTCTCGCCGAGGCCGCGGCGGCGGGGCGTCTCCTCGCGGCGGCGGGCCATGCCTTCGACGAGGCGCACGCCTCGGTGTTGCGGCGCACGCGCCAGACCATCGAGGCGCTGCTCGCGGGCGCGGGGCATGCGGCCATCCCCATCCACGAGACCTGGCGTCTCAACGAACGCCACTACGGCGCCCTGCAAGGCCTGGACAAGGGGGAGATCTTCGCCGCCTGGGGCGAGGCGCAGGCGCGCCGCTGGTGGCGCGGCTACTTCGAGCCGCCACCGGCGCTGGCGCCGGACGACCCCCGGCATCCGCGCTTCTCGCCGCTCTATCGCGACCTCGACCCGGCCCTGCTGCCGGCGGCGGAGAGCCTGTGCGACTGTCAATTGCGCGTGCTGCCGTACTGGGAGGAGGTGCTGCGGCCGCGCATCGCCGCCGGGCGGCGCCTGCTCATCGCCAGCCACGGCAACACCCTGCGCGCGTTGATCATGCACCTCGACGGCATCGACGCCGAGGCCATGGAACACGTGGAGGTCCCCTCCGGCGTGCCGCTCGTCTACCGCTTCGCCGCGGACATGACGGTGCTGGGCCGGGAATGGCTGACGTGAGCGGCGGTGCCGCGGCTACACACTGTTACATCCTCGCTACACACGGGAAACGTCGCGCTTACCTCGGCCCCTTAGCCTGAAACCACCCGCACTTCCGCGGGGTCTTCGACAAGGAGCCGCATCATGAAAACGCACGCATCGATCCCCACCCTCGGCGCCCTCGCCGTCATCGCCCTGCTCGGCGCCGCCCCGGCCCAGGCCTGCATGCCCTTCTTCAGCTCCGGCGCCGCGAGCGGCCAGCCTGCCTGTGCCGCCAGCGCCGCCGGCCCGCGAACCTGCACGCTGGGCGGTGGTGCCGCCCCGGGCCGGGGCTGCGCCCCCGCCAGCCCGGAGATGCTGGGCGCGATGGGCGGAATCGCCGCCGGCGGCATGCAGATCGCCACGCACATGATGCAGGTGCTGGCGGGTGAGGTCGGCCGCTATGCGGCGCTGGACGGCGCGGCGAGATAGGGGGGCAGCCAAGGCCTGAACGCCCCTTCACGCGGGGCGTGAAGGGGCGTTCAGGCGCGCACGGCGTCTGAGGCGCCGGCGGCCGCGTCCCCATGGGAGGGCGCGTGCGGCAGCCACTTCAGCAGGGTGGCGTACAGCAGTTGCGGATTGACCGGCTTGCTGAGGAAATCGTCCATGCCGGCCTCGATGCAGCGGTTCCTGTCCTCGGCGAAGGCGTTCGCCGTCATGGCGAGGATCGGCGTCGCCGCCCGCCCGGGCAGGCGGCGGATCTGCCGTGTCGCCTCCAGGCCGTCCATGTCCGGCATCTGCATGTCCATGAGGATGAGGTCGTAGTCGTGCGCGGCGGCCATGGCGAGCGCCTGCTTGCCATCCTCGGCCAGGTCCACCGCCAGCCCGGTCTCTTCAAGGAACATCAGCGCGACTTCCCGATTGACCGCTTCGTCCTCCACCAGCAGCACGTGCCTGCCCGCGTGCGCTTCGCTCAGGACCGTTTGCGCGGCCGGCGCCGGCGCGTCGTCGCCCTGCCCGTCGGCGGGGGCGCCTTTCTTCAGCCAGGCCGTGAACCAGAAGGTGCTGCCCCGGCCCGGCGTGCTTTCCGCCCCCGCGTTGCCGCCCATCAACTGCGCCAGTTTACGGGTGATCGCCAGGCCCAGGCCGGTGCCGCCGTAGCGGCGGGTGGTGGAGTTGTCGGCCTGCTCAAAGGCGGAGAACAGCCTGGTCAGCGCCTCGGGGGCGATGCCGATGCCCGTGTCCTCCACCTCGAAGCGCATGAGCACCTGGTCCGGGCGTTCCTCCAGCGGCCGGATGCGCACCACGACGCGGCCCTGCTCGGTGAACTTCACCGCGTTGCTGGCGTAGTTGAGCAGGGCCTGCTGCAGGCGGGTGGCGTCGCCCAGCAGCGGCCAGGGCAGGGGGGCGGCCTCGACCGTCATGTCGAGCCGCTTGGCCTGCAGGCGTTCGTGCAGCATGGCGACGACGTTCTGCGCCAGGCGCGCCGGCGTGAAGCGCTCCTCGGCGAGCTCGAACTTGCCGGCCTCGATCTTCGAGACGTCGAGGATGGCGTTGATGACCTCCAGCAGGTGTTCGCCGGCTGCCTCCAGCTTGTCGAGGCGCTCGGCCTGTTCCGGGGTGACGCCGGCGCGCCGGATCAGGTAGGCCATGCCGGTGATGGCATTGAGGGGCGTGCGGATCTCGTGCGACATGTTGGCGAGAAAGGCGCTTTTCGCCGTGCTTGCCACCTCGGCGGCCTGCTTCGCGGCGGCCAGTTCCCCGGTGCGCTGCGCCACCAGTTCTTCCAGGTGCATGCGATGCGAGACCAGTTCAGCCTCCGCGCGCTTGCGCTCGGTGATGTCCTCGACGATGCCGTCGATGCTGACGACTCGCCCCGCCTTGTCGCGGCTCGCGTGCGCGGTGACCTGGATCGTGTGCTCGCTGCCGTCGCCATGGAGGTAACGCATCTGCAACTGGTAGTCCTCGCGCTGTCCTGCGACGACCTGCGCGATGCAGGCGTTCGCCTCGGCGAGGGACTCCGGCCGCCATTGCAGCAGCCCATCCCAGCGCCTGCCGATCACCTCGTCCTGGCGCAGGCCGAACAGGGCGTTGATCCCGCCCGTCACGTAGAGCACCTCGCCGGTGCCGGCCTTGTGGCTGAAGATGACGAACTTGTCGCCGATGTCCTCCACCAGGCCCTGGTACTTCTGCTGGCTGGCGCGCAACGCGGCCTCCGAGCGTTGCGCCTCTTCCTTGGCCTCGACCGCCTTGCGAATCGCCCCCTGCTGGATCAGCCGTCCCGCCACCAGGAGCCCCAGGATGGACAGTGAGGCGGCGACCGGGGCGAGGCTGTCATAGGCGCCGGGATAGCTGATGCCGAGCAGGACGGCGGTTGCGGCGAGGGTGAGCATCGCCCAGCGCAGATCGGTGATGGCCAGGGCCATGATGAACGGTACCCAGATGCCTTGCGGGAAGCTGTTTTCGAAGGCGCGCGGGTCGAAGACGAAGGGCAGGACGAGGGTCATGGCCAGGACGGCCAGCCGCGTGGCGGTCTCATGGCCCCGCCAATAGAGATAGGTCGCCACGAAGGTGCAGGCCGCGGCCAGGCCGATGGCGGTCAAGCGCGCGTTCCAGTTGTCCGGGGCCTGGCCGGGAGGGCCGCCATCGGGCCCCCCGAGGGCGCCCGACAGGACCGCCAGGGCCAGCATCATGCCGGCCAGCAGCATGGCTGCCAGGGTGAGGTCACGCTGGTTCAGTTGCATGTCTCATGCTCCTCGTCTCCCCCTCTTGTCGCGGGAGTTTTTTCATTCTGCTCGATCGGCCCGCCATTTGCACGGCAGGGCCGTGTGCGCGGGGTGCTGGCCTTCCCGCCGCGCGCGCAAGACAATTCGGGGTGATCCCCAACCCTGACCGGCGCACACCATGACCCAGCACATCGGCATCCTCACCTCCGGCGGCGACAGCCCCGGCCTCAACGCAGCGATCCGCGGCGTCGGCAAGGCCTGCCGTTCACATTACGGCATGCACATCGTCGGCTTCCGCGACGGCTTCCGCGGCCTCATGGAGAACCGCACCATGAGCCTGGACGGCGAGGCGCTGTCCGGCATCCTCACCCTGGGCGGCACCATCCTCGGCACCAGCCGCGAGAAGCCGCACAAGATGATGCTGGACGGCCGCCTGCAGGACATGACCGAGACCATCGTCGCCAACTACCACGCGCACCAGCTCGACTGCCTGGTCTGCCTGGGCGGCGGCGGCACGCAGAAGAACGCGCTGCGCCTCATGCAGGCCGGGCTCAACGTGGTGACCCTGCCCAAGACCATCGACAACGACGTGGCGATGACCGATACCACCTTCGGCTTCGACACCGCCCTGGGCATCGCCACCGAGGCGATCGACCGCCTGCACAGCACCGCGCACAGCCACCACCGCATCATCGTCGTCGAGATCATGGGCCACCGCGCCGGCTGGCTGGCGCTGGGCGCGGGCATCGCCGGCGGCGCGGACGTGATCCTGATCCCGGAGATCCCCTATGACGTCGAGGTGGTGGCGGAGGCGATCCGGCAGCGCAAGCAGAAGGGCAAGCCGTTCAGCATCGTCGCCGTCGCCGAGGGCGCGATCTCGCGCCAGGAGTTCGACGCCCTGCACGCCAAGCCGGCGAAGAAGAAGGAGAAGAAGGCCAAGGAGGTCCTCGATGAACCGGAGCTGATCTATGCCGAGCGCACCCTGCGCCTCGCCGCCCAGTTGGAGCGGCTCACCGGCCTGGAGGCGCGCGTCACCATTCTCGGCCACCTGCAGCGCGGCGGCGCGCCTTCCGCGGCCGACCGCATGCTGGCGACGCGCCTGGGCACCGCCGCCGCCGACCTGATCCAGCAGCGCCAGTATGGCTACATGGTCGCGGCGCGTGGCGAGGCCACCGAGCCGGTGCCGCTGCAGGACGTGGCCGGGCATGTGAAGGTGGTGCCGCAGGACCACCCCTGGGTGGAAAGCGCGCGCCGCGTCGGCACCAGCTTCGGCGACTAGGCGCCGGCGTCGTGAACGGGGGCCCCGTGGTGTCGCGCCGCCTCTACTCCCTGGCCTTCGCCGCCTGTTGCGTCCTCACGCCGCCGGCCTGGTCCGCCACGCTGACCGGCGGCCCCATGCCGGGCCATGCCACCAGCCGCACCGCCAGCCTCTGGCTGCAGGCCGACGGCCCGGGCGAGCTGCAGATCGAATACTGGCCGGAGGGCGACCCGCGCGTGCGGGGCCTGTCCGCGCCGACGCGCCTGGGCGAGGCCACGGACTACAGCGCCCGCGTCGAGCTGCAGGGGCTGCGCCCGGACGCCTTCTACCGCTACGCGGTCTACCTCGACGGCCAACGCGTCCGCGACGGTGCGGACCTGCGCCTGCGCACCCTGCCGGCGCGCGGCGAGTCCGTGCCGGAGGCGGATTTCACGGTCTACCTGGGCGGTGGCGCGCGCCTGGGAGATGCCGAGGCCACGGGCGGCGGCGCCATCCTCGCCTCCCTGGCCGCCGCCGCGAGCGGCGAGGCCAAGCCCAACCTGATGCTGTGGCTGGGCGACGGCGTGTTGCTGAGCGAGGCGGACAGCGAGAGCCCCTGGGCCATGAACGCGCGCTACCGTGCCGCGCGTTCGCTGGCCGCGCCGCAATCCCTGTTGCGCGCGACGCGCCACTACGCGGTGTGGAATGACGACTACGGCGCCGCCGGCGGCAACCGCGCCTTCGAGTTCAAGGACGCGAGCGCGGCGCTGTTCCAGCGCTACTGGGCGAACCCTGGCTACGGGCTGGCGGAGCTGCCCGGCACCTTCACCCGCTTCGGCCTCCTCGACGCCGACTTTTTCCTCCTCGACGGCCGCAGCTACCGCGCCAGCGACCGCACCGTCGAACCCGAGGGACAGGTGAGCTGGTGGCAGGAGCTGAAGGACCTGGCGATCGGCAGCAACCAGTGGTCGCGCCTGCTCGGGCGACGCTACCTGAACGGCGGCCCCGCCTGGCTGGGCGAGAACAAGACCCTGTTCGGCGCGGCGCAGCTGGACTGGCTGAAGCAGTCCCTGATCGCCTCCCGGGCGACCTTCAAGGTCGTGGTCAGCGGCGATCCGCTGTTCAACGACGCCAACACGGGCGCGGGCTGGCAGAACTTCAGGGGCGAGCGCGAGGCCTTCGTCGAGTGGCTGGGGCGGCAGGGCATCGAGGGCGTGCTGTTCGTCTCCGGTGGCCGACGTCACACGGAACTGCTGCGGCGCGAGCGCAAGGACGCCTACCCGCTGCATGAACTGGGCTGCGCGCCGCTTGCCGGGCCCGCCGCGCTGCCGGAGGCGGAGCGGGAGAACCCGCAGCGCGTCCCCGGCACCCTGGTGGAGCGGCGCAACTACTGCACCCTGGAGGCGATCGGCCGGAACGACGGGCGCGCGCTGCGGCTGCGCGCGCGCGACGAGGCGGGGCGGGTGCTGTGGGAACGGACGCTGTCCGCGCGCGATCTGAAACCGCGCGCGGCGCCGTGATCCGTTCCGCCGCCGCGTGAGATAACGTTTGCAATTCCGCCGCATAGGGCGGATAGTGCGCGGGCGATTTTCAAGCAGTGCCGTTGTTGTCTGGTTTGGTTTCCGCGTTCCGCGGTCGATTCTCCCCTTCATCACCCCGCCGTCTTGACCTTCGCCCCACCCAGGGGCTAGCCCCGTTTTTGTTTTTTCAGGAGTTCAAGATATGGCAACAGGTACCGTGAAGTGGTTCAACGATTCCAAGGGCTTCGGCTTCATCACCCCGGAAGCGGGCGGCGATGATCTCTTCGCGCATTTTTCCGCGATCCAGGGCCAGGGCTTCAAGACCCTCGCCGAAGGCCAGCGCGTCAGCTTCGACGTCACCACCGGCCCCAAGGGCCAGCAGGCGACGAACATCCGCGCGGCCGACTGAGGCCGCCGCGACGGGCCGCGCCGCGTGCACGGCCCATCGGCACCGCGAGGACCCGGCAAGCCGCCGGGTCTTTTCGTTTCATTCCCCTGAAAGGATGGCAATGGCCAAGGAAGAACTCCTCGAGATGAACGGCGTGGTCACGGAAGTGCTGCCGGATTCGCGTTTCCTCGTGACCCTCGACAACGGCCACAATCTGGTCGCCTACAGCGCGGGCAAGATGCGCAAGCACCACATCCGCATCCTCGCCGGCGACAAGGTGTCGCTGGAGCTGTCTCCCTACGACCTCAGCAAGGGACGCATCACCTTCCGTCACATCGAGGGCCGGGGCCCGCGCCCCGCGGCGCCGTCGCATCCGCGCCGGTCCTGAACCCGGGCGGTGCGGCGCATGGCGTAGGATGCGGGGGTCGACCACCCAACCGCGCCGCACATGACCACGCCCGCCCCGACCCGCCTGCTCTCCCTGCATCTCGGCCGGATCCGCGCCTTCGGTCCGCGCGGCGAGCCGAGCGCCATCGATAAGCAGCCGCACGCCGGCGCGGCACGGATCGGCCCGCTCGGCCTGGAGGCGGACGCGCAGGCCGACCGCCGCCATCACGGCGGGCCGGACAAGGCCCTGCACCACTACCCGCGCGAGCACTATGCCCCCTGGTGCGCCGAGCTGCCCGGACAGGCGGCCCTGTTCGTGCCCGGCGGCTTCGGCGAGAACCTTTCCACCCTCGGGCTCACGGAGGCGACGGTGTGCGTCGGCGACGTGTTCGGGCTCGGCAACGCCGTGCTGCAGGTCTCGCAGGGACGCAAGCCGTGCTGGAAGCTCAACACGCGCTTCGGCGTCGAGGACATGGCGCGGCGCGTGCAGGACACGGGGCGCACCGGCTGGTATTACCGGGTCCTGCAGGCGGGTGAGGTGACGGCTGGGGATGCACTGGCGCTGTTGGAGCGACCCTGCCCGGAGTGGCCACTGGCGCGGGCCTGGCGCCTGCTCTACCAGGCGCCGCCCCTGCCGGAGGACCAAGATGCCCTGGCAGAACTGGCGGAGCTGCCGCAGCTGGCACAGGGCTGGCGCGACACGGCGCGCAAGCGCGCGCGGGGAGAGGAGGCGGAGACCTGGGGGCAACGCCTGGAGCGGATGTTCCGCGGCTGAAGGGGGAGGCCGGCTTGACGCGGGCTTAACGCGCGCTTAATGCCGCGCGGTTAAGCTCGCGGGCCACATCACGCCACACAACCCGCCACCGGAGGAAACATGATATTTGCCGTACCCCGCCGTCTTGCCCTCAGCCTGATCGCCCTCTGTCTTGCCAGCGGCGCCGCGTCCGCTAACGAAGAACACCACGCCGGCGGCGAGCTGGAACAGGCCCGCAGCATCGTCCACAACCTGCTCAAGGACAACCAAAGCTATGTGAAGGGGCACAAGGCCGCCTACTTCGCGCCCATCATCAAGGGCCAGCAGCCGCGCGCCACCATCGTCACCTGCTCGGATTCGCGCGTGCACACCCACGCCCTGGACAAGACCCCGGACGGCGACCTGTTCATGGTGCGCGACATCGGCAACCAGCTCGCCACCGCCGAGGGCTCGGTCGAGTACGGCGTGCGCCACCTGCACACCCCGGTGCTGATGTTCATCGGCCACTCTTCCTGCGGCGCGGTGAAGGCGGCGATGGGCGACACCTCCAAGCTGGAGCCGGCGATCCGCAAGGAGTTGGACACCCTGAAGGTGGCCGGCGGGAATGCCGACGACGACAAGGCCGTCATGGCCAACGTGCAGTCCAACGTGAACAAGCAGGTCGATGCGGCGCTGGCCAAGTTCGCCGATGCCGTGAAGGCCGGCACGCTGACCGTGGTGGGCGCGGTGTACGACTTCCGCAACGACTACAAACAGGGCAACGGCCGCCTGGTGCTGGTGAACGTGAACGGCGCCACCGATGCCGCCGCGATCAAGGCCGCGCCGGTGATGCGGCACTGAGTCGTTCCCGCGCCGTGGTGAAAAAGGCCCGCGACGCGGGCCTTTTTCATGGGGCCGTGGCCAAGGACTCCAGGGCCTCCTGTTGTTCCAGCCACTCGGCCTCGATCTGCTCCAGGTCCTTGGCGATGCCCGCCTGCTCGAACAGGAAGGCCTTCAGCTGTTCCTTGTTGGCCTCCGCGTAGATGTCGGGGGCCGCGAGCAGGGCATCGAGTTCCTGCTTGCGCGCGTTGAGCCGCGCCATCTGTTCCTCCAGGCGCTTGACGCGGGTCTCGATGGGCTTGCGCTGCGCCGCCAGGCGCTGCCGCGCCTCCGCCTCCTGGCGCTTCTGTTCCTTGCGGTCCACCGTCTCGCGCTGCGGCGCGGACTTCTCCGCGGCCTGTTCCGCGGTCTTTTCCGCCGCCGCCTGGGGCCTGCCCAGCTTGGTCCTGAACAGCCAGTCGCGGTAGTCGTCCAGGTCGCCGTCGAAGGGGCGCAGGCCGCCGTCGGCGACGATCAGGAACTCCTCGGTGGTGGCGCGCAGCAGGTGGCGGTCGTGCGAGACCAGCACCAGGGTGCCCTCGAACTGGGCCAGGGCGACGGTGAGGGCCTCGCGCGTCTCCAGGTCGAGGTGGTTGGTGGGTTCGTCGAGCAGCAAGAGGTTGGGGCGCTGCCAGACGATCAGGGCCAGGGCCAGGCGCGCCTTCTCGCCGCCGGAGAAGGGGGCGATGCTCGCGGTGGCCATCTCGCCGGCGAAGTTGAAGCCGCCGAGGAAGTTGCGCAGGTCCTGCTCGCGCGCCGTGGGCGCCAGCTTCATCAGGTGCCACAGGGGCGACTGGTCGTGGCGCAGCATCTCCACCTGGTGCTGGGCGAAGTAGCCGATCGCCAGGCCCTTGCCGTGCGTGACCGTGCCGGCGAGCGGCGGCAGGTCGCCCACCAGGGTCTTGATCAGCGTCGACTTGCCGGCGCCGTTGACGCCCAGCAGGCCGATGCGCTGGCCGGCCTGCAGGGTGAGGTCGAGGCCGGTGAGGATGGGTTTTCTCCCCTCTCCCCCCGGGAGAGGGGCTGGGGGTGAGGGAGAAACGTTTGCGGTCATTCCACCGTTGTTCCCTCTCCCCATCCCTCCCCCGGCGGGGGAGGGGGCGATGGCGTAGCCGGCATCCACCGCCTCCAGCACCAGCAGCGGGTTGGGCGCGCGCTCCGGTTCGCGGAACTCGAAGCTGAACGCGGCGGCGGCGTGGATGGGGGCCAGCTCCTCCATCTTCGCCAGCATCTTCATGCGCGACTGCGCCTGTTTGGCCTTGCTGGCCTTGGCCTTGAAGCGGTCGATGAAGGATTGCAGATGGGCGCGCTCGCGCGACTGTTTCTCGAACGCCGCCTGGCCGAGGGCGAGGTTGATCGCGCGCTGCTTCTCGAATGCGGAGTAGTCGCCGCCATAGCGCGTGAGTTTGCGCTGGTCGAGGTGGGCGATGACGTTGACCACGCCGTCGAGGAAGTCGCGGTCGTGCGAGATGACGATGAGGGTGCCGGGGTAGCGCCTGAGCCAGTCCTCCAGCCAGAGGATGGCGTCGAGGTCGAGGTGGTTGGTGGGTTCGTCCAGCAGCAGCAGGTCGGAAGGGCACATCAGGGCCTGCGCGAGGTTGAGGCGCATGCGCCAGCCGCCGGAGAAACTGGCGACCGGCCGGTCCATCTGCGCCTGTCTGAAGCCCAGGCCGGTGAGCAGCTGCTCGCCGCGCGCCTTCACCGTGTAGGCGTCGGCGTCATGCAGGGCGGCGTGCAGTTCGCCAATCCTGTGGCCGTCGTGCGCGGCCTCCGCCTCCGCCAGTTCAGCCTCCAGGCGGCGCAGGGTGGTGTCGCCGTCGATCGCGTAATCGAGGGCGGAACGCTCCAGGGCCGGGGTCTCCTGGGCGACGTGGGCGATGCGCCAGCGCGCCGGGAAGTCCAGGTCGCCGCCGTCCGCGTGCAGCTCGCCGCGCAGCAGGGCGAACAGGCTGGACTTGCCCGAGCCGTTGGCGCCGATCAGGCCGACCCGCTCGCCGGGGTTGAGCGTGAGGTCGGCGCCTTCCAGCAGGGGCTTGGTGCCGCGGATCAGGGTGAGGGACTGGAATCGGATCATTCAGGTTTGTTGCCGCATAAAAAGACCGGGCCCGCGCTGCGCGGGCCCGGAATACTACCGGCTAATTCGCCGTTTCGTTATTTGCAGCGTTCCATGGGGCTGTCCAGGATCGCGTCGACTTCTTCCTCGCTCAGTACCTGCGCCTCATAGTCCTCCCCAGTCGCTGCCTCGATGGCGGCCGCGAACGAGCGCAAATGGTTGCGCGAGCCGCACATCAGATTCGCGTAGACCTTGTCGATGTCCGCCTTCTGCGAGTCCTCGATGGCATCCTTGATGTCGCGCATGTCGGTCTCCTCGATGAGGCCGCCCACCATCAGGGCGCTCAGCGAGTCCTCCCTGCCCATGGCGACCAGGGTGTCGTACAGGGCCTGCAGCGCGGGGTTGGTGAACTCACCCACCACGTTGCCCGCGGCGGGGTCGGTCAGTTTGTACTTCTCGATCAGCTTGAGCATGGAGTCCATGTGCTTCTGTTCGGACAACGCGATGCTGGAGAAGGTGTTGATGCCCCAGACCTCGAACAGGGTCAGGTAGGTGTCACGCGCCATCTTCTCTTCCTCGCGCATGAACAGGAGGTCCGCCGTCTCTTCCGCGGACAGGGCCGTGGTCTTGGCCGCATAGGCCGGTACGCCGATGCCGAGCGAGGTGATCAGCATCAGGCCGGCCAGCGCGGCGTGCAATGTCGATTTGTTGAGCATATCCATCCTCCTACGAACGCCCCCGCGGCCGAGCCGCGTGCAGAAAACGAACCCGAAATACCTATCCAGGCTCCCGCGCTCCCCGTTTGATTATAGGTAATCACCTAGGTAATAACCCCATTTGTTCGGGTATGCGCAGGTCGGGGCAGGGGGGTTAGAGGAGGGGGCCGCCGACATGCTCGCCGCGCTCGTACACGACGTGGGCGCGGCCCACCAGCAGCGGGTCGAGCGGGCCGATGCGCGCAGGGTCCTTGTTCGCGTAGGGCAGCTTGTGCAGGACGTAGCGCAGGGCGTTGAGGCGCGCCCGCTTCTTGTCGTCGGACTTGATCACCGTCCACGGGCAGTCGGCGGTGTCGGTGTAGAAGAACATCGCCTCCTTGGCCTTGGTGTAGTCGTCCCACTTGTCCAGGGAGGCCAGGTCGATGGGCGAGAGCTTCCACTGCTTGAGCGGGTGCACCTCGCGTTCCTTGAAGCGGCGGCGCTGCTCCTCGCGGCTCACCGAGAACCAGAACTTGATCAGATGCACGCCGCTGCGCACCAGGTTGCGCTCGAACTCCGGCGCCTGGCGCATGAACTCCAGGTATTCGTCCTCCGTGCAGAAGCCCATGACCCGCTCCACGCCGGCGCGGTTGTACCAGGATCGGTCGAACAGGACGATCTCGCCCGCGGTCGGCAGGTGCTGCACGTAGCGCTGGAAGTACCACTGGCCGCGCTCCGCCTCGCTCGGCTTCTCCAGCGCCACGACGTGCGCGCCGCGCGGGTTCAGGTGCTCCATGAAGCGCTTGATGGTGCCGCCCTTGCCGGCGGCGTCGCGGCCCTCGAACAGGATCACCACCTTCTGCCCGGTCTCCTTCACCCAGGCCTGCAGCTTCAGCAGTTCCACCTGCAGCCGGTATTTCTGCCGCTCGTAGTTCTTGCGCGACATCAGGTTCTTGTACGGGTAGCCGCCCTCGCGCCAGTCCGCCGCCAGTTCCTCGTCCGAGGCGCTGGAGGGCGCGATCAGGTTCTTCACCGTGGGCCGCAGCAGGGCCTTGCGCAGCACCGCCGCGTCCTCGGGCGAGGCGCCGGCGAGGATGGCCTGCACGGATTCGATCAGCTGGTGGCTGCCGCCGTCAGCGTGGGCGAGGATGTCCTTGACCGCGGTGACCTTGGATTCCTGCGCGGCATCCACCGCCTCGCCCACCACGAAGGTCTCCACCGCGGCGGTCTCCAGGCGCGGCGGGATGTCGCCGGCGCTGGCGCGACGGGGTCGGGCGGCGGGCTTGCGTGTCCGCGGGGTCCGGCTGGCGGGCTTGGGGTCCTGCTGGCGCATGGTGCTCTCCTCGGCTGCGCGATCCGCGCTTGCGACGATATCCCTATCAACTTAGCGCCTATTTCCGCTCAAGAAAACGAGGGGCCGGCCCGGGTTTTCTTGACCCCCGCGAGGGGGCGGGCAGGTCACATCACTGGGGATTGAGGGAGAGGGTGAGCCAGAGCGTCGGCGAGGTGCGGTTGGCGGGATCCAGGCCGTGCAGGTATTGCTCGGAACGGTCGGCGATCTCCTGGTGCCGGCCGCCCAGGTTGGTTCCCATCAGGGCCACCTCGGCCGGCGTGCCGCCGATGCGGGTCTGGCGCGCGAGGCGCAGGTCGAAGGTGGTGTAGGGCGGCGAGACGTACTGGTAGCGCGGCACGTAGCCGTCGCCGCCCGCCACCGGGCCCATGCGCAGGGCGGTGAGGGTGCTGGACCATCCGCTGCCCCAGTCCTGCAGCCAGCTCAGGCTGGCGCTGTAGGGGGCGGTGAGCTTGCTGACGAAGGCGTCGCTGCAGCGGTTGTCGATCACGGTGTGGCTGAACAGCAGCCGCGTGCCGGGCGCGGGGCGGCTCTCCAGCTGGTATTCGAAGCCCTGCTGGGTGACCGGCGTGCTCAGGTTCTCGTAGCGCGCGGAGGGCAGGATGCCGGCGTACAGCGGCGCCGTGACCTCGGGGTGGGAGACGCGCCAGATGTGGTCGTGGATGCGCTCCACGAACACGCGCAGGTCGACGCGCGTGCGCCAGGCATCGAGACGGCCCAGATAGCCGATCTCGACGCTGTCGATGCGCGGCGGGCGCAGCTCCGGGTTGGGGAGATAGGGCCACACCAGCAGCGCGCCGTCCGCCGGGTCGAAGGCGCGCACGTCGCCGTAGCGTTCGAACAGCGTGGGCTGCAGCCAGGCGCGCGCATAGCCGAGGCGGAAGGTGTCCGTGGGGCTGGCGTGCCAGTTGGCGAAGGCGCGCGGCGAGAGGCGTACCGGGTCGCCGTCGTATTTCTCGGCGAGGGCGCCGAGGTTGAACACCAGGTCGGGGCGATGGCGCCATTCCAGGTGGCCGAACAGGCGCCCCAGGGTGGTCTCCTGGTGCGCGTCGCCGGCATAGAGGAAGGGTGAATCCACCTGGTCGTGGCGTGCCTCCATGCCCCAGACCAGCTGCGTGTCGGCGCTGGGCGCGGAGCGGTGCTGCAGTTCCAGGTTGTCGCGCGCGCTGTCGCGGTTGCGGTTCAGCGGCACGTAGGCCATGCGGCCGACGTCGGCGCGCCAGGCGGAGGCGAGCCATTCGTCCCGGGCATCGTCCTGGTTGTGGTAGTAGTGCAGCAGCCATTCCTCGTCCGGCCCCGGCGTGTGGCGCCATTGCAGGTGCACGGCGGCGTTGCCGCTGTCCCAGTCGCGTTCCGCGTTGTTGCCGTAGGTGGAATCGGCGTAGCCGGCGCCGCGCTGGCCGGTCCTGGCGGCGACGCGCAGGGTCAGCTCGTCGCGCAGGCCGAGCTGGCGGTCGGCGCGCAGGCTCAGGCCCTGGAAGGCCTGGCCGTCGTTCAGGCCGGCGAAGCCGTCGTCCTGGTTCACGCTGGCGTTGAGGCGCAGGCCGGTGGCCGCGTCGCCGCCCCCCGCCTCCAGTTCGAGCAGCCGCACCCCATGCGTGCCCGCCCCGGCCTTGGCGCGCGGGCCACGGGCGTCGGCGGTGTGGCGCGTGATGATGTTGATGACGCCGAGAAAGGCGTTGGCGCCGTAGCCCACGGAGTCGGTGCCGCGCACGATCTCGATGCGCTCGATCTCGTCCAGGGCGACGGGCAGGCCGGTCCAGTCCACGCCGCCGAAGATGCCGGGCGAATAGACCGAGCGGCCGTCCACCAGGACCTGCATCTGCGAGGGCAGGTCGTTGCCCAGGCCGTGGTAGGTCACCCAGTGCGTGCTGGCGCGTTCCTGGCCGATCTGCATGCCCGGCACCAGGCGGAACAGGCGCGGCAGGTCGCGGTAGCCGGTGGCGCGGATCAGCTCGCGGTCGATCACCGTCACCGCCGCCGGCGCTTCGTCCAGGGGCTGGGGCAGGCGCGAGGGGGTGAGGACGATGGGCAGTTCCTGCAGATAGAGCGACTCGTCCGCGCGCGATACCGCGTCCTCCAGCGCGTGCGCGGCGCCGGACAGGAGCAGGAGGGGGAGCAGCAGTGAACGCATGGGACGAATGTGAAACCGGCCGGGAGGCGGTGCCTCCCGGCCGGTCTCGGCGGGCTCGGGGCTACTTCTTCCTCGGCGGCAGCAGGTCGGTGATCGTGCCTTCCGCCATCTCGGCGGCGAAGCAGATCGTCTCGGACAGCGTCGGGTGGGCGTGGATGGTGAGGCCGATGTCCTCGGCCGTGGCCCCCATCTCGATCGCCAGCACCGCCTCGGCGAGCAGCTCGCCGGCATTGATGCCGACTAGGCCGGCGCCGATCACGCGGCCGCTTTCCTTGTCCATGATCAGCTTGGTCATGCCCTCTGTGCGGGCGATGGACAGCGCGCGGCCGCTGGCGGCCCAGGGGAAGGCGCCTTTCTCGATCGCCATGCCCTTGGCCTTGGCCTCGGTCTCGGTCACGCCCACCCAGGCCACCTCGGGGTCGGTGTAGGCCACGGAGGGGATCACCAGGGCCTGGAATTCCACCTTGTGGCCGGCGATCACCTCCGCCGCCACCTTGCCCTCGTGCACCGCCTTGTGCGCCAGCATGGGCTGGCCGACGATGTCGCCGATGGCGAAGATGTGCGGCACGTTGGTGCGCATCTGCCTGTCCACCTCGATGAAGCCCCACTGGTTGACCGCCACGCCGGCGGCCTCGGCGTTGATCGCCTTGCCATTGGGGCGGCGGCCGATGGCGACTAGGACGCGGTCGAATTTCTCCGTGGTTTCGCTGTCACCGGCCTTCAGGGTGACGTGGATGCCATCCTTCTTGGCCTCCATGGCGGTGACGCCGGTATTGAGCTTGATCGCCTCGAAGCGCGATTCCATGCGTTTGTGCAGGGGCTTGACCAGATCCGGGTCGCAGCCGGGGATGAGCTGGCCGCCCAGTTCCACCACCGTGACCTGGCTGCCCAGGGCGTCATACACGGTGCCCATCTCCAGGCCGATGATGCCGCCGCCGATCACCAGCATGCGCTTGGGCACGTCGGCCAGGGCCAGCGCGCCGGTGCTGTCCATGACCCGCTCGTCGTCCGGCTGGAAGGGCAGTTTGATGGCCTGCGAGCCGGCGGCGATGATGGCGTTGGCGAAGGAGATGGTCCGGGTCCCCTCGGCGCTCGCCACCTCCAGGGTGTTGGGGCCGGTGAACTTCGCCACGCCGTGCACCACCGTGACCTTGCGCTGCTTGGCCAGGGCGGCGAGGCCGCCGGTGAGCTTGCCCACCACGTCGTCGGCCTTCCAGGCGCGCAGCTTGTCCAGGTCCACCTTGGGCTTGGCGAAGGTCACGCCGTGCGCGGCCATCTCCTCCGCCTCGGTGATCAGGCGCGCGGTGTGCAGCAGGGCCTTGGAGGGGATGCAGCCGACGTTCAGGCACACCCCGCCCAGGCTGGCATAGCGCTCCACCAGCACCACCTGAAGCCCCAAGTCGGCGGCGCGGAAGGCGGCGGTGTAGCCGCCGGGGCCGGCGCCCAGGACCAGGACCTCGGCGTGCAGGTCGGCATTCGTGGCCGCGGCAGCGGGCGTGGAGGCCGGCTGTGGCGCGGACGGGGCGGGCGTCTCGGTCTTGACCGGTGCCGCGTCAGCCGCGGCCTCGGCCTTGAGGGTCAGGATGGCGGAGCCCTCGGAGACCTTGTCGCCGACCTTGATCAGCAGCTTCTCGACCACCCCGGCCTGCGGGCACGGGATGTCCATGGCCGCCTTGTCGGACTCGACGGTGATCAGGGACTCGTCCCTGCCGACGGTGTCGCCGGCCCGGACCATGATCTCGATGACCTCGACGTCCTTGAAGTTGCCGATGTCCGGGACCTTGATTTCAATGCTTTGGCTCATGCGTGACCTCGACAATCAGAGCAGCAGACGACGCACGTCGGACAGCATCAGACGCAGGTGGCTGGTGAAGCGCGCGCCGTCGGCGCCGTCGATGACGCGGTGGTCGTAGGAGAGCGACAGCGGCAGGGTGAGGCGCGGCTCGAACTGCTTGCTGGCCTTGTTCCACACCGGCTTCATGTCGGCTCGCGAGAGGCCGAGGATGGCGACCTCCGGGCAGTTGATGATGGGCGTGAACATGGTGCCACCGACGCCGCCAAGGCTGGAGATGGTGAAGCAGCCGCCCTGCATCTCCTCGACCTTGAGCTTGCGCTCGCGCGCGCGGCCCGACAGTTCGGCGAGCTCGCGGGCGATGTCCATGACGTCCTTCTTGTTGACGTCGCGGATCACCGGCACCACCAGGCCGTCCGGGGTGTCGCAGGCGAAGCCGATGTGGAAGTACTTCTTCAGGATCAGGGTCTCGCCGTCCGCGGCCAGGGAGGCGTTGAACTGCGGGTACTTGCGCAGCGCGTTGACCACGGCCTTCATCATGAAGGCGAGCAGGGTGAGCTTGACGCCCTGCTTGGCGGCATCCTCCAGCATGGCCTTGCGGAAGCCCTCCAGGTCGGTGATGTCGGCCTCGTCGAACTGCGTGACGTGCGGCGCGGTGACCCAGTTGCGATGCAGGTTGGCGCCGGAGAGCTTCTTGATGCGGGAGAGCGGCTGGGAGTCGATCTCGCCGAACTGGGTGAAGTCGATCACCGGCGCGGGGATGATGCCGAGGCCGGTACCACCCATGGCCTCGCCGCGCGGCTTGGCCAGTTCGCCCTTGACCCAGGCCTGCACGTCTTCCTTGGTGATGCGGCCGCGCGGGCCGCTGCCTTTCATCAGCGACAGGTCGGCGCCCAGCTCGCGCGCGAAGCGGCGTACCGAGGGACTGGCGTGCGCGGGCTTGCCGGTGGCGAACTCGGCACGCGCGGCGACCGGGTCCGGGCGTCCCTTGGGCTGGATGGGAGCGGGCACCTCGGGCACGGGGTGGCTGGGCGGCGGCACGGTCGCGGCCACCGATGTGGCCGGCGGGGTGAAGGCGGTCACCACCGGCGCGGCGGCGGCGGGGGCGGGGGCCGCCGCGGTCGCCTCGCTGGGGTCCAGCAGCAGGACCAGGGAGCCTTCCGAGACCTTGTCGCCGACCTTGATCTTGAGTTCCTTCACCACGCCGGCGGCGGGGGAGGGGATGTCCATGGCGGCCTTGTCGGACTCGACGGTGATCAGGCCGTCGTCGGCGCGGATCGTGTCGCCGACGTTGACCATGATCTCGATGACCTCGACGTCCTTGAAGTTGCCGATGTCCGGGACGAGGATTTCCTTGATGCTCATATTCTCGGTCCCTCTCAGACGTTCACCGGGTTGGCGCGCTCGGCGTCGATGCCGTACTTCCTGATCGCCTCGGCGGCCTTGGACGCGGGCAGGACGCCGTCGTCGGCCAGGGCCTTGAGGGCGGCCAGCACCACGTAGCGGCGGTCCACCTCGAAGAACTCGCGCAGGGCCTCGCGCGAGTCGGAGCGGCCGAAGCCGTCGGTGCCGAGCGTGACGTAGCGCCGTTTCACATAGGGGCGGATCTGGTCGGCAAAGGCGCGCATGTAGTCGGTGGAGGCGACGATCGGGCCTTCCGTGCCGTCGAGGCACTGCTCGACGTAGCTGGTCTTCTGCTTCTTGTCGGGATGCAGCATGTTCCAGCGGTGCGTCTCCTGGGCCTCGCGGCGCAGCTCGTTGAAGCTGGTGGCGCTCCACACGTCGGCTGCCACGCCCCAGTCGGCCTCCAGCATCTCGGCGGCGGCCATGACCTCGCGCAGGATGGTGCCGGAGCCCAGCAACTGCACGCGCGGCTGGGCCTTCTTGCCCTTTGCCTTGACGCCTTCGGAGAGGCGGTACAGGCCCTTGAGGATGCCCGCCTCGGCGCCCTTGGGCATGGCCGGGTGGCTGTAGTTCTCGTTCATCACCGTCAGGTAATAGAACACGTCCTCCTGCTCGGCGAACATGCGGCGCATGCCGTCCTGGACGATCACCGCCAGCTCGTAGTGGAAGGTCGGGTCGTAGGACACGCAGTTGGGGATCATCGCCGCCTGCAGGTGGGAATGCCCGTCCTCGTGCTGCAGGCCCTCGCCGTTCAGCGTCGTGCGGCCCGCGGTGCCGCCCAGCAGGAAGCCGCGGGCACGCGAGTCGCCGGCGGCCCAGGCCAGGTCGCCGATGCGCTGGAAGCCGAACATCGAGTAGTAGATGTAGAAGGGGATCATCTGCACGCCGTTGGTGCTGTAGGACGTGGCGGCGGCGAGCCAGGACGAGAAGGCGCCGGCCTCGTTGATGCCTTCCTCGAGGATCTGGCCGCTCTTGTCCTCGCGGTAGTACATGACCTGGTCGTGGTCGACCGGCTCATACAGCTGGCCGGAGGAGGAGTAGATGCCGACCTGGCGGAACAGGCCCTCCATGCCGAAGGTACGTGCCTCGTCCGGGATGATGGGGACGATGTGGCGGCCGACCGCCTTGTTCTTCAGCAGCGTGGTGAGGATGCGCACGAAGGCCATGGTGGTGGAGATCTCGCGATCGCCGGTGGCCTCCAGCATGTTCTGGAAATCCGCCAGCGCGGGCACGGCGAGCGGCTCGGCCTTGCGGCGGCGGCTCGGCACGTAGCCGCCCAGGGCGGCGCGGCGCTCGCGCAGGTACTTCATCTCCGGGCTGTCCTCGCTCGGGCGGTAGAACGGCAGCTTGGGCAGGTCCTCGTCGGAGATGGGGATGCTGAAGCGGTCGCGGAAGGCCTTGAGCGACTCCAGGTCCATCTTCTTTTGCTGGTGCGTGGGGTTCTGCGCCTCGCCGGCCGCGCCCATGCCGTAGCCCTTCACGGTCTTGGCGAGGATCACGGTGGGCTGCCCTTCGTGCTTCACGGCCGCGGCGTAGGCCGCGTAGACCTTGTGCGGGTCATGGCCGCCGCGGTTGAGGCGCCAGATGTCGTCGTCGGACATGGCGGCGACCATCTCCCGCGTTTCCGGATACTTGCCGAAGAAGTGTTCGCGCGTGTAGGCGCCACCCTTGGCCTTGAAGTTCTGGTATTCGCCGTCGACGCACTCCTCCATGCGCTTCTTCAGCAGGCCCTTGGAGTCCATGGCAAGCAGCGGGTCCCAGTAGGAGCCCCAGATCACCTTGAGCACGTTCCAACCGGCGCCGCGGAAGGCGGCCTCCAGTTCCTGGATGATCTTGCCGTTGCCGCGCACCGGGCCGTCCAGGCGCTGCAGGTTGCAGTTGACGACGAAGATCAGGTTGTCGAGCTTCTCGCGCGAGGCGAGGGTGATGGCGCCCAGGGTCTCCGGCTCGTCGGTCTCGCCGTCGCCGAGGAAGGCCCAGACCTTGCGTCCGGAGGTGTCGGCGATGCCGCGGTCGTGCAGGTACTTGAGGAAGCGCGCCTGGTAGATGGCGGTGATGGGGCCCAGGCCCATGGAGACCGTGGGGAACTGCCAGAACTCGGGCATCAGCCAGGGGTGCGGGTAGGAAGGGATGCCATGGCCGCCGGATTCCTGGCGGAAGTTGCCGAACTGCTCCTCGCTGATGCGCCCCTCGATGAAGGCGCGGGCGTAGACGCCGGGGGCGGAGTGGCCCTGGAAGTAGACCAGG
Organism: Pseudomonadota bacterium; assembly: GCA_040751755.1. Taxonomy (GTDB): domain Bacteria; phylum Pseudomonadota; class Gammaproteobacteria; order Burkholderiales; family Thiobacillaceae; genus PFJX01. Next base: position 50,918 of record JBFMHC010000020.1, read on the forward strand.
TCGCCGCCGTGGCTGTTGTTCGCGGCATTGAAGAAGTGGTTGAAGCCCACTTCATACAGCGTCGCGGCCGACTGGTAGCTGGCGATGTGGCCGCCCACGCCGGGGGCCTTCTCGTTGGCGCGCATCACACAGGCCACCGCGTTCCAGCGGATCAGGTTCTTGATGCGGCGCTCCATGACGATGTCGCCGGGGTGTTTGATCTGCTGGTGCAGCGGGATGGTGTTCACATACGCCGTGGTGGCGTTGTAGGGCAGGTAGGCGCCGGTGCGGCGGGCCTTGTCGATCAGCTGTTCGAGCAGGAAGTGGGCGCGTTCGACGCCTTCTTCCTCGATCACGGCAGAGAGGGCATCCAGCCACTCTTGCGTTTCCTGAGGGTCGATGTCAGGCATGGGGGTAGACATGAAGCACTATCTCCGGATGAGGCCGAATCCGCCTTGCCAGGGGCGGGCGGGATGCGGCGGCCGCGGGTTGAATCGCGGAATCGTGGAACAATCACATGCAAAGCCCGCGAATTATAAGGTGGGACGCGGCTCGGTCAATTTTCAATGATTAGTATTGAAGAAATTAATAGAAAGGAATGCTGATGAAACATGCCCCCTCCGAGCGCCCGCGCCTCGCGCGTCTGGTGCAGCATGCGGCGCCCCTGGACCAACCGGGCGGGCAGTCGCGTCACCTGCTGGTGGTCCTGCCCGCCGGCACGGACTGGCACGATGCCCCGGGGCACGAGGCCGCCGAGGCGGTGCTGCGGCGCCGCGGCAAGCCGGCCGGGGATCTCGCGAAGCAGACGCTGCGCCTGGAACTGGCGGACGGCTGCCTGTCGTGCTGGGTGCGCCTGGATGAGGCGAAGGGGGCGTTCGAATGGCATGAGGCCCTGCGCCAGGCGCTCAAGCCGCTGCTCGACGAGCACCCCAAGGGGATCGAGATCGCCCTGTTCGGCGCGCCGGAGTTCCGCGCGCGCGCCGCGCGCGCCGCCGCCTACGTGGCCTGGCTGAACGGCGTCGCACTGCCCAACTGGAAGAGCGGCAGGCAGCCGGAGGCCCTGGCGCGCATCGACCTGTATGGCGTCAGTGGCGTCGACCTGAAGCGCGAGCAGGCCCTGGCCGAGGGCAACACACTGTGTCGCGAGCTCACCATGCAGCCGCCCAACGTGCTCACCCCCGCGAGCTACCGGCAGCGCATCCGCGAGCTGGCCAAGGCGATGGACTGGGGCATCGAGGAATACGACGTGAAGCGCCTCGGGAAACTCAAGGCCGGCGCCTTCCTCGCCGTGGCGCGCGGCAGCGGGCACGAGGACGCGGCGATCGTCAGGCTGAGCTACGGTCAGCCGGCGAAGGGTGGGGCGCGAGGCGCGAGGCGCAAGACCATCGCCCTGGTGGGCAAGGGCATCTGCTTCGACACCGGCGGCCACAACCTCAAGCCGGCGCGCTACATGCACAACATGCACGACGACATGAACGGCTCCGCCGTGGCCCTGGGCATCCTGCTCGCGGCGACGCGGCTGAAGCTGCCGCTGGACCTGGAGGTGTGGCTGGCGATCGCGCAGAACCACCTCTCACCCGAGGCCTATACGCAGAACGAGGTGGTGACCGCGCTCAACGGCACCACCATCGAGATCGTCCACACCGACGCGGAGGGGCGCATGGTCATGGCGGACACCCTGGCGCTGGCGGCGCGGCAAAAACCCGCGGCGATCGTCGACTTCGCCACCCTCACCGGCAGCATGGCCGTGGCCCTGGGCGAGCGCATGAGCGGCGTGATCGGCAACCGCGACGAGCTGACGCCGCGTGCCCAGGCGGCGGCGCAGGCGAGCGGCGAGCGGGTGGTGGCCTTCCCGATGCCCGAGGACTACGACGAGGCGCTCGACTCGGCGGTGGCGGACGTGAAGCAATGCACCCTGGACTCCGAGGCCGACCACATCCTCGCCGCGCGCTTCCTCAACCGCTTCGTCGGCGACACCCCCTGGCTGCACATGGACCTCTCCGCCAGCCGCTGCAAGGGCGGCCTGGGCGCGGCCGCCTCGGACATCACCGGCTTCGGCGTGGCCTGGGGGGTGGAGCTGCTCGCGGCCTGGCGCTGAGCGTGCCGGGTGTGAGGGCATGGGCAATGCTCATGCCATAATACCGGGCCAACCACCTGCACCCGTTTACCATGTCCGGCAATTCCATCGGCCATCTGTTTACCGTCACCTCTTTCGGTGAGTCGCACGGGCCAGGCATCGGTTGCATCGTCGACGGCTGCCCCCCGGGCCTGGAGCTGTGCGAGGCGGACATCCAGCTCGACCTCGACCGGCGCAAGCCCGGCACCTCGCGCCACGTCACGCAGCGGCGCGAGTCGGATACGGTGGAGATCCTCTCCGGCGTGTTCGAGGGCCGCACCACCGGCACCCCCATCGCCCTGCTGATCCGCAACGAGGACCAGCGGAGCAAGGATTACGGCAACATCGCCGCGACCTTCCGCCCGGGACACGCCGACTACACCTACACGCAGAAGTACGGCTTCCGCGACTATCGCGGCGGTGGCCGCTCCTCGGCGCGCGAGACCGCGGTGCGGGTGGCGGCCGGGGCGATCGCGCGGAAGTGGCTGCACGAGAAATACGGCACCGTGATCCGCGGTTACCTGGCCCAGCTCGGCCCCATCGCCGTGCCGTTCAAGACCTGGGACAGCGTGCCCGCGAACCCCTTCTTCGCGCCCGACCCGGAGGCCGTGCAGGCCCTGGAGCAGTACATGGACGAGCTGCGCAAGGAAGGCAATTCCGTGGGCGCACGCATCAACGTGGTCGCCGAGAACGTGCCGGTCGGCCTGGGCGAGCCGGTGTACGACCGCCTCGACGCCGACCTGGCGCACGCCCTGATGAGCATCAACGCGGTGAAGGGCGTGGAGATCGGCGCCGGCTTCGCCTGCGTGGCGCAGAAGGGCACCGAGCACCGCGACGAGCTGACCCCCGAGGGCTTCCTCAGCAACCACGCCGGCGGCATCCTCGGCGGCATCTCCACCGGCCAGGACATCACCGCCTCGATCGCCATCAAGCCCACTTCCAGCATCCGCATCCCCGGCCGATCCATCGACGCGGACGGCCAACCCATCGAGGTGGTGACGCATGGCCGCCACGACCCATGTGTGGGCATCCGCGCCACGCCGATCGCCGAGGCGATGCTGGCGATCGTGTTGATGGACCACGCGCTGCGGCACCGCGCGCAGAACATGGACGTCACCTGCGCCACTCCCGTCATCCCCGGCAGGATCGCCTAACCCCCTTTTCAGACCCACTCTAGGAGAGCGCCATGATCGAGAACCACGATCTGTTCCACGAATTCCCCGAGCATCAGGAGACCATCCGCAAGCTGATGCTCAGCAACGACCAGTTCGTCGCCCTGACCAAGGACTATGACGACGTCGATCACAAGATCGCCCGCATCGAGCAGCGCGTCGAGCCGGCCACTGACCTGTACTTCGAGGAGCTGAAGTACCTGCGCGTGCGCCTGAAGGATCGCCTGTACAACATGCTGGTCGCCGCCAGGGCCTGATATTTCCATCAGGGATCGGCCCGGCCCGTGCGCCGGGCCGATTTCATTTCCGCCCCCGCCGCGCCCCTCCGCATGCCCGACCTCCGCGACACCCATGGCGAACTGCCGTACTGGCGGCTGTCCGGCTTCTACTTCTTCTATTTCGCCTTCGTCGGCGCCATGGCGCCCTACTGGGGCCTGTACCTGCATTCCCTGGAGTTCAACGCCTGGCAGATCGGCGTGCTGATGTCGCTGCTGCAGGTGATGCGCATCTTCGCCCCCAACGTCTGGGGCCACATCGCCGACCACACGGGAAAACGCGTCGCCATCGTGCAACTGGCGGCGGTGGTCTGCCTGGTCGCCTTCGTCGGCGTGTTCTGGGCCACCACCTTCTGGTCGCTGTTCCTGGTGATGAGCCTGATCAGTTTCTTCTGGAGCGCCTCGCTGCCGCTGGTCGAGGCCAATACCCTGTCGCACCTGCGCGAGCGCACCGAACGCTACGGCCGCATCCGCCTCTGGGGCTCGGTTGGCTTCATCCTCGTGGTGGTGGGGCTGGGCGCGGCGCTCGATCACTACCCGGTGTCCCTGGTGGTGTGGGTGGTGTTCGGCCTGCTGATCGGCATCGTCCTCACCACCCGCGTCATGCCTGAGGCCGTGATCGCGCGCCATGGCCACGAGCACACGCCGCTGGGCAGCGTGGTGCGGCGCCCGGAGGTGCTGGCCCTGATCGTCGCCGCCATGCTCATGGCGGCCGCGCATGGGCCGTACTACACCTTCTTCACCATCCACCTGGTCGAGCACGGTTACAGCAAGAGCGTCGCCGGCTGGCTGTGGGCCCTGGGGGTGGTGTGCGAGATCGGCGTGTTCCTGGTGATGCCGCGCGTATTCGCGCGCGTGCGCCCGGAGACCGTGCTGCTGGCGACCCTCCTCGCCGCCGGCGCGCGCTTCGTGCTGATCGGCTGGCTGGTCGACAACCTGCCGGTGCTGCTGTTCGCCCAGCTCCTGCACGCCCTGACCTTCGGCGCCTACCACGCCTCCGCCATGGCCCTGGTGCACCGCTACTTCGTCGGCCGCCACCAGGCGCGTGGCCAGGCGCTGTACAACAGCCTCGCCTTCGGCGTCGGCGGTACCTTCGGCAGCCTCTACGCCGGCGGCGCCTGGGACGCCCTCGGCAACGCCGAGACCTTCACCCTGGCCTCGCTGCTGGCCCTCGCCGCGGCCTTGGTGTTCGCGCTCAAGGGCCGGGCCGCGGCCGCCTGACCGGCCTGCCCGTCTGGCCTCTAGGCCGTTGAAAATGCAATAATTCACACCTTTCCCCTGGCAGAGAAACCGGCCGAGACGCCATGACCGCGAGAACGCTTTACGACAAGTTGTGGGACGACCACGTGGTGCACGTCGAGCCGGACGGCACGGCGCTGATCTACATCGACCGCCACCTGGTGCACGAGGTGACCAGCCCGCAGGCCTTCGAGGGCCTGCGCATGAACGGCCGCAAGCTGTGGCGCATCAGTTCCGTGCTGGCGACGCCCGACCACAACGTGCCGACCACCGACCGCGAGGCCGGCATCGTCGATCCCGTCTCCCGTACCCAGGTGGAGACCCTGGACGCCAACTGCCACGACTTCGGCCTCAACGAGTTCGGCATGCATGACCGTCGCCAGGGCATCGTCCACGTGATCGGCCCCGAGCAGGGCTTCACCCAGCCCGGCGTCACCCTGGTGTGCGGCGACTCCCACACCAGCACCCACGGCGCCTTCGCCGCCCTGGCCTTCGGCATCGGCACCTCCGAGGTGGAGCACGTGATGGCCACGCAGTGCCTGTGGCAAAAGAAGTCCAAGGCGATGCTGGTTCGCGTGGACGGCCAGCTCGCCAGGGGCGTCACCGCCAAGGACATCGCCCTCGCCGTCATCGGCAGGATCGGCACTGCGGGCGGCACCGGCTACGCCATCGAGTTCGGCGGCGCGGCGATCCGCGCCCTCAGCATGGAAGGGCGCATGACCCTGTGCAACATGGCCATCGAGGCGGGCGCGCGCGCCGGCCTGGTGGCGGTGGACGACACCACCGTGGAATACCTGCGCGGCAAGCCCCAGGCGCCCAAGGGCGAGCAGTGGGACCAGGCCGTGGCCTGGTGGCGTACCCTGGTCTCCGATGAGGGGGCCCGCTTCGACGCCGTGGTGGAGCTGGATGGCGCGGCGATCCGCCCGCAGGTTACCTGGGGCACCTCGCCCGAGATGGTGGTCGATATCGACGGCCGCGTACCCAACCCCGCGAGCGCGCCCAATGCCGTGAAGCAGGGCGACTGGGAGCGTGCCCTGCAGTACATGGGCCTGAGCGCGGACACGCCGATTAAGGAGATCCCCGTCGACAAGGTGTTCATCGGTTCCTGCACCAATTCGCGCATCGAGGACCTGCGCGAGGCCGCGGCGGTCGCCAAGGGGCGCAAGGTCGCCGCCAACGTCAAACAGGCCCTGGTGGTGCCGGGTTCCGGCCTGGTGAAGGCGCAGGCCGAGGCGGAGGGGCTGGACAAGGTTTTCGTCGAGGCCGGTTTCGAGTGGCGCGAGCCCGGCTGCTCCATGTGCCTGGCGATGAACGCCGACCGCCTGGAGCCGGGCGAGCGCTGCGCCTCCACCTCCAACCGCAACTTCGAGGGGCGGCAGGGGCAGGGCGGACGCACCCATCTGGTCAGCCCCGCCATGGCGGCGGCGGCGGCCGTGTACGGACATTTCATGGATATTCGCGAGGTGATGTGATGAGCGAAGCGACGATGATTCCCCGCAAGTGGATCGTGCTGGGCGTGGTCAAGGTGGTGCTCCTGCTGGTGGCGGTGGGCGTGGTGTTCAGCATCTACGGCTGCAACACCGTGCGCGGCATCGGCCAGGACATCGAGAAGGCGGGCGACGCCATCCAGAGGTCGACCAAATGAGGCCATTCACCCGGCTTGATGGGCTGGTGGTGCCGCTCGACCGCGCCAACGTCGACACCGACGCCATCATCCCCAAGCAGTTCCTCAAGTCGATCAAGCGCAGCGGCTTCGGCCCCAATGCCTTCGACGAGTGGCGCTACCTGGATCGCGGCGAGCCGGGCAAGCCCAACCACGACCGTCCGCTCAACCCGGACTTCGTGCTGAACAAGCCGCGCTACCAAGGTGCTTCGGTGCTGCTGGCGCGCGAGAACTTCGGTTGCGGTTCCTCGCGCGAGCACGCGCCCTGGGCCTTGGAGGACTATGGCTTCCGCGCCATCATCGCGCCGTCCTTCGCCGACATCTTCTTCAACAACTGCTTCAAGAACGGCCTGCTGCCCATCGTCCTGCCGGCCGAGACCGTGGACAGGCTGTTCAGGGAGACCGAGGCGAACGAGGGCTATGCCCTGACCGTGGACCTGGCAGCGCAGACCGTGACCACGCCGACCGGCGAGGTGATCCGCTTCGACGTGGATGGCGAGCGCAAGCACCGCCTGCTCAACGGCCTGGACGACATCGGCCTGACCCTGCAGCACACCGACAAGATCAAGGCCTACGAGGCGCGCCGCAAGGAACAGGCGCCCTGGCTGTTCGCCTGATACGCACCCAGAAAGGAAACGCATGAAGATCGCAGTATTGCCGGGTGACGGCATCGGCCCCGAGATCGTCGCCCAGGCGGTCAAGGTCTTGAACGTCCTCAAAGCGGACGGCATGAAGATCGAGATGGAAGAGGCCCCCATCGGCGGCGCCGGCTACGAGGCCGCCAAGGACCCGCTGCCCGAGGCCACCTTCAAGCTGGCCCAGGCGGCCGACGCCGTGCTGCTGGGCGCCGTCGGCGACTGGAAATACGACACCCTGCCGCGCGACATGCGTCCCGAGCGTGGCCTGCTGCGCATCCGCAAGGGCCTGAACTTGTTCGCCAACCTGCGTCCGGCGCTGCTGTATCCCGAACTGGCCTCGGCCTCCACGCTGAAGCCCGAGGTCGTTTCCGGCCTGGACCTGATGATCGTGCGCGAACTCACCGGTGACATCTACTTCGGCCAGCCGCGCGGCATCTCCACGCTGGAGAACGGCGAGCGGGAAGGCATCAACACCATGCGCTACAACGAGTCGGAGATCCGCCGCATCGGCCGCATCGCCTTCGACATCGCCATGAAGCGCAACAAGAAAGTGTGCTCCGTGGACAAGGCCAACGTGCTGGAGACCACCGAGCTGTGGCGCCAGGTGATGATCGAGCTCGCCAAGGACTATCCCGAAGTCGAACTCAGCCACATGTACGTCGACAACGCCGCCATGCAGCTGGTGCGCGCGCCCAAGCAGTTCGACGTCATGGTCACTGGCAACATCTTCGGCGACATCCTCTCCGACGAGGCCTCCATGCTCACCGGCTCCATCGGCATGCTGCCCTCCGCCTCGCTGGACGAGCACAACAAGGGCATGTACGAACCCAGCCACGGCTCCGCCCCGGACATCGCCGGCAAGGACATCGCCAACCCCCTGGCGACCATCCTCTCGGTGGCCATGATGTTCAAGTACACCTTCAACGACGAGGCGTCGTACACCCGCATCGACAACGCGGTGAAAAAGGTGATCGCGTCCGGCAAGCGCACCGCCGACATCTGGACCGAGGGCTGCGAGAAGGTGTCCTGCTCCGGGATGGGCGATGCAGTCGTCGCCGCCATGTAACGAATTGATTTTCCGAGGTTGATGAAATGAAAAAAGTAGGTCTGATCGGTTGGCGCGGCATGGTGGGTTCGGTCCTGATGGGCCGGATGCGGGACGAACGGGACTTCGACCACATCGATCCCGTGTTCTTCACCACCTCCAACGTGGGCGGCAAGGGACCCGACATCGGCAAGGACGTGCCGCCGCTCAAGGACGCCAACAGCGTCGACGAGCTGAAGGCGATGGACGTCATCATCACCTGCCAGGGCGGCGACTACACCAAGGAGGTGTATCCCAAGCTCATGGCGAGCGGCTGGAAGGGCTACTGGATCGACGCCGCCTCCACCCTGCGCATGAACGACGACGCCATCATCATCCTCGATCCGGTCAACAAGGGCGTGATCCAGGACGGCATCGCCAAGGGGGTGAAGACCTACGTCGGCGGCAACTGCACCGTATCGCTGATGCTGATGGCCATCGGTGGCCTGTTCGAGCAGGGCCTGGTCGAGTGGATCTCGCCCATGACCTACCAGGCCGCCTCCGGCGCCGGCGCGCGCAACATGCGCGAGCTGATCCAGCAGATGGGCGCGGTGCATGGTGAAGTTCACCACCTGCTCAACGACCCGGCCTCGGCGATCCTGGAGATCGACCGCAAGGTGACCGACTTCATCCGTTCCGAGACCTATCCCCTGGAGGCCTGGCCGGTGCCCCTGGCCGCCTCCCTGATCCCGTGGATCGACGTGCAGCTGCCCTCCGGCCAGTCCAAGGAGGAGTGGAAGGCGCAGGTGGAGTGCAACAAGATCCTCGGCCGCTCCGACGACCAGATCCCCATCGACGGCCTGTGCGTGCGCGTCGGTGCCATGCGCTGCCACTCCCAGGCGCTCACCATCAAGATGACCAAGGACGTGCCGCTGGACGAGATCCACGGCATCATCGCCAGCCACAACGACTGGGTGAAGGTGGTGCCCAACGACCGCCAGATCACCATGGAACAGCTCACCCCTGCCGCCGTCACCGGCACCCTGACCGTTCCGGTGGGCCGCATGCGCAAGCTCAACATGGGGCCGCAGTACCTGTCCGCCTTCACGGTCGGTGACCAGCTGCTGTGGGGCGCGGCCGAGCCGCTGCGCCGCATGCTGCGCATCCTGCTGGAAGGCTGATCCCCGGTGGCCTCCGGCTTCGATCTGGCGGTACTGGGCGCGGACGACCCCCTGGGCGCCGCATTTCTCAAGGCGCTCGAAGACCGGGAGATCCCCGTCGGGCGCCTCTACCCGCTGACCCTGGGCGAGGCGGAGGACAGCGTATCCTTCATGGGCGAGGACTGGCCCTGTCAGGACGTCGCCACGTTCGACTTCGGCCTCGCCCAGGCCGTCGTGGTCGCCAGCCCGCAGGCGGCGGCCGGCCGCGTCGTCGAGCGGGTGCGCGGCGAACGTCCGACCATGCCCGTCCTGGGCCTCGACGAGGTGCTCCCCGGCCCCGCCGTCGCGGTGGCGCGCCTGCTCAGGGTGCTGCGCGCCGTCGGCGGCGAGGTGCTGGCGGAGGCCTTCGTCAGCCTGCCCGTGGCACTGGCCGGCAAGGCCGGGGTCGACGAACTGCTCAGCCAGTCGCGTGGCCTCTTCAACATGGAAAGCCCCGATCCCGAGGTCTTCCCCCTGCAGGTCGCCTTCAACGTCCAGCCGCTGCCGGACGACGCGGCGCAGCGCTACTCTCCGCGCGCGCTCGCCGCCGCCATGCGCGCCCGGCAGTTGCCCGACGTTCCCGGCTTCAGCGTGAGTTGGGCCCCCCTGTTCTACGGTGCGGCGACCGCCCTGCACGCCCGTCTGGAACATGCCGTTTCGCCCGATGCCTTGCGCCAGGCCCTGCGGCATCAGGAGGGCGTCCTGCTCATGGAGTCCGACCTTCCCGCCGGCAATCCCACGCCCGCTACAGATTCCGCCGAAAGTGCCGATATCTTCCTCGGCCAGGTGAGGGTCGAGGGAGACACGGTGCGTCTATGGCTGGTGTACGACCCCCTGCGTCTGGAGGCCGAGCAGATGCTGGCCGTCGTGGAAAATTGGATTGAAAAGCCGACGAATTCGGTGCTAACGTAAAAAACACTTAAGGTTGCTCGCCTAACCCTATGAGAGATTGGGAAAAAATGGATGTGACCAGGGCGGCGCGGCGGACCCTCATGACTCAAAATCGAGGATAAAGGCGGAGAGATGAAAAAATCCATTCGAATCAGTGGGTTGTTGTCGGCGCTGCTGCTCGTGTACGGCGGGGCGCAGGCCGCTGGCCTGGGGAAGCTCTCGGTGCTTTCCGCGCTTGGCCAACCCCTAAGGGCGGAGATCGAGCTGGTCTCCGTCACCAAGGATGAACTCTCCGGCATCAATGCCCAGCTCGCCGGCGGCGAGATCTTCCGCCAGGCCCGCGTCGAACGCTCCAGCGCCCTGGGCGCCCTGCAGTTCAGCGTCGAACAGCGTACCAATGGCCAGCCCATCGTCCGCATCACCTCCAGCGCGCCGATGTCCGAACCCTTCCTGGACATGCTCATCGAGCTGAACTGGAGTACCGGGCGCATCATCCGCGAATACACCATCCTGCTCGACCCGCCCGCCGAGGCCCGTGCGGCCAAGCCCGAGCCGATCAAGGCGGCCAGCACTGCAACTGCCGCGCGTGAGCCCGCGCCCGTCGAGGCCACCAGGCCCGCGCCGGAGGCCGCGAAACCCGCCGCCAAGCCCGCCCCCGCGCCGAAGCCGGAGGTGACCCGCTATGGTCCGGTGAAGCCGGGCGAGACCCTGCGCAGCGTCGCCGGCCGCGTGAGGAGCGGCGAGGTGACGCTGGAACAGATGATGGCCGGCCTCTACCTGACGAATAAGTCCTCCTTCATCGACGGCAACATGAACCTGTTGAAGAAGGGGGCCGTGCTCAACGTGCCCACCGCCGAGAGCGTGCACCTCAAGACCTCACCGGCGCAGGCTGTGCGCATGGTGCGCGAACACCTGGACCAGTGGCATGCCTATCGCGGCAAGGTCGCCGAGACGGCCGGCGAGATGCCGGAGTCGCGCGCCGCGGCGCCCGCCGCCGGCAAGATCACCCCGCGCGTCGAGGACAGGGCCGGCGCGGCCCCGGCGCCCAAGGACGTGCTCAAGCTGTCCAAGGGCGAACCGGCGTCGGGCAAGCCCGACGCCAAGACCCAGGAGCGTCTGCAGTCGCTGGAGGAGGAACTCGCCGCGAAGTCGCGCGCCCTGCAGGAGGCGCAGGACCGCGTGAGCCAGCTCGAGCGCGCCGTGCAGGACATGCAGAAGCTGTTGGAGCTGAAGTCGCAGCAAGGCGCGGCGCCGACCCCGCCCGCGCCGGAGGCGGCTCCTCCGGCACCGCCACCCCAGCCCGAGGCCGCGCCGCCTGCCGAGCCCGCGGCCGCGCCGGCCCCCGTGCCCGCGCCGCCCGCGCCGGTGGAGGACGACAGTTCCTGGATCGGCACCTTCCTGCGCAACCCGATCTACATCGGCGGCCTGGTTGCCGCAGGCCTGCTGTCCGGTCTGCTCTGGATGATGATGGCAGGCAGCCGCCGCCGCCAGGGGCTGAACAAGTTCGAGGACAGCATCATGACGGGCGGCGAGTTCAAGAGCGGCGCCGTCTTCAATACTGCGGGCGCGGCTGCCGGCACCGCCGCGGCGCCGTCCAACACCGAGGGCAGCATGCTGCTGACCGACTTCAGCCGTCTGGGCCTGGGGGCGATCGATACGCACGAGGTCGACCCGATCGCCGAGGCCGAGGTCTACATGGCCTACGGCCGCGACTCGCAGGCGGAGGAGATCCTCAAGGAGGCCCTGGACAAGGACTCCAGCCGCCACGAGATCGCCCTCAAGCTGCTCGAGATCTACGCTGCCCGCAAGGACCCGCTGGCCTTCGAGACCACCGCAAGCGAGCTGTATGCCGGCCTGGGCGGTCAGGACACGCCGGTGTGGCAGTGCGCCGCGGAGATGGGGCGTTCCATCGACCCGGAAAATCCCCTGTACCGCATGGCCCAGGGGCAGCCGCTCGCCGCCGAGGCGGAAGCCCCCGCGGTGGCTCCTGCACCCGAGCCGGTGCCGCAAGCAGCCGCCGAGGCGGACGACCTGAGCCTCGATTTCACGCCTTCCGCGGCCCCTGCAGCGGCGCCCGTAGCCGAGCCCGAACCCGTGGCCGCGTCTGACGAGGGCCTCGAATTCACCAGCGAGTTCCGGGCCGCCACGCCCGCCATCGAGGAGACCGCCCCCGTCGAGGAAGAGGTGGTGCTGGAGTTCGAACCCACCGCGCTCGAATTCGAGGTCGAGGCCAAGGAAGAGCCTGCCCCCGAGTTGGAGATGCCGGCCGAGTTCGCCATGCCCGAGGCCCTGCCCGAGGTCGCCGAAATCGAGGAGGTCGCGGAGTTCACCGCACCCGAGATGGAAGTGCCCGAGTCCCTGCCCGAGGCCCTGCCGGAGGCGGAGAGCCTGGAGTTGACCGCGCCCGCCATGGAGGTGGTCGAGGAGGTCGCCGAACCCCTGCCCGAACTCGACCTCAGCAGCATCGATCTGGACCTCGTTCCCGAACCCGCCAGCGAGGCCGTGATCGAGGAAGTGGCCGCGCCCAGCCTCGACTTCGAAACCGAGCTGGAGGCCGCCGCCGCGCCCGCCGAGGCCCCGGCGCCCGGCATCGACCCCGCCCTGTGGGAGGAGGTCAACACCAAGCTCGACCTGGCGCGTGCCTATCTGGAGATGGGTGACCGCGAGGGCGCGCGCGAGATCCTGCAGGAAGTGGCGCAGGAAGGCGACGCGGCGCAGCAGTCCGAGGCCAACAAGCTCCTCGCCGAGGCGGGCTGATTGCACCCGGCCAGCCGGATCCTCGTCTATGTCCTCGCAGCCCTGGTGATTCCAGGGCTGTCTTTTTTCCCGCTGGCGATTTTGCTGGCGGCAGCCCTGCTTGCCATCGCCCGGCTGCACCGCCGCCCACTGCGTCTGGTATGGCGCACCCGCTGGCTGCTGCTGATCCTGGCCCTCGGTTACGGCTACAGCCTGCCTGGCGACGCGCTCTGGCCGCCCCTCGGCGAATGGGGCCCGACACGGCAGGGGCTGGGGGAGGGCGCCGAGCGTGCGCTGCACCTGACAACCCTGTTGCTCTGGCTCGATCTCCTGGTCCTGCGTCTCTCCCCGGAGCGCCTCCTGGCCGGACTGCATGCCCTGATGCGCCCCCTGCGCGTCCTCGGCGTCGACGGCACGCGCATCGCCCTGCGCCTCGCGCTCACCCTCAAGGTGATCGAGGGCCTGGAGCGCTATCGCGGGCGCGGTAACCTGCGGCGCCTGTTCCAGGACGAACCGGATTCCGAGCTGCCGGAGCGCGTCGTCCTGGAACACTACCCCGTGCGCTGGTTCGACCTGGCGGTGCCGCTGCTCGCCGGCCTTGCCATGCTGTGGGCAGCGGGCCTGGGGGGCAGGGCGTGAACGCACCGGTGCCGCAGCGCATCGCCCTTGGCGTGGAGTACGACGGCTCCGCCTTCTGCGGCTGGCAGACCCAACCCGGCGGCTGCGCCGTGCAGGACCACCTGGAGGCGGCGCTCGCGGCCATCCACGGCGCGCCGGTGGCGACCATGACGGCGGGCCGCACCGATGCCGGCGTGCACGCGAGCGCCCAGGTGGTGCACTTCGATGCCCTCAACCCGAGGCCGGAAAGCGCCTGGGTGCGCGGCGTCAACGCGCACCTGCCGCGCGGCGTCTCCGTGCTCTGGGCGAGGGAGGTCGATTCCGACTTCGATGCCCGGCGCAGCGCCCTGGAGCGCCGCTACCGCTATCTCCTGCTCAACCGCGACGTGCGCCCCGCGCTGCTCGCCGGCAAGGTCGGCTGGCTGCACGGCGCGCTCGATCTTGAAGCCATGCGCGAGGCCGCCGCGCACCTGATCGGCACGCACGACTTCTCCGCCTTCCGCGCCGCCGAGTGTCAGGCCAAGAGCCCGGTGCGCGAACTGCGCGGCGCGACGGTCGGGCGGCAGGGCGAGTTCGTGGTGTTCGATTTTCGCGGCAACGCCTTCCTGCACCATCAGGTGCGCAACATGGTCGGCGCCCTCGTCTGGGTGGGGCTTGGGCGGCGACCGCCGGAATGGATCGCCGAGGTGCTCGCGGCGCGCGATCGCAGCCGCGCCGCCGCGACCTTCACCGCCGATGGCCTCTACCTGGTCGGGGTGCGCTACGACCCGCGCTGGGGCCTGCCGGAAAGCGATGGCATGATGCCGCCCTTGTCTCCCTACATGCCCCCTGCGTCCTGATCCATGCACACCCGAATCAAGATCTGCGGCATCACCCGCGTCGAGGATGCCCTTGTCGCCGCCCGGGCCGGTGCCGACGCCATCGGCCTGGTGTTCGTGGGCCAGAGCCCGCGCTGCGTGGCGCCCGCGCAGGCCGCCGCGATCGCCCGCGCGCTGCCCCCCTTCGTCACCAGCGTCGCCCTGTTCGTGAACCCCTCCGCGGCGGAGGTGGATGACGTCCTGAAGACGGTTCGGCCCGACGTGCTGCAGTTCCACGGCGAGGAATCCGCCGACTTCTGCCGCGCCTTCGGCGTGCCCTGGCTGAAGGCCGCGCGGGTGAGGCCGGGGACGGATTTGCTACAATACGCGGCCCACCACGCCGGCGCGCAGGGCGTGTTGCTCGATGCCTATGCCCCGGATGCCCACGGTGGCACTGGGCATCGCTTCGACTGGGACCTGATCCCGCCGGGACTGCCCTTGCCGGTGATCCTCGCCGGCGGGCTCGATGCCGGTAACGTGGGCGAGGCGGTGCGCCGCGTCAGGCCGTGGGCCGTGGACGTCTCCAGCGGCGTCGAGGCGGCGAAAGGTATTAAGGATGCGGCGAAGATCGCGGCATTCGTGAATGAGGTCAAACGAGTCGATGTACAACTATCCCGATAAGGGCGGCCACTTCGGCCCCTACGGCGGCATCTACATGGCGGAGACGCTGATGCCGGCGGTGGAGGAGCTGCGCCGCCAGTATGAGCATTTCCGCGACGACCCCGAGTTCAAGGCCGAGTTCGCCTACGAGCTGAAGCACTACGTCGGCCGGCCCAGCCCCATCTACCATGCCAAGCGGCTGTCCGAGCAGTTCGGCGGCGCGCAGATCTACCTCAAGCGCGAGGACCTGAACCACACCGGCGCTCACAAGATCAACAACGCCATCGGCCAGGCCCTGCTGGCGAAGCGCATGGGCAAGAAGCGGGTCATCGCCGAGACCGGCGCGGGCATGCACGGCGTGGCCACTGCCACCGTGGCGGCGCGCTTCGGCATGGAGTGCGTGGTCTACATGGGTGCCGAGGACGTGCAGCGCCAGGCGCCCAACGTGTTCCGCATGAAGCTCCTGGGTGCCACCGTGGTGCCGGTGGAGAGTGGCTCCAAGACCCTCAAGGACGCCTGCAACGAGGCGATCCGCGACTGGGTGACCAACGTCGAGACCACCTTCTACATCTTCGGCACCGCCGCCGGCCCGCACCCGTATCCCATGCTGGTGCGCGACTTCCAGTGCGTGATCGGCAACGAGGCCAAGGTGCAGATGCAGGAGATGCTCGGGCGCCAGCCGGATGCGGTGATCGCCTGCGTCGGCGGCGGCTCGAATGCCATCGGCATCTTCCATCCCTACATCGAGGTCGAGGGCGTCAGGCTGATCGGCGTCGAGGCCGGCGGCCACGGCATCGGCACCGGCCGGCACGCCGCGCCCCTGACCGGCAACGCCAAGGTCGGCGTGCTGCACGGCAACAAGGTCTACCTGATGCAGGACGAGGACGGCCAGATCATCGAGACCCATTCCATATCCGCCGGCCTCGACTACCCCGGCGTCGGTCCCGAGCACTGCCTGCTGAAGGACCTGCACCGCGCCGAATACGTGGCCATCGACGACGACGAGGCCATTGCCGCCTTCGACGCCCTGTGCCGCTTCGAGGGCATCATCCCCGCCCTGGAGTCCAGCCACGCCCTGGCCCACGCGCTCAAGATCGCGCCGACCATGGATAAGGACAAGGTGCTGCTGGTCAACCTCTCCGGCCGCGGCGACAAGGACATGAACACGGTCGCGCGCATCAAGGGGATCACGCTATGAGCCGCATCCAGGCCGTTTTCGACAGTCTCAAGGGGCAGGGCCGCAAGGCGCTTATCCCCTTCATCACCGCCGGCGACCCCAGCCCGGAACTCACCGTGCCGCTGCTGCACGCCCTGGTAGATGCGGGCGCCGACGTGCTGGAACTGGGCGTGCCGTTCTCCGACCCGATGGCCGACGGCCCCACCATCCAGCGCGCCTCCGAGCGTGCCCTGCAAAACGGCGTGACCCTGCGCAAGGTGCTGGAGATGGTCGCCGAGTTCCGCAGGCAGGATGCCGATACCCCCGTGGTGTTGATGGGCTACGGCAATCCCATTGAGGCCATGGGCTGGGAGGCGTTCGCGCAACGTGCCGCCGAGGCCGGCGTGGACGGCGTGCTGACCGTGGACTTCCCGCCCGAGGAGAGCCATGAGGCCTTCACCCACCTGGAGAGGCACGGTCTCGATCCGATCTTCCTGCTCGCGCCGACCACGGTCGACGCGCGCATCGCCGAGGTCGCCAGGCTGGCGCGCGGCTACGTCTATTACGTCTCGCTCAAGGGCGTGACCGGCGCCGGCAACCTCGACCTGTCCGCCATCGAGCAGAAGCTGCCGCAGCTGCGCAGTCACATCTCCCTGCCCATCGGCGTCGGCTTCGGCATCCGCGATGCCGAGACGGCGCGCAAGGTGGCCGACCTCTCCGACGCCGTCGTGATCGGCAGCCGCATCGTCCAGGAGATCGAGAACTCCGCGCCCGACGCCGTCCTGAACAACGTGAAGCATTTCGTCGCCGGCGTGCGTGCCGCCCTCGACGCCTAGGAGTTGCCATGAGCTGGTTCCAGAAGATCATTCCCCCCAAGATCCAGCGCCGCACCGCGGCGAAGCGCCAGGTCCCCGAGGGCCTGTGGAGCAAGTGCCCGTCCTGCGACACGGTGCTGTACGCAGCCGACCTGGACAACAACCAGCACGTCTGCCCGCATTGCGACCACCATCACCGCATCGGCGCGCGCCAGCGCCTGGACATGCTGCTCGACGAGGCCGGTCGCAAGGAGGTCGGTGAGGTCGTCAAGCCCACCGACCCGCTGCGCTTCAAGGACAGCAAGAAGTACACGGACCGCCTCGCAGACGCCAACAAGAGCACGCAGGAGGATGACGCCCTGCTGGTGATGGAAGGCCGCATGCATGGTCTGCCGGTGGTGGCCGCGGCGTTCGAGTTCCGCTTCATGGGCGGCTCCATGGGCGCGGTGGTGGGCGAGCGCTTCGTGCGCGGCGTGGAGGCCGCGATCAAGGGCAAGAAGCCCTTCATCTGCGTCTCCGCCAGCGGCGGCGCGCGCATGCAGGAGGGCCTGTTCTCGCTCATGCAGATGGCCAAGACCAGCGCCGCCCTGACCCAGCTCGCGGCCAACCGCCAGCCCTTCATCTCCGTGCTCACCGACCCGACCATGGGCGGCGTCTCGGCCAGCTTCGCCATGCTGGGCGACGTGATCGTCGCCGAACCGAAGGCCCTGATCGGCTTCGCCGGCCCGCGCGTGATCGAGCAGACGGTGCGCGAGAAGCTGCCGGAGGGCTTCCAGCGCGCGGAGTTCCTGCAGGAACACGGCGCGGTGGACATGATCGTCGACCGGCGCGAGATGAAGAAGACCCTGGCGCGCCTGTGCGCCCAGCTCACGCACAAGCCC
Source organism: Pseudomonadota bacterium (assembly GCA_040751755.1). Taxonomy (GTDB): domain Bacteria; phylum Pseudomonadota; class Gammaproteobacteria; order Burkholderiales; family Thiobacillaceae; genus PFJX01. Next base: position 68,777 of record JBFMHC010000020.1, read on the forward strand.
GCGCCCCTGTAATCCCCCAGGTTCACGCGAATTGAGCCTCCCTGGCGATCTGGCGGGCTGGCTCGCCCATCTCGAATCGCGCAACCGCACCGCCATCGTCATGGGCCTGGAGCGGGTGCGCGCGGTGCGCGACCGCCTGGGCCTCACAGTCGATTTCCCCATCCTCAGCGTTGCCGGCACCAACGGCAAGGGTTCGGTGTGCGCCTACCTGGAGGCGATGCTGCTGGCGGCGGGTGTGCGCGTCGGCCGCTACACCTCGCCGCACCTGCTGCGCTACAACGAGCGCGTGCGCATCGCCGGGCGGGAGGCGAGCGACTCCGAGCTGTGCGAGGCCTTCGTGGCGGTGGAGGCGGCGCGCGGCGACACCCCCCTGACCTACTTCGAGCACGGCACCCTGGCGGCCCTCTGGCTGTTCCGGCGCGCGGGCGTGGCGGCGGCGGTGCTGGAGATCGGCCTGGGCGGCCGCCTCGACGCGGTCAACCTATGGGACGCCGACTGCGCCGTGGTCACCAGCATCGACCTCGACCACCAGGCCTTCCTCGGCGACACCCGCGAGGCCATAGGCTTCGAGAAGGCCGGCATCTTCCGCGCCGGGCGGCCGGCGATCTGCGGCGACCGCGATCCGCCCTCGAGCCTGTTGCGGCATGCCGCCGCGCTGGGAACGCCCCTGCGGCGCCTCGGCCAAGAGATCGAGATCCGCGTGGCGGGGGAGGGCTGGGACCTGCGTGTCGGCGACACCGAGTTCACCGGCCTGCCGCGTCCGGCCATGGCCGGCGCGCACCAGTTGGACAACGCCGCCTGCGCGATTGCCGCCCTGCACGCCGTCGCGGCGCACCTGCCGGTGCCGCGCGCGGCGATCGACGCGGGCCTGCGCCATGCCAGGCAGCCGGGTCGCTTCCAGGTGCTCGGCGAGCGCCCCCTGCGCATCCTCGACGTGGCGCACAACCCGCATGCCGCGCGCGCCCTCGCCGCCAACCTGGGGGCGCTGCCCAAATCGCCCGGCGCGCGTACCTTCGCTGTATTCGCCATGCTGGCGGACAAGGACGTGGCGGGGGTGATCGCGCCGCTGCTGCCCTACATCGACTTCTGGTACGCGGCCGGCCTGGACGGGCCGCGCGGCCTCTCGGCGCCGGAGTTGGTAGGGTTGCTCGCGCAGGCCGGCGCGCCGCACCGCGGACATGCCAGCGTCGCCGAGGCGTGGCGCGCGGCCTGCCGGGAGGCGGGGCCGGCTGATACAATCTGCGCGTTCGGCTCCTTCCTCACCGTGGCCGAGGCAATGACGGAATCCCAACTGGCGCGCGACACCCATGTCTGATACCCCTCTGTCCCAGGATGCGATAGGCCGCGACCCGGCGCAGCTGCGACGGCGCGCCCGTCGCCGCCTGGTGGGCGCGGTGGCCATCGCCCTCACCGCGGTGGTGGTGGTGCCCATGCTGTTCGACCCCGAGCCGAAGCCGTTGGGGCCGGACGTCGATGTCCGCATCCCCGGCCAGGACACGCCGTTCGAGCCCGCGCCGTCGGCCAAGCCCGCCGCACAGCCCGAGCCGACCGCCCAGGTCGCCGAACCGACCGCCCCGGCAGCGGCGACGCCATCCCCCGCGCCAGCGCCCGCACCTGCCGCCACGCCGCCTGCTGCGCCCGCGAAGGTAGAGCCTGCGCAGCCGCCGAAGGAAGAGAAGAAAGCGGAGCCGAAGCCCGAGGCGCCCCCCAAGGCCGAACCGAAAAAGGCCGAGCCGAAGAAGCAAGAGGCGAAGAAGGAAGAGCCCCCCAAGCCCGATCCGGCGTTCGCCAGCAAGGGCTACTACCTGCAGCTGGGCGCGTTTGGCAGCGAGGCCAACGCCAAGACCCTGCTCGACAAGGTCCGTGCCGCCGGATTCAAGGCTGGTGTGACGGGCGGCAACGGCCAGTACCGCGTACGTGTCGGCCCGATCACCGAGCGTGACAAGGCCCTGGAGATGCAGGCCAAGCTCAGGGGCAAGGGCTTCAGCCCCGTCATCATCGGCCCATGAACAGCCTCGACCTGCTCGTGCTGGCCATCCTCGTCGGTTCCGCCGCGCTGGGCCTGCTGCGCGGCCTGACCCGCGAGGTCTTCTCCCTCGCCGCCTGGATCCTCGCCTTCCTCGGCGCGCGCCTGCTCGGGCCGCTCGTCTCACCCCTCATGCCAGGCGCGGACAACCCCGCGCTGCAGTACGCGGCGGCCATGGCCCTGGTGTTCGTCGCCGTCCTGATCGGCGCCAGCCTGCTCGGCGGCCTGCTCGCCGGCCTGGTCAGGCTGGCCGGTCTGGGGCCCTACGACCGGCTGCTCGGCGTGATGTTCGGCGCCGCGCGTGGCGTCGTCGCCGTGGTCGGCCTGGCCCTGCTGGCGGGCCTCACCGCCATGCCGAAGACGACCTTCTGGCAGTCGGCGCAGAGCCGCGTGCCCCTGGAGCTGGCGGCCCAGAAGGTGGTGCCCTGGCTGCCCAGGGACGTGTCCGTTTTGATCAAGTACTCCTGAGAGCGAATCCCCACATGTGCGGCATTGTCGGCATCGTTTCCCACCAACCCGTCAACCAGATGCTCTATGACGGTCTGCAGCTGCTGCAGCATCGCGGCCAGGACGCGGCCGGCATCGTCACCATGGACGGCAGCATGTTCCACATGCACAAGAACCTGGGCATGGTGCGCGACGTGTTCCGTACCCGCGACATGCGCAACCTGATCGGCAACGCCGGCATCGCGCACGTGCGCTACCCGACCGCCGGTTCCGCCGCCAGCCCGGCGGAGGCGCAGCCGTTCTACGTGAACTCGCCTTTTGGCATCGTCCTGGGCCACAACGGCAATCTCACCAATACCGAGATCCTGCAGGCGGAGCTGTTCAAGGACGATCTGCGGCACGTCAACACCAGCTCGGACTCCGAGGTCCTGCTCAACGTCCTCGCCCACGAGCTGCACCGCGCCGTGCAGGGCCACAGCCTCTCCGCGGAACACGTGTTCGCTGCGGTGGCGGGCGTGCACCGCCGTTGCCGCGGTGCCTACGCGGTGGTCGCCATGATCGCCGGCTTCGGCCTCGTCGCCTTCCGTGACCCGCACGGCATCCGCCCGCTGGTGATCGGCCGTCGCACCGAGGAGGGCGGCGAAGAGTGGATCGTCGCCTCCGAGAGCGTCGCGGTGGAGGCGCTCGGCTTCAAGGTGGTGCGCGACGTCGCCCCCGGCGAGACGGTGCTGGTCAGCAGCGCCGGCGAATTCCTCAACCAGACCTGCATCAACCCCAAGCCGTTCGCGCCGTGTATCTTCGAGTTCGTCTATTTCGCCCGGCCGGACTCGGTGATGGATGCCACCTCGATCTACGAGAGCCGCCTGAAGATGGGCGAATTCCTCGCCGAGAAGGTGAAGCGCCAGTTCAGCCACCTGAAGATCGACGTGGTGATCCCGATTCCCGACACCAGCCGGCCTTCCGCGCTGCAACTGGCGCAGAAGCTGGGTCTGCCCTACCGCGAGGGTTTCATCAAGAACCGCTACATCGGCCGCACCTTCATCATGCCCGGCCAGGCCACGCGCAAGAAGTCGGTGCGCCAGAAGCTCAACGCCATGCCCCTCGAGTTCAAGGACAAGGCGGTGCTGCTGGTGGACGACTCCATCGTCCGCGGCACCACCAGCCGGGAGATCATCCAGATGGCGCGCGAGGCCGGTGCCACGGCGGTGTATTTCGCCTCCGCCAGCCCGCCGGTGCGCTTTCCCAACGTCTACGGCATCGACATGCCGACGCGCGCCGAGCTGCTGGCGAACGGCCGCACGGATGCGGAGATCGCACGCGAGATCGGCGCCGACGCCGTCATCTATCAGGACCTGCCGGACCTGATCGCGGCGGTGCAGGCGGTGAACCCGGAACTGACGCTGTTCGATGCCTCCTGCTTCGACGGGAAGTACATCACCGGCGACGTCGACGAGGCCTACCTGGCGCGCCTGGAAGGCCAGCGCAGCGGCAAGATCCCCGTCGTTCCCTCACCGCCCACCCGGCAGATGGGCCTAAACCTGGCATCGCAATGAACACCGAAGACCTGCACCCCGATACCCTGGCGGTTCGCGCCGGCACCTTCCGCAGCGAACTGAACGAGCATTCCGAGGCCCTGTTCCTCACCTCCAGCTTCGTCTTCGGCAGCGCCGCCGAGGCCGCCGCGCGCTTCTCCGGGGCGCAGCCGGGTCCGATCTACGCGCGCTTCACCAACCCCAGCGTGAGCATGTTCGAGGAGCGCCTCGCCGCCCTGGAAGGGGCGGAGCGCTGCGTCGCCTTCGCCTCCGGCATGGCGGCGATCCTCGCCACGGTGATGGGCCTGATGCGCGCCGGCGAGCACATCGTCGCCTCGCGTTCGATCTTTGGCTCGACGGTGCAGCTGTTCCAGAACATCCTTGGCCGCTTCGGCGTCGAGACCACCTTCGTTTCGCCCACCGACCCCGGGGAGTGGCGCGCCGCGCTGCGGCCGGAGACGCGCCTGTTCTTCGTCGAGTCGCCTTCCAACCCGCTGACGGAGGTGTCCGACATCCGCGCCCTCGCGGAGATCGCGCATGCCCACGGCGCCTGGCTGGCGGTGGACAACTGCTTCTGCTCGCCGGCACTGCAGCAGCCGCTGCAACTGGGCGCGGACATCGTCATCCATTCCGCCACCAAGTACCTGGACGGGCAGGGCAGGGTGCTGGGCGGCGCGGTGCTGGGCAGGAAGGACCTGATGGAGGGCGTCTACACCTTCCTGCGCACCGCCGGGCCCACGCTGTCCGCGTTCAACGCCTGGGTCCTGCACAAGGGCCTGGAGACCCTGGGCCTGCGCATGCAGGCGCATTCCGAGAACGCACTGGCGCTGGCGAGCTGGCTGGAGACGCAGCCGAACGTGACGCGCGTGCTCTATCCCGGCCTGTCCTCGCACCCGCAGCACGCGCTGGCCATGGCGCAGCAGAAGACCGGCGGCGGCATCGTCGCCTTCGAGGTGGCGGGCGGCAAGGAGGCGGCGTGGCGGGTCATCGACGCGACGCGGATCATGTCCATCACCGCCAATCTCGGCGACACCCGCACCACCATCACCCATCCGGCCAGCACCACGCATAGCCGCATGACGCCCGAGCAGCGCGCCGCGGCGGGGATCGGCGATGGCCTGATCCGCATCGCAGTGGGCCTGGAATCGGTGGAGGACCTGAAGGCCGATCTGGCGCGGGGGCTCGCCTGATCGCATGACCGGCGGGCGCGATGCCCGCCGGGTTGGGGGTCAGCTGGTGAAGTTCCGCAGCTTGTCGGAGTCCAGCACGCGGATGCTGCGCCCCTTGACCTGAATCAGCCCGGCGCCCGCCAAGTGTCCCAGGACGCGCGAGAAGGTCTCCGGCGCGAGGTTGAGCTGCGAGGCGATGGTCTGCTTGCTCGCCGGCAGGAGGATCTCGTACTGCCCCGGCTGGCCGGAGGGGGCAAGGTGGCTGAGGAAGCAGATCACCCGTTGCGAACTGGTGCGCAGGGTGCAGGTCTCCATGTCGTCGAGCAGTTCATGCAGCCGCATGGACAGGCTGGCGAGCATCTTGCGCGAGAGCATGGCGTTGCCGTCCAGCGCCTCCAGCAGGCTCTGCTTCGACACCAGGACCATGAGGCAGTCCTGGGTCGCCTGCGCGGTGACCGGATAGGGCTTGTCGAGGAACACCACGGCCTCGCCGAAGGTCGCCCCCGGTTCGCACATGTGCACCACCTTCTCCGATCCCTGGGCGGACGGCAGGGACAGCTTCACCTGGCCCATCACCAATACGCGCATTCCCTCCGGTTCATCGCCCTTCTGGAACAGGATCTCGTTCTTCTGTGCGCGGATTTCCCTGCTTCCTTGTGCGATCAGCGCCAGTTCTTCCAGCATCAGGCCGCGGAACAGGGGCTGGCGGGAGAGGATTTCCACCAGGGGCGAGCGCGTCTCGGTCAGCAAGGAATCGACTCCATGGTCTATGTAACTAGGGTGGGTGCGGATTAAGACATCTTAAGCCTCAATCAAACTTGACCATTGTCAAAGTAATTTGAGGACATGGTTGTCAGGATTCGCCTCAGTCTAACCCCTGGAGGCAGACGTGAATCTATCAGGCATCCTGGTTGTAGCGAACCCCGCGTGGCAGTCGCAGGTGGTGGAGGCGCTCAATGCCATGCAAGGCGTCGAGGTCCATCAGATCGAGGAGGATACCGGCAGGATCATCGCGGTGCAGGAGGCCGCGGACATCCATGCCGAGATCGAGGGGCTGAAGCGCATCAAGGCCGTCCCCCACGTAGTCATGGCGGAGATGGTCTACCACTACATTGCCGAGGACGAGAAGGTTTACGAGGCAATTCCCCCAGAACTGGTTGAGCAAGAGCAGGCCTGCTCGGTGCCGGCCTATCTTCACGATTGATGGTTTTTTGCAAGGAGGTTGCGATGGGACTGACACGCCGTGATTTTTTGAAGACCAGCATTGCCGCCAGCGCCGCCGCCACGGTGGGGATGCCCGTGGCCGAACAGGCCGAGGCCGCCGTGAAGGCCTCCGAAGCAGGCTGGCAGTGGGACAAGGGCGCCTGCCGATTCTGCGGCACCGGCTGCGGCATCATGATCGCCACCAAGGGCGGCAAGATCGTTGCCACCAAGGGTGACCCGGACGCGCCGGTGAACCGCGGCCTGAACTGCGTCAAGGGCTATTTCAACGGCAAGATCATGTACGGCCAGGACCGCCTGACCCAGCCCCTTCTGCGCATGACCGACGGCAAGTTCGACAAGAAGGGCAAGTTCGTGCCCGTCTCCTGGGACAAGGCCATGGAGGTCATGACCGAGAAGTTCCTCGAGGCCTATCGCGAGAAGGGTCCCACCGGCGTCGGCCTGTTCGGTTCCGGCCAGTGGACCGTGCCCGAGGGTTACGTCGCCGCCAAGCTGTGGAAGGCCGGTTTCCGCTCCAACACCATTGATCCCAACGCGCGCCACTGCATGGCCTCCGCCGTGGCGGCCTTCATGCAGACCTTCGGCATCGACGAACCGGCTGGCAACTACGACGACATCGAGACCACCGACACCGCCGTGCTGTGGGGTGCCAACATGGCCGAGATGCACCCCATCCTGTGGTCGCGCATCACCAACCGCCGCCTCACCCACAAGAACATGCGGGTGGTGAACCTCTCCACCTACTCCAACATGTCCTCGGACATCGCCGACCTGGAGATCGTGTTCCGCCCCAGCGGCGACCTGGCGATCCAGAACTACATCGCGCGCGAGATCATCAAGCGCAACGCGGTGAACTGGGACTTCGTCAAGAAGCACACCGTGTTCGCCACCGGCCCGTATGACATCGGCTACGGCTTCCGTCCCGCCAAGGCCGACAAGTTCGCCTCCGGCAAGGAGATGGAGGTGGTCAAGAACGAGCAGGAACACGTGATCGACAAGTGGGAGGCCATCGCCCAGCGCAAGAAGGAGGGTGAGGTGGTCAAGCAGACCAACATCCTCGGCCCCAAGCCGGCGGCCGACTGGGCGATCACCTTCGAGGACTTCGCCAAGGCCCTCGAGCCCTATGACGCCGACTTCACCTGCGCCGTCGCCAAGGGCGACCCGGACGAGTCCGACGCCGAGTTCAAGGCCAAGATCAAGCAGCTCGCCGATCTCTACTGCGATCCCAAGCGCAAGGTGGTGTCCTACTGGACCATGGGCTTCAACCAGCACCAGCGCGGCACCTGGGTGAACGAGCAGTGCTACATGAACCACCTGTTGCTGGGCAAGCAGTCCATGCCCGGCAACGGTGCCTTCTCGCTGACCGGCCAGCCCTCCGCCTGCGGCACCGCGCGCGAGGTCGGGACCTTCTCGCACCGCCTGCCCGCCGACATGGTGGTCAACGTCAAGAAGCACCGCGACCACACCGAGCACCTCTGGCATCTGCCTGCCAACACCCTCAACCCGGCGATCGGCAGCCACTTCGTCAAGATCATGCGTGACCTCGAGGACGGCACGGTCAAGTGGGCCATGGTGCAGGTGAACAACCCCTGGCAGAACACCGCCAACCTGAACCACTGGATCAAGGGCGCGCGCGAGATGGACAACTTCATCGTCTGCTGCGACGGCTACCCGACGGTGTCCGCCAAGGTGGCCGACCTGGTCCTGCCCGCCGCCATGATCTTCGAGAAGTGGGGCTTCTACGGCAACGCCGAGCGCCGCACCCAATGCTGGCGCCAGCAGGTGGCGCCGGTCGGCCAGGCGCGCGGCGACCTGTGGATCCTTCTGGAGCTGGCCAAGCGGGTGAAGATCAAGGACTGCTGGGGCGAGCAGAACGTGCCCGGCCTGAAGGAAGCCGGCTTCCCGGATGGCAAGCTGCCCAGCGTCCTGGAAGAGGCGAAGAAGATGGGCTACGACCCGGAGATGAGCCTCTACGACGCCCTGTTCGCCACCAAGGAGAACAAGGCCTACAAGTGGCCGGACAAGGTCGCCAAGGGCCATGACAACCACATCGCCAAGAACCTCGGCTGGTTCGTCGAGAAGGCCATGTTCGAGGAGTACCGCAAGTTCGGCAGCGGCCACGGCCACGACCTGGCGCCCTTCGACGTCTACTACGACGACAAGGTGCGCGGCCTGCGCTGGCCGGTGGTGCTGAAGGACGGCAAGTGGACAGAGACCCTGTGGCGCTTCAACGAGCAGTACGACCCCTACGTCAAGAAAGGCTCGGGCATCGACTTCTATGGCAACAACGGCAAGGCCCTGGCCATGGGCGACCTGGACAAGCCGGGCGACGGCAGTCAGAAGGTCAAGCTGGACGGCAAGGCCAAGATCTACTTCCGCCCCTATGCCAGCCCGGTCGAGCAGCCGGACAAGGAATACGACCTCTGGCTGTGCACCGGCCGCGTGCTGGAGCACTGGCACTCCGGTTCCATGACCCGGCGCGTGCCCGAGCTGCACCGCGCGGTGCCGGCGGCGGTGTGCTGGATGCATCCCAAGGACGCCGAGGCCAAGGGGCTCAAGCGCAACGACCTGATCTGGGTGGAATCCCGCCGCGGCAAGGTCAAGGTGCGTATCGAGACCGGCGGCCGCAACCGCGTGCCGCGCGGCTTGGTGTACGTGCCCTGGTTCGACGAGGGCGTGCTCATCAACAAGGTGACCCTGGACTCCACCTGCCCGATCTCGAAAGAGACCGACTTCAAGAAGTGCTCGGTGAAGGTCTACAAGGCTTGAGGTAGTTGGCAGTCGTCAGTGGGCAGTCTGCAGACTGGTTCTGCAGGCTGCCAGTTGAAGGCTGCCGACTCTTCAGTCAAGCGCTTCAGGTGAGTGCTTGACTGAGGAACACAGTCCCGCGCGAGTGGAGATGGCCGGGCCGTCCGCCGCTGAGCGCGCAATCTTTAGGTGCTGAATGTCTGACAAGAGCGTGACAAGACGCGATTTTCTGGTGAAGGCCGCCCAAGGCACGGCGATGGCCGCGACGGGGGGCATGCTCTGGGCCTACCTGCTGCGGCAGGAGGCGAGGGCGGATCCCTTTGCCCTGCGGCCGCCCGGCGCGCTGGCGGAATCGGATTTCAACGCCGCCTGCATCAAGTGCGGCCAGTGTGTGAACGCCTGTCCCTACGACACTCTCAAGCTGTCCAGCGCGGGCGGCGACCTGCCCATCGGCATGCCATTCTTCGAGCCGCGCAAGATCCCCTGCTACCTGTGCCCGGACATCCCGTGCATGAAGGCCTGCCCCACCGGTGCGCTGTCACCCGAGTTGAAGAACATCAACGACTCGCGCATGGGCCTCGCGGTCATCGACCTGGAGAACTGCCTGTCGTGGAAGGGCTTGCGCTGCGAGATCTGCCACCGGGAATGCCCGCTCAAGGGCAAGGCCATCACCCTGGAGACCCATCCCCGGGAGATCTCCAAGCATGCGATGTTCTACCCCATCGTCCATTCCGACGCCTGCACCGGCTGCGGCATCTGCGAGAAGGCTTGTCCCACCACCGAGGCGGCCATCCGCATCCTTCCGCACAAGATGGTGCAGGGCAAGATCGGCGAGCACTACCGCCTGGGCTGGACCTTCGACACCCAGATCACCCAGGACTTCAAGCCCGGCCAGGACGCACCGGCCGCCGCTGCGGATGCCCCGGTGCCGGACAAGGCGAGCGGTATGGACTACCTCAATGAGGGCGGGCTATGAACCGCATGACCGACTTCGACAGCAGACCCGACGCCCTCGATTCGGTGGAAAAACTGCACCGTCGCGGGATTGGCGCGCGGCTGTGGTCCTGGCGCTACCTCGTCCTGCGCCGCGTCTCGCAGTTGGGCATCCTCCTCCTGTTCTTCGGTACCGCGCACTGGGCCTGGGAACTACCGAAGAAGACGCCCTTGTTGAGCGGCAACCTGAGCGCCTCCGAGTTCATCGGACTGATCCCCATGGCCGACCCCCTGGCGGCCCTGCAGATCTTCCTCACCGGCCATGTGCTGGCGCGCGAGACCTGGATCGGTGCAGCGGTGGTGTTCGGCTTCTATCTCCTGGTGGGGGGGCGGGCATTCTGCGCCTGGGCCTGCCCGGTGAACATGGTCACCGACCTCGCCGGCTGGCTGCGCAGCAGGCTGGAGATCAAGGCCCTGCTGCACATCCCGCGCACGGTGCGTTATTTCGTGCTGGCCGCCGCGCTGGTGCTCTCTGCCGTCACCGGGGTCGCGGCGTTCGAGTGGGTGAGCCCCGTGGGCATGATGCACCGCGAGATCATCTTCGGCCTCGGCTCCGGCTTCCTCGCCCTGCTGTCCATCTTCCTGTTCGACCTGCTGATCCTGAAGAACGGCTGGTGCGGCCACCTGTGCCCCCTGGGCGCCTTCTGGTCGGTGGTCGGGCGGGCAGGGCAGGTGAAGGTGCGTTTCGACAAGCGTTCCTGCACCCATTGCGGCGAGTGCGCCAAGGTGTGCCCCGAGCCGCAGGTGCTGAACCTGAAGAGACTGGAGGAGCGGGGCCTGGTGTATTCCGGCGAATGCAGCAATTGCGGTCGATGCACCGCGCTGTGCCCGGAAGGCAGCCTGGCCTTCGACCTGCGACCCCTGATCCGCAAGCACAACGCCGAGGCTTGAGGATCGTGAACCAACGCGTTTTAACCGAGTGAGTCAGTTAAGGAGGACGAGATGGGCAAGACCGTGAAACAGACCGTAAGGAACAGTGTGCTCTTGGGGGCGGCCATCTCCGCGGCCATCTTTTCCCTCGCTGCCGCCGCTGTGCAGGACCAGCCGATCCCGGACGAGTCGCTGGGTCTCTCCAAGACCAGCGTGCTCGACGTGCCCGACCCGGCCGTGTTCGAGTACGGCGAGGCCGCGCCCGGCACGGTAGGCAAACGCGCGCCGCGTTCCTACAACACCGCGCCGCCGATGATCCCTCACACCACGCAGGACATGCTGCCGATCCGCCAGGACGCCAACCTGTGCAAGGACTGCCATGTCCAGCCTGACCTGATCGGCACCAAGCTCACCGCCGGCATGCCGGTGCCGGTGCCGGTGAGCCACTACAGCAACGTGAAGGCGGGCGAGCTGTACATGGGGCGCTGGAACTGCACCCAGTGCCACCGTCCGCAGGCCAACGTGAAGACCCTGGTGAACAACGTCTTCAAGAAGGCCCGCTGACCCCTCCCGGCGGCAAGCCCGCCGCGGCCGTATGGCAGCGGCGGGGGATTGGCTCACGGTTCACAGGGGACGCTCCGCCGTACCCGGCAAGAAAAAAGGCCCGCGTTCGCGGGCCTTTTTCGCATGTGGCATCCGGGCTCAGGCTTGCGAGCCTTCCTTCGCGCCGAGCTCGACCTGGCGGGAGGGCGAGATGGTGGAGATGGCGTGCTTGAAGATGGCCTGCACGGACTGGTCATTGCCGCGCAGCAGGACCATGTACTGGTCGAAGGACTCGATCTTGCCGACCAGCTTGATGCCGTTGACCAGGAACACCGAGCAGTGCACGTGTTCGCGGCGCAGGGTGTTGAGGAATTGGTCTTGCAAGTTCTGACGCTCGCTCATGATGAATCGCCTGCAGAAAAATAGCGGAAACTATACCACGGCGCACAGTGCGCCACCCTTGCAATTTCAAGGTGTTTCCACACATAAACGACGACATGGGCCGTTAATTACTGACACATCATGAAGTACAAGGATTACTACCAGATTCTCGGCGTTCCCCGCACCGCTTCCACGGACGAGATCAAGAAGGCGTATCGCCGCCTGGCGCGCAAGTACCACCCGGATGTCTCCAAGGAGGCGGGCGCGGAGGAGAAGTTCAAGGAGGTGAACGAGGCGCATGACGTGCTTTCCGACAAGGACAAGCGCGCCGCCTACGACCAGCTCGGCTACTACCAGCCGGGCCAGGATTTCCGCCCGCCGCCCGGCTGGGGCGACCGCTTCGGCGGGGGTGGCGCGGAGTTCTCGGGCATGGACTTCTCCGACCTGTTCTCGCAGCTGTTCGGCGGCGGCATGGGGGCCGGAATGGGCGGCGCGGGCACCCGTGGCGCGCGCGGCCACGGCTTCGGCCGGCACGGCGCGGCGCGTGGCCAGGACGTGGAGGCGAACATCACCCTGACCCTGGAAGAGGCCTACAACGGCGTGGAGAAGCAGATCAACCTGGCCGGCGAGGGCATGGGCCAGGTGCGCTTCCGCGTGCCGCCGGGCGCCCTGCCTGGCAAGCGCCTGCGCCTCGCCGGCAAGGGGCGGGCGGCGCCGTTCGGCGGCGCGAGCGGCGACCTCTACCTCAACATCCACGTCGCCCCGCACGCCCGCTACCGCCTGGATGGCCAGGACATCCACCTGGACACGCCGATCACCCCCTGGGAGGCGGTGCTGGGCGCGACCCTGCTGGTGCCGACGCTGAGCGGCGACGTGCGACTCAAGGTCGCGCCGGGCGCGCGCGGCGGCCAGAAACTTCGCCTCTCCGGGCGCGGCATGCCGGGCGCCAAGGGCAACGGCGACTTCTACGTGAACCTGCAGATTGTCCTGCCGCCCAGCCTCAGCGAGGAGGAAAGGGCGTTGTACGAGCGGCTGGCCGAGCTGTCGGGCTTCGACCCGAGGCCGGATTTTCCGAAGCAGTGAACGCGCCTAGAATGCAAAGGGGCGTGGCGTCGTGGAGGATTGGACAGTGAGCAAGTCGGAGGGGCAGGGATGAGCTTCAGCGTGGTCTCCGCGTCGGGTCCGTTCGCCTACACCGCGAGCCAGTCCGGCCAGCTGGAAAGCCAGGCGCAGCGCGTCCTGTCACACGGCATCGACCTGTTCATCGACAAGAACTACGACGGTGCGATCAAGGAGTTTCGTCGCGCCATCGCCCTCGCACCCAATTCCGCGCTGGCGCTCGACGCCTACAAGCAGATCGCCCAGTCGTATTCGCAGAAGAACGACAGCGCCGGCGCCATCGAGGCGTACAAGCAGGCGATCCGTTTCGAGCCCAATGACGCCGAGACGCGCATCGCCCTGGGCAATGTCTATTACTTCGAGAAACGCTATGCGGAGGCGCAACAGGAATACGGCCAGGCGGTGCGCATCGACCCCAGCGCTTCGCACCGCTTCTCGCTCGGCCAGGCCTATCTGGCCGCCGGCAACTACACCGAGGCGGAACTGCAGTTCAAGCGCGTGCAGGGCATGGAGCCGGGCAAGCCGAGCGGCATCTATGGCCTCGGCCAGGTCTACGCCAAGCAGGGGCGCACCAGCGAGGCGATCGATGCCTTCCAGAGCGCCATCGACCTGAAGCGCGACTTCTGGGATGCCTATGTCGAACTCGGCTATGCCTATGCCGACACCGGCGAGACCGACAAGGCGCAGGCGCTGGTCACGCAACTCACCGACGGCGACGCGAACCGGGCCGCGACGCTGACCGCGTACATCTACGAGAAGACCCGGCCGAAGATGATCTCGGTCAGCTCGGACGGCAGCTTCCCCACCACCCTGAGCCGCGGCACCACGGTGTACGCGCTCAGCGCCTATCTCGCCAGCGCCGAGTCCTCGCAGACCTTCTCCATGATCTTCAGCTTCAACAAGGAGATGGACCAGGCCTCGGTGGAGAACGTGCTGAACTGGGGCATCGGCCGTTCTACCGGCACCGGCCTGGGCGACGGCTACAACTTCAGTCTGGGCATCCCCGATACCGAGGTGACGCTGCCGCCGCACCCGGTGGCGGTGAGCTACGACACCACCTCCTACACCGCGACGGTGTGGTTCGAGGTGCGCCAGAACGCCACCGCGGACGGCACCATCGATCCTTCCCACATCCAGTTCACCTTCTCGGGCACGGACCGCTTCGGCCAGCAGATCAGCGGCGAGGCCGACCAATACACAGGCTTTTCCGGCTTCGCCTGAGCCGGCCCTTCACGGCTGGTTCACGCGGCGACGAAGCGTACCGGCTTGGCGGCCGCCTCGCAGTCGTCCTTGCTCTCCCCGTAGGCCATGCATTTCTCGCACACCGTGCCGCGCACGTCCTCGGCCAGATTGGCGGCGCGCAGGGCCTGGAAGGGCTCGCTCAGCCAGGCCTCGGTGAACGGCGTGGTGTTCAGGTCGCCCATGTGGAAGCGGCCGTCGTGGTCGAAGCAGCAGGCCGAGAGATAGCCGTCGTAGGTGATGTGGCCCTCGGTGAACAGGGCCCAGCAGGGCAGGGGCGGGCGCAGCGCGCCGATCCGCCCTTGGTTGCCGGCGGTCGCCACCTTGCCGTTGGCGCCGGCGGTCAGGCCGGCCTGGCCGTAGAGCGGCAGCCAGTAGTGCTGGTCGACGTAGGGCAGGATCTCCTCCACCGCCGTTTCCATGCGCGGCAGCTGCTCGCCGTCGTACTTGATGCTGGAGGCATAGATGCCGCAGCGGTGGCCGGTCTGCGCCGCCACCTCGTCGCGCGCCGCGCGCGCACCCTTGATGTTGGCCACCACCTTGTGGAACTCGCTGGCCTTCACCCGGGTGACCTCGTGGAACTGCTCCGGGTCGGCGTTGTTGAAGCTGAACTTGAGCGAATCCAGGCCCGCGGCCATCACCTTCTTCACCCGCTCCGGCGTCGCCAGGCGGCCGTTGGTGGTGAGGAAGACGTAGGGATAGCCGCATTCCTGCTTGGCGTAGCGCACCGCGTCCTCCAGCCAGTCGCACAGGAAGGACTCGCCCAGATAGAACAGGCCCAGCTCCTGCACGCCGGCCTCGCGCATCTCCTTCACCACGCGGGCGTAGAAGTCCCAGTCCATGTCCGACTTCTTGCGCAGGCGCGCGCCGGATGCGCAGAAGAAGCATTTGAAGTCGCAGCGCGCGGTCAGCTCGATCTTCACGCTCTTCGGGATCGGTGGCGTGGCGCTGCGGTAGTCGGGGGTGATGAGGGTGATGGCGTCGATGCGTTCGGTGATGCCCATGGTGCCTTCCTGTCTGATCGGGTTGATCGAACCAGGCGGTCCACCGGCTTCAGGCCGGAACCGTCTGCCCCGCTCCTTCAGCATGCCGCGTGCCAGGGTGTGCGCGGCGCACTTATACCAGGAGTAGATGCTCCGTTTATCGGTATATCTGCGTCTAACTTGAACGCGGGCGATGAACGGCGCCTGTCGCCGGCCAGGCGGCAGGCGGCAAGGTCTGCCGTGCCGGCCGGGAAAATCTTGCCGCCCGTCGCGCCAGGCCCTGCGCCAGGGCGGCAGGGGGGGCAATTTGCAGGGGGTGGCATGGGTCTTGCTGTAATGGGGCATGGACAAATTCTCCGCAACCGGCAACCCGAGGCGCGGCCGCACCGGCGGCATGGCGCGCCACGGCGGAGGCGCGGCGTGAACGCGGTCGGCGCCATGCGCGCGGGGCTGGACCCCGCGCTGCTCGCCGCGCGCGCGGCGGAGCTGCCGGCGCCCCTGCGTGCCGGCACGGCCGTGCCGCCGCAGCAAGCGGGCGTGGCTGCCGGCGTGAGCCAGGGCGCGGCGCTGCTGGCCTCGCTCTACACGCGCCTGGACGAGGCCTATGCCGTGGCGAAGAGCGAGCGCGCCGCGAGCGGCGGCGACCCCGCGCGCGGCGATGCCGAGCGCCTGCGCAAGCTCTTTCCCCCCCTATCCGCAGGAATACGAGCGTCGCGCCGCCTATCTGGAAGGCCTGGTCGGCCTGTCCAAGCAGAACCAGGCCCTGTCGCTGCCGGCGGAACGCATGGCGGAGACGACGTACGAGACGGAGCGCCGCATGCAGGCCCTGAGCCAGGCCGCCGCCGGCGCCCTGGCGGCGCAACCTTCCTTCGGGCTCAGCCGCGACCCCGCGCGCGTCGCCGAACCCCTCACGCAAACCATCGAAGAGGGCCGCGCATGAGCGAAGCCTTGGCACAATTGCAGCAGACCGCCCGCAAGTACGAGGCCTCCATGCCCTTCGTGGCGGTCAAGTTCGCCGGCCACAAGATCAAGTTCGCCATCCCCAACGAGAAGTGCCTGTACTTCGCGCTCAGCCTGGAAAAGCGCGAGCCCATGACCAACAAGTGGATCCTCGCCTTCAAGCCGGACGAGGTGTTCTTCGACATCGGCGCCAACAACGGCATCTACGGCCTCATGGCGGCGATGGTGGCGGGCTGCCGCGTCTACGCCTTCGAGCCGCACTTCGGCAGCTACCACGTGCTGGTGCACAACGTCTTCGCCAACGACCTGCAGGGGCGCATGTCCGCCTATCCGCTCGCGGTCTCCGACGCCCTCGGCTTCGACAACCTCTACCTCTCCGCCATCACCGCCGGCAAGTCGCTCAACAACTACGGCGACGCGCGCCCCAGCGACGACAAGCTGTGGAACGCGGTGATCCCGCAGGCGGCGGTGTCAATCTCGCTGGACGAGTTCGTGCGCGTCACGGGCGTGCTGCCCAACCACATCAAGGTCGACGTGGACGGCATCGAGCACAAGATCGTCGCCGGCGGTCGGCAGACCCTCGCCAACCCGGCGGTGAAGAGCGTGCTGATCGAGATCGACGAGAAGGACCCCAGGCACGTCGCCATCTACGACGCCATGCGCGAGCTGGGCTTCGCGCGCTTCGTCAGGGACGAGGCCGGCGTGTTCTTCTTCCGTGACTGAGGGCCGCCGCTTGAACCCGCTTGCCGCGCCGCAGCGCCTCGCCAAGCTCACCATCGAGATCACCACGCTGTGCAACCTGAAGTGCGCCGGCTGCCCGCGCACCACGGCGATGGAGAAGGGGGCCTGGGCGGACCTGCACATCCCCCTGGAGCGCTTCCAGCGCATCCTCGACCACATCCCGTACACCGAATTCGTCACCCTGCACGGCATCGGCGAGCCCACCCTGCACCCGCAGTTCAACGAGCTGGTGGCCATGGCCAGGGCGAGCGGCAAGTTCGGGCGCATGAAGATGACCACCAACGCCCTGGCGCGCACCGTCGAGTACTACGCGCAGTCGGTGGCTGCCGGGCTGGACGAATTCTGGATCTCGGTGGACAGCCTCGACCAGGCCATCGCCGAACGGATGCGCTTCGGCACCAAGGTGGAGAAGCTGGAAAGACAGGTGGGCGGCCTGATGGCGGCGGGGCTGCCGGTGCACATCTCCATGGTGGTCAGCGCGCAGAACTACCGCGATATCCCCGCCACCCTGATGAAGCTGCACGCGCTGGGCCGCCCGCCCGTGCACATGCAGGAGTTCCAGGACTTCGGCGACCCCTACGGCCTGATGAGCAACGCGCAGCGCGCGGAATTCCTCAACGGCCTGGCCGCCGTGCTGCCGCGCATCCCGGGCATGAAGATCATCCCGCCCAACTTCACCCGTCCCAAGGGCGAGATCTGCACCGCGCCCTGGTTCCGCCCCGCCATCTCGGTGGAGGGCTACCTCACCCCCTGCTGCACCACCTTCGACCCGGAGCAGTTCGGCCGCGTCAATCTGGTCGAGCTGAGCTTCGAAGAGGCCTGGCGCCAGCCCTCGCTGCTCGACTGGATCAAGCGCTTCGTGCGCAACGAGACGCCCATCTGCCACGGCTGCCCACTCAACCCGCGCGCCTTCGGCATGGACGCGGAACTCGGGCGCTCCGGCAAGACCGGGCAGGAATCCCACGTCATCAAGCCCAAGGCCTGACCCCATGTTCTTCAACCAGATCATCCCGGCCGAGCACCCCAACAAGAAGTGGGAGGTGCTGTACAAGACCGGCACCCTGACCGTGCCGATCAAGCGCATCTTCAATCAGGACCACAAGTTCTTCGCCATCGGCAGCTGCTTCGCGGAAGAGATCCGCAAGGCCCTGACCGCGCGCGGCGTCACCTGCTACCCGGAATACCGCCGCATCGTCATCGACCCCGCGCGCATGCAGATCGACACCCTGCCCGAGCGCGAGCACATGAACTACTACAACACCTTCTCCATCCGCCAGGAACTGGAGCGGGCCGCCGGCTACTGGGTGCAGGACCGGCACGACATCTGGACCGTGTCGGGGCGCGACATCGAGAACGGCCGCCTGATCATGAAGGAGGGCGGCACCGTCTACCAGGACCCGTACCGCCGCCTGGTGTTCGGCAAGACGCCGGAAGATCTGTGGAACGCCATCGAGCAGATCAACGCCGTGGTCACCCAGGGCATCAAGGACGCCGACGTGCTGATCATGACCCTGGGCATGACCGAGGTGTTCAAGAAGAAGAACAACGGCCTGGTATGCAACCAGATCCCCATATACGGCGGCGGCGCGGGCCTGCGCGAGACCTACTTCTACCCCAGCGACTACGAGGAGAACCTGCGCAACCTGCGCATGATCTTCGCCCTGCTGCGCCACCTCAATCCGCGCGTGCAGGTGGTGCTCACGGTCTCGCCGGTGCCCATGCAGCGCAGCTTCAACACGCAGGACGTGTTCGTGAACAACTACGAGAGCAAGTGCACCCTGCGCGCCGTGGCTGGGCAGATCTGCCGCGAGCTGAACTGGGTGCACTACTTCCCGTCCTTCGAGATCGTCTGGGGCATGGGCGTCACCGCCTACCAGGCGCGCGACCGCATGCACGTCAAGGAGGAGGCGGTGCGCCAGATCATCGACGCCTTCATGCTCTCGCACTTCGAGCTGCCCATCGCCCCGCCGCAGGCGGGCGAGGGCGCGTGACGGCGTTTTTTCCGCATCTTTCAAGGGAGCAAGCATGCAATTCGAAGACCTGCAGGGCGTGATGGCGGACGTCATGGAAGTGGAGCCGGAGGCCATCACCCCCGAAGCCACGCCGGACGACATCGACACCTGGGACTCCCTGCGCCTGCTGGAGCTGGTGCTCGCCATCGAGAAGAACTTCGGCGTCAGCCTGCCGGCGGATCGCATCCAGGACATGATCAGCGTGCCCGCCATCCTCGCCATCATCGCCGAGGCCGAGCGGTGCGCGGCCTGAGCGGCCGGGGTTGAGCTTGACCGCGCCCACGTCGGCCCGCACGCCAGGCGCGGCGTACCGCGAGCGCATCGGCCAGGCCCTGGCGTCCGGCGACGCGCGCGAGGCCCTGCGGCAGGCGCGCGCCTACTGGCAGGCCGACCGCGGCCCCGGCACGGCGCGCCATCTCGTCGCCCAGCTCGACAGGCTGTTCCCGGAAGGGCGCATCGTCGAGCACCGCGTCGCCTTCCTGCGCTCCTTCACGGTCGAGCCCCTGGTGCCCTACCTGCAGGCGGAGGCGGCGCTGGACGGCTGCCGCCTGCAGCCCTGGGTGGGCGGCTTCAACGTCTATGCGCAAGAGATCCTCGACCCCGCCAGCGGCCTGTACGCGCACCGGCCGCACACCATCGTCCTCGCCGTGCAGTGCCGCGACATCGCGCCGCGCCTGTGGGAAGGCTTTCCCGGCCTGAGCGAGGCGGAGGCGGAGGAGGAGGGCAGGCTCGCCGCCCGGACCCTCGCCGACCTGCTCACGACCCTGCGCGCGCGCAGCGACGCGCACATCCTCGTGCACGGCCTCGCCACCCCCGCGCGGCCCGCCGCCGGCCTGTTCGACGCGCAGCGCGCGCACGGCCAGGTCGCGGCCATCCAGGCGCTCAACGCGCAGCTGCGCGCGCACTGCAACGCCCTGCGCGACGTGCACTGGCTGGACTACGACGCCCTCGAGGCGCGCCACGGCAAGCTGCGCTGGTTCGACGAGAAGAAGTGGCTGGCGGCGCGCCTGCCCTTCTCGGTGGAGGCCATGGAGCAGATGGCCGCCGAATGGTGGCGCTGCCTCACGCCCCTGGCCCTGCCCGCCGCCAAGGTCGTGGTGCTGGACCTCGACAACACCCTGTGGGGCGGCACCGTCGGCGAGGACGGCATGGCCGGCATCCGCATGGGCCAGGAGGCGCCGGGCGTGCATCACCGCAAGCTGCAGCAGGCCCTGCTCGACATCGCGCGGCGCGGCGTGCTGCTCGCCGTGTGCAGCAAGAACAACGAGGCGGACGCGCTGGCGGTGCTGCGCGACCACCCGGACATGCTGCTGCGCCCCAAGGACTTCGCCGCCATGCGCATCAACTGGCAGGCCAAGGCGGACAACCTGCTGGAACTGGCGCGCGAGCTGAACCTGGGTCTCGACGCCTTCGTGTTCGTCGACGACAACCCCTTCGAGCGCGAGGAGGTCGCGCGCGCCCTGCCGGCGGTGCACGTCCTCGACCTGCCCGCCGATCCCGCCGGCTATGCGGATTGCCTGCGCGGCGTCGCTACCCTGGAGCGTTACGCCCTGTCGCAGGAGGACGCGGCGCGCGGCCGCTACTATGGCGAGGAGCGCGAGCGCCGCGAGCTGCTCGGCCGCGCCGAGAACGTCGAGGACTACCTGCGCTCGCTCGGCATCCGCGTGCGCATCGAGGCGGTGTCCGAGGCCTCGCTGCCGCGCGCCGCGCAGCTCACGCAGAAGACCAACCAGCTCAACATGACCACGCGGCGCTACAGCGAGTCGGACATCGCCGGCATGCTGGCGCGCGACGGTGCCCGGGCCTACGTGCTGAGCGCCGCCGACCGCCTGGGCGACAACGGCATCGTCGGCGTCGCCATCGTCCGGGCGCGCGGCGAGGTGCACGAGATCGACGCCTTCCTGCTCAGCTGCCGCGTCATCGGCCGCGGCATCGAGACCGCCTTCCTGCACTTCCTGTGCGAACAGTCCGCGGGGACGGGGGCCGGCGAACTGGGCGGCTGGTTCATCCCCACCGCCAAGAACGCCCCCGCCGCCGCGATCTACGAGAAGGCCGGTTTTACCCCCGGCAGGCGCGAGGGCGATGCGGTGTGGTGGGGCATGCGCCTGCCCGAGGGCCGGGTGCCGATGCCGGACTGGATCGCGTTCGCCTAGGCGGGGCCATGCAGCGGCTGGCGGAACGGACCTTCAGCGCAGAGGACCAGGCGCGCTTCGCCGCCCTCAGCGGCGACTTCAACCCCATGCACATGGATGCCGTCGCCGCCCGCCGCACCGCCGCGGGCGCGCCGGTGGCGCACGGCATCCACTCGCTGCTGTGGCTGCTCGACACGCTTGCCGGGCGGCTGCCCGACCTGCCCGCGGTCGCCGCCTTCAAGGCGCGCTTCAGCCGCATGGTCTACGTCGGCGAAGCGGCCGAGGCCTGCCTGGTGCAGCGCACGGACGCGCAGTTGCGGGCCGATGTCCGCGTCGACGCCGCCACCGCCGTGCAACTGACCCTGACCTTCGGCGCGCCGGCGGAGGCCGAGCACGACGATCTCGCCGATGCCCCGGTGATGCGGCCGCCCGCGACGCCGCTCGACCGCGTGCCGGAGGAGATGGCGAAGCTCTCCGGCCGGCTTGCCTTCCACACGCCCGCCGCGGAGTTGGCGCGTGCCTTCCCGCATGCCGCACGCCTGCTCGGCGCGCAGCGCGTGGCGGCCCTGGCTGCCACCACCTGTCTGGTCGGCATGGTGGTGCCGGGGCTGCATTCCATCTACGGCGGGCTGAGCGTGACCCTGCGCCGCGAGGTGCCCGACGACGCGACGATCGGCTACCGCGTCACCGCCTACGACGAGCGCATGCGCCTGCTGCGCCAGGAGGTGATGGGCGCCGGCATCCACGCCACGCTGGAGACCTTCGCGCGCCAGCCGCCCACGGCGCAGGCGGACATGGCCGAGGCGGCGAGGCATGTGCGGCCTGACGAGTTCGCCGGTGTGTCGGCCCTGGTGATCGGCGGTTCGCGCGGCCTCGGCGAATTGACCGCCAAGCTGATCGCCGCCGGCGGCGGACGCGTCTGCATCACCTACGCGCATGGCCGCGCCGACGCCGAGCGGGTGGCGGCGGAGATCGGCGCGGCGGGGGGGGCGCTGCACGGTGCTGCCCTATGACATCCACGCCGCCGCCACGCCGCAACTGGCGGGGCTGAACGAGGTGCCCAACCAGCTCTACTACTTCGCCACGCCGGGGATCTTCCGCCCCCGTTCCGGCCTGTTCTCCAGCGCGCGCTTCGCGGAGTTCAGCCGTTTCTACGCCAGCGCCTTCGGCGAACTGGTGGAAGCGGCGGCGCGGCAGTGGCCGGACGGCCTGCGCGTCTTCTACCCCTCGTCCGTGGCGGTGGCGGAGCGCCCGCCGGGCATGACCGAATACGCCATGGCCAAGGCGGCGGGCGAGGTGCTGTGCGCGGACCTCGACGCGCAGTCGAAGACGCTCCGCGTGATGTGCCCGCGCCTGCCGCGACTGCCCACGGACCAGACCGCGACGCTGATGCCGGTGCGCGCCGCCGATCCGCTGCAGACGCTGTTGCCGCTGCTGCGCGAGATGGCGGCCTGAACCGCCTCAGGCGGCGGGGGTGGCGAGGTAGTCCAGATCGTCCGCCGCGCGGGAGAGCAGGGCGACGCTGAACTCGCCCCATTCCTCGCGCAGGTGCTTCACGCCCACCAGCCAGGACTGCCGCACCGGCAGGCCCAGCGCCTCCGCGGCCCGCGCGATCACCGGCGGCCGCGCCATCAGGAACAGGCGTGCCGGCGCCTCGGCGCGCAGGGTGGCGAGCAGCCTGTCGAGGCGGTCCGCCTCGTCCTGCGGCGGCACGATGCAGCAGTGCAGATGCGCCGCCGGCAAGGGCTCGCAAGGCGCATCGAGCGTCCCGGCCTCGATGTCGTAGCGGCGCACGAAGTCGAGCAGGGCGCCGATGCGCGTCACGTCGCTGGGTTCGACCTCGCGCAGCACCTGGCGCTCCACCACCTCCGCCGGCAGGGCCAGCGGCACGTAGGCCTCGTGCGTGTTGAACCAGCGGATCTCGTCCGGCCGGTGGCGCAGGCAGTAGGCGCCGAGGATGGCGGCGAACTTGTCGCCGACGAAGCTCGCCGCCACCTTGCCGGAGGTCTGCACGTTGTGCGCGGACACCGCCGGCTCGCACCAGATGCGGTAGGGCTCGTCCAGGCCCGCGTCGATGCTGAACACGTGGCTCCACTCGAACGGCCGCTCGCGCGCCGGGAAGTCCACCGCCAGGCCGCGCCGGTTCGCCTCTTCCAGGACCAGGCGCGCGCCTTCCTCGCGGTAGTGGTAGTCGTCGAGGATGGTGGGCAGGCCGAAGCGCTCCAGGTCCATGAGCCCGGTGGCGGGGTCGGCGAAGGTGTCCCACAGGTCGATGACGCGCCCGGCGTGCTCCGCCAGCGCCACGGCGATGCGGTCGTTGAGCAGGCGGGTGAGCCGGCTGCCGAACGGGTCCGTGGTGGGCGGCGCCAGCACCAGATAGACGTTGCCGGAGAGCTTGCACGCCTCCTGGAACAAGTGGGCGTAACGCTTGGCCATGACGCTGATCTTCGGCAGCAGCGCCTGGTAGCGCGCCTCCGGCGGCAGCTGCCCGAGTTCCGCCGCCGCCTGCTTCAGGTACTTGCCCTCGCTGTTGAACAGCAGCGAGGCGTCGATGCCCACCGCGAGCAGCAGCTTGGCGTCCTGCGGCAGGCGTTGCAGTGCGCGCAGGTACTTGCCGCGCATCACCGCGAACGACTCGTCGGTGCAGCTGTTGCAATTGATGCCCTTGCCGATGAAGATCGGCACCAGGTTGGGCGACACGCCATAGGCGCGGATCAGGCTGGAGCCGATGACGTAGACCGTCTCCGGGCTGCGAAAGCGCCAGCCCGCGACCAGCGGCCGCAGGCGGATCTGGCTGCCGTTGAGGATCTGGCCGAGCTGGCGCAGGGCCTCGAAATCGTCGAGGGCGTGGCAGTGCTCGCGCAGCCTGGCCACGGTGTAGTCGAGCGAGCGCGCCTGGCTGCACACCGCCAGCAGCTTCGCCGCATCCTTGGCGCGCCCTTCGCGCAGGGCGGCGACGGCCTGGGGTACGAGATCAATGAGGGTGTTCAATCGGTTCGACCTGTCTGGATGTCGGGCGGATCAAGGCCAGTGCCGGCCGGCGAGGCCCGGCGGGGAAAGGGTGAAGGGGTGTCGAATAGTGCCATGAAACAGCCGGACGGCGAGCCGATCCGCGGCCCCGCGCCGTTCGAGGTGATCCAGCGCCGGGGCCCGCCGGGTGCGGCCGCGCCGGACAACGGCGCAGGCCGCATCGAACTCGCCGTGCCGGGGCTGCCGGCCGCCGCCGCCGGCGCGTGGGAACTGCATTACCGCCCGCGGCTCCTGGGGCCGCGCGCCGTGGCCGCGCCGCCCGCGCCCGTGGGCCGCGCCCGGCTCGCCGCGCGCGCGGACGGCTGCCTGGGGACAGTGCTGGAGATTCCCGCCGGCGGTTGGTACGCGCTCGACTGCGCCCTCGTCGAGAACGGCAGTGCGCGCGCCAAGCAGAGCCTGGGCCCGTTCGGCATCGGCGAGCGTTTCCTCATCGCCGGTCAGTCCTACGCCGGCAACCACCACGACGCGCTGCTGACCGTGGACGACCCGGAAGGGCGCGCCGTCGCCTACGACCCCGCCGCCCGCGCCTGGCGCATCGCCCACGACCCGCAACCCTCCTGGCTGCTCGCCGAGCAGGGCGTCACCCACTGGCAGCAACTGGCGCAGGAGATCGTGCGCAAGGGCTTCGTCTTCCCCGGCGGCAGCGTCTGGCCCGCCGCCATGAACGCCCTGGTGCCCGAATTGGACATGCCGCTCGGTACCCTGTCGGTGGTGCGCAGCGCCTCCAGCCTCGCCGACTGGCTGCCGGGCAGCCCCCTGTTCGACAGCCTGGCCGCCGCCGTGCGCCACTTCCACCCCTTCCGCGCCATCCTCTGGCAGCTCGGCGAGGCCGACGCCGGCCGCATGACCGCCAGCGACGACTTCATCGCCCAGTTCACCCGCCTCAAGCAGGCCCTGGCCGAGGCCACGGGCACGGACCCGGTGTGGATGCTCGCCAAATCCACCTACCACCCGGCCGCGCACGCAAACGCCGAAGGCCAGCAACGCGTGCGTGCCGCCATCGACCGCCTGTGCGCCAGCCTCGACAACGTCGTACCCGGCCCGGACACCGACCAGCTCGGCCGCGACTACCGCCAGGTCGACCGGCAGTCGCGCCACTTCACCGCGGAGGGGCAACGCAGGGCGGGCGAGTTGTGGGCGCGGGCCATCGCAGACCTCCTGGAGCGACGCTAGAGACTGGCGACTAGGTCTGCGTTGTCACAAAAAAGACGCTTGCCGAATGCGGTGGGCGTGCGTAGATTGGCCTAAAAGACATCCATAAAAAATCAGGGAGCGTGTCTTGGTGGCCACAGAAGCCCATACATCCATTGTCTCGTGCGCAGCCTTGGCCGCGCGTGTCACCAAACGCCTGTCCCCTGGCCAGAACGGCACCAAGCGTTATCAGACTGAATTTGGCGAAAGCCTGGTTTGCGTGCGCTATCGGCAAGATGAAAACAGGCGCTACACCACTGTCGAACTCCTGGTCGATCACAGCGACCTCTCTCCGCGAGGCCCCTCGCTAAAGGATTTCGTCGCCGTACACATCGACTACCGGGAGAAAGAGCTGCGCCAACTCGCCAAGGAGGAAGGTGCCATGTGGGACCCGGACAGCCGCGTTTGGATCATGCCGCGTTCACTTGCCAAGCGGTTGGGCGTTGAGGACAGGATCAAATAGTTCCAGATATGGAGATTGCCACCCATGGAAGGGTCACTGCCAAATATGGAAATCAGGTGTCGATATATGGAGGCCTTATATCCATATTTGGGAATGCTTCCATATATGGAAGTGGTGTCTAATTAATAGTTAGGCCGCTGAGCGACATGGATGCAACCAGTTCGATTACTCCACTTGGGTACCTCTTGGCTGCATTCATGCTCACGCCAATACTGACCCCAATTTCTAGTGTCGCGTACTTCCGCGCCTCCCCATCGTCACAGCAGTTTGTCTTGCGGTTGCTCGCTTCAGCGCATGGCGTCCTTATTACACTCGTCTTTCTCATCGGTGCGGCGCTTCCAAGCTTCGTATCTCCGAGCCCGGCATATGGCCTCACCTATCAACTGATGTGCTTGCTCTGTGTAGTCCTCATGGCCGCTTCATTCTTCTTGTTCCGTGGGAGGAGAAGCGTTCATTTATTTCAACTTCTAAATTTGGCGGGGGTCGTAGCTACGCTGTTTCTTGGCGGCATGGCAATTACAGGGGTGTGGCTGTGATCCCGCAGCCTAACACTGCGGTCAACAAGGACTCCCAAACAGCAGGCTTCGCCAGCCGTTTGGGTGCCTGTTACCTTCGACGTTAGGGGGAGGTATGGCGCTGACACCAGAACAAGTGCCAAGTCTGAGTTACGACCAACTCCTTGAACACATTCGTTTGTCCAAGGTGAACAGTGAGGAATACGCTGGGCTACACACAGCACTCAGAGAAGAACTGCAAAAAAGAGAGCCCACAAACAATTACAAATGCTTCAAGTGTGGTCACACCGAATTTGAAGAGCACCAAGCCAGAGTTACTCAGGGTTTCTGGAGTGCATATTTTAATTTGCAGTCTGGGCGCTATCGGGCGGTTGTTTGCTCAAGATGTAAATTCACTGAGTTTTACCAAGGGGAGGTCAGCGTTGGACAACAAGCAATCGATTTCTTATTGGGCAATTAACCCCCCTAACAATCGCTTCGAGAGGGACGCTCCAACAGCCGGCTTCGCCGCCTGTTTCCGCGCCCCTCAAGCTAAACGTTAGACCTATTCGCCATGCCACAAACCAGCGAAACTTTACGATGTGCAATCTGTGGGATTCGGAATGCCACAACGGCCGACCATGTGCCTCCAAAAGCGATTTTTCCGAAGCCTCGTCCGGTCGATCTAATCACTGTCCCGTCGTGCTTCCAATGCAACAACTCTGCGTCAAAACAGGATGAAGAATTTCGAGTATTTCTAAGTCTTCAACTCGGCATGGAAACACCAAGCACGCGAAAGCTATGGAAGGAAGGGGCGCTTCGTTCTATTCACCACAACCAACGCCTAAAGAATCACATCATCAACAACTCATGGGAGGTTGATGTTATGACTACTGAAGGTATCCACTTAGGCAAGCAGCGAGCCGTAACCGTGCCTGCCAGAGCACATAATTCAGTTCTTGACCGAACGGTTCGGGGCTTATATTTCCACCATTTTGGCCATATCCTTGGCCCTCAGGTGGCTTGCCGAGTTGCACCACTCAATGGCCTGTCAGGGGAAATCAAGTCGGTTCTTGAAATGATGGCTTTCGGCTCTGTTGGTGGAGATGCACTCATTTACCGGTATGGCCGTGCTTCAGATTCGCCACTCGACTCAATGTGGTTGCTTCTGTTCTACAAGCGCTATCTGGTGCTAGTCGAAACCCGACCGAAATCTAAGTCTAACTCCCCGCTCCAAGGGACGCCCGCAAGCGGGCGCCCCTGAGCTAGCACGTTAGGCTTGGCTAAGGCAACGCCGCATTAATGGAGGAAAGATGGCAATCAAACAACGAGACTTAAGATCCGCAGCGGTCAGAACTCCTCGTGTTGTTATTGCGAAGTCACTAAATGAGGCGCTATCCAAGAATCAACAGACTGCCTTTCTATGCCATAGCCACAAGGACAAGAATTTGGTAGAGGGATTGCAAAATCTGTTGAATGAAAGTGTTCGGTTTTGAAGTAACTCAAGGAGATTTTGAGGTTATCTTCTCTGCCTCTCGGCAAGGATGTGGTGCGTCTATCAAAAAGATAGCTCCAGTTGGGGAGGGTAAATTCAATCTGGGGGCAGTTCCCCTACTTCCCATCGACACTGACTCATGCAAATCCTTCAAGAGGCTGCGCCTCTCCTAACTAATCATTCCACCGGCCTGCGCGAAAAGCCGCGCAGGCCGGTGAATTTAAACGTTAGGTCGACTTGTCAGCGAAAATATATTCAGCCCCAGAGATAAGCAAATGAAAATTACAGGAACTTTCAAAACCAAAGACTTCAGGCCAAGTGTTCTTATGCCTTCTCTAGATATTCAAACCAGATTGCCTACCGGTGTGGCCACGATGGAAAAGATTTATTGCGGACAAATCGAAGGACGATCCGCGACATTGTTCACTGCATCATTCGACCAGACGACAGGAAAAGGTGCCTATTGCGCAATGGAGTCCTTCGAGGGCTCGTTGAACGGAAAACACGGAAGATTCAATTTTATTCATTCGGCGGCAACAAGCGGAAAAGATAGAACAGACGAGTTCTTCTCGATCGTAGAGGGTAGTGGGACAGATGAACTCCGGAATATTTCCGGAAAGGGAGGTATGCGTATCGATCCTGATGGCACACATCACATTTGGTTTGATGTAATGGATCATTTATAGCCCCGGCAATCGCAGGCCTAATCCATCAGCCAAGCAGGACGGGCCGGCAGCCGACTTCGGCAACTGCCGGCCAGCCACTTACCTCCAATGTTAGGCGTCAATTCTCACGAATATTTAGAATTTCATAATCACTAACTTCAATGGATCAGCCATGTCCGCAGATTCGACTATTTATCGCGTAGATAAGTTTGTAGTGCCACACGCGGCACGAGAGGAGTTTCTGAAGCGCGTTTACGAGACCCACGAGATACTCCGTCGGCAACCAGGCTTCATTCGTGATGAACTGCTAGAGCAGATCTCCGGTCCTGGTCGCTTCAATATCGTCACGGCGGCGGAGTGGGAGAGTCAGGCGGCAATTGATGCAGCGCGTGTGGCAGTCGAAACAGCCCGTGCTGCAATTGGATTCAATGCGCAGGAAACTATGGCACGGCTAGGCATTGAACCAGACATGGCGAACTACAAGCAGATTGGCTCCTAACCCGCGCCCCTCAAGCACGTTAGATTCATGGACCAAGACCCAATGATCTGTCCTGCCTGTGGCGGGATACTCAAGACCAAGAAAACCATCCGGTTTTCTCTGGCTGATCTCATTGGCGTCGCCTTTGTTTGCCTATTCCTCCTGGCTGTCCTTGCGGTTGTTGTTCATGTGCTTGGTCTGTTGGGCTTGGCCTATGCCGCCATTTTTGTTGTGATTGGCTGGCTATTGGTTCGTAGCGGTGGCGTTAAAGCATTGGGGCAGCCAATGAACTCTTCCGGTGTGTTCCCAGATTGGTGGCTTCTCGGTGGATTACTTTTCCTGTTCGCTGCCACAGTACGTTTTTTATTTTGCTGGGAAGTGCAACAAATTGAGGTTTGTTCGAAACGTGGGTATAAAAGCCATGGCATTAAGTGGCGATCGCTTCTTGCCGTTTCTTCAAGCGGCTGTTGGGCGCAAGTGTGAGTCTCTATTAGAAATCGCAGGCCGTTGTTGTTCTGGCTGCCAGTGCATGGGTGATCGTTCTACTTGGAATGTTTTTTCGAAATGGCGAAGACGACCAGCGGTCGGTTAGTGCTGTATTTGTTGATATGGAGTATTTTTCTTGTAGTTGTTGCCATATATTTCGTACACACTTTTTTACGTTTCAGAGCAACGAGTTCAATGCCTGGGCAGTCCGTCCTGGCGATGTTGCCACGGTTCCGGAGCCGAATGGCTGCAACATGAGGGATCATCAGGCCCATAGTCATGCCGCTTGGGGGGACTGGAAATGAGGCAAAGCAATGTGTGCATGGGGCCAATCCGTTCCATGACAACAGGAGGATCGCATGATTTCAGTGTCAGTATGCGTGGATGTGCCCAGTCTCGAACAGGGTATGCGTTTCTATAGCGACGCTCTGGGTTTTACCAAAATTGCTGAATCCTACCCTGGTGTGGTCGTAATGGGTGCAGGTGGTTTCGATATTTGCCTGCATGAAAGGCAGGCGGGAACGCAGCCTTCGATCAATACGCATGAGAAACGCCGTTACGGCGGCACTGGACTCCGGTGCATTTAGATTTTTACGTCGATGATTTTAGGGCGGCGCTCGCCAGGGTTATCGATGCTGGCGCAATCAAGGAGCAGCTATTTGAAAACCGGGGCATGGCTCGGTTGCCATGTGCGGCGACCCATTCAGCCACGGATTCTGCCTCAGTGAAAAGTTACGCTGATTTCTGCCAATGTCTGGTATGCCTTAACCGGGCGAATCGGCTCAAACCAGGAGGGAGTCACGATGCCAGATAAGCCTTCGCCACAGGGGGATTCCGGCCGAGCAACGATCATCGGTGCCGTCAAGACATATTTGGGGTTCTTTGCGCTTGTGGTCCTTGTCGTTGAATCGGGGCTTGGCGCTTTGGCATTGAAGACCCAGGGGCTGAATCAGCTTGTCGCCATTTTCGGCATGCTCTCTGTCATTGCGGCATTGATTGCGGTGGTCTCTTTCTTCGCCTACCGCAAACCTGATGCACTCCTGCGCTCCGTGGCGGCGCACGCGGCGCCGGATAAGCAGTCTTTGGAGGATTATTGTGGGCGCATTTCAGGGTATTGGTGGGAGCGAATAAAACCTGACGAACCTTCTGCCCTGAGTTTCGTTGAAATCTATCCGGACTCGGCGACAAGTACGGTGAAGATGAAGGGTAGTGCATATGCCAGGGATGGGGTTCTCGCTGCAATGTGGGAGAGCGTTGCGAGCTGCGTCAACATGGGCGAGAAGAAGGTTTTCTATTACTGGAAGGGATGGCATCCTGCCCGTCCGACTGAACCATACGAGGGGTTTGGGGAGATTTCGTTTTACGAATCAGAGAACGAAATCTCCAGCAGTGTCGGGTTTTTCTCCGATACGAACGTGACTGACATGAAGAGCACGACAAAAAAATCCGCCGAGTTCCGGCGGGCTACGCAGCAGGAAATACAAGTGATGCGGGAAGGAGATGGCAACCGTATTTCTGATTTGCTTCGTGGGAAGTCGGGTTAATCCACCAAAAACAGGTTGTACAGCAGCAGATCCCGCCGCACGTCCGGGTCGCTCACCGGCTCCACGCCGTGGAAGGCGTTGTCGGTGCGGATGAAGCCGAACAGGGAGTTGGGCAGGTAGGGGGCGGTGGCGATGCGGGTGAAGTTTTCGCGTGGGTGGTGCGGGCCGCCGGGGCAGCGGAAGTCCGGGTCGTTGGGCACGTAGGCGGAGGTGCCCAGGTGGGCGTGGCTGGCATCCTTGGGCAGGTAGAACAGGAAGGCGAGGACCTTCTCGCGCATGTCGGTGTGCGGCGGCAGGGCGTAGTTCGTGAAGTCCCGCACCAGCCGCGCGTCCTTCTTCAGGCGCTTGGTGGCCAGTGCCTCTCCCCATTGGCGCGTGATGAAGGGGCGGAACTTGCTCATCATGGCCTTGGCGAAGCGGGGGCCCAGCATCCATTCGCCCAGTTCTCGCCAGACCTGGGGCAGGGCGGGGTGGTCGTTGCCGATGGAGAGGATGAGGCGGTCCTTGTTGTTGTCCGCGCCCACGGTGCCGTACTCCTGGATGGGGGTGTAGGCGGCGTCCGGCGGCAGTTGGTCTATGAGGGCCTGGTAAAGCGTGGGCGGAAAGACGTCCGTGACGTGGAAATGCGGGAAGGGCCAGGTCTTCACCTCGGCATTCATGAGGCGGTAGAGGACGGCCATTTCAGTTGCGTAGGCCTCGCTGGCGCTGGAACTCTGCAGTTCGGTCATGGCGTTTTTCCTACTGCTTGATGATCAGGCCCTGGCCGGTGGGCAGGGCGAGGATGAACAGGCCCATCTGCGCGGCGAGGGCGTCGAAGGCGACCTTCTGCGGCCGGTGCGCGGGCGAGTTGTAGTCGTCCAGCAGGCACACGCCGCCGGGGCTCAGGAGGGGCCAGAACCATTGGAAGGCGGCGATCTCGGGCGCGGCGATGTTCATGTCGATGGACAGGAAGGCGACCTGTTCGATGGCCTGCGTGGCCAGGCTCTCGGGCACCACGCCCTTGACCAGGGTGGCGCCACGGTAGGGGGCGAAGCAGCGGCGCACGTGCTCGAAGTCGGTGTTCTGGTAGTAGCGCGCGTTCTTGGACTTGGCGAACTGCGCCTCCTCGGCGGACATCTGCGTCTCGGGGATACCCTCGTAGGTGTCGAACAGGTAGAAGCGCTTGCCGCTCTGGTCCAGGCCCAGGTACTCGTAGATGAACAGGGCGAGGAAGCCGCGGTTGACGCCGCATTCGACGAAGTCGCCCGGCAGCTTCAGGCACTGGCGCGCGGCCCAGCCGGCGACGTAGGCGCGCCATTCGATGTGGAACTGCTCGGCCGGCAGGTAGTTCTGCCCGAGCGCGGCGGCCTTGTTATAGGCCGCGCGGAAGCGCGCGTCGGCGAGGAAGTCGGAGCCGTGCCAGGTGCGCAGGCCGTCGGCGTCGAAGCTGGGGGGCTGCTCGATGCGCTGTTTGCCGTCGTGGCCGGCGATGACGCTGCGGCCGTCGGGCAGGAACACTTCCAGGCGGTAGTGGATGGCTTCCATCAATCAGTCTCCATACAGGCGAGCATGCGCCGTAGCTTGTCTTGTTCCGCCGGCCGTTGCAGCAGGGCGGGCAGGTTCTTCGCGTCCTGGTTGTCGGCGCGCTGGCCGCACAGGCCCCAGCCCATGAGGTTGATGCAGGCGTCCTCGAACAGGCGGGTCTGCTCGTCGGTGAGCGGGCCGCTGGCGGTCAGCAGTTCCAGAACCGCCTCGCGGAAGGCGCGGAATTTCCGGCTGAAATCGTCTTCCAGCAGGATGTAGGGGAACACCGTGGGGTCGCGGCTGGCCTTGTGGCCCTCGCTCCAGCCCTGGGCGTGGACGCGGCGCGCGAAGCCCAGGCTGGGCAGCACCGCGGACTTGCCCTCGATCACGCTCAGGGCGGAGTCGTAGTACTGCCAGAACAGCACGTCGTCCTTGAAACGCTCGCCCAGGGTCATCTTGCGCAGGAAGTGGTCGCGCCGCTGCGTCAGGTACATCTGGTGGTTGTAGGACAGGCACAGGCGCACGAAGCGCAGCAGGGGCGAGGCGTCCTCGATGGGCAGCATGGAGTAGGCGTGGTATTTCGGCGACCGCTCGCCGTCCTTGAAGCGCACCGCCTTGCCCTGCACCACCGCGTAGTCCGGCCGCGCCTCCAGCAGGGCCACGCAGGCGCGGATGACGTCGAGGAACATGAAGTCGTCGTCCGGGTGGAACAGCACGTAGGGCGTCTCCACCGCCTCGGCGCCGACGCGGATGTGCTGGAAGTAGGGCATCTCCGCGCCGTTGTAAAAGTAGCGCAGGCGGTAGGGCTCGGCCCCCGTCCACAGGCCCATGCCGTCCAGGCGCTCGCGCCCGAAGTCGAGCAGGATCAGGTCGCCGTCGAAGCCCTCGCGCGCCAGGTGCAAGAGGCCCTGGCGCAGGTAGCGGGCGCGATAGTCCGCGCTCGGCATGACGATGCTGAGGCGGCCGCGCAGGCTCTCCCGGCTCTCCATATGGCCTGCCTCGATCCTCAACGCTTGATGTAGATGCCCTGGCCGGTGGGGTTCTCCCACACCAGCTCGCCGCGCGCTCGGAAGAACTCGCGCTCGCCGATGTGGCTGAGGCGGTAGCGCTTGAAGCCGAAGTCGTCGAACACGATCATGCCGCCGGGCGTGAGGCGCTCGACGATGTCGGGCAGCACGGCCAGTTCCGGCTCGGCGGCGTTGAGGTCGATCTGCGCGAAGGCGATCTTGTCCGGCAGGCCCTGCGCGAAGCTGCCGGGCACCGCGCCCTGGATGACGCGGAAGTTGCCGAGTGGCTCAAAGTAGCCGCGCACCCGCTCGAACAGCTGCGGGCCGTGGCCGGACTTCTTCGCCTCCCGCGGCGGGTTGTCGAAGATGTCGTAGAGCCACCAGGTCTTGCCCTGCACCTTGCGGAAGTCGCAGAAGCGTTCCATCACCTCCACGGTCTTGCCGTCGTAGCAGCCCAGGTCGACGAAGTCGCCCGCCACGCCCAGGCAGCTCTTGGCCGCCCAGCACAGGGTGTAGATGCGCCAGATGCGCGCCAGCAGGATGGGGTCCTCGGCGTGCGGGCCCATGGCGCGGATGAAGTCGATGTCCTCCAGGAAGCCCAGGTTGCGGAACCACACCATCATGTCGTCGTGCACCGCCGCGCCGCTGCCTGGCTGGTTCAGATTCAGCATCTGCGCCATGGCCTGCACGTGCGTGACGAACAGGTTCTTCACCAGCGGGTTGTCGAACGGCGGCTTGGTGAATTCCTTGTTGAAGACGGCGAAGTTGGGCTTCAGCTGTGGCATCGGGGGCTCCTAGGCGGGGTGGACGTACACGGACTGTCCGCTGTCCAGGGTGATGAAGGGCAGGTCGCGCTTCAGGAAGTACTCGTCCCAGGCCTTGCCGCCGCCGGGGAACAGGGGCGAGGCGTAGTCGTCGTTGATCAGCACCGCGCCCGGCGCGAGGCGCGGCATGAAGTACTCCAGGCAGGCAAGCGTGGGTTCGTACAGGTCCACGTCGACGTGGACGAAGGCCCATTGCGTCTCCGGCAGCTGGTCCAGCGCGCCGGGCAGCCAGCCCTTGTGCAGGTGCACGTCGTCGGCCGGCCGGAACAGCTTGGCGACCTCCTGCATGGGCGTGGCGAACTGGCCGGGCACCGCTTCGTAGCGCGGGCCGCCGCCGGCGGTCTCCTCCGCCAGGGCATCCTCCGGGGTGGGCGCGGAGAGCCCTTCGAAGCTGTCGACCAGATGGAAGGGGGCGGGGTAGGGATTGCCCAGCGATTGGGCGATGCGCGTCAGGAGCAGGGCGGAGAAGCCGCGGAACACGCCGCACTCGCAGCGCGCGCCGGGCACGCCGAGGGCGTGGATGAAGTAGCGCGACAACTGGTAGGCGCGCTGCATGCGGCGCAGCAGCTTCCAGGCCATGACGGGCGTCCTGGTGTCGCGAAAGCAGGCGTCGGCGATGTGCAGGAATTCCTGCTCGCCGAAGCGCAGCCCACCGTAGAGGGTGGCGAGATGGAAGGAGAGGGGGGCCTTGGCGTGTACCCGTTCCAGTTGCTGCGGCGTGGGCATCGGGGGTTCCTGTCTATCGTCCGGTTCGGGTCTGGCGGGGTCAAAGGCCTTGCATCAGCTGGTCCAGCAGCTTGTGCGCGTCGGCGGTCAGGGAACCCGATTGCCGGGCGAGCAGGGCGTGCCGCCGGGCCGTCTCCGGGTCGCCGTGGATGCGCATGTGCAGGTGCGCGAGCAGGCAGTGCGCCATGCCGTCGTCCGGCTGGCGCGCCAGGACGCTCTCGCACAGGTTTCTGGCGGCGGCGTAGTGGCGGTTGGCGAGCAGGCCGTTGTAGCTCCGCGCCAGGGCCTCCGCGCCTGGGGTGGCATCGTCCCGGCCGGCCAGCAGATGCAGGTCGGCCAGCGGCCAGCCGGGGATGTTGCGCTCCATGGTGTAGCGGCGCAGGAAGTCGAATTCCTTAGAACCGCCCTTGAAGTGCACCACCTGCTTGGCGAGCAGGGTGCGCAGGCCGTCGGTCTGGGCGGGCTTGTAGTTGTAGTCGTCGCAGTCCAGGTAGAGGATGCGCGTTCCGTCCAGCTCGCGCACCTCGCCGGCGTGGGGATACGCGCCGTCCCAGGCGACGTTGTTGAGCGAGAGCTGGCCGCCGCGCCACTTCTTGATGCCGTGCGGGTAGCGCGCCTGCACGTCCGGGTCCTCGGCGAGCGCCTCGTAGGTGGCCAGGTAGCCGTTGTAGAACGCGCGCACCTTCTCCGGGTGGCGATGCGAGGCGGCCTGCACGCCCTCGTTCAGGACCATGGCCAGGTTGGGGCGGAAGGTGACGGCGATGTCGAAGTCCTGCGCCAGCACGGCGCGGAAGTCCTGGCCGACGAAGGCGTCGGAATCGAGGAACAGGGTGGTGGCGGTGAAGGCGCTGGAGTTGACGTAGGCGGCCATGGCCCGCACCCGCTCGTACATCGGCTCGTCCTTGCCCACGTCCAGGCGCACCACGTGGCTGAAGCGGTGGCCGGGCGGCACCGGCGAGGAGTGGTCGGTCACGAGGATGACGTTGCAGCCCGGCAGGATGCCGGCAGCGGCGTGCGAGAAGTAGGCGAGGATGTAGTCGTAGTCGAACTTGCGGTGGTCCAGGCCCTTGATGTCGAAGGTCTGGATCGGCTGGTAGTCGTCCCTCACCCGCGTGTGGTAGGTGAAGACATTGACCGGCGCGGGGCCGACGCCGGCGGCGTCGAAGGCGGCGATCAGGCCCTCGATGCCCGGCGGCGGCGTGTCCTGGCGGCGCGGCAGCGGCTTGGCGAGGATCTCCAGGAGGTCGCTGCCGTGCATGGGGCCGGCATCCTCCTGGTTGAAGTGGACGCCGCGCAGGGGCTGGACCCCCTCCGTCTGCGCGGTCTGGCCGTAGACCTTCTCCAGCCACTGGTTGAGCACGATCACCGCCCAGACGATGTTGTTGTTGGCCTGCGGCAGCAGGGCGCGCAGGCGCTTCACGTCGAGCACGCGCGACAGGGCGGAGCCCTCGTGCACCGCCATGGCCAGCTGCTCGCCGAAGAACGCCGCGTGCGCCTTGAGGAAGGCCGGCGGCATGCCGAAGCCGCTCTTGCGCCGGTCCACCCATTCCGCGGGCAGGTGCTTCTTGAGGATGTGGCGCAGCAGGAACTTGCCCTTGCCGTCCGCCAAGTGCTGCGCCAGCGGGATGCGCCCGGCCAGCCGGGCGATGGCGGTGGCGAGCAGCGGCGCGCGCACCTCCAGGCCGTGCGCCATGCTCATGCGGTCCACCTTGGCGAGCACCGCGCCGGGCAGGTAGCTGTTGGCGTCCAGCACGCGCAGGGTGTTGACGGTGCCTTTCGTGGGCGCCATGGCGCCGAGGATGGCGGCGTAGATCTCCTGGAAGCCCTCCGGCAGGCCGCCGAACAGCTTCACCAGCTGGTCCAGGGGCATCACCATGAGGAAGCGGTCGAAGTACTGCGGCACCAGCTGCGTCGGGGGCAGGTCATCGCCCAGGTTGGCCTGCGCCACGAAATAGCGGCCGTAGCCGGCGAACAGCTCGTCGCCGCCGTCGCCGGAGAGGGCCACGGTGATGTCCTCGCGCGCGAAGCGCGAGAGCAGAAAGGTGGGCACGCAGGAGCGGTCGCCGTTGGGTTCGTCGAGGATGTGGCCCATGCGCGCGGCGACGTCGAGCAGGTCCTGGTGGCTGACGTGGTGGCAGTGGTGCGTGGTGCCCAGCGCCTGGGCGATGCGCGCGGCGTCCTCGTGCTCCGATTCGCCGCCGTCGAAGGCGATGGTGTAGGTGTTGAGCGGCACGCCCAGCTTTTTCGTCGCCAGCGCGCACACCAGGGAGGAGTCGACGCCGCTGGAGAGGAAGGCGCCGAGCGGCACGTCGCTCACCAGGCGCGACCTCACCGCGGCGGTGAGTTCGTGCTCCAGGGCCTCGGCGGTCTGGCGCGGGTCCGTGATGGGCAGGTTCTCGGGCAGCTGGAAGGCGAACCAGCGCCGCTTCTCCACGCGCCCGTCCTGCCAGGCGAGCAGGTGGCCAGGCTCCAGCTTGCGGATGTCGCGGAAGATGGTGTGGGGCTGCGGCACGTAGCGGAAGTGCAGGTAGGCGGCCAGCTCCGCGTCCTCGATCCGCCCCTCGAACAGGCCCGAGGCGAGGATCGCCGAGAGTTCCGAGGCGAACATGAAGCAGTCCGGCCCGTCCCAGTAATAAAGCGGCTTCTCGCCGAAGGCGTCGCGCGCCAGGAGGAGGGTGCGGCTGGCGCTGTCGTAGTGGCCGAAGGCGAACATGCCGTCCAGCATGTCGAGGGCGCGCGCGCCCTGCAGGCCGAGGATCGCCAGCAGCACCTCGGTGTCGCTGTGGGTGCGGAAGGCCTGGCCGGACTTCTCCAGCCCGGCGCGCAGCTCGCGGTAGTTGTATATCTCGCCGTTGAACACCAGGGCGCGCTCGCCGCCCGGCGTGGGCATGGGCTGGTGGCCGGCGCTGCTGGTGTCGATCACCGAGAGACGGCGGTGGCCGAGGGCGACCCGATTGTCGGGGGAGAGCCAGACCCCGGCGTCGTCCGGGCCGCGGTGGGCGATGGCATCCGTCATGCGCGCGGCGATGGCGCGCAGGGCCTCGGGCGTGTGCTTTCCGTGCTTGTCTATGAGGCCGGCGATGCCGCACATAAAGGCTGGTGGGTCTCGTTCCGTCGAAGTGCGATCGAGTGTACATTACGGCGTCATTTTTGCCCCGCCGCTGGAAAAAACCGTGCCGCTTCTGGGGGCGTGCGCGGGCCAGGGGCGCGGGCCATCCATCATCGTGCCGCCACGGCGTTCCACCGGGGCAGAGGCATGACTGATCATCGACGAGACGCATAAGGAGCCCATGAAGGCACTCGTAACCGGCGGCGCGGGATTCATCGGCAGCCATTTGACCGAACTGCTCATCGGCCGCGGCCACCAGGTGGTGGTGGTGGACAACCTGTGCTCGGGCAGCCTGCAGCACCTCGAACCGGTCGCCGGGCACCCGGACCTCGCCGTGCACGAGCTGGACATCCGCGACGCGGCGGCCCTGGCGCCGCTGCTGGCGGGCGTGGACTGGGTGTTCCACCTGGCCGGGCTGGCGGACATCGTGCCCTCCATCGAGATGCCGCAGGAGTACTACTCCACCAACGTCACCGGCACCTTCAACCTGCTGGAGGCGAGCCGGGCCGCCGGCGTGAAGCGCTTCGTCTACGCGGCCTCCTCCTCCGCCTATGGCATTCCGGAGGTCTACCCGACGCCCGAGGACACGCCGATCCGGCCCAAGTACCCCTATGCCCTGACCAAGTACATGGGCGAGGAGCTGGCGCTGCACTGGCAGCAGGTGTACGGCCTGCCCGTGGTGTCGCTGCGCCTGTTCAACGTCTACGGACCGCGCGCCCGCGCCAGCGGCGTGTATGGCGCGGTGTTCAAGGTGTTCCTGGCGCAGAAGCTGAACGGCCGGCCCTACACCGTGGTGGGCGACGGCACGCAGACGCGCGACTTCACCTATGTCACCGACGTCGCCGAGGCCTTCCTCGCGGCGGCGGAATCGAGCGTGGCGGGCGAGGCCATCAACATCGGCAGCGGCGGCCATTACAGCGTCAACCGCCTGGTGGAGCTGCTGGGCGGTCCGGTGCAGTACATCCCCAAGCGCCCGGGCGAGCCGGACTGCACCTTCGCCGACGTGACCAGGGCGCGGACCCTGCTCGGCTGGCAGGCACGCGTGTCGTTCGAGGAGGGGGTGGCGCGGATGCTGGAGCGCATCGAGGAATGGCGCGAGGCGCCGGTGTGGAACGCGGACAGCATCGGCGAGGCCACGCGCAGCTGGTTCCACTTCCTGGGCGGGAAACAGGCCTGATGACGGCCGCCAAGACCCTGGCCGCGCGCCTGGCGCAGTTCCACGAACTCCTGAGCGCCTGCGCGTGCACCGACGCGCAGGGTGTCGCCATGGCGTTCGAAGAGGCGCAGGCGCGCATGATGGACCTCCTCACACGCACGCACGGACAGGGCAACCGCCTGTTCCTGGTGGGCAACGGCGGCAGCGCCGCGGTGGCCAGCCATGCCGCGACCGACGTGTTCAACGCGGTGGGCATGATGGCGCACACCCTGCACGACACCGCGCAGCTCACCTGCATGGCCAACGACTTCGGTTACGAGCAGGCCTACGCCAGGCTGCTGTCGCGGGCGGTGCGCGCGGGCGACGTGCTGGTCGCCATCAGCAGCTCCGGCCGCTCGCGCAACATCTGCGCCGCCGCGGAACAGGCCAAGGCCCTGGGGGCGCGCGTCGTCACCCTGAGCGGTTTCGCCGCCGACAATCCCCTGCGCGCCGCGGGCGAGCTCAACTACTGGCTGGACAGCCGCGACTACGGCCTGGTGGAGATCGGCCACCAGTTCATCCTGCACAACCTGACCGACCGTTTCCTAGAGGCCTAGCCGCATGGGCATGGAATACACCAAGATCGTCGGCCTGGAGGGGATGGCCGAGGCGGCGCGGCAGATGCGCGAGCAGGGCAAGCGCGTGGTGCTGTGCCACGGCACCTTCGACCTCATGCACACCGGCCACATCCGCTACCTGCAGCGCAGCCGCAACGAGGGCGACGTGCTGTTCGTGACGGTGACCGGCGACGCCTACGTGAACAAGGGGCCGGGGCGGCCGGTGTTCAACCAGAACCTGCGCGCCGAGAGCCTGGCGGCCCTGCAGTGCGTGGATCTGGTGGCGATCAACCCGGACTACACCGCGATCAACCCGATCCGCATGATCCGCCCCGACGTCTATGCCAAGGGCAGCGAGTACCGCTCGCATGGCGACGACGTGACCGGCAACATCGTCCTGGAGATCAACGCCGTGGAGGAATACGGCGGCGAGGTGATCTACACGGACGAGATCACCTTCAGCTCCAGCAGCCTGCTGAACGAGTACTTCGGCGTCTTCACGCCGGAGGCGCGCCTGTTCCTGGAGGACTTCCGCGCCCGCCACGACGCCGGCCAGCTGCACCGCCTGCTCGACGAGCTGGCGGGCCTCAAGGTGCTGGTGGTGGGCGACGCCATCATCGACCAGTACCACTACGTCACGCCCATGGGCCAGACCGGCAAGGGCAACGTCATGGCGGTGCGCTACGACTCCGAGGAGCAGTTCGCCGGCGGCGCCATCGCCGTCGCCAACCACGTCGCCGCGTTCGCCAGCTCGGTGACCCTGGTCACCGCCCTCGGCGACCGCGACAGCCACGAGGCGTTCATCCGCGAGAAGCTGCGCGGCAACGTCACGCCGGTGTTCGGCCGCTTCCAGAATGCGCCCACGGTGACCAAGCGCCGCTTCGTCGACCACGACCTCGCCAAGCTGTTCGAGGTCTACTTCTTCCGCGACAACCCGGCCCTGGAGGACGAGGGCCGCGAGACCCACGCCTGGCTGGAGGCGCGGGTCGGCGAGTTCGACTGCGTGGTGGTGGCGGACTTCGGCAACGGCTTCGTCGACCGCGAGATGGTGCGCATCCTCAGCGACAAGGCGCGCTTCCTCGCCGTGAACGCGCAGATCAACAGCGGCAACCGCGGCTTCCACGCCATCAACCGCTATCCGCGCGTCGACTTCGCCTCGCTCAACGAGCCGGAGCTGCGCCTGGCCGTGCACAACCGCCACGATCCCCTGGAAGAGGTGGCGCAGGTGGTGGCCGGGAAGATCCAGGCCAGCCACCTGGCGATCACCCGCGGCACCCAGGGCGCGGTGATGCTGGACTGCGGCAGATCCGTGTTCCACAAGGTGCCGGCGCTCTCCACGCGCGTGGTGGACCGCATCGGCGCGGGCGACGCCTTTCTCTCCATGGCCTCGCTCTGCCTGGCGCGCGGCTACGATGCCGATGTGGCGTTGTTCCTCGGCAGCGTGGCCGCCGCCATCGACGTGCAGATCGTCTGCAACCGCGACGCCATCGACGCGGTGGGCGTGAAGAAGTACGTCACCACCCTGCTCAAGTAAGGCCGCACCATGGACCGCTACGCGATCGACAGCCACAAGCTCATCTACCACCCCACGCGGGTGGCGCAGTGGCTCGCCGCACGCGACGACTGGGAG
Organism: Pseudomonadota bacterium; assembly: GCA_040751755.1. Lineage (GTDB taxonomy): Bacteria > Pseudomonadota > Gammaproteobacteria > Burkholderiales > Thiobacillaceae > PFJX01. The sequence continues at coordinate 110,290 of JBFMHC010000020.1, forward strand.
CGCGCGGCGACGGTGTACCCGATCTACGTCGAGATCTCGCCGGTCGGCGCCTGCAACCACCGCTGCACCTTCTGCGCCGTCGACTACATCGGCTACGAGCCCAAGCGCCTGGACGCCGGCATGCTCACCGAGCGGCTGGCGGAGATGGGGCGCCTGGGGGTGAAGAGCGTGATGTACGCGGGCGAGGGCGAGCCGCTGCTGCACAAGCAGATCGCGCAGATCACCCAGGCCACCCACGCCGCGGGCATCGACGTGGCCTTCACCAGCAACGCCACGGTGATGAACGACGCCTTCATGGCCGATGCCCTGCCGCGCACCACCTGGTTCAAGGCCTCGATCAACGCCGGCAGCGCCGCCACCTACGCCGCCATCCATCGCACCAAGGAGCGCGACTTCGCCACCGTGATCGGCAACCTGCGCCGCGCGGTCGAGGAGCGCAACAGCCGCGGCCTCGCCTGCACCCTCGGCGCGCAGATCCTGCTGCTGCCGGAGAACGCGCACGAGATCCGCGACCTGGCGCTGCGCTGCCGCGACGAGATCGGCCTCGACTACCTGGTGGTGAAGCCCTATTCGCAGCATCTGTTCAGCGAGACGCGGCAGTACGAGGGCATCGACTACTCCGCCTACCTGGACCTGAGCCGCGAACTGGCGGAGATCGGCCGCGCGGACTTTCAGGTGGTGTTCCGCGACCACACCATGCGCAAGCACCTGGAAGGCGAAACCGGCCGCTACCGCCAGTGCCAGGCGACGCCCTTCTTCTGGGCCTACGTCATGGCGAGCGGCGCGGTGTACGGCTGCAGCGCCTACCTCACCGACCCGCGCTTCGAGTACGGCAACCTCAACGAGCAGGGCTTCGCCGAGATCTGGGGCGGCGAGAAGCGGCGCGCGAACTTCGCATACGTGCGCAATGGCCTGGACATCCACGAATGCCGGGTCAACTGCCGCATGGACGAGGTGAACCGCTATCTCGACCGTCTGGCCTCCGGCGGTGTGGCGCATGTCAATTTCATCTGAGCGGGACGGACGGGCAGCGCACATGAGGCCGGCATGCTGATCGAGCGGATCGCCCTGGTGGTGATGCCCTACGAGGGCGAGGTGCGCGACCGCCTCACCGCCAACAAGTTCTACAAGAACAAGGTGGTGAAATACATGCCCCTGGGGGTGCTGAGCATCGCCGCCTGCATCCCCGCGCGCTACGAGGTGAAGGTGATCGACGCGGCGAGCCGCGGCCTCGACCTGGAGGAGACCATCGCCGAGATCGAGCGCTTCGCGCCGCACGTCCTCGGCCTCTCGGTGGTGACCTACCGGGCCTGGGCGATGACGCAGATCCTCGCCCGCTGCAGCGCCCCCATCAAGGTGGTGGGCGGTCCCCACGCCACGCGCAACCATGCCCACATCCTGCGCCAGGGCGCGCACGCGGTGTTCGTCGACGACGCGGAGGTGACCTTCCCCAACTGGCTGGCGGCGGGCTGCCCGCCCGGCGTGTTCCACGGCGGCCAGGTGGACCTCAACGCCATCCCCTTCCCGGCGCGCCATCTGCTCGACATCGAGGACTACAAGATCGCCTCCACCCAGGGGCTGATGTTCGACGTCGGCAACCTGCGCCTGCCCATGTTCAGCTCCAAGGGCTGCCCCTATGCCTGCGTGTACTGCGACGTGCAGCAGAAGAACTTCAACTTCAAGTCGCCGGAGAAGTGCGTGGCCGAGTTCCAGGAGCTGATCGACCTGGGCGCCACCTCCATCCACATCATGGACGACGCCTTCAACGTCAACCGCGCGCGCGTCTCCGCCATGAGCCAGGGCCTGGTGGAGAGCGGCATCCAGGTCGACTGGAGCGCGCGCGGCACGGTCGAGGTGCGCGAGCAGGTCATCGCCGACCTCGCGCGCGCCGGCTGCAAGCGCCTGCACGTGGGCATCGAGAGCCTGGACGACGGCGTGCTGGCGTGGCTGAAGAAGTCCTGCCGCCTCAAGCACATCGAGCAATTCTGCGAGCTGTGCCACAAGCACGGCATCGACATCCTCGGCTATTTCATCCTCGGCTCGCCGGGCGAGACCGAGGCCTATCGCCAGCGCCTGCCTGCCATGATCGATGCGCTCGGCATCCGCCTGCCGTATTTCAATACCCTGACGCCGCTCGCGGAGACCCCCTACTACGAGGAACTGCTGCGAACCGGCGCGCTGGATCGCGACTATTGGGAGGAGTTCTGCGCCAACCCGGTGCGCGACTTCGTCATGGTCGACCCGCGCAGCGACGAGGACGAGGCAGCCCTGCAGGCGACCATCGACGAGTACGTCGCCTATTTCCGCCGCGCCGATATGCCGGTGTTCGTGAGTTGAGCGTCGCATGGAGGCAAGCATGAGCGAAGGACAAGCCAGGGCCGGTCAGCCGATCTGCATGATCTCGGTGTTCAAGTCGGGCACCTGGTTCCTGCGCAACATCCTCGGCGGCATCACCGGCCTGCCCTGGCACGAGCCGGAGATCGTCGCCGGCGAGGAGACCGACTACGCGGATGCCGCCCTGATCGACCTGCGTCCCGACAGCATCTTCAGCTGGCACAGTTTTCCCACGCCCGAGGTACGTGCGGTCCTGGCGGCGCGGCCGGTCAGGGTGGTGCTGCTGGTGCGCAATATCTTCGACCTGGTCGTCTCCATGCACCGCCACTTCGCCCACGACATCGACGCCGACCAGGGGCGCAGCGCCGGGGCGGCGGACATCTTCGCCAATCTGAGCCGCGGCCAGGGCCTGGCGATGACGATCAGCGGCGCCGAGTCGCGTGCCTGGCGCTGGGTCGGCCTCGGCCCGCACCTGAGGCAGATCCAGGACATGCTCGAGTTGTCCCTCGAACAGCCCTGCCACCTCGTGTCGTATGAGCGGCTGCTGGCCGACCCGCAACGCGAGATCGCCGAGCTCGCGCGCTACCTGGGGGTGCAGCTGACGCCGGAGCGGATCGCGGCCATCGCCGAGGACAGCCGTTTCGAGAAGATGAAGGCGACGGCAGGGGAGGGCGCAGGACAGTCGCACTTCCAGGTGGGCAGGGCGGGCGGACACGCCAGTGTGTTGTCGGCGTATCACGTCATGATGGTGCGCGCGCAGCAGCGCACGTTCGCGCCGCGCCTGGCGGAGCTGGCCGCGCGCGTGGGCATGCCGGAGTTGCTTGCCTGCAGCGTGCCCATGGACAAGGGGTTGCAGGACGCCACAGCGAGCTCAGGCATCTCCGCTCAGGATCAGCAGCTGATCGGGCAGCTGCACGCCATCCAGAAGCACATGGCGTCGGGCGAGTACAGCAAGGGCCTGGTGCTCTGCGACATCGTGCTGCAGCGGAAACCGGTGAACCCGGACCTGCTGTTCATCGCCGCCAATCTCGCCGTGAAGGCTGGCAAGGCCTTGCTCGCCGTCGACTATCTGGAGCAGGGGCTGCGGCAGGGATCCGAGCAGGCCCGCTTCCACGCCGCCCTGGGCGTCCTGCTCGGCGAGATGGGCAAGACGGACGTCGCACGCCGGCATCTGGAGCGTGCGCTGGCGCTCGAGCCCGACAACGCCGAGGCCAGGCAGGCACTGCATCTGCCGCCGGCCCCGCCACCGCGGCCCGAGGCGCAGCCCGGCGAGGTGCCGGAAGGCGAACTCAACCGCCATGCCGGCCTGGAGATTCGCAAGGAGCTGGCGCAGGACAAGCATGTGTTCTTCGTTTCCTCCTTCGGCTATGCCGCCGACCACTGGTTCGGCTGGTTTCCCAAGGCGCTCAACAGCCACCCGGAGATCTTCGCCCTGCTGGCACATGAGGGCTCGCGCCCGAAATACCTGAAGGAACGCACGCGCGGCGAGCGTCCGCCCATCGTGCCATTCGCGCACTTCCTCAACGACATGGGCATGACCTACCAGGCCATAGGCGACTGCTATTCCTACAAGGCCAGCCAGTTCCGCGAATTGCTCGCCACGTTCGGTGAGGACATCCCGATGCTCAACCTGGTGCGCCATCCCTACGTCTGCCTGGAGTTCTACATCCGCTGGCGTGCCACAAACATGCGCATGCCGGACGGCTCCAGTGGCCCCATCGACTGGGAGTGGGGGACGGTGCGGCACGATCTGTTCGAGCGACTGGAACTCAAGCCCTATGCGCGGGAGGACGTCCACATCTGGTCCGCCTACCAGGGCATGCATCTGCTCAACATGATCGTTGACGACCAGGTGCCGGGGGTGCGGCAGATGGCGCTGGAGTCCGTGGTCGGCTCGCGCGAGGTGTTCGCGGAGACTGTGCGCTATCTCACCAAGGGCCGCTGCGAGTATTCCCCTGCCTTGCTGGATACCGTCTTCGGCTTCGTCAACACGCCGTTCCGCGGCGAGGAGAAGCTGCGCATGGTGCCGCACGAGCTGTACGCCACTTGGCCGGACTGGAAGAAGGACGCCTTTGAGAAGCTGGTGCGTCCAGAGGCCATCGCCCTGTACGAACGGATGGGCTATGCGCTCTGAGGCACGGACGGATCTGCCGGCGTCCCGGCGGCGCTACCGGGAAATGCTGCGCATCCGCCGCCTGGAGGAGGCGATCGCGCGCCGCTACACGGAGTGGGAGATGCGCTGCCCGGTGCACCTGTGCATCGGCCAGGAGGCCATCGCCGTCGGCGTGTGCGAGGCCCTGAGGCGCGACGACCAGGTGTTCAGCGGCCACCGCGCGCACGGCCACTATCTCGCCAAGGGCGGGGCGATGACGCCCATGCTGGCGGAGATGTACGGCCGCGCCACGGGCTGCTGCGGCGGCATCGGCGGCTCCATGCACCTGATCGACCGCGCCGCAGGCTTCATGGGCGCGGTGCCCATCGTCGCCGCCACCATCCCCATCGCCGTCGGCGCCGCCTGGGCGGCGGCATTGAAGGGCGATGAGCGGGTGGTGGCGGTGTTCTTCGGCGACGGCGCCTTCGAGGAGGGGGTGGTGCACGAGTCCATCGCCTTCGCCGTGCTGCACCGCCTGCCCGTGCTGTTCGTGTGCGAGAACAACCACTACGCCTGCCAGACCCCGCTCGGCACGCGCCGGGGCAGCGCCATGCACGCCGTTGCCGCCGCCCAGGGCTGCCAGGTGGTGACCGGCGACGGCAACGACGTGGATTTCGTCGCCGCGGCCGCCGCCCGCGCCGCGGCCTCGGCGCGGGTGGGCGAGGGTCCCTGGTTCCTGGAGTTCGAGACCTACCGCTGGCTGGAGCATTGCGGCCCCAACGACGACGATGGCCTCGGCTACCGCCCCGCCGGCGAGCTGGCGGCCTGGCAGGCGCGCTGCCCGCTCGCCGCGCAGGCACGCGCCCTGCGTGCGGCGGGGGTGGCGGAGGACTGGTTCGCGGCCGTCGAGGCGGAGCTCACCGCCGAGATCGAGGCCGCGTTCGCGGCGGCGCGCGCCGCGCCCCTGCCGGACTATGCGCGCATGGAGGGGCTGGTGCATGGCTGAGCGGCTCATCACCCAGGCCGAGGCGATCCGCGAGGCCACCGAGCAATGCATGGCGGAGGACCCGTCCATCCTGCTGATCGGCGAGGGGGTGCCCGATCCCAAGGGCATCTTCGGCACCACCGGCGGCCTGTTGCAGCGCTTCGGGCCGCGCCGCGTGTTCGACATGCCGATCGCCGAGAACGGCCTCACCGGCATCTGCATCGGCGCCGCCCTGGGCGGCATGCGGCCGCTCATGGTGCACCAGCGCATGGACTTCGCCCTGCTGTGCGTGGACCAGTTGGTGAACAATGCTGCCAAGTGGCGCTTCATGTTCGCCGGCGCGGCGGAGGTGCCGCTGGTGGTGCGCATGATCGTCGGCCGCGGCTGGGGGCAGGGGCCGCAGCACGGCCAGAGCCTGCAGTCCCTGTTCGCGCACTTCCCGGGCCTCACCGTCGCCATGCCGGCGAGCGCGCGCGACGCCAAGGGCATGCTGGTCGCCGCGCTGCGCCAGCGTGACCCGGTGATCCTGGTCGAGCACCGCTGGCTGCACGGCCTGGTGGACGACGTGCCGGCGGAGGCCTACGCCCTGCCGCTCGCCGGCGCGGTGGTGCGCCGGCCGGGGCGGCACCTGACCCTGGCGGCGGCCTCCTACATGGTGGTGGAGGCCCTGCTCGCCGCCGAGGCCCTGGCGGAGTGGGGCATCGAGGTGGAGGTGATCGACCTGCGCATGGCGCGGCCGCTCGACGCGGAGACGGTGGTCGCCTCGGTGCGCCGCACCGGCGCCCTGGCGGTGGCGGACACCGCCTGGCTGCATTGCGGACTGGCCGGCGAGCTGGTGGCACGGGTGTGCGAGGCGGCCTGGGATGCCCTGCGCCATGCGCCGCTGCGCTTCGGCCTGCCGGACTTCCCTTCGCCCACCGCCCCCAGCCTGTGCCGGGAGTACTATCCGGACGCCGAATCCATGGCCCTGGCGATCTGCCGCCATCTGCGCGTCGAGGGCGTGGACCTTGCCGCCCTGAGCCAAGGCCTGCGTCGCGCGGAACCGCGCGATGTGCCGCAGAAAGACTTCACCGGGCCGTTTTGAACGAGGAGAACCGATGTCCGCCGCCCTGCCCGAACACACCCGCCTGATCCTGGATGGCACCAAGATCGGCTGGCACCTGGAGCGCGTGCGGGCCTGGGAGCGGGGCGAGCGCATCGCCCCCATCACCATCGACATGGCCCTCACGCGCGCCTGCAACTACGCCTGCAACTACTGCTACGCCACGCTGCAGGAGAACGACCGCAAGGTGATCACCGAGCCGGTGATCGACCGCTTTCTGGAGGATTGCGCCGAGATCGGCGTCAAGGGCATCAGCCTGGTCTCGGACGGCGAGAGCACCGTGTCGCCGGTGTTCGAGCACACCGTCGTGCGCGGCGGCGAGCTGGGCCTGTCCATGGCCTGCGGCACCAACGGCTATCTGCTCACGCCGGCGATGCTGGAGCGCATCCTGCCGCACATGACCTACCTGCGCATCAATATCTCCGCCGGCGAACGCGACCGCTATGCCGAGATCATGGGCGTCAAGCACGCCTATTACGACCGCGTGCTGCAGAACATCCGCGACGCGGTGCGCATCAAGCGCGAGCGCGGCCTGCGCGTGACGATCGGCCTGCAGATGGTGCTGATGCCCCAGTTCGGCGACCAGGTGCTGCCGCTGGCGCGCCTGGGGCGCGAGCTGGGCGTGGACTACTGCATCTTCAAGCACTGCAGCGACAACGAGGACGGCGACCTCAAGGTCGAGTACGACGGCTACGCCGCCCTGCACGACACGCTGCGCGAGGCCGAGGCGATGTCCACCGACAGTTATCAGGTGTCGGTGAAGTGGTCGAAGATCATCGCCGGCCAGCAGCGCAGCTATCAGCGCTGCTACGGCCCGCCCTTCATCCTCCAGCTGTCCGGTTCCGGCCTGGTGGCGCCCTGCGGCATGCTGTTCAACGAGCGCTACAAGAAGTTCCACATCGGCAACATCTGCGACACCCCGTTCCGCGAGATCTGGGCCAGCGACGCCTACTGGGAGGTGATGAACTACCTGGCCTCGCCCGCCTTCAACGCGCAGACCATGTGCGGCACCCTCTGCCTGCAGCACAAGGTCAACGAGGCCCTGGACGCCTGGCGGCGCGGCGAGGGCACGCTCGAACCCGCAGCCGGGGCGACCCCGCCGGATCACATCAACTTCATCTGAGCCACGCTCGCAAGGCCGATACCGATGCACGCCTATTTCGATCAGTTGCGCGACCTCGCCCTGGCCCTGCATGGCGGCCGCGCGTCGCGCCGCCTCGCCGTGGAGGTGCCGGAGATGCTGCAGGCCGGGCCGCTGCGCTTCCTGCTGGATGGTGACGTTCTCACCGGCATGTCCTTCCATGCCGAGGCGATGGACGCTGGCGAGGCCGCACTGCTGGAGGCCTACTGCGAGACCGTCGAGGGCCTGCCGCTGGAGGAGGCGGCGGCCTACGGCGCGGACTACACCGCCTGGCGTCTGCTTGGTGGCGCAGGCGCCGATGTCCGGGGCATCCTTCCGCCGGCGGGGGCGTTGCCGGCCTGGGCCGCTGCGCAGGCGGCGCTGCGCGGCCTCGGCCACGCGCGCCGCGCAGCGCCGGGCATGGCGCCGTTGCACCAGGCACGCTTCCTGGACCTGCCGGCCGCGTGGCTGGAATTGCCGGCAGCCGCACGTCTGCAAGGCCTTGCGCAGGCGATCGCCGCCGCCCTCGCGGAATGGGGCCTGCCTCCCGGGTGCCTGGAGCTGCTGGCCCTGGAGCCGGACATCGCCGGCCGGCCGGTGCGCGTGGTGCTGGGCGGCGGCGCCGGCGTGGCGGACCTGCCCGCGCTGCTGCGCCGCCTGGAGGCGCGGCTGCGCGCCGAGGTGGCCCCCTGGCTGGAGGTGCTGATGGACGAGCGCGACGACCGCAACAGGCTGCGTCGCCAGATCCTCGACTCAGCCAAGGTGGTGAAGCTCCAGGCGGCAGAACCCACGAAGTGAGACGGGCGTGATCCCCAAGCTCAGCATCTGCATCTCGCTCTACAACTACGAGCACTACATCGGCGACCTGCTCGCCAGCATCTACGACCAGGACTACCGCAACATCGAGATCGTGGTGGTGGACGATGCCTCCAGCGACGGCTCGGTGGCACGGGTGGAGAAGAGCAGCCGCTGGTCGCCGTTTCCGGTCAGGCTGCTGCGCAACGAGGTGAACCGCGGCAGCGCCTACACCACGCGCCGTTCCATCGCCGAGTCGACTGGCGACTACTTCATCTCCATCGCCGCCGACGACATGTTCGAGCGCAACACCCTGGCGCGCCCCATGCGGCGCCTGATCGACGACCCGCAGGCGGCTTGCTTCATCGGCAACGGGCATTTCTTCACCGACCAGGCGGTGTTGCCGACGGTGCTGCACAACGCGGACAAGGTGCGCCTGCTCAGCCTGCCGCCGCAACAGGTCCTGGCGCGGCTGCATGTGTTTCCCGAGGCGATCTGGCTCGGCACCATCATCTATCGGCGGGATTTCTTCGACATGGCCGGCGGCGTGCCGGACGTGCCCTGCGAGGACTGGGGCATGCACATCAACATGTTCCGCACCATGATCGAGCAGGGCTGCCACGCCATCGTCGACGGCGACTACCACCTGCTGCGCTACCGGATGCACGACAACAGCATGTCATCCGACGTGCGCAGGCACACCGCGCGCAAGGTGGCGACGATCCGCAAGATGACGCCGCGCGCCCTCTGGACGCAGGCCTTGCGCAACAACTTCGACAAGTCCCGGGCGCTGTGCGAGTTCTATGGCCAGCCCGAGCTGGCGGCGCGCTTCGCGCGGCGCGTGCGGGCGCTGGATGCGCGCCTGGCGCGGGCCGGCGCCTAGAGGGATTCGTAGTCGCGCTGGATCTGCCGCGCGCGGTCGCGCCAGGTGTGGCCATCCTGTACGGCGCGCGCCGCCGCCTGGCCCATGCGGCGGCGTCCCGCCTCGTCCTCCAGCCACTGTCGGGCCACGCCTTCCAGGGTGTCGAAGGTGAAGGGGAGGTAGTGCACCCAGGGCTCGAAATGGCGGGCGATGCCGCATTCCGCGGTGTCGAATGGCGAGGACTCGACGAGGATCGGCCGGCCGCATGCCATGCTGTCCAGCACGCGCGAATGCATGCTGAAGCCGTTCATGTTGTTGTGCAGGTTGAGGCGCGTGCCGCGCAGGACGTCACAGACCGCCGAGGGGCCGTCCAGGTAGCCCCGGTAATAGGGCGCATAGGCCGGCCATTTCTGCCAGTCCGCATTGCCGTAGATGCGCAGCGAGCCGGAGACCCGCAGGACCGTGTCGGCGAGGGCGCGACGGGCTGGGGAGCGGCTGATCAGGGTGATGACGGCGAATTCCACCTGCCGGCGCGTGTCCGGTTCCAGGCGAAGGCCGGCGAGATCGTGCCCCGTCAGGCCGCGCAGGCAGTCATCGAACAGCGCCATCACCTGCGCGTGCGAAACCGGCGGTTGCGGGCCATGGGTCATCGCCGCCCAGTAACGTTCGGCATAGGCGTCGAAGATCTCGCCGAAGCGCAGCGCGGTGCCGGGGCAGGGCTCGCCATAAAGCTCGTGCGTGCCGACCGGCGGCGGCAGGAAGCCGATGATGGAAAAATCCGAGCCCGCCGCCTGCTCGCCGGGAAAGGCGAAGCGGGTGTCGATGCCGGTGAACAGCAACCCCCAGCGCTCCGCACGGCCCGGTGCGTAGCCGATGGCGTCGGGACAGGTCATGAAGTAGTTGAGGTCGCTGGCACAGCCCAGGTCCTGGCCGGCGCGATGGTGCGGCGGGTCCTGTATCCAGGCGATGTGCCGCACGGCATCCGGCAGACCCTCGGCGTCGGCGCGGTTGCGGTTGATCTCCAGCACGGCATCGGGCCGGTAGGTGGCGCAGAAGCCGCGCAGCTCGTCCGCGTTCAGCAAGCGGGGCAGGAACACCGTTTCCGTGCCCGCCGCCATGAAGCCGGTGGCCAGGCCGCGCAGCATGGAGTAGTCGTAGACGCTGTAGTGACGGGCGAACAGGGCGATGCGGGTCAATCTCATGTCATCGCCCGTCCGCGCCGGGGCATGTGTGTATCATTCGGAACAAACCCGACTCTTTCATTCGACTATGCCAGCAGCCCGTTGTACCGATCGAGCCCGTCGATCCCCCGTGGAGACCCGATGATGCCGGTACAGCGAGTCATGCTCGTGATCCCCAACGCGAAGTGGTATCGGCGGGAATCCTACTGGCATTTGCACCCCTACGCACTGGCGCTGCTCGCGGCCATGCTGGACAAAGAGCGCTACAGCGTGCGCATCGTCGATGCCAACATCGACGACTATTCGCCCGAGCGCTTCGGCGAGGAGGTGGCGCAGTGGCGCCCGGATCTGGTGGGTTTTTCGGTGCTCGCGAACGAGTTCGGCATCACCGGCCACGTCGGCGCGCGCGCGGCGAAGCAGGCACGCCCCGAGGTGATAACCGTGCTGGGCGGCGTCTACCCCACCACGCGGCCGCGCGATGCCATCGGCGACGCGGCGGTTGACTACGTGGTGGTGGGGGAGGGCGAGGAGATCCTGCCCGCGCTGCTCGACCATCTCAACGGCCGTGGCCCGCTGCCCGAGGTCGGGCTGGCCTACCGGCAGGCGGGGGAGGTGGTGGTGCAGCCGCGCGCGCCCTTCATCGCCGACCTCGACGCACTGCCGTACCCCGCCTTCGACCTGGTCGACTACCAGCGCTACACCACGCAGTCGTTCAAGCATGTGGTCGACGCGCCGCGCGCCTTGCCCTACGCGAAGATGATCACCAGCCGCGGCTGCCCGATCGGCTGCACCTTCTGCCAGGTCGAGGCGATCTCCGGCAAGCTGACCCGCTACCAGAGCGCGCGGCGGGTGGTGGACGAGATGGAATGGCTGGTGGACCGCTACGGCGTCAAGGCGATCGAGTTCCTCGACGACAACTTCCTCGGCAACCGCCGCCGCGCGCGCGAGATCCTCGGCGAGATGATCCGCCGCAAGGTGCCGGTGGTGTGGAACGCCATGAACGTGAGTTCCTTCTACCTCAGCGAGGAGATGCTGGACCTGATGCGCGAGGCCGGTTGCCAGTACGTCTCCATCGCCGTGGAGAGCGGGGTGGAGCGGGTGCTGAAGGACATCATCAAGAAGCCGGTGAGCCTGGCGCACGTGAAGCGGATGCTGACGCGCTGCGCCGAGCTCGACATGGACACCACCACCCTGTGGGTCATCGGCTCCCCCGGCGAGACGTGGGAGGAGATCCGCACCACCATCCGCGTGGCGGAGGAGATGGACGCGGACTACACCAAGATCAACGTCGCCACGCCCTATCCCGGCACCGAGTTGTTCGACATGGCGGTGGCCGGCGGCTACCTGCCTGCGGAGTTCGACTTCTCCGATCTCGCCTGGGGCCAGGCCACCATCTCCACCGAGGAGTTCAGCGCCGCGGAACTCACCCTGCTGCGCGCCTTCGAGTGGGACCGCATCAATTTCTCGCGCCTGGAAAAGAAGCTCAAGATCGCCCGCATGATGGGGGTGACGCCCGGCGAACTGGACGGCATCCGCCAGAAGACGCGCGAGAACGCCATGAACCGGGTGATGGGCCAGGGCAAGCCGAGGTTCCCCATCCACGTCCTGCCGCCCGGCAACGTCGGCGACATCAGCATCGCCCTCAACGCCTGACCCGGCCTGGGCTGCGTCACAAGGCCTCGAAATCGGCGGCGATCTGCCGCGCACGCGCCTGCCAGGTGTGGTGTGCCTGCGTGACAAGTGCCGCCTCGGCGCCGAGGCGCCGGCGTGCCGGCTCGTCTTCCAGCCAGCGTCGGGCGGTCTCCTCCAGGGTGTCGAAGCGGAAGGGGATGTAGTGCACCTCCGGCTCGAAGAAGCGGTTGATGCCGCATGACAGGTCGTCGTAGTGCGAGGCCTCCACCAGGATGGGGGCGCCACAGGCCATGCAGTCGAGCACGCGCGAGTGCATGCTGAGGCCGCTGATGCTGTTGTGCAGGTTCAGGCGCGTGGTGCGGAAGGCCTCGCAGACGTCGCCGTGCCGGTCCAGTGAGCCCTGGTAATACGGCGCGTACTGCGGCCATTTCAGCCAGTTCCGCTGGCCGAAGATGCGCACGGAGGCGGAAACCCTGAGCACCGCGTCGGTCATCTTGCGCCGGCCGATGGAGCGGCAGATCTGCACCACCGTCTCGGCGATCTCGCCCCGCTCGGCGGCGCCCGGCGCGAACTCCTCGAGGGTGATGCCGCCCAGTTCCAGCAGGGTCTGGGAGAACATCTCCACATAGGCGTCGAACTGCAGGGGAGGGGCGTCCGAACGGGTGTAGGAGGACCAGTAGCGCGCCGTGAAGGCCTCGAACACCTCGAGCATCGGCACCTGCCCTGGGCCGCATTTCCTCCAGGCGAGGGCCTGGTCGCGCCAGGGGCTGGGGATGTAGGCGATCACGGAAAAGTCCGAGGCGGCACGGCTGCCCGACGGGTGCGCGGTGCGCGGGTCCACGCCGGTGAACAGCAGGTGCCAGGGCTGCGCGGCGGGCAGTTCGTAGCCCAGCGTGTCCGGGCAGGTGAGGAAGTAGGTCAACTCGCTGTCGCAGCGCTGCGCATCGCTGCGCTCGGGTACGGGCGGATCCTGCAGCCAGGCGATGTGCCGCACGCCGGCGGGCAGGCCGGGGGCATGCTGGCGCATGCGGTTGATCTCGAACACCGCGTCCGGGCGGTATTGCGCGCAGAAGGCCGTCATCGTGTCGGCGTCCAGCAGGCGCGGGTGGAACACCACCTCCATGCCCGCGGCCCGGAAGCCGGTGGCCAGGCCGCTGAGCATGAAGTAGTCGTAACTGGTGTTTTTCCTGCCGAACAGGGCGATCCGTTTCAGCTGCATGCGGGCCGGTCTGGAGTGATTCAGGGTGGGGTATGCTAGCCCCATTCGCGGCATGGAGAAGCGGGATTGTGAATACGGATGCGGCCGGGCAGTTCATGGGACAGATCGAGGCGTTGCTCGCCCAGGGCAAGGCCGCCCAGGCCGAAATGATGTGCCAGCTGGCCCTGGAGCGCCTGCCCGGCGAGGCGCGGCTCCTGCTCCTGCATGCAAGGCTCCTGTTCCAGATGGGGCGGCAGGCCCCGGCCATCGCCCGTGCGCGCGAGGCCGTGGCCCACGACGGGGGCGCGGATGCCCTCGCCGGCCTCGGCGAGATGTTGCGGCTGGCCGGCGAGTCGACGGAGGCGCAAGCGGTCCTGAGACAGGCGCTGACCGTCTCGCCCGCCCACGCGGATGCGGCCTTCTCCCTGGCCTGCGTGCTGCAGCAGGGCGAGGACCTCGCGGGTGCCGCGCAGCTCTACGCACAGGTGCTGGCAGGCCGGCCCGACTACCTCCACGCCCACTACAACCTCGGTGTGCTGCATATGGCCGCGGGCGAGCCGCAGCGCGCCGCGGACAGCTTCCGCGCCGCCTCGCGCCTGGCGCCCGCGTGGACGGACGCGCGCGTGCGCCTGGCCGAGGCCCTGCTGGCGACGGGCCTGTCGCAGAATGCCCTCAAGGAGCTGATCGAGATCTTCCGCCTGTGCCCGGTCAACTTCGCGATGTGGAGGCCCTTCGCCAGGTCCCTCAAGGGCCTGGACTGGTTCGAGTCGGCGCTTGCGCGTCCGGCCGGGGAGGTGGCCGAGGAGTTGCAGCGGGCCGGCATCCTGCACGAACTGGCGCGCTTCGGTCCGGCCATCGACGCCTATCGCCGCGTCATCGCCATGAATGCCTCGCTGATCGAGGCGCGCATCGCCCTCGCGGACGCCTTGATGGATGCCGACCGCATGCCCGAGGCGGTGGAGCAGATGCAGGAGATCATGGCCCTGGAGATGGCCGGCATGGAGCGGGCGGCGGTGGCCGGCGCTTAACGCCCGGGGCGTACGGCGCCTCCATGCGCGCCCTGTCGGACAGGGGCCGCATTTCGTCCACACATGCCCGCGTGTACATTTCGCGCTCAGACTTCGACATTCCCTCATGACCGATCCACGCAGCGAACAGGACATCGGCCAGGCACTGCACCTGGCCCACGGGTACTTGCAGGCGGGCCGCGCGCAGCTCGCCGAGATGGTCTGCCAGCAGGTGCTGGCGAAATGCCCCGGGCACGCCGATGCACTGCATCTCGCCGCGATGGCGGCATTCACGCAGGGGCGGCCCGCCCAGGCCGCGGAGCGCTTGCGTCTTGCCGTCGTGGCGGCGCCCGAGCGTGCGGAATTCTGGAACGATCTGGGCGAGTGCCTGCGCGCCGATGGGCAATCGGAGGCGGCGCTGGAGGCCTTTGGCACCGCCTTGTCGATCCGGCCCGGCTATGCGCAGGCGCACAACAACCAGGGTGTGGCGCTGTGCCAGGCGGCGCGGCGCGAAGAGGCGGTCGCGGCCTTCCGCGACGCGCTCGCCAGTCAGGCGGATTACCCCGAGGCGGAGTCCAACCTCGGCATCACCCTGGCGGACCTGGGACGCCATGAGGAGGCCCTGCCGCATCTGCGCACCGCCCTCGCGCTTGCCCCCGGCAACGCACTGGCCAGGGAGCGCCTGGCCAATTCCTGCCTGGCGCTGAAGCTGGACGACGAGGCCTGCGAGCATTTCCGCGAGTTGGCGCGCCTGCTGCCGGACAACTTCGAGGCCTGGTACGCGCTCGGCGGGCTGGAACAGCGGCGCAAGCACTACCCGGAGGCCCTGGCGGCACTGGAGCAGGCGGTGGCCCTGAAGCCGGAGCACCCCTGGGCGCGTTTCCACCTCGGCATGGTGCTGGAGGAACTGGACCGCCTGGAGGAGGCCCTGGAGCAGATGCTGGTCGCCGATCGCCTGGTACCCCAGCACCCGCCCACCCTCACGCGCATCGCCCTGCTGCTGCGCAGCCTGCGCCGTCTCGACGAGGCGGAGGCGGCGATACGCGCCGCCCATGCCCTGAAGCCGGACGACGTGTTCGTCCTCAACACCCTCGGCCTCGTGGCGCTGTCGCGCCGGCACTGGGAGCAGGCCTCGGCCGCCTTCATGGCGGCGGCTGACGCGCGGGTCGAGATGGCCCTGCCGCTGGTGAACATGGCCAGCCTGTATGGGCAGAAGGGGGACTTCGAGCGGCGCAGGCACTACTTCGGCCTGGCCCTTGAACGCGCCCCGCACGACGACCAGATCCGCTTCTCCTACGCCCTTTCCCAGCTCCTGCTGTCCGAGTGGGCGGAGGCGTGGCGCAACTACGCCCACAGGCCCACGATCACCCGAACCCCGGGTTACGACTTCCTCGCCGCCCCCCTGCCCATGGACCTGCGCGGCAAGCGCATCCTCGTGCAGATGGACCAGGGCCTGGGCGACGAACTCCTGTTCCTGCGTTTCGCCAAGGTACTGAAGGCGCGCGGCGCCTGGCTGGCCTACCGCCCCAACCCCAAGCTCGCCAGCTTCGTCGGCAAGCTGCCCTTCATCGACATGGCGGTGAGCCACCGCGAGACGCCGGCGGACCTGGACTACCGCGTCGCCGTGTGCGATCTGGCGCTGGCCGTGGACATGCGCGCCGAGGCGGATATCCCGCCGCCGGTCGAGCTGGTGCCCTCGCATGGCGCGCTCGGCCAGGCGCGGCGCCTGCTGGCGTCGCTCGGCGCGGGGCCGTTGATCGGCGTGACCTGGCGCGGCGGCACCTCCAAGGAGGAGTTCTCGAAGTGGAATGTCCTTTACAAGGAGATCGACCCGGACCTGCTCGCCGACCTGCTGCGCGACGTGCCCGGGCAGGTGCTGATCCTGCAGCGCAAGCCCAAGGCGGGCGAGATCGAGCGCTTTGCCGAGCGTCTCGGCAGGCCGGTGCACGACCTCAGCGCCGTCAACGAGCAATTGGAGGTGATGCTGGCGCTTCTCAGCCTGATCGACGAGTATGTCGCGGTGAGCAATACCAACGTCCACCTCAGGGCCGGTGCCGGACGCATCAGCCGAGTCCTGATCCCGCACCCGCCGGACTGGCGCTGGATGGCCGCGGGACGCAGCCCCTGGTACCCGGACATCCCGACCTATCGCGAGGCCAGTGGTGGCGCGGGCTGGGGCGAGGCGTTGGCGCGGCTGCACAGAGATTTGCTTGAAACGAAAAAAGGAGACTCGTTTTGATCCGTGTATTCATCGGCTACGACGCCAAACTCCCCGTGCTGTACAACGTGCTGCAGCACAGCATCCAGGTGCGTTCCTCGCAGCCGGTCTCCATCAACCCCATCATGCTCAGCCAGCTCTCCGGCATCTACAGGCGCGAGCGCCACCCCCTCGCCTCGACCGAGTTCTCCTTCTCGCGCTTCCTCGTGCCCTACCTCTCGAACTACGAGGGCTGGTCGCTGTTCATCGACAACGACATGCTGGTGCTGGACGACATCGCCAAGCTGTGGGCGCTGCGTGACGAGCGGTATGCGGTGATGTGCACCAAGCACGAGCACCAGCCGCGCGAGGAGGTGAAGTTCCTCGGCACGGTGCAGACCAAGTACGAGAAGAAGAACTGGTCCAGCGTCATGCTGTTCAACAACGCCAAGTGCAAGGCCCTGACGCCGGACTACGTGAACAGCGCGAGCGGCCTGGAACTGCACCAGTTCAAGTGGCTGGGCAACGACGAGCTGATCGGCGGCATCCCCCTGCGCTGGAACCACCTGGTCGGCTACGACGCACCGAACCCGGACGTCTCGCTGGTGCACTACACCCTGGGCGGTCCCTACTTCGACGAGAACAAGGACTGCGAATACGCCGCCGAATGGTTCCGCGAGCGCGATCACATGCTGCATTGCGAACAATGGAGGAAGGAGGCATGAGCACGCCGCAAGTCGTAAATGTGCAGGAGGCCCTGCAGATCGCCGCTCGCCTGCATGAGGACGGGCGCCTGGACGAGGCCGAAGCGGTCTACCAGAAGGCCCTGATGGGCGAGCCCGACAACGCCGAGGCCTTGCATGGACTGGGCGTGCTGATGGTGCAGTGGGGGCAGCCGGAACAGGCCATTCCCCTGCTCTCGAAGTCCCTGGCGAGCCGGCCCGACTACCCCCTGGCATACAACCACCTGGGCTGCGCCTATCAGTCGCTGGGGCGCAACGACGAGGCCCTGAAGGCCTACGAACAGGCGGTGCAGTGCGACCCGGCCTTCGCCGAGGGCTGGAACAACCTGGCCATCACCCTGGCCGGCACGGGTCGGCTGGCTGAGGCGGAGGCGAAACTGCGCCACGCCATCCGCCTCTGGCCCGAGTACGCCAAGGCCTACGACAACCTGGGCATGCTGTTGCAGCAGCAGGGGCGGCTGTCCGAGGCGCTGCAGGCCTTCGAGCAGTCGATCAAGCTGGATGGCGGCACGCCCGAGTCTGTCGAGAACTTCAAGAACGCCCTCATGCTGGCGGGCGACGCGGAGAGCTTCGTCGATCGCTTCGAGCGCGAGCTGGGCGAGGCCGTCGCCCAATATCAGCAGACCGTCAGCGAACACCCGCAGGTCGCCGAGGCGCACAACAACCTGGGCAACGCCCTGAAGGAACAGCGTCGCTACGAGGAGGCCATCGGCCACTACAAGCTGGCCGTGGCCCTGCGCCCCGACTACACCGCGCCGCTCAACAACTGGGGTGTGGCCCTGCAGGAAATGGAAAGGCCGGCCGAGGCCATCCCGTATTACGAGGCCGCCCTCGCCATCAATCCGGACGACGCCCAGGTGCGCAGCAACCTCGCCGCCGCCATGATGGAACTGGGGCGGATCGACGAGGCGCTCGACCATCTGGAGGCCTCGGTCTACCTCAATGCCGACTACCAGGAGGCGCGCTACAACCTCGCCCTTGCCCTGCTCAACCTGGGGCGCCTGGAAGAAGGGTGGCGCCACTACCTGTATCGCGGCTCGCTCAAGCAGCGGCAGAATGCCGAGGCCTTCCTGGAGCGCCACCTGCCCGCGGACCTGCATGGCAAGCGCATCCTCCTGACCCGCAACCAGGGCATCGGCGACGAGCTGTTCTTCCTGCGCTTCGCCGCGCAGCTGAAGGCACGCGGCGCCTGGGTCGCCTATCGCGCCGCGGACAAGATCGCGCCGCTGGCCGGGCGCCTGCCCTTCCTCGACCAGGTGGTGGGGCGGCACGAGACGCCGCAGGACCTGGACTACCTGTTCTCCATCGGCGACCTGCCGCTGGCGCTGGGGGTGCACGACCTGGCCCAGGTCCCGGCCTCCGTGACCCTCGCGCCGCCCGCGGACGCCGTCGCGCAGGTCGAGACGCGCCTGGCGCCGCTGCTAGCCCTGGGCGCGCCGCTGATCGGCGTGACCTGGCGCGCCGGCGCGGACAAGAGCGACCCGGAGACCAGCAAGTCGCGCCTGCCCTACAAGGAATATCCGCTCGACGCGCTGGCCGGTGTGCTGCGCGACGTGCCAGGCACGGTGCTGGTCGTGCAGCGCCACCCGAAGGCGGGCGAGGTCGAGGCCTTCGCCGCCGCATTGGGTCGGCCGGTCTTCGACTTCACCGACCTGAACGACGACCTCGACCAGATGCTGGCGCTGATGGCGCGGCTGGACGAATACGTGGGGGTCAGCAACACCAACACCCACCTGCGCGCCGCCGTCGGGCGCGCCTCGCGCGTGCTGGTGCCGACCAACATCCTCGACTGGCGCTGGATGAACACCGGCGAGCGTTCGCCGTGGTTCCCCGATTGCCGCATCTATCGCCAGACCCCCGAGGGCAGTTGGATGGGGGCGACCCTGAACCTGCGTGGCGATCTCGTCGCGCGTTACCAGGGTGCCGGCGAGCCGGAAGGCCGCCCCACCTATGACCGCGCGCATCCCAGCCCCTGCTACCAGCCGCTCATGGCGCTGTATCGCCAGATGCATGCCGCCGGCCCGGAAGTATTTGCCGGCAAGTCGGTATTTTTTGCCGCTGCCAAGGTGCGCGACCTGGTGCAGCGCTTCGGCGCGCGGCACCTGCTCGACTACGGCAGCGGCAAGGGCGAGCAGTACAAGGCGACCAACATCTCCCTGCATGGCGTTGTCGGGGTCTGGCCCAGCCTCAAGGACTACTGGGGGGTGGACGAGGTCACCTGCTACGAGCCGGCGACCGGCGCGCCCGCCGACGGCGTGGCTGGCCAGTACGACGGCGTGATCTGCGTCGACGTGCTGGAACACTGCGCGGCCGAAGACCTGCCCTGGGTCGTGGAGGAGCTGTTCGCGCACGCGCGCCGCTTCGTGTTCGCCAACGTCGCGTCCTACCCTGCGGCCAAGGTCCTGCCGAACGGCGACAACACGCACGTCACGCAGCGCCGCGAATACTGGTGGAAGGCGCTGTTCGCCGAGATCGGGGCGCGTTATCCCGATGTGCACTGGGTCTGCGGCGTGGACCGCATCGTCATCGTCGGTGGCGAGAAGGAGATCAAGGAGACCCTGCTCGCCAAGCCGGGCTAGGGCTCACCGGCACCTTGCAAAGGCGCGCCCGCGGGCGCGCCTTTTTTATTTTTCGGGGGAGATTTGTGGTTGGCACGCTCGTTGCTTTTGGGTCCTCAACCGCGATTCATCGTGGAGATTTGAAGTCGGAGTCGATCGGCTATCGCCGAGCCCGTTTCTCAAGGTGATGCCCAAAACCTAGGCAAGGAGTAAACAATGAAGGAAATCGCACTGACGGCGAGCATGCGGCAAAACGTGGTCAGCCTTCAGCTGACGGAAGCGTTGATCAACCGTACCCAGGATCGGCTCGCGTCCGGGAAACGGGTCAACAGCGCCCTGGACAACCCCACCAACTTCTTTGCCGCGGCGGCGCATTCGCAGCGCGCCAACGACCTGCTGGGCCGCAAGGATGCGATGGGCGAGGCGATCCAGACCATCAAGGCCGCGGACACCGGTATCTCCGGCATCAAGACCCTGCTGGAATCCGCCAAGGGCCTGGTCGAGGCGGCGCGCTCCGCGACCACCGCCGACCGTTCCGCCCTGGGCACCCAGTTCAGCCAGATCCTCATCAAGATCAACGACCTGATCGAGGACTCCGACTACAAGGGGGTGAATTACCTGGAGGCGGGTTCCCTGACGGTCCTGTTCAACGAGGACGGTTCCAACGCCCTTACCGTCACCGGCTTCACCGCCAATATCGCCTCCCTGGGGGTGAGCTCCTCGGGGTCGAGCATCTCCGCCGGCGGCGCCAACCTCGATGCCGCGGCCTCGCAGATCCAGGTGGCCATCACCACCATGAATACCCAGGCCTCCATCCTCGCCAGCAACCTGTCGATCATCAGCGGGCGCCTGGAGTTCACCACCAACATTGTGAACGTTCTGAAGGAAGGCGCCGACAAGCTGACGCTGGCCGACATGAACGAGGAAAGCGCGAACATGCTGGCCTTGCAGACCCGGCAGAACCTCGGCACCACCTCCCTGAGCCTGGCCTCGCAGGCGGCGCAGTCGGTCCTGCGCCTGTTCGGCTAAGGCGTTGTGAACGGCCCGGCGCCGCGCCGGGCCAACGTTTGAGATCCTTGCCCCGGCCGCGCGGTCCGCGCCGGGGCCCCAGGTCGGAAATGAAAGGGGTTGAACATGGAAATGAACATGCAGGTTGCCATGGATGTGGAAAATCTGGACGAGAAGAGCGATGCGCGTGAACTGGAGGCGGCCCTGCTGGTGCGGGCGGCGCTGGCCCTGAAGGCCTGCCAGGAGGAGTGGGGCGGCGAGGGCCACGAGGCCCGGCTGGACGAGGCCTTGAGGTTCAATCAGCGCCTGTGGACGGTGTTCCAGAGCGAGCTGACCAGTACGGACAATCCCCTGCCGGACGAGGTGCGCCAGAACCTCCTCAACCTGTCCTGGTTCGTCGACAAGCGGACCTACGAGACCCTGGCCAATCCGGTTGCCTCCAACCTGAGCGTGTTGATCGACATCAACCGCCACATCGCCGAAGGCCTTGCCGGCCAGGCCTGAGCCGCCGGACCCGCCGCACGGCGGGGCGCCTGTCGCCGTCATCTTCCAGCACCCGCCCCGCGCGGGTGTTTTTTCTTGGCAAGGCGCTAAAGTTTTTTTTGCCGCCGCCGATATGGTGTGCGCAGCGCCCGTTCGGGCGGGCTGCTTTCCGGAGGGAGAACCCTCCTAACCGTCCTAGAAAAGGAGTTTCAAATGGCTTCCAATATCGCATTGACCGCCTCCATGCGGCAGAACGTGGTCAGCCTGCAACTGACCGAGACCCTCATCAACCGTACCCAGGATCGTCTGGCGTCGGGCAAGAAGGTCAACTCTGCCCTGGATAATCCGACCAACTTCTTCGCCGCCGCTGCCCACAACCAGCGTGCCAGTGACCTGCTCGGGCGCAAGGACCTGATGGGTGAGGCGATCCAGACCATCAAGGCGGCGGATACCGGCATCTCCGGCATCAAGACCCTGCTGGAATCCGCCAAGGGTCTCGTCGAAGCGGCGCGTTCGGCGACCACTGCCGACCGTTCCGCCCTGGGTACCCAGTTCAGCCAGATCCTGCTCAAGATCAACGACCTGATCGAAGACGCGGATTACAAGGGCACCAACTATCTGGAGGCGGGTTCCCTGACCGTGCTGTTCAACGAGGATGGTTCCAATGCGCTGACCGTGACCGGCTTCACCGCCAACGTCGGTTCCCTGGGCGTGACCTCCTCCGGCTCTTCCATCTCCGCCGGTGGCACCAACCTGGATACCGCGGCCTCGCAGATCCAGGTGGCCATCACCACCCTGAACACGCAGGCCTCCATCCTGTCCAGCAACCTCTCCATCATCTCTGCGCGTCAGGAATTCACCACCAGCCTGACCAACGTGCTGAAGGAAGGCGCGGACAAGCTGACCCTGGCGGACATGAACGAGGAAAGTGCCAACATGCTGGCCCTGCAGACCCGGCAGAACCTCGGTACCACCTCCCTGAGCCTGGCCTCGCAGGCGGCGCAGTCGATCCTGCGTCTGTTCTAAGAGCGGGCTTGAGACCGTGAAACGGTGGCTGGTCATACTTGTATGGCCAGCCATTTTCCCTTTGATGGGGGAGATACGGTAGGAGGTTGAAAACATGAAAACCATCGAAGCGACATCAGCGCTCACGCAGGGCATCGCCCCCGTGACCGCCGATTACCGCAGGTCGGCCATACGCGATGCCGCCGCCGAGGTGGGTGGATCGGATATCCCGGAGGCCGTGCGGCAGACTGGCAAGGTCAGCGACGCCGTCGGGCAGCCGCGCCAGTTCGGCGTGCTGAATGCCGGCAAGGAGGCGATGAACGAGACCGCGGCTGAGGTGCGCGCCTTGGGCGAGGCCAGGCAGCTGGTCGCGCGCGCGTCGGAACAACTCGATCGCGTGGTGAAGAGCTTTCCGCCCTTCCCGCCGGGCAGCATCGAGCGCGAGCAGTATCTCAACAGCGTCGTCGGTATCCGCAACATCATCGAGAAGCTCACGATCCCGCGCGAGCCGCGAGCCCAGCTCGATGAGGCGCTGGGCCAGCAGGCGCTGGTGAACGGCGACGCCACGGACGAACAATTGAAGGCCGGCCAGACCGGCCTGATCAACGCCGATCTGGTGCTGGCCAACATGCAGGCAGGCGTCGGCAGGAAACTCGCAGCGGACGGCGACACGCGCGGCGACGAGACCTTCTACGCGGCGGAGAGCAAGCGCATCGGCGCGGAGCTGGCGCGACAGAGCTCCGGGATCTCCCGTTCCAGCGAGGCGATGCTCGCCCTGATGGGGTGACATGCGGTGGTGCGATCGACATGGCATTGAGCCTTACACTGAAGCCCAGGGAAAAGATCTTCATCGGCGGCGCGGTCGTGCAAAATGGCCAGGCCAAGGCCGAGCTGACCATCCTCAACGACGTGCCCATCCTGCGCCACAAGGAGATCCTGCACGAGCAGGATGCCGACACCCCCTGCCGCCGCATCTACCTAGCGGTGCAGCAGATGTACATGGACGCGGACAACCGCGCGGGGTACTACAAGCTCTTGCAGGAATTGATGCAGGATGTGGCCGAGGCCGCGCCGAGCACGGTCTCCAGGCTGCAGGAAATCGGTGAATCGGTGTCGGGTGGTCAGTACTACCTGGCACTCAAGCAGGTCAAGCAGTTGATCAATTACGAAACGGAGCTTCTGAAAAATGCCAGGTAGAGCGATCGATGCATACAAGAGCGTGCAGCAGGAGACCATGGACGGTCGCGAACTCGAGTCGTCCCTGCTCTCGAAGGCGGCGGCCCTGCTGAGCCAGTGCCAGGAGTCGTGGAACGACGAAGGCCTGAACGAACGCCTGGATACCGCATTGCGCTTCAATCAACGCCTGTGGACCTTCTTCCAGTCGGAGCTGCTGGAAGAGAGCAACCCGCTGCCGCAGGCGGTGCGGCAGAACCTACTCAGCCTGTCCGCCTTCGTCGACAAGCGCACCTTCGAGGTGATGGCCTACCCGGCGCCGGAAAAACTCAACGTCCTGATCAACATAAACAGGCAGATCGCCGCCGGCCTAGCGCCGGCACGTCCCGCCGCGCCGGAGGGCGAGGCGCCGTGAGCGCCCGCGGGCGCGGCATTCGACACTGACGCGGATGCTGGAGCAGATCACCTTCACCGGACGGGAACTCCTGATCGCGGTGATCCTCGCGAGCCTCGTCTATCTCGTCGAGACCCTGGTCTTCTCGCGTCGCAGGTCCAGACCGGACGCCCGCATCGAGGGGCGGCTCGCCGACCTGGAGAAACGGCTCGCGGACCTCGGCAAGCGCCTGGAACACCTGGAAGAGCGCCCCCCGCTGGCAGCGCGCTGGACGGACAGTCGTCGATCCATGCCGAGGCCATGCGCCTTGCGCGCGAGGGCATGTCGCCGCAGGACATGGCCGCGCAGCTCGGCATCTCGCGCAGCGAGGCAGAACTCATCGTCGCGCTCCATCAGGTGAAGTCATGACGCCGGCTGGCAGGCCATGCATGCCGGACTTGGAACCCTTCCGATCCTCCCCATGAACCTCTCCGCCCTGCCCGAATTGCTGCTCGCCTGGGTCAAGACCCAGGGCGCGGCGATGCTGCAGGGGGGGCAAGCCGGAACAGGCCTCGCCGTTCAAGGTCGGCGAACAGTACGAAGGCAAGGTGCTGGACAACCTGCCGAACGGGCGCCACCTCGTGCAGGTGGCCGGACAGAAGCTGGATATGGGCCTGCCGCAAAGCACCCGGGCGGGCGACAGCGTGCGCCTCACCTTCATGAACGCCGGTCCGCGCCCGACCTTTCTGCTCGACCAGAGCCCCGCCACCGCCGGGCAGCAGGTGCGCATCTCGAATACCGCGCAGCAGGTGAATGCCCTGATGCGCTTCGCCAGCGGCGCGCAGCCCGCGGCCCCGCAGCCCGCGGCCCCGCAGCCCGCGCCGCAAGCCGCCACGCAGGCTGCCGTGCAGGCGGCGGTGCCGGGAGCGGCCGCATCGACACCCCAGGCCACCGCCGCATACGAGGCCGCGGCACGGATCGCGACACCGCCGCGAAGCACGCCTTCCGCCGCACCCGGCATCGCCGCGGCGCAGGTGTCCGCGCCCGCCGCGGCGCGGGGGATGCCGGCAGCAGCGCAGACGGGGGGCACGGTGCCGCCCCAGGCCGCGGTGCAGTCCGCCCAGACTGCCCAGACTGCCCAGGCTGCCCAGACTGCGGCGCCGGCCAGGGGTACGGCGGCCGTGGCGGCCGGTCTGGCCGCCCAGGCAGGCGTATCCGCCGCCGCCGGCACGCGCCCCGTTGTCGCCAACGTGGTCATGCTGCAGGCGGCGCAGCCGTCGCCTCTGGGCATGCCGACCGCGGTGGCCAGCGCCACCACGGGCCTGCTCGGCCAGGCCGTGGACGGCCTGCGCGCGGCGGTGCCGGCCAGCACCACCCTGCAGCCGACGGTGGTGGCCGATGTCGCCGAGCCGTCGTCCGATCTGGTGCCCACCCGCCTCGCGCAGACCTTGCGCGAGAGCGGGTTGTTCTACGAGGCGCACCAGGCGCGCTGGGTCAAGGGCAACTACCCGTTCGAGGCCCTGCTCAGCGAGCCCCAGGCGCGCCTGGGGCGGGGCGGCATGCCCATGAGCGGGCTCGCCGAGCTGGGAGGCATGCCCGAGGAGGCCGCGCGCCTGGCCGGCCGCCAGCTGCACATGCTGGAAGGCGGGCCCTTCCTCTGGCAGGGCTTCGCCTGGCCGGGCCAATGGATGGAGTGGCTGGTCGAGGAACGCCAGGGGTGGCAGGGCCAGGGGGAGGAGGGCGAGGCGGCGGACCATTGGAGCACCGAGCTGCGCCTCACCCTGCCGCGCATGGGGACGGTCCATGCCCAGCTCTCCCTGCGCGGCCATGAGGTCGCCCTGCGCCTGCATGCCAGCGAACCAGGGACCATTGAGATCCTGCGTGCCGCCCTGCCGGACCTGCAGCAGGGCCTGCAGGGCGCAGGCCTGAAGCCGGCCGGCCTGCTCGTGGAGGCGGCGCCGTGAGCGCCCGTGACGGTACCGCCGATGAGAAGCGCCAGGAGGCGGTGGCGCTGCGCTATGCCAGCGAGGACGGCGCGCCGCGGGTGGTGGCCAAGGGACGCGGCCTGCTGGCGGAGGAGATCATCGAGCGGGCGAAGGCGGCGGGGGTGTTCGTGCACGAGTCGCCCGAGCTGGTGGCCCTGCTCATGCAGGTGGACCTGGACGAACGCATTCCGCCCGAGCTCTACGTGGCGGTGGCGGAACTGCTGGCCTGGCTGTACCGCCTCGAACAGGAGGCCGGGCAGGCCTAGGCGGCCTCAGAGCTTCAGGATCTCCAGCAGGGACTGCTCCAGGGCCAGGCGCTTGCCGGGCTGCCCCAGCGCCTCTCCGCGCAGCACGAAGACGTCCTCGGCCCGGTTGCCCAGGGTGGCGATGCGCGCGCTGGCGACGCTCACGCCCTGCTGGTACAGGAGCCGTGCGACGCTGGCGAGCAGGCCGGGACGGTCGCCGGCGGTGAAGGACAGGAGATGGCTGCCGTCCTGCTCGCTTGCCACCAGATTGACGCTGGGCGCGAGGGGGAAGGTCTTGAGCTGGCGCGGCAGACGCCCGGTGGGCAGCGGCGCGTCGCGATCCGGCTGCGCCAGTTCCTGCGTCAGCTCGTGCTCGATGTAGTTGAGGATGTCGCGATAGGCGATGCGGCGCTGCTCGAGGTCCACCGCGTAGAAGGTATCGAGGGCGTTGCCGTCGCGCGTGGTGTGCACACGCGCGGAGAGGATGGAATAGCCCATGCGCGCGAAGAAGGCGCAGATACGGGCGAACAGGGCCTCGCGGTCGGTGGCGAACACCAGCACCTCAACGCCTTCGCCCACTGGCGCGAGGCGCGCCCGCACGATCGGATCCTGGCGCCCCAGCAGGGGTAGCAGCCGGCGGGTCTGCCAGGCGATGTCGCGGCAGTCCTGGCGCATGAAATAGACATCGTCGAGGCGCCTCCACAGGGCCTCTTCCGCGCCGTGCATGAAGCCGTAGAGACGCAGTTGCGCACGCGCGCCCTCCTTCTTTTCCTCGACGCTGTCCGGCTCCGCCTTGCCCTGCTCCAGAACGCGCCGCGCCGCGAGATACAGCTCCTGGGTCAGCTTGTCCTTCCAGGCGTTCCAGACCTTGGGGCTGGTGCCACGGATGTCGGCCACGGTGAGCAGGTAGAGGGCGGTGAGGCGGCGCACGTCGCCACAGCGCGCGGCGAAGGCGGCGATCACCTCGGGGTCGGAGAGGTCCTGCTTCTGCGCGGTCTGCGACAGCGTCAGGTGCTCCGCCACCAGCCAGGCGACGAACCCGGCGTCCTCGCGTGGCAGGCCCTGGGCACGACAGAAGCGGCGCGCGTCCACCGCACCGAGGCTGGAGTGGTCGCCGCCGCGGCCCTTGGCGATGTCGTGGAACAGGGCGGCGAGGATCAAGAGGTCCTGGCGCTCGCAGTCCGCCATCAGGCGATGCGCGAGGGGGAACTCGTGCGCGTATTCGTTCATGGCCAGGCGGCGCAGGTTGCGCACCACCATGAGGATGTGCTCGTCCACCGGGTAGATGTGGAAGTGGTCGTGCTGCATCTGCCCGGTGATACGGCCGAACAGCGGCAGATAGCGGCCGAGCAGGCCCAGGCGGTGCATCAGGCGCAGCGACTGGGTGACGCCGCGCGGCGACTTCAGCAGGTCGAGGAAGCGTTGCCGGTTGGCGGGCGACTTGCGGAACGCCGCGTCGATGTGCCGGCCCGCGCGCCACAACCCGCGCAGCAGGCGCGGCGTGCAGCCGTGCAGGTCGCGTTCCCGCGCCAGCACCAGGAAGGTCTCGAGGATGAGGTCCGGCCGCCGCTCCAGGAGGTCCTCCTCGGCGTCCAGGAGCGCGCCTACGGCGCGGAAGTCACCGGTGCCCGGCAGGGGACGCGGCGCCTCGCCCGGCAGCAGGCGGTTGCGCAGGGCGCCCAGCACCAGTTCGTTGATCAGCCGGATCTGCCGCGCGGCGCGGTAGTAGCGCTGCATCAGCCGTTCCGAGGCGCGGCGCGGCGGCGAAGGCGAGATCCCCATGCCGGCCGCCACGGTCTCCTGGAACTCGAACTGCAGTCGGTCCTCGCGCCGGTTCGCGGCGAGGTGCAGGCGGATGCGCAGGTGCGAGATGAAGGCGAGGGCGGCGCCCAGGGAGCGGGCCTCGTCGGCGCGCAGCAGGCCGGCGCGCGCGAGGTCGGGCAGGCGGTCGCCGACGCCCGCCGCCTGGGCCACCCACAACAGGGTGTGCAGGTCGCGCAGGCCGCCGGGGCTTTCCTTCAGGTTGGGCTCGAGCAGCATGGCCACGTCGGCATGGCGGCCATGGCGGACCTTCTGCTCGAGGAACTTGGCGTTGAAGAAGGCGGCGGCGTCGAGCTGGGCGCGCTGCGCGGCGACCATGCGCTGGAACAGGGGCTTGCTGCCGGCGAGCAGGCGCGCCTCCAGCAGATTGGTCTGCACCGTGATGTCCTTGGCCGCCTCCTCGCCGCACTCGGCGAGGGTGCGCACGCTGTGGCCGATCGGCAGGCCGACGTCCCAGAACAGGGCAACCAGGGGCTCCAGGCGGCTGGCCTCCGCCTCCGGCAGGTCGTCGTCGAGCAGCAGCAGCAGGTCGACGTCGGACTGCGGGTAGAGCTCGCCGCGTCCGTAACCGCCCACGGCGATCAGCGCGGCGTTTTCCGGCAGGTCGTGCGCCGCCCAGATCTCCGCGAGGACGTCGTCGGCGAGCCGCGCCAGGCCCTGCAGCAGGCGCGGCGCGTGCGGCCGCGCGAGATAGTCCCGGACCAGCCGCGCGCGTTCCGTCTGGATGTGGCCGCGCCAGCCCGCGATGCGGGCCATGTCCGGATTCATGCGGCCTGGATGAAGGCCGGTGGAGGCGGGGAGCCGGCGGACAGCGTCAGCACCTCGTAGCCCTCGGCGGTGACCAGCACCGTGTGCTCCCATTGCGCGGACAGGCTGTGGTCCTTGGTGACGACGGTCCAGCCGTCGCCGAGCACGCGGATGTCCTTGCGGCCGGCGTTGATCATGGGTTCGATGGTGAAGATCATGCCCGCTTCAAGCGTGGGCCCGGTGCCGGGCTTGCCGTAGTGCACCACCTGCGGGTCCTCGTGGAAGCTGGCGCCGATGCCGTGGCCGCAGAATTCGCGCACCACGGAGTAGCCGTTGCCCTCGGCATGGCGCTGGATCGCCGCGCCGATGTCGCCGAGGCGCGCGCCGGCCTTCACCACGGCGATGCCCTTCCACATGCATTCGTAGGTGATCTCGGTCAATCGCTTGGCCTGGATCGACGGCTCGCCGACGTAGAACATGCGGGAGGTGTCGCCATGCCAGCCGTCCTTGATCACGGTGATGTCCAGGTTCACCACATCGCCTGCCTTGAGAACCTTGTCGCCGGGCACGCCGTGGCAGACCTGGTGGTTGACCGAGGCGCAGATCGACTTGGGATAGGGCTTGTGGCCGTTGGGTGCGTAGTTGAGCGGCGCGGGGACGCAGCCCTGCACCTCCACCATGTAGTCGTGGCAGAGCTTGTCGAGCTCGCCGGTGGTGGCGCCGGGTTTCACGAAGGGGGTGATGTAGTCCAGGACCTCGCTGGCGAGCCGGCCGGCCACGCGCATCTTGTCTATCTGTTCGGGGGTCTTGATGGAAATGGACATGGCGGGACGTGCGGCAAAAGGCGATCAGGATAGGGACGGGGTGGGGGAAAGTAAAGTTGAGTGAAATGGTAGGGATGCGCTTCCTATAATCTCCGGCATGGCAGGCGAATGGGACAGGGGTTCATGGCGGTGGGGGCGATATCTTCGGTGACGACTGGGCTGCATGCCGGCATGCAACCCGTGCGCGCCGTGGGCGGCGCGCCGGATGCCCTTTCGCCGCAGGAACAGGCGCAGGTGCGCAAGCTGCAGGCCATCGACCAGAAGGTGCGCCAGCACGAGGCGGCGCACAAGGCGGCCGGGGCCGGGTTGACCGGCGCCGCCACCTACCAGTACGTGCGTGGCCCGGATGGCAGACAGTATGCGGTGGCGGGGGAGGTGAGCATCAACACCTCGCCCGCCGGTACGCCCGAGGCCACCCTGGCCAAGGCGGAGCAGATCCGCGCCGCCGCGCTCGCCCCCGCCGACCCCTCGCCGCAGGACCAGGCGGTGGCCGCGGCGGCGGCCATGCTGGCGCTGCAGGCGCGGCAGGAGATCGCCAGGCAGCGGCGCGAGGAGGGGGGTGGCGGGGAGGGTGGTGGCCCGGCCGCGCCGGACGCCGCCACCGACAAGCCGGATGCGCGCAACGACCAGGCCATGCAGGCCTATGCCGATGCGGCGCAGGCCGTGACGCAGGCCCTCGGCCAGTCGCTCAGCGTGTTCGCCTGAGGCTTGGGGAACCCCTGGTCCCCTCCCCCGACGGGGGAGGGTTGGAGAGAGGGTGGCGACCGATCAGGTCGCCGTGCGATTGCCGGATTTAGGACAAATCATCAAGGGGTGGCCGTCGTGGCCTGCCAGCCGCCGCCTAGCGCCTTCGCCAGGTCGGCGGAGGCGCTCAGCTGGGCGCGCCGCGCCTCGATCCGGTTCAGTTCCGCCTGCAGCGCGTTGCGTTGCGCGTCCAGCACCGTCAGGTAGTTGGTGAGGCCGTTGCGGTAGCGCAGGTCTGCCAGCTCCAGGGCACCGTGCAGGGCCTCGGCGCGGCGGCCCTCCGCCTCGGCCAGCTCGCGCGCCTGGCGGTGCGCGACGAGGGCGTCGAGGACCTCGCGGAAGGCCTGGCGCACCGCCTGCTCGTAGGCGATCAGGGCCTGGGTCTGGCGCGCGTCCCGCGCCTTCAGCTCCTCCTCGGTGCGGTTGCCGTTGAGCAGGGTCTGCACCAGGCCCGCGCCCAGGCCCCAGATCGCGGCGGGTCCGGAGAACAGGTCGGACAGCGCCTTGCTCTCCGAGCCCAGGTAGGCGGTCAAGGTCAGGTCCGGGTAGAGCGCCGCCTTCGCTTCCTTGATGCGGGCGTGCGTGGCGAGCAGGTTCTGTTCCGCCTGGCGCAGGTCGGGGCGGCGCGCCAAGAGGTCCGAGGGCAGGCCGACGGGGATGGCGGGGGGCTCGCCCAGGGCTTGCAGCGCGCTGCCGCGCGCGATGCCGTCTTCCATGAGGCCGCGTGGGTTGCGCCCCACCAGCACGGCGAGTGCCAGTTCCTGCTGTTGCACCGCCTGGGTGAGCTGGGCCCGGCTGGCGTCGAGGGCGGCGAGTTCGGCCTCGGCCTGCCTGAGTTCCAGTTCGGAGGAAACACCGGCGTTCAGGCGCTGCTTCTGCAGCTCCACCGCCGCCAGGCGGTTCTCGCGCGTTTGCGCGACCAGGGCGAGCTGGGCGTCGAGGGCACGCAGGGCGAAGTAGCCCTGCGCGACGCCGCCGGCGAGCGAGATGCGCACCACCTCGCGGCCGTATTCGCTGGCCAGGAGCTGCGCGCGCGCGGCGTTGCTGGCCTCGCGGTAGCGGCCCCACAGGTCCAGCTCGTAGGCGGCCTGCACCTGCACCTGGTAGGTGTTGTTGGCCGGATTGCCGGAGGCCGGCATGGCGCCCACCTGGGTGCGGCGCTCGCGGTTCACGTCCGCCGTCGCCTGTGCCTGCACGGCCTGGCTGGCCCTGGCGAGGCCGAGACTGGCGCGCGCCTCCTCGATGCGCGCGGCGGCCAGCCGAAGGTCCGCGTTGTGGGTCAGGGCCTCGTCGACGAGGGCGTCCAGCCGCGCGTCGCCGTAGGCCTTCCACCAGTCGGACGCCAAGGGCCTCGCCGCCTCCGTGGCGGCGGGTGCCTGCGCCTGCTTCCAGGCGGCGGGCAGGTCGAATTTGGGCATGCGCAGTTCCGGGACGTTCGCGCAGCCGGTGAGGGAGAGCAGGGCCAGGGCGATGAGGGACTTACGCATGCTCGTCTCCATGCACGGCGGCGCCGTGGTATTTGATCGGTCCGGGGAACAGTTTGCGCACCAGCAGGTAGAGCACCGGCACGAAGAACACCGCCAGCACGGTGGCGGCGATCATGCCGCCCATGACGCCGGTACCGATGGCATGGCGGCTGGCCGCGCCGGCGCCGGAGGAGATGGCCAGCGGCAGCACGCCGAACATGAAGGCGATGGAGGTCATGACGATGGGACGGAAACGCATGCGGCTCGCCTCGATCACCGCCTCCAGCGTTGCCTTGCCGTGCGCCTCCAGCTGGCGCGCGAATTCGACGATCAGGATCGAGTTCTTGGCGGAGAGGCCGATGATGGTGATGAAGCCGACCTTGAAGTAGACGTCGTTGGGCAGCTCGCGCAGGGTCATCGCCACGACCGCGCCGAACACGCCCAGGGGCACCACCAGCAGCACCGCCAGCGGCACGCTCCAGCTCTCGTACAAGGCGGCCAGGCACATGAACACGACGATGATGGAGAGGGCGAACAGGATGGGGGCCTGCGCGCCGGCGAGCTTTTCCTCATAGGACGTGCCCGACCATTCGAAGCCCAGTCCCGGCGGCAGCTTGGCGGCAATCTCCTCCATGGCCTGCATGGCCTCGCCGGTGCTGTGGCCGGGCGAGGGGCCGCCGGCGATCTTGGTCGCGGGTACGCCGTTGTAGCGGTCGAGCTTGGGCGCGCCGACCATCCAGCGCGGCGTGGCGATCTCCGACAGCGGCACCATGGCGCCCTTGGCGGTACGCACGCGCAGCGACAGCAGGCCTTCGGGGGTGGCCCGTGCCGGCGCGTCGACCTGCATCACCACGCGCAGTACCCGGCCGTCGCGGATGAAGTCGTTGACATAGGCGGAGCCCAGGGCCACGGTCAGGGTCTGGTTCAGCTCGCCCAGGTTGATGCCCAGGCTGCTGGCCTTCACCTTGTCGATGTCGAGCATCAGCTGGCTGGCCGGCTCCTTGCCCTCGGGCCGCACCCCGGCGAGGCGCGGGTCCTGGCTGGCCATGCCCAACACCATGTTGCGCGCCTCCATGAGCTTGTCCCGGCCCAGGTTGGCCCGGTCCTCCAGGCGGAAGTCGAAGCCGCCCACCGCCGCCAGCTCGGGGATGGGGGGCGGGTTGAGGGCGAAGATCATGGCCTGCTTGATGGAGAACAGCGCCATGTTGGCCCGCTGCACGATGGAGAGGGCGTGCTGGTCGGGTTGGGTGCGCTCTTCCCAGTCCTTGAAGCGCACGAAGGAGATGGCGGCGTCCTGGCCCTTGCCGAAGAAGGAGAAGCCGAGCACGCCCACCACCTTGGCCACGTCGGGCTGCTTCAGGTAGTACTGCTCCATCTGCGAGAGCACCTCGGCGGTGCGCTCCTGGGTGGCGCCGGAGGGCAGCTGCACGATGCTGATGAGGTAGCCCTGGTCCTCGTCCGGCAGGAAGCCGGTGGGCAGGCGCAGCATCAGGACCACGGTGGCGGCGACGATGGCGAGGAACAGGACGAGCATGCGCAAGGGGCGTTTCACCACAGCGCCCACGACGTTCATGTAACGGCCGGTGGTGCGCTCGAAGAAGCCGTGGAACCAGCCGAACAGGCCGCGTTGGTGCTCCAGCTTGTCTTTGTCCAGGCCCTTGAAGAGGGTGGCGCACAGGGCAGGCGTCAGGGAGATGGCCATCAGCGCCGAGAACAGCATGGTGATTACCAGGGTCACCGAGAACTGGCGGTAGATCGCCCCCACCGAGCCACTGAAGAAGGCCATGGGGATGAACACCGCCGACAGCACCACGGTGATGCCCACAATCGCGCCGAAGATCTGGCCCATCGCCTTCGAGGTCGCCTCGCGCGCGGCCAGGCCTTCCCTGGACATGATGCGTTCCACGTTCTCCACCACGACGATGGCGTCGTCCACGACGATGCCGATGGCCAGCACCATGGCGAACAGGGAGAGCAGGTTGATGGAGTAGCCGAGCAGGTAGATGCCCACCAGGGTCCCAATCAGCGACACCGGCACCACCACGGCGGGGATCACCGCCGCGCGCAGCTTGCCGAGGAACAGCCACATCACCAGGAAGACCAGCAGGAAGGCCTCGGCCAGGGTCTTCACCACCTCCTGGATGGAGATGTCGACAAAGCGGGAGGTGTCGTAGGGCACGTCCCAGCTCACGCCCTTGGGGAAGAACTTGGCCATCTCCGCCATGCGTGCCTTCACCGCCTTGGAGGTCTCCAGCGCGTTGCTGCCTGGGGCGAGTTTGATGCCCACCGGGGCGGTGGGGCGGCCGTTCAGGCGGGCGCGGAACACGTAGTCCTGGGCGCCCAGCTCCACCCGCGCCACGTCCTTGAGGCGCACCGCGGCGCCGGTGCCGGAGGTGCGCAGGAGGATGTTGCCGAACTCCTCCGGCGTGGCCAGGCGGCCCCGGGTGATGACTGTTGCCGACAGTTGCTGGCCCTTCACCGCGGGTGCCTGGCCGAGCTCGCCGGTGGCCAGCTGCACGTTCTGCGCCTGCACCGCCGCCAGGGCCTCGCCCGGGGTCATGTTGAAGGAGGCCAGCTTCAAGGGGTCCAGCCAGATGCGCATGGCGTATTCGGAGCCGAACATCTGCGCCTCGCCCACCCCCGGCACCTGGCGGATGTTGTTGAGCACGTTGGCGGCGGTGAAGCTGCCCAGGTCCACGGCATCCAGGCTGTTGTCCGGGGAGTAGACGGTGACGAACATGAGGAAGTTGCGCCGCGCCTTGATGACCGTGATGCCCTGGCGTCGCACCTCGTCCGGCAGCCTCGCCTCCACCCGCTTGATGCGGTTCTGTGCCTCCACCGAGGCGATGTCCAGATCGGTGCCGGTGGCGAAGGTGAGGGTCATGGTCATCGTGCCGCTGGCGTCGCTGTTCGACTCCATGTACAGCAGGTGCTCGATGCCATTCATCTCCTGCTCGATCAGACTGGTGACGGCGTCCTCCACCACCTGGGCCGAGGCGCCGGGGTAGACCGCGGTGATCTGCAATGCGGGCGGCGCCACCTCGGGATACTGGGAGACCGGGAGTTTGGGAAAGACGAGGACGCCGGCCAGGATGATGGCCAGCGCGATGACCCAGGCGAAGATGGGGCGGTCGATGAAGAAGCGGGGCAGCATGATGCCTCCTGGCTCAGCGGCCGGTGGTGGCCGGCGCGGCCGGCACGGGCTTCACCGGCGTGCCGGGGCGTGCCTTCTGCAGGCCATTGACGATGACCTGCTCGCCGCCCTTCAGGCCCTCGGCGATGATCCAGTCGTCGCCCGACAGCCCGGCGGTCTTCACCGGCTGCGGCATCGCCTTGCCTTCCGGGCCGACCAGCATCACCAGCTGGGTGCCGTTGGTGGCCTGCACGGCGCGCTGTGGCACGACGATGACATTCTCGGCCTGCGCCACCGGCAGGCGCACGGTGACGAACTGCCCGGGCAGCAGCTCGCGCCCGGGATTGGGGAATTCGGCGCGCAGGCCGACGCTGCCCGTGCCTGGGTCGACGGAGAGATCGTTGAACAGCAGCCTGCCGGCTTGCCGGTACACCTGGCCGTTCTCCAGCACCAGCTGCACAGGCGCCTTCGCGGCGAGCGCCTTGCCGCTCTTCACCGCCTCGCGCAGGCGCAGGAAGTCGGCACTGGACTGCGAGAAGTCGACCCAGATCGGTTCGTACTGTTCGATGGTCGCCAGCGGCGTCGCCTCGCCCCTGCCGACCAGCGCGCCCTCGGTCACCTGGGCGCGGCCGATACGACCGGAGATGGGCGCGGTGACGGTCGCGTAGGAGAGGTCGATCTCGGCCCGCGTCAGCGCGGCCTGCGCGGCGGCCGCCTCGGCGTCGGCCTGCGCCTTGGTCGCCACGGCCTGGTCGTATTCCTGCTTGGCGATCGCCTTGGTGTCCTTGAGGGCCTGCATGCGCTCCAGGGTCTGGCCGGCGATCAGGGCGCTGGCCCTGGCGCGCGCCAGGCTGGCCTTGGCGGATTCGACGTTGGCGGCGAGGCTGCGCGGGTCGATGCGGAACAGCACCTGGCCGGCCTTCACCTCGCTGCCCTCGACATATTCGCGCTTCTCCAGGATGCCCTCGACACGGGCACGCACCTGCGCGACCCGGACCGGCGTGAGGCGCCCGGGCACCTCGACGGTCTGCGCCACGGTCTTCGGCGCCACCGCCACCACCTCCACCTCGGGCGGCGGCATGCCGCCGCCGGGAGGCATGCCGGCCTGCTTGGCGGGGTCCTTGCCACAGGCGGCCAGGGTCATGGGGATCAGCAAGGCGAGGAGGGGGATGCGGGCGTTGCGGTACACGGTGCCTCCGGATTGTTCTGGCGTTGGATGCCGGGAATATACATACGTTCGTGTATGTATGTAAACCGCGGGTTTGTATTACCATTCCGCGACTCCCTAATGGCATCAAGGACATGGCAAGAAGGACCAAGGAAGACGCCCAGGAAACCCGCGCACTGATCCTGGACACGGCGGAGATGGTGTTCCGCGACAAGGGGGTGGGGCATACCACCCTGGCCGAGATCGCCTCTGCCGCCGGCGTGACGCGCGGCGCGATCTACTGGCATTTCACCAACAAGGCCGCCTTGCTGCAGGCCATGAATGACCGCGTGCACCTGCCGCTGGAGGCCATGCACCAGTCCCTCGTGGACAAGGCGCTCAACGACCCGCTGGCGAAGCTGCGCGAATCCGCGCGCGGCGTGCTGACGCAGGTGGCGAACGACGAGCGCGCGCGCCGGGTGTTCGAGATCTTCAGCTACAAGTGCGAGTTCGTCGGCGAGATGGCGGAGATGCTGCACCGCCAGCGCGAGAGCCGGCGCGGCTGTTTGCAGGACCTGGAAGGCAACCTGCGCCTGGCGGTCGAGAAGGGGCAGATCCCCGCCGACGTCGATGTGCGACGCACCGCCATCGGCATGTATGCCCTGGTGCACGGACTGATCGAGACCTGGCTGCTCGACCCGGACAGTTTCGATCTGGTGGAGACGGGGGAGCGCCTGGTGCAGGACTTCTGCGCGGGCATTGCCCATCGGCCCGTCTGCTGAGTCACTGACCGTCACCCCAGCGCAGGCCGGCATGACCGCCCATATCGGGCATCAGCCCGTCGGCAGACGTTCGAAGCCTGAGTATTCGCCTTCGGCCGGCGAGACCGCCACCGACTCGACCCTTGCCGCTTCCGGACCGATGCGCGCCCAGGCGATGATCGCCTCGACATCCGTCTCCAGCCCCTGCACCACCGCCTCCACCGCGCCGTCGCGGCGGTTGCGCACCCAGCCGGTGACCCCCAGCCTCTCCGCCTCCAGGCGCATCGACTCGCGGTAGTACACGCCCTGGACCCTGCCGGTGATGAGCAGGTGGCGGGTAGTGCTCACTCGATGCTCACTTGATGCGCATGCCCGGTTGCGCGCCGGAGTCAGGTGAGAGCAGGAAGGGCCCGCCGCGCTCGTCCGAGGCGGCCAGCACCATGCCCTCGCTCATGCCGAACTTCATCTTGCGCGGTGCCAGGTTGGCCACCATCACGGTCAGGCGCCCGACCAGGGTCTCCGGCGCATAGGCGGCCTTGATGCCGGCGAACACGGTGCGCGTCTCCGTGCCCAGGTCGAGGGTCAGCCTGAGCAGCTTGTCCGCGCCCTCCACGTGCTCGGCGTTGGCGATGCGCGCGACGCGCAGGTCGATCTTTGTGAAGTCGTCGATGGAGATGAAGGGCTCCCAGGGCGAGGCGACGGTCTC
This sequence comes from Pseudomonadota bacterium, assembly GCA_040751755.1. Classification (GTDB taxonomy): domain Bacteria; phylum Pseudomonadota; class Gammaproteobacteria; order Burkholderiales; family Thiobacillaceae; genus PFJX01. The sequence continues at coordinate 147,717 of JBFMHC010000020.1, forward strand.
GGCCTGGGCCTCCTTCTGCTGATGTTCGGCGTGTTTGACGGGGGCGGGCTCGGGTGCGGGCGCCAGGGACTGCTTGTTCTCTTCCACCATGGCCTCGATTTTCTTCGGGTCGATGCGGGTCATCAGGTGCTGATAGGGGTTGATGGCGTGGCCGGTGAGCAGGCTGCCGGCATCCTCCCAGCGCATGGGGGCGATGTTGAGGAAGGCCTCGACGTTCTCCGCCAGTTTCGGCAGCACCGGCTTCAGGTACAGGGCGAGCAGGCGGAAGGCATTCACCGCCACCGTGCAGACCTGGTGCAGTTCCGCGTCGAGGCCCTCCTGCTTGGCCATCTCCCAGGGCTTGTGCGTGTCCACGTACTGGTTCGCCAGGTCCGCCAGGGCCATGATCTCGCGCAGGGCCTTGCTGAATTCGCGTGCCTCGTAGAGCTCGGCGATGTTGGCGGCGGCGGCCTGCATGGCGGGCAGCGGCGTCTCGCCGGCGATCTGGCCCAGGCGGCCTTCGAAACGCTTGCTGATGAAGCCGGCGGAACGGCTGGCGATGTTGACGAACTTGCCCACCAGGTCGGCGTTCACGCGCGCAGCGAAGTCCTCCAGGTTGAGGTCGATGTCCTCCAGCGTCGGCGAGAGCTTGGCGGCGTAGTAGTAGCGCAGCCACTCCGGGTTGAGGTGCTTGAGATAGCTGGTCGCGGTGATGAAGGTGCCGCGCGACTTCGACATCTTGGTGCCGTTGACCGTGAGGAAGCCGTGGCAGAACACGCCCGTGGGGGTGCGGAAGCCCGCGTGGTGCAGCTCCGCGGGCCAGAACAGGGCGTGGAAGTAGAGGATGTCCTTGCCGATGAAGTGGTACAGCTCGGCGGCGGAATCCGGCTTCCAGAAGGCGTCGAAGTCCAGGCCGTGCTTGTCGCAGTAGTTCTTGAAGCTGCCCATGTAGCCGATCGGCGCGTCGAGCCAGACGTAGAAATACTTGCCCGGCGCGTCGGGGATCTCGAAGCCGAAGTAGGGCGAGTCGCGCGAGATGTCCCAATCGGAGAGGCCGCCCTCCAGCCACTCGTTCAGCTTGTTGCCGGCCTCCGCCTGCACGTGCGGCGGCACGATCCAGCCGCGCAGGAAGTCGGCGCAGCGCGGGTCGGAGAGCTTGAAGAAGTAGTGGTCGGACTGCCGCTTCACCGGCGTCGCCCCGGACACCGCGGAGAACGGGTTGATCAGCTCGGTGGGCTGGTAGGCCGCGCCGCAGGCCTCGCAGGAGTCACCGTACTGGTCCTTGGCGTGGCACTTCGGGCACTCGCCCTTGATGAAGCGGTCCGGCAGGAACATCTCCTTCACCGGGTCGTAGAACTGCTCGATCGCGCGCACCTCGATCAGCCCCGCGTCGCGCAGGCGGGTGTAGATCAGGTTCGCGTATTCGCGCGTCTCCGGCGAGTTGGTGGAGTAGTAGTTGTCGAAGCCGACGTGGAAGCCGTCGAAGTCCGCCTTGTGCTCATGCCAGACGCGGTCGATCAACTGTTCCGGCGTGATCCCCTCCTTCTCCGCGCGCAGCATGATCGGCGTGCCGTGCGTGTCGTCCGCGCAGCAGTAGATGCAGGTGTGTCCGCGCATCTTCTGGAAGCGCACCCAGATGTCGGTCTGGATGTATTCGACCAGGTGGCCCAGGTGGATGGAACCGTTGGCGTAGGGCAGGGCGGAGGTGACGAGGATCTGGCGGGACATGGGGTGGGCGGGTTATCTGAACTGCCGCGATTTTAGCCGGCCCGCGCGGTCGAGCAGAAACGGCATGGCACATTTTGCAACTGGCCTGGATGCGGCCAGGGACGGGATAATGGTGTCGGTGGCACGGAGGCATATCAGGGATGGCCCGCAGGCCATTGATTTTTCGAGGGCATCCTCCGTTGCCCAAATCCTCACAAACAGGTTTGCAATTCACGAGTAATGCAATGAAAGAAAAGGGAAAAGCCTCCATTCTTCTGGTCTGCATGGGCAACATTTGCCGCTCGCCCACCGCCGAGGGCGTGCTGCGCGACAAGCTGGAGGCGGAGGGCCTGCTGGAGCGGGTGCGACTGGATTCCGCGGGGACGCACGACTACCACGTGGGCAAGGCGCCGGACGGGCGTGCGCAGGAGGCGGCGGGGCGGCGGGGCTACGATCTGTCGGCGCTGCGTGCCCGGCAGGTGGCGCTGCGGGACTTCGAGGAGTTCGACTACATCCTCGCCATGGACCAGGACAACTACCAGTCCCTGATGCGCGTCTGCCCGGAGCCGCAGCGACACAAGGTGCGCCTGTTCCTGAGCTTCAGCAGGCGGTTCGCCGACCAGGAGGTGCCGGACCCCTACTATGGCGGACGCCAGGGTTTCGACCTGGTGCTGGACATGGTGGAGGACGCAGCGGAGGGGCTGATCGCCACGCTCAGGGACTGAGCTTCGCGACCACCGCAAAAGAAAAAAGCCGGCGCGAGCCGGCTTTTTTCATGGGGCCGCCGGGCCGATCAGGGGGCCACGGTCTCGTCGCTGTGCTTGGTCTCCACCATCACCAGCGGCTCGCTGGCGGTGGGCGATTCCACCTTGGGACGGGCGCGGCGGCGGGGGTTGGAGGGGGGGGCCCACTCGGCGGGTTGCTCGGGCAACTGCTCGGCGGCGCTGCCGGCATGGGTCTCCACCATCACCAGCGGCTCGGCGGGCGCGCCTTCCTCGCCACGCGGACGGCGGTTGCGGCGACGGCGACCGCCGCCTTCGCGAGGTGCGCCTTCCTCGGTCTCGCCGGCCTCGGTGGCGCTTACATGGGTTTCCACCAGTTGCAGGCCCGCGGTGCCGAGGTCGATGGGCTCGGTTGCGGCAGGGGCCTCCGGCACCACCGCCTCGGCGGCGGGTGCAACGGTCTCTTCGGCGACGGGCTCGGCCTGGACCGCTTCCAGCTTGACGACCACAGGGGGGATCTCGGCCGGGGCGGGTTGCTGCTCGGGCTCGGCGGCGCTCGCGGTGGGAGCTTCGGCGATCTGCTCGCCGGCGGCCATCTCCTCGGCCTGCTCGGGGGCACCCTCGCCACGACCTTCGCCACGGCGGCCGCGTCCGCCGCGACGGCCGCGGCGGCCACGGCCTTCGCGCTCCTCGCCCGTGGCTTCGGCCTCGGGGCGGATGACGTCGAGTTCGGTCTCTTGCGGCTCGACGCGCTCAGGGCGCTCGGCGCGTTCCCTCTCCGGACGCTCAGGCCGTTCGCGGCGCTGGCGTTCCGGACGTTCGCCGCGGGCCTCCTGGCGCTCGCCACGCTCACGGCGTTCGCCACGTGCTTCCTGGCGTTCGCCGCGCTCGCCGCGTGCCTCTTGGCGCTCGCCACGCTCGCGGCGTTCGCCGCCTTCGCCGCGCGGGCCGCGCTCGCGACGCTCGCCGCGTTCACCACGCTCGCCACGACCACGCCGCGCCTCGCGTTCCGGGCGCGCCTCGGCCTTGGTCTCGGCGGGCTTGGCCGCTTCGGCTTCTTCCACGTTCATGCCGCGCAGCCAGCCGACAATGCGGCCGAACAGCCCGGGCTTGACGGCCGCCTGGGGGGCGGCGGGCTGCGGTGCGGCCGGGGCGGGCGCCGGGGCCGGCTGGGCGGGGGTTACCCCCTGCACCACGGGTTGCGCGCGTTCCGGCTTGGCGGCGCCGCCGGCCTTGGCGACGGCCTCTTCCTCAGCGGGCTTCTCCACCATCCTGTAGCTGGGCGCGGACAGGTCGGCCTGGTTGAGCTGGTCGTGACGCAGGCGGGTGAGGGTATAGCGCGGGGTCTCGAAGTGCAGGTTGGGGATGAGGATGACCTCGACGCGGTGGCGCGCCTCGATGGAGAGGATGTCGTGGCGCTTCTCGTTGAGCAGGAAGGTGGCGACGTCGACCGGCAGCTGCAGGTGGATGGCACCGGTGCCTTCCTTCATCGCCTCTTCCTGCATCATGCGCAGCAGGTGCAGGGCGAAGGACTCGGTGCTGCGCACGTGGCCGGTGCCGGCGCAGCGCGGGCAGGTGATGTAGCTGGTCTCGCCGAGCGAGGGCTGCAGGCGCTGGCGCGACAGCTCCAGCAGGCCGAAGCGGGAGATCTTGCCGGTCTGCACGCGGGCGCGGTCGTGCTTGAGCGCGTCACGCAGGCGATCCTCGACCTCGCGCTGGTTGCGCTGGCTTTCCATGTCGATGAAGTCGATCACCACCAGGCCGCCCAGGTCGCGCAGGCGCAGCTGGCGCGCGACTTCCTCGGCGGCTTCCAGGTTGGTATTGAAGGCGGTCTGCTCGATGTCGCCGCCCTTGGTGGCCTGCGCGGAGTTGACGTCGATGGAGACCAGGGCCTCGGTGTGGTCGATGACGATGGCGCCGCCTGAGGGCAGGGTGACGGTGCGCGAATAGGCGCTCTCGATCTGGTGTTCGATCTGGAAGCGCGAGAACAGCGGCACCGGGTCCGTGTACAGCTTGACCTTGTTGACGTTGGGCGGCATCACGTGGGCCATGAACTGCTTGGCCTGCTCGCAGATGTTCGGCTCGTCGATCAGCAGTTCGCCGATGTCCGGGGTGAAGTAGTCGCGGATGGCGCGGATCACCAGGCTGGATTCCTGGTAGATCAGGAAGGCGCCTTTCTGGCCCTGGGCGGCGCCGTCGATGGCGGTCCACAACTGCAGCAGGTAGTTCAAGTCCCACTGCAGTTCCTCGACGCTGCGGCCGATGCCGGCGGTGCGGCCGATCAGGCTCATGCCGCCGGGCACTTCCAGCTGCGACAAGGCGTCGCGCAGCTCGTTGCGATCCTCGCCCTCGATACGGCGTGAGACGCCGCCACCGCGCGGATTGTTGGGCATGAGCACCAGGTAGCGGCCGGCCAGGCTGATGAAGTTGGTGAGGGCCGCGCCCTTGTTGCCGCGCTCGTCCTTTTCCACCTGGACGACCAGTTCCAGGCCTTCCTTGAGGTGGTCCTGGATCTTGCCGCGACCGACGTCCGCGCCACCCAGGGCGGCACGGGAGATCTCCTTGAACGGCAGGAAGCCGTGGCGCTCGGCGCCGTAGTTGACGAAGCAGGCTTCGAGGGAGGGTTCGACGCGCGTGACAACGGCCTTGTAGATGTTGCCCTTGCGCTGTTCCTTGGTGGCGGATTCGATGTCGAGGTCGATCAGTTTCTGACCGTCGACAATGGCGACGCGGAGCTCCTCCGCCTGCGTCGCGTTGAACAACATACGTTTCATTTTTTACCCCAGCGCTTCCCGCGCCCCGGGGATAAACCCGCGCCGCCGGCTAAGGCGGCAGCGATGCGAGCAGGGGATCAGGCGGCTAGTTTGTTCTTGTCGCTGAGCGGCTGGTGCATGGTTGTGGTTTATCGTTTCTACCCGCCGGCATTCCGGCGGATGTCTTGTCCGGGTTCGGGTCACGCAAACTGTGCGTTACCATCGCTGCTTTGCTTCGGGTGGTCAGGCCTCTGGGGTTCGGCTCGGCCGCGCCGATTCACAATCAAGGCGCGGTGTGCGGAACGAGGGGGCGGGCTGCCCGAAAGCGGCCGGTGAGCGGGACGACCGGCACCCAACTCGGTGCGCGGGCAGGATCTTCAACGCCCCTGTTGCACCAATTTTGAGCTGCCCGAGTATAAGCGAATGCAATCGAACGGCAAAGCCGCTGTCACAAAAGAGATCATCGGCCCGGAACGGGCCGGCCAGCGCCTGGACAACTTCCTGTTCCGGCACCTCAAGGGCGTGCCGAAGAGCCGTGTCTACCGCATGTTGCGGGATGGCGAGGTGCGGGTCTCCGGGCGCCGTGCCAAACCGGAATACAAGCTGGTGGAAGGCGACGTGATACGCATCCCGCCGGTGCGGATGGCTGAGCGCGAGCCGGAGCAGGCCCCGGGCACCCTCGAATATTCCCTGCTGGACCGGGTGATCTACCGCGACGACGCGATCCTGGTGATCGACAAGCCCTCCGGCCAGGCGGTGCACGGCGGCAGCGGTGTCAGCCTGGGGGTGATCGAGCAGCTGCGCCTGGAGCTGCCGCAGGCGCGTTACCTGGAGCTGGCGCACCGGCTCGACAAGGAGACCTCGGGGGTGCTGGTCCTGGCGCTGAAGCGTTCCGCGCTGGTGGAGCTGCACCGCATGCTGCGCGCGGGGGAGATGAACAAGCGCTACCTCGCCCTGGCGAGCGGCAAGTGGCGCGACGCCCTGCGGCACGTGAAATTGCCCCTGCAGCGCTATCTGAACGAGGACGGTGAGCGGCGGGTCGCGGTCGACGACGAGGGGCAGCGCGCCCACACGATCTTCCGCCTGGTGCGGCGTTTCGCCGACTTCAGCCTGCTGGAGGCGGAACTGAAGACCGGGCGCACGCACCAGATCCGTGTCCACCTGGCCGCGCTCGGACACGCCATTGCCGGCGACGACAAGTACGGCGATGCCGAGCTCAACCGGACACTAAAGAGACAGGGGCTGAAGCGCATGTTCCTGCACGCCGCACGCCTGGAGTTCGCCCACCCGCTGACGCGCGAGCCCTTGGTTTTGGAAGCTCCGTTGTCAGCTGACCTGGAGGACTTCTTGGCGCGGCTGCCGGTGCCGGGCTAAATCCGCTGGGTGCATGGCGACCTGTCCGGTCGCCACCCTCTCCCCAACCCTCCCCCGGTGGGGGAGGGGGCATTTTCCTCTTCTACAGGGAGAAGAGCAGGTGGAGTGGCCGGGCGAACCCCGGCAAGGCTGCTTGCTTAACGTGCGGAATCGATGCGGGTCTTGCCGCCCATGTAGCGTTGCAGCACGGCGGGGATGTCCACGCCGCCGTCCTCGCGCTGGTAGTTCTCCAGCACCGCGACCAGGCAGCGTCCCACCGCCAGGCCGGAGCCGTTGAGGGTGTGGATCAGCTCCGGCTTGCCCGCCTTGCCGTCCTTCTCGGTGCGGAAGCGCGCCTGCATGCGGCGTGCCTGGAAGGCCTCGAAGTTGGAGCAGGAGGAGATCTCGCGGTAGGTGTCCTGGCCCGGCAGCCACACCTCCAGATCGTAGGTCTTGGCGCTGGAGAAGCCGAGGTCGCCGGTGCACAGGGCGACCACGCGGTAGGGCAGGTTGAGGCCGCGCAGGATCGCCTCGGCGTGGCCGATGAGTTCCTCCAGGGCGGCGTAGGAGTCCTCGGGGCGCACCATCTGCACCAGCTCCACCTTGTCGAACTGGTGCTGGCGCACCATGCCGCGCGTGTCCTTGCCGTAGGAACCGGCCTCGGAACGGAAGCAGGGGGTGTGGGCGACCAGCTTGATGGGCAGGTTCTCCGCCGGGATGATCTCGTCGCGAACGATGTTGGTGACCGGCACCTCGGCGGTGGGGATGAGGTACATGCCGTTGGAGAGCTTGAACAGGTCCTCCTCGAACTTCGGCAGCTGGCCGGTGCCGCGCAGCGAGTCGGCGTTGACCAGGTAGGGGACGTAGACCTCCTCGTAGCCGTGCTCCTGGGTGTGGGTGTCGAGCATGTACTGCACCAGGGCGCGGTGCAGGCGCGCCAGGTCGCCGCGCATCAGCACGAAGCGGCTGCTGGCGATCTTCACGGCGGTGGGGAAGTCGAGCAGGTCGAGGTCCTCGCCGATCGCCACGTGGTCGCGCGCCGGCAGGGGGAAGACGCGCGGCTCGCCGACCACGCGCACGACGGCGTTGTCCGCCTCGCTCCTGCCCACCGGCACGCTCTCGTGCGGCAGGTTGGGCACGCTCATGAGCAGCGCGGAGAGCTCGTCCTGAATGCCGGCGAGGCGTTCCTCGGAGGCCTTGAGGGCGTCGCCCAGGCCGCCCACCTCCGCCATCAGCGCGCTGGCGTCCTCGCCCTTGCCCTTGGCCATGCCGATCTGCTTGGACAGCTGGTTGCGCCGGGCCTGCAGGTCCTGGGTCTGGGTCTGGATGGCCTTGCGCTCGGCCTCCAGGGCCTCGATGCGCGGGGTGTCGAGGGTGACGCCGCGGCTGGCGAGGCGCTGCGCGACGGCGTGGAGGTCTTTGCGGATGAGCTGGATGTCGAGCATGGGACGGGCGGTGTCGGAAAAGCCCGCATTCTAACGGTCCTGCGCCAGCGCGGGCACGCGGATGGCGCGTTCAGGCCGCCTTGGCGCGGCGCAGGTCCTGCAGCACCGCGTCGATCTCCAGGCGCAGCGCGATGAAGGCGGCCTCCAGTTCCTCCAGGGCCTCGGCGCAGGCGATGCAATCGCCGGCCTTCGCGCTTTGTTCCGCCTGCGCGGCGTGGCGGGTCATGTCGGCCGCCCCCAGATAGGCCGCCGCCCCCTTGATCTGGTGCGCATGGCGTGCCGCCTGCGCGGCGTCCTGCTGCTGCGAGGCGCGGCTCAGGGCGTCCAGGAGGGGTTCCGTGCTGGAGATGAAGAGGCTCAGCATCTCCTCGATCTGCGCCGGGTCGTTGCGGCACAGCTTGCCGATCTTGCCGAGCTCGAAGTGACGGGGCGCGGATGGCGCGCCAGCCTGAGGCTGCTCGGCGGTGGCGCCGGCCCCCTGGCGGACGTGCCCGGGCAGCCATTGCGCCAGCGTCGCCGCCAGTTCCTCCTCGTACAGCGGCTTGGTCAGCACTGCGTCCATGCCGGCCTCGCGGCAGGTGGCATCGAAGCCGGACATGGCGTTGGCGGTGAGGGCGACGATGGGCAGGCGCGGCAGGCCCTGTTCGGCCTCCTGGGCGCGGATGGCACGGGTCGCGGTGAGGCCGTCCCATTCCGGCATCTGGAAGTCCATGAGCACCAGGTCGACGCGCCGTCGCGCCGCGCGTTCGGCGGCGAGCTGCTCGAAGGCGGCCTTGCCGTCGGAGGCGAGGAGGACGTCGACGTCGAGGTTGCGCAGCATGTAGCGCACCAGCTTCTGGTTGACCGGATTGTCCTCCGCCACCAGTACCCGCGTGCCGGGGAAACGGCGTGCGGGCGCGGCCTGCACCTCGCGCTGCAGGGCCGGTTGCGAGGCCTTGAGCGGCAGGTCGAGCTGGAAGGTGCTGCCCGCGCCGGGCGTGCTCTCCAGGGTGAGCGAGCCACCCATCAATTCGGCGAGCTGGCGGCAGATCGCCAGGCCCAGGCCGGTGCCGCCGTACTTGCGCGTGACCGAACCGTCACCCTGCGCGAAGGCCTGGAACACGCGGGATTGCACGTCCTGCGACATGCCCGGCCCGGTGTCGCTGACGGAGAAGCGGATCAGCCTCTCGGTGCCCGGAACCGGCGCCACGCGCAGCACGATCTCGCCTTGCTGGGTGAACTTGATGGCGTTGTCCAGCAGGTTGAGCAGGATCTGGCGGATGCGCAGCGGGTCGCCGCGCACCCATGGCGGCAGCCCCGCATGCATGTCCAGGCGCAGGCTCAGCCGCTTCGCGTCGGCGCGCGGGTGGTAGAGCCTGAGGATGTCGTGCAGGTGGCCCGCGAGGTCGAAGCTGAGGTCTTCCAGGGTGAGGTGGCCGGCCTCGATCTTGGAGAAGTCGAGGAGGTCGTTGATCACCGTCATCAGCGCCTCGGCGGAGCGCGAGATCGCCTCCACGTAGTCCTTCTGCCGCGCGTCCAGGGAAGAGCCCTGGAGCAGATGGGTCATGCCCAGAATGCCGTTCATCGGCGTGCGGATCTCGTGGCTGACGTTGGCGACGAACTGCGACTTCATCTCCGCCGCGCTCAGTGCCGCGTCGCGCGCGCGCCGCAGGGTGTCCTCGGTTTCCTTCTGCGCGGAGACGTCGCGCATGATCGCCTGGATCACGGTGCGCCCGTCCAGGGTCATGGCGTGCAGGTCGATCTGCGTCGGGAAGGCGCTGCCGTCCGGGCGTCGCGCCTCCCACTCAAACAGCGTGTGGCCATCGCGTATGGCCTGCTCGATGTGTTGCTGCGCCAGCATCTCGGCGGCGGTGCCGCAGATCTGCGGGTTCTGACCCAGCTGGTCGGGGCGGCAGGCGAGGAACTCCGATTTGGAGTCCATGTGGAACATCTTCAGCGTGGCGGGGTTGCAGTCGATGAAGCCGTGCTCGTCGAGGATGACGATGCCGTCGGTGTTGGTCTCAAACAGGGTCTGGAACTTCGTCCGCTCGCGTTCGGTGGCAGCGGCGAGCCGGGCGGTGCGCCGCACCACGGCCACCGCCACCACCGCGGCGACGGACACCGCGAGGATGCCGAGCAGGAGCATCAGGTTGCGGGTCTTGACGTAGTTGGCGCGCGCCTCCTGCGCGACCCGCTGCGTCACCTCGTGCTGGATCTGGATCAGCGAGTCCAGTTCCTTGACCAGCTGCCGCTGCAGGGGGATCGCCTCGTTCTGCAGGGTCTCCAGGGCGAGGAAGGTGTAGCCCTCCACCGCCTGGTCCACGGTGCGCACCATGACCGGCTGGTTCAGGCGAGTGAGGCGGTTGATGTTGGCGAGGATCCGCTGCTCGCTCGCGAGGTCCATGAGCGGGTCCAGTTCCTGGCGCACCTTCTGGTAGCCGGAGCCCAGCTCGTAGAAGTGCATCATCTCCAGGTCCTTCTCGAACGGATCGCTGACCACGACGATGGTCAGCATGGAGATGGCGCGATCGCGCAGGATGTCGCGCATCTGCGTGGCCAGGCGCGTCTTCACGCCGTTCTCATGCACGATGGCCTCCAGGCGCGCGTTGCTCTCCTCGACGCGGCGCAGGCCGAGCAGGGTGAGGGAGCCGATCAGCAGCAGCGCGAGGGCGAAGCCGGAGCCGACGGTGAAGATCAGGCGGCGGGCGAGGAGGGCGTTTTGCAGGAACATTGGCGGCGGACGGTGCAAGACGTCGCCATGTTAGCCTGCCCGCGCCGGCCCCGCGTATGGCACAAAGGGGCTAGGCGCCGGTCGTCGGTTCGCCGTACACCCCGGCGCGGGCCGGGGGCTAGTAACCGAGGGCTCGCGCGGTCTGGTAGAAGGCGAAGCTGGCCAGCCAGGCGACGCTCAGCGACCAGCCCACCGAGATCCACACGTGGCGGCTGCCGCCAGTCTCGCGGCGCAGGGTGGCGAGCGCCGACAGGCAGGGGGTGTAGACCAGGGTGAAGAGCATGAAGCTGTAGGCCTGCACCCAATCCATGCGCGCCGACAGCACGCCCGCGAGCTGCTCAGGGCCGGCGCCGTAGATCACCGCCAGGGAGCCGATCACCACCTCCTTGGCGACGAAGCCGAACAGGAGGGCGATGGACAGCAGGCGGTCGATGCCGAGCGGCGAGAACACCGGCTCCATCCAGCCGGCGAGCTGGCCGGCCAGGGTGGCCTCGCTGGCCGGCGCGGCGTCCAGCGGCATGTGCGTGAGGAACCAGACCAGGGTCACGCCGAGGACGATGAAGCCGCCGGCCTGGCGCAGGAAGTGGCCGGATTCGCGGAAGGCCTGGCGGAACAGATAGCGCAGGGTCGGCAGGCGGTAGGGCGGCAGTTCCATGAGCAGCGGGTCGAGCGCGGGTGCCTGCGCCGCCTGCACCCGCCCGCGCAGCGCGATGGCGGTGAGGAAGGCGATCACGAAGCTCAGCACGTAGAGGCTGAACAGCACCCAGGGGGCGGCCGTCGGGCTGAACACGGCGCTGGTGAAGAACAGGAACACCTGCAGGCGCGCCGAGCAGAGCGAGAAGGGGATCATCATCATGGTGAGGATGCGCTGCGCGCGGCTGCGTATCACGCGCGTGCCCATCATCGCCGGCACGTTGCAGCCGAAGCCCATGAGCTGCAGCACGAAGGCGCGGCCGTCCAGGCCCATGCGCGCCATCAGCGCGTCCATGAGGAAGGCGGCGCGCGCCAGGTAGCCGCTGTCCTCCACCACCGCCATGGCGAGGAAGAACACGACGATGATGGGCAGGAAGGTGAGCACCGTGCCGATGCCGTCGTACAGGCCGTCGAACAGAAAGCTCGCGGCCCAGGCCGGCAGGCCCGCGGCAAGGGGCTGCAGCCAGTCGGTCTTGAGCGTGTCGAGCACCCAGGCGAGTCCGTCCTGCAGCGGCGTGCCGATGCCATAGACCGCCTGGAACACCAGCAGCACCAGGAGGAAGAACAGCGGAATGCCCAGCCAGGGGTGCAGCATCAGGCGGTCCATGCGGTCGGTGAGGCTGGCGGGCAGGTCGCTGGGGACGTGCACGGCCTTGCTGACGAGTTCGTCGAGGTCGTGCTCGATCGCGTCGTCCGCCGCGAGGGCCGCGCCGCGCGCCGGCAGGGGCTCGGGGTGGCGGCGCAACCATTGGGTCAGGGCCTCGCGCAGCTGCGGCACGCCCTGGCCGTGCTTGGCGCTGACCATGTGCACAGGCATCTGCAACTGCTTCTCCAGCAGTTCCGCGTCGATGTGGATGCCGCGCGATACCGCCTCGTCCGACATGTTGAGGACCAGGAACAGCGGCAGGCCGAGCTCCTTGAGCTGCAGCACCAGGCTCAACTGGCGGTCCAGCTGCAGGGCGTTGAGCACCACCAGCAGGCCGTTCACCGGCTGCGTCTCGACGAAGTGGCGCGTCACCCGCTCGTCTTCCGAGAAGCCGTGCAGGTTGTGCAGGCCCGGCAGGTCCACCAGCTCGACCATGCTGTCGCCCAGTAGCAGGCGCGCGGCCAGCAGTTCGACGGTGAGGCCGGGCCAGTTGCCGACGTGCGCGCCGGCACCGGTGAGGCGGTTGAACAGGGTGGACTTGCCGGTGTTGGGCATGCCCAGGAGGGCGATTCGCTTCTTCGACATGGCTCAGGGGGCCTTCATCTCATAGGGGCAGACCTGGATGTGGTCTGCCTCGCTGCGGCGGATGATCAGGTCGGTCTGGCCGGTGCGTACCTGGATCGGGCCCTGGAAGGGGGAGCGGCGGATCACCCGCACGCGCCGCCCGGGGGCGAGGCCCAGGGCGTGCATGCGCGCGGCCAGGTCGCGGTCGGCGTCGATCAGCACGATGGTGCCGCAGCGGCCGACGGGGTAGTGGCTGAGTGTGGATGAGGCGGTCATGGCGAGGGGCGTGCGAGCAGTGCGTCCAGTTGGGTGAGGAGAGGCGCGAGCGCCCAGTTTGCGGGTGGGGTGAGGGCGCGGCGCAGTTCATCGGCGTCGAGCGGCACCTGGCCGGCGAGCTGCGCCTCCAGCACCGCGAGGTCGGCCTCCGAGGCGTCCGCGCCGGCCGCCTGGCGTTGCCGCACGCGCTCGCGCAGCAACGTCTCGGGGACCTGCGGCGAGACCAGGCACCAGGGCAGGCGCAGCGATGCCGCCAGTGCCTGGAAGGGCGTGCGCCACTCGCGCGCCAGGAAGGTGGCGTCGACGATCACGCGGAAGCCTTCGCGCAACAACGCCTCGGTGAGCGCGAGCAGGCGCGCGAGAGTGCGCTCGCCGGCCTCGCGGCCATAGATTCCGCCGGGGATGGCGTGGCTGCCGTCGAGCGGGCGCAGGCCGAACAGGCGCTTGCGCTCCACGTCGGAGCGCAGGCGGATCGCCCCAAGCGCCTGCAGCAGGGCCTGGGCGAGGACGCTCTTGCCGCTGCCGGAGACGCCGTGCATGAGGATCAGCGCGGGGCTGGGGGGGCGGCTCAGTCGCGCGGCGAGCTCCATATAGACCAGTGCCTCGGCGAAGTCCGCATCCGCCTGGCGCGCGCGGATCGCCGCCACCTTCGCGCGCACCATGGCGCGGTAGACCATGTAGTAGCGCAGTGCCGCCAGGCCGGCGTAATCGCCCGTGTGCTCCAGGTAGCGGTTGAGCGCGCGCCAGGCCAGGGCGTCCTCGCCGCGGTGCAGCAGGTCCATGGCGAGGAAACCGATCTCGCTGGTCACGTCGATGTAGCGCAGGTCCGGGTTGAACTCGATGCCGTCGAAGATCAGCGGCGCCGCCTCGACCCAGGCGATGTTGCCCAGGTGCAGGTCGCCGTGGCACTCGCGCACGCCGCCCGCCGCCTTGCGGGCGCGGAAATGCGGCACCAGGCGCTCCCCTTCCTCCTGCGACCAGGCCTCGAGGGCATCGAGTCGCGCGAGCAACCCGGCTGGCGGGCGCAGGGCGCGGATCTGCAGGAAGTTCTCGCGAATCGGTGCGCGTACCTGCTCAGGTTCGCCATAACGGCTGTCCGCGGGGGCGCAGGGGATATCCTGGTGGAAGCTGGCGACACGGTCGGCGATGGCGTCGACCTGCGCCTCGGTCACCTGGGGCTCGTGGTCCAGTGTGGCGTCGGCCGGGAAGGCGCGCATCCATACCGCCCACTCCAGAACGGGGCCATCGCCGCCGATCCCGGGCGCGTCCGGTGTGCCTGTGATCGCCACGGTGCCGAGGTAGGTGGCCGGCGCCAGGCGGCGGTTCAGGCGCACCTCCTCCTCGCAGCAGAAGCGGCGCTTCTCCAGGCTGCTGAAGTCGAGAAAGCCGAGGTCGAGGGGTTTCTTCAGTTTGTAGGCGTAGCCGTCCGCAAGGATCACCCAGGAGATGTGGGTCTCGATCAGGCGTGCCCCGGGCAGCGTGCGCAGCAGGCCGGTGACCAGGGGCGGGCGGGGGGCGTTCATGGCTTAGGGGGCTTGGGCAGGTGGCTCCGACGGGATGGCCTGACTATCTCACAACTGAGAATAACTATCAAAAACTTATCGGGATATCCAGGTACTTAAAGTGTGTTGGTGCGGCGGCGTCACTGCACCAGTTCGAAGCGGGATTCGATGCGCAGCCGGCCTTCGAAGGTGGCTTCGATGTCCACATCGCCGGCTGACGCGGTGACGCTGAAGCCGGGCTGGGGCGGCGGGTCGATGGAGCGGAAGCGCAGGCGCGGCGTGGCGATATGCACCGACAGGCTGACGCGCATGGGGTAGTAGCCGTCCAGGAAGCGCCGCATGTAGGGACCGTTGCGCAGAAAGTAGCTGTCGCCGCTGCGCGCCGAGAGTGCGCGGGTCTCGGCCTCGATGCACAGGCGGGCGTCATGGCCGACATCCGCCAGTTGCACGGAGGGTCCTTCCACCCAGGCGCGGCCGATGCCCTCGGCGTGGGTGACACGAAGCTTGCGCACGAAGTCCTCGCGGTACACGACCTGCGAACTGGGGACCACGTCGAGGTGGGTGTGGCACTGTTGTAGACGCACCCAGCCGTCCGCCAGGCTGGCGTCGTCGATGGTGATGCGGTTCTGGTGGTGGTGTACCGGCTTGTCCGGCAGCCGCGTGAGGAAGCGCAACTCCCCGTCGCTGACGTCGGCGACGCTCTTGAGGAACAGGTCGTCTTCGGCCCAGGCGAGGGCGGGGAATGACAGGATCAGGCAGGCCAGCCTAAGGCGCCGAGAGGACACGGCGTGCCCCGTTGAAGCGGGCCGACCAGTAGGAGTCGCTCATGCGCGAGACCGTCACCTGCTTGCTGCGGCGGCTGCTGGCGTGGATGAATTCGTCGTTGCCGGCGTAGATGCCGACGTGGGAATTGGGGCTCTTGCGGGTGTTGAAGAACACCAGGTCGCCCGGCTTCAGTTCCGACTTGGCCACCTGTTCGCCGCTCCGGCTCATGTCGCGCGCGGTGCGCGGCAGGCTGACGTCGGCGGATTCCTTGTACACATGTCGCACGAAGCCGCTGCAGTCCACGCCTTTTTCCGGCTTGCTGCCGCCGAACTTGTAGGGGGTGCCGATCATGCTCAGGGCCTTGAGCAGGGGCTTGGCGGCCGATTGCATGCCCGCCGCGACCGATTCCGGCTCCGTCTCCGCCCCACGCACGGGGGCATTGATGAGCAGCAGGGCAAGTACACTGATGAGCAGCCAGGCGTTCCGCATCGGTCAGGTGTCGAAAAATTTTACGGCATTTAGCCATCAAGCCCAGGGCTTGTCTACTATGAAAGTGGGTTATTTAATAATCGACATTAAGGAGATTGGATATGTCCACGGAAAACAAAGAACAAATGTCGATCGAGATGTGTTCCGCGGTGAGCGACGACCAAGACCTGCGCGAGCGGGTGCGCGGCATCGTCATGCGTGCCCTTGCCGATCGGCAGTGGGACCGCGCCGAGATCCGCGAGGTCCTGCGCGAGTCCTTCGCCGGCCTGGGGCAGGGGCTGGGGCAGCGCGGCGGCGAGGCCGCGGGCGCGGTGAAGGAGGCGGTGCACGGCCTCGATGAGGCGGTTGGGCGTTCCGTCTATGCCCTGCGCATGGCCGTGGAAGAGTCCTGGAGCAGCGGCCGCGACTTCGCCCAGTCCGATCTCAAGGCGGCGGTGGATGCGCTCAGGGACCTGGAGAAGGAGATGCTCGACACCCTCAAGGACAGCGCGGACAAGAGCCAGGGCTGGGTGAAGGATGCCTTTGCCGATCTGCATGCGCACCTGAGCCGCAACGGTACGGACACCGGCAGCCAGGTGAAGGACGTGGTCGAGGCCCTGGGCAGCCGTCTCGGCGCGGCCGCGCATGGCGCGGCGGGCGAGGCCAGGGAGCAGGCCCGCAGCACCGGCGAGCGTCTCGGCGCGGTGGCCTCCGGCATCCTGCGCGGCCTCGCCGATGCCCTCGACGGCCGCAAGTCCTGATCCAGCCGCGTCGCTTTTCCCGCCAACCACCACGGCATTGACCCATGCTGCGTGAAACCCTGTCCGTGGTGCGGGACTTCCCGCGCCTGCACGAGATCGCCACGGTCCTCATCCGCTACGGCTGGGGCGACATCGTGCGCCTGCTCGGCGTCGCCAATCTCCTGGAGCGCGCGGGGCGGGTGCTGCATTGGCAGGCCCGGAGCGAGATCGCGCAGCTCGACCTGCCGGTGCGCATCCGCCTTGCCCTCACCGAACTCGGGCCCACCTTCGTCAAGCTGGGGCAGATCCTCGCCACCCGCGTGGACGTCTTCCCGCCCAGCTGGATCACCGAGTTCGAGCGCCTGCACAACCAGGTGCCGCCGGTGCCGTTCGAGCTGATCCGCCCGGAGATCGAGGCCGTGTGGGGGCAGTCGGTGGACGAACTGTTCGCCAGCTTCGACGCCGAGCCCTTCGCCGCCGCCTCGATCGCGCAGGTCTACCGCGCCACCCTGAAGGACGGCACGCGCGTCGTCGTCAAGGTGCGGCGGCCGAGCATCCTGCCGAAGATCGAGGCGGACCTGCGCATCCTCTCCCATCTCGCACGCCTCCTGGAGCTGGAGATGCCGGAAGCGCGCCGCTACAAGCCGCTGCAGATCGTCAGCCAGCTCAAGCGCTCGCTGTTGCGCGAGCTGGACCTGGTGAAGGAGGCGCGCAACCTGGAGTCGTTCGGGCGCAATTTCGCCGCGCATCCGGGGGTGCACATCCCGCGCGTCTACTGGGATTACTGCAGCGCCGTGGTCAACGTGCAGGAGGAGCTGGTCGGCGTGCCCGGCACCGACCTGGCGCGCGCGCGCCAGGAGGGGCTGGACCTGAAGCAGCTGGCGGCGCACGGCGCCGACGCGGTGCTGAAGATGATCCTGGTGGACGGCTACTTCCATGCCGATCCGCACCCCGGCAACGTGGTGTTCCTGCCGGGCAATTGCGTCGGCATGCTCGACTTCGGCATGGTCGGCCGCGTCACCGACGGCCGCCGCGAGCAGCTCATCGATTTCCTCGATGCCCTGGTGCACAAGAACGAGCAGAACATGCTCAACGTGCTGGTGCAGTGGGCGGGTGACGCGGAAGTAGACGAGGAAAACCTGGCCTACGACCTTTCGGAACTGATCTTCGGCTACGACGAGCTGAGCCTGAAGGACGTCAACGTCGGCATGCTGCTGACCGAGATCACGGCGGTGATGCGCGACAACAACCTGTCGCTGCCGCCTGACCTGACGCTGCTGTTCAAGGCCCTGATCACCCTGGAGGGCCTGGGCCACCAGCTCGACCCGGAGTTCCACATGGTCGACCACCTGACGCCCTTCGTGCGCCAGGTCATGGAGGCGCGCTATTCGCCGCAGGCGCTGGCCAAGCGCGCCGAACGCGGTCTGCGCGAGGTGGCCGAGGTGATGATCGGCCTGCCGCGCGACGTCGCGCGTCTGTTCCGCCAGGCCCGGCGCGGCCGCCTGCGCGTCGACCTGGACCTGAAGCGCCTGGATCACTTCGGCGTGCAGCTCAACCGCGCCGCCAACCGCCTCACCATGGGCATCCTCACCGCCTCCCTGGTGGTGGGCTCCAGCATCATCATGACCGTGAAGGGCGGGCCGGAGCTGTTCGGGCTGCCGCTGTTCGGCCTGCTGGGCTTCCTGCTCGCCTTCCTCAACAGCGTCTGGATCCTCGTTGCCATCTGGCACTCAGGCAAGGAATAGCGTGCATCGGGCGGACTGAAGTTTTCCGCCTGCCGGCCGATAAGCGCACGTAATCCACCACACGCGAGGTTCGGTATGAAACGTTACCTGTCCCTGGCCGCCCTGGCCCTGCTCTCCGTCGCCGCACCGGCGCCGGCCGCCGACGCCCCGGCGGTGAGCGAGGCGGAGCAGGAGAAGATCCGCCTGATCGTCAAGCAGGTGCTGCGCGAATACGCCGCCACCCTCAACGACAAGGCCGGCAACGAGGACGCCAAGGCCATGCTGAAGAACGTGGCGCAGGACAACGCCGCCTTCATGCGCGCCAACGGCCCGGAACATTTCGCGCACTTCAGGGATGCCCAGCACCCGCGCGCCACGGTGATCACCTGCTCGGACTCGCGCGTGCACACGCATGCCCTCGACGCCACGCCGGACGGCGACCTGTTCATGATCCGCAACATCGGCAACCAGATCAGCACCGCCGAGGGCTCCGTGGAGTATGGCGTGCACCACCTGCACACGCCGCTGCTGCTGATCGTCGGCCACGTCGCCTGCGGTGCCATCAAGGCCGCCTCGGGCGACTACTCCAAGGAGTCCGGGCCGATCCGCAACGAGCTGGACACGATCCAGATCCCCAAGGGGGAGGGCGGTCTCTCCAGCGTCCGGCTGAACGTCAACAACCAGGTGCGCCAGGCCATGGGCAAGTTCGAGGAGGAGGTGCTCAAGGGCAAGCTGACCATCGTCGGCGCGGTCTACGACTTCCGCAACGAGATGGGCAAGGGCCTGGGCAAGCTCAATATCGTCAACGTCAACGGCGAGACCGATGCCGGCCGCCTGGCCAGGCTCGACCTGATGCAGGGCCTCGACGCGCCGCCGCCCAAGGCGGAACGCAACGCCCGCCGCGCCATGCCGCGCAGGGCCGCGCACGGCGCCGAGCACTGACCCGCTGCGGGGCCGTATCGCGGCCCCGGCGCGGCGCGAGGGGTCACGAAGCGGGCCCGATTCGGTAGACTAGGCGGGTTTTTTCACCCCGCCACCGAACAGGCCCCCCACATGGAACGCATCTACAACTTCAGCGCCGGCCCCGCCGTCCTGCCCCGCGACGTCCTCGTCCAGGCGGGCGACGAACTCGTCAACTGGCAGGGCTGCGGCATGTCCGTCATGGAGATGTCGCACCGCGGCAAGGAGTACATGGGCATCCACGCCCAGGCGGAGGCGGACCTGCGCGAGCTGATGGGCATCCCCGCCAATTACAAGGTGCTGTTCCTGCAGGGCGGCGCCTCCAGCCAGTTCGCCATGGTCCCGATCAACCTGTATCGCGGCAAGGCCTCCGCGGACTATCTGAACACCGGCGAGTGGTCGACGCGGGCCATCAAGGAGGCGCGCAAATACGGCGCCGTCAACGTGGTGGCCTCCTCCGAGGACAAGAACTTCAGCTACGCGCCACGCCAGGCGGAATGGCGCCTCGACCCGAACGCCGCCTACGTGCACTACTGCCCGAACGAGACCATCGGCGGCGTGGAGATCTTCTGGACCCCCGAGGTGGGCGAGGTGCCGCTGGTGGCGGACATGTCCTCCTGCATCCTCTCGCGGACCTTCGACGTCTCCAGGTTCGGCCTCATCTATGCCGGCGCGCAGAAGAACATCGGCCCCGCCGGCGTCACCGTGGTGATCGTGCGCGAGGACCTGCTCGGCCACTGCCGCGGCGACGCGCCGACCATGTACGACTACAAGCTGCATGCCGACAACGACTCCATGTACAACACCCCGCCCACCTACGGCATCTACATCGCCGGCCTGGTGTTCAAGTGGCTCAAGGCCAGGGGCGGCGTGGCGGAGATGGAGAAGCAGAACGTCGCCAAGGCCGACCTGCTCTACGGCTATCTCGATGCCAGCGGGTTCTTCTCCTCGCCGGTGGCGCCGGAGAACCGCTCGCGCATGAACGTGCCGTTCACGCTCAAGGACGCCCGCCTCGACGAGGCCTTCCTCAAGGGCGCAAAGGAGCGTGGCCTGGTGCAGCTGAAGGGCCACCGCTCGGTGGGCGGCATGCGCGCCTCCATCTACAACGCCATGCCCCTGGAAGGGGTGCAGGCCCTGGTCGACTACATGCAGGCCTTCGAGAAGGCGCACGGCTGAGATACCCAGGCCCCACCGCAGCTCCTCCATCCCGATCATGAACGACGACTCCCAACGCGAAGAACTCCTGCGCCTGCGCGAGCAGATCGACGCCCTCGACGAGCAGGTCCTGGCCCTGCTCAACCAGCGCGGCCGCCTGGCGCAGGCGGTCGGCCACCTGAAGAACGGCATCATCTACAAGCCCGAGCGCGAGGCCCAGGTGATCGCGCGCCTGCAGGCGGCCAACCCCGGCCCGGTCACGGCCGAGTCGGTGGCGGTGGTGTTCAAGGAGATCATGTCCGCCTGCCGCTCCCTGGAGCAGCGGCTCACCATCGCCTACCTCGGCCCCGAGGGCACCTTCTCCGAGGCGGCCGCCGTGAAGCACTTCGGCCATGCCGTGCAGGGCCTGCCGTGCGCCAGCATCGACGAGGTGTTCCGCAGCGTCGAACGCGGCGAGGCGCACTACGGTGTGGTGCCGGTGGAGAACTCCACCGAGGGCGCGGTCTCGCGCACCCTCGACCTGATGCTCGGCACCTCGCTGTCGATCTGCGGCGAGGTGCAGCTGCGCGTGCGCCAGCAGCTGATGCGCAAGGTCCCGGGCCTCGCGGGCATCGGGGTCGTGTATTCGCATGCCCAGTCGCTGGCGCAGTGCCACGAGTGGCTGGCCCGCAACCTGCCCGGCGTCGAGACCGTCCCGGTAAGCAGCAATGGCGAGGCGGCCCGCCTGGCGGCCGGCAACGAAGGCGCGGCGGCGATCGCCGGCGAGCTGGCGGCGGAGCACAACCACCTCACCATCGTCGCGCGCGACATCGAGGACGACGCCGGCAACACCACGCGCTTCCTGGTGCTGGGGCGCGAGTCGGTGGCCCCCTCCGGGCGCGACAAGACCTCCATCGTCCTGTCCACCAAGAACCGGCCCGGGTCGTTGCTCGACATCCTCTCGCCGCTGGCGCAGCGCGGCATCGGCCTGTCCAAGCTGGAGTCGCGCCCGGCGCGCAACGGCGCCTGGGAATACGTGTTCTACCTCGATCTCGACGGCCACCGCGACAACCCCAACATCCAGGATGCCCTCAAGGAGCTGGAGGCGCGCTGCGCCTTCCTCAAGGTCCTGGGCGCCTACCCAACGGTCTGACCCCATGAATCTCTGCGACACCGCCCCGGCGCACATCCGCGCCATCGCCCCCTACCAGCCGGGCAAGCCGATCGCCGAACTGGCGCGCGAGATGGGCCTGGACGAGGCGCAGATCGTCAAGCTCGCCTCCAACGAGAACCCCCTGGGCGCGAGCCCGCGCGCCCTCGCGGCGATCGAGAACGTGCTCATGGACCTGGCGCGCTATCCGGATGGCGGCGGCTTCGACCTGAAGGCGGCGCTGTCCCGCCACCTCGGCGTGGCGGCGGGCCGCATCGTCCTCGGCAACGGCTCCAACGACGTCCTGGAGATGGCGGCGCGCGCCTTCCTCGCCCCCGGCGGCAGCGCGGTCTATTCGCAATACGCCTTCGCCGTCTATCCGCTCGCGGTGCAGGCGGCCGGCGCGCGCGGCATCGAGGTGCCGGCGCGCGACTTCGGCCACGACCTGGAGGCGATGCTGGCGGCGATCGAGGCCGACACGCGCCTGGTGTTCATCGCCAACCCCAACAACCCCACCGGCACCCTGGTGGACGGCGCGGCCCTGGCGGACTTCGTCGCGCGCGTGCCGGCGCACGTGGGCATCGTCCTCGACGAGGCCTATTTCGAATACCTGCCCGCCGAGTTGCGCGGCGACAGCCTGGCGTGGATCGACGCCCATCCCAACCTCATGGTCACGCGCACCTTCTCCAAGGCCTACGGCCTGGCGGGCCTGCGCGTCGGCTACGCGGTGTGCCACGAGCAGGTGGTGGACCTGCTCAACCGCGTGCGCCAGCCCTTCAACGTCAACAGCCTGGCACAGGCCGCGGCAATCGCCGCGCTCGACGATGCGGCCTTCCTGGAACACGGCCTGAGCATCAACCGAGAGGGCATGGCGCAACTCACCCACGGGCTGGATGCGCTGGGCGTGTCCTACATCCCCTCGCACGGCAACTTCCTCGCCTGCCGCGTCGGCGACGCCGCGCGCGTCAACCACGCCCTGCTGGAGCGCGGCGTGATCGTGCGGCCGATCGCCGGCTACGGCATGCCCGAGCACCTGCGCGTGAGCGTCGGCCTCGCCGAGGAGAACACACGCTTTCTCAGGGTGCTGGGGGAGATACTCCGGGCAGACGGGGCCGGCGCATGATCCAGCGCCTGGCGGTGCTCGGCGTCGGCCTGATCGGCGGCTCGTTCGCGCTCGACCTGAAGCAGAAGGGCCTGGTCGATCAGGTGGTCGGTGTCGGGCGTTCGCGCGCCAACCTCGAACTGGCGCTACGCATGGGCGTGATCGACGCGATCGCCGAGGATCCCGCGGCGGCCGTGGCGGAGGCCGACCTGGTGCTGGTGGCGGTGCCGGTGGGCGCCATGCCCGAACTGTTCCGCGCCATCGCCCCGGCCCTGCCGCCGCAGTGCATCGTCACCGACGCGGGCAGCACCAAGCAGGATGTGATCGCCGCCGCGCGCGCCGGCCTGGGCGATCGGATCGGCCAGTTCGTGCCAGGCCACCCGATCGCCGGCGCCGAGACCAGCGGCGCCGCCGCCGCGCGCGCCGGCCTGTTCCGCGACAAGCCGCTCATCCTCACGCCGCTGGCGGAGAACCGCGAGGCGGACGTGCAGACCGTCGCCGCGCTGTGGGCCGCCTGCGGCGCGCGCGTCGCTCGCATGGATGCGGCGCGCCACGACTCCGTGTTCGCGGCGGTCAGCCATCTGCCGCACCTGGCGGCCTTCGCGCTGATGGACGAGCTGGCCGGCCGGCCCGAGGCCGAGGTGTTCTTCCGCTACGCCGGCGCGGGCTTCCGCGACTTCACGCGCATCGCCGGCAGCCACCCGGAGATGTGGCGCGACATCACCCTGGCCAACAGCCAGGCCCTGCTGGCGGAGCTGGACGCCTACATCGCCAAGCTGGGCGAGATCCGCGCCCTGGTCGCCGAGGGTGACGGCGCGGCCCTGGAAACCATCTTCACGCGCGCCCGCGAGGCGCGGCAAAACTGGAACAAGACGAATGAGTGACTACATCGACCTCGCCCCGGCGAACGGGGCGCGCGGCCGGGTGCGCCTGCCCGGCTCGAAGAGCATCTCCAACCGCGTGCTGCTGCTCTCGGCGCTGGCCGCCGGCACCACCGAGGTGAAGGCCCTGCTGGATTCCGACGACACGCGCGTGATGCTGGAGGCCCTGCGCCAGTTGGGTGTGAACTGGACGCGCCATGAGGGCACGGATGACTACCGCGTCGAGGGCGTGGGCGGCGCCTTCCCGGTGAAGCGGGCGGAGCTGTTCCTCGGCAACGCCGGCACCGCCTTCCGCAGCCTCACCGCCGCGTGCGCCCTGGCGGGCGGCGAATACGTGCTCAAGGGCGTGCCGCGCATGCACGAGCGGCCCATCGGCGACCTGGTGGACGCCCTGCGCCAGGCCGGCGCGCGCGTCGACTATCAGGAGAAGGAGGGCTTTCCGCCCCTCGCCATCCACGCCGCCGAGGCTACGGGCGTGGCCGAGGTGACGGTCAAGGGCAATGTCTCCAGCCAGTACCTCACCGGCCTGCTGCTCGCCGCGCCCCTGCTCGGGCGCGAGGTGGTGGTGACGGTGGATGGCGAGCTGATCTCCAAGCCCTATGTCGAGATCACCCTCAACCTGATGCAGCGCTTCGGCGTCGTGGTGAAGCGCGAGGGCTGGCAGCGCTTCACCGTGCCGGTGGCCCAATACCGGAGCCCGGGCAGCATCGAGGTGGAGGGCGATGCCTCCTCCGCCTCCTACTTCCTCGCCGCCGGGGCGATCGGCCACGGCCCGGTAGGGGTCGAGGGGGTGGGGCGCAACAGCATCCAGGGCGACGTGCGCTTCGCCGAGGCCCTGGCGCGCATGGGCGCGGAGATCGGCTTCGGTCCCAACTGGATCGAATGCCGCCTGGGTTGCGCCGACAGGCTGCACGCCATCGACCTGGACTGCAACCACATCCCGGATGCGGCGATGACCTTGGCGATCCTCGCCCTGTTCGCCGACGGCACCACCACGCTCACCAACATCGGCTCCTGGCGCGTCAAGGAGACCGACCGCATCGCCGCCATGGCCACCGAGCTGCGCAAGCTGGGCGCGACGGTGGAGGAGGGCGCGGACTTCATCAAGGTCACGCCGCCGGCGAAGCTCACGCCCAACGCCGCGATCGACACCTACGACGACCACCGCATGGCCATGTGCTTCTCCCTGGTGGCCCTGGCGGGCGTGCCGGTGCGCATCAACGACCCGAAATGCGTGAACAAGACCTTCCCGGGCTATTGGGACGCCTTCGCCGGCATCCGCCAGGGGGTCGCATGAACGCGGTCCCCGTCATCGCCATCGACGGCCCCTCCGCCTCCGGCAAGGGCACGGTCGCGGCGCGCGTCGCCCAGGCCCTGGGCTTCCACTACCTCGACAGCGGCGCGATCTACCGCGTCACCGCCTACGCCGCGCAGCGCGCGGGCGTCGATCTGGCGGACGAGCCGGCGCTGGCCGGGCTGGCGCGCGGCCTCGATCTCCGCTTCGAGGGCGGCGAGGTCTACCTCGACGGCCAGGCGGTCGGCGACGTGATCCGCACCGAGGAGGCCGGGCGCGCGGCCTCGCGCATCGCCGCCCTGCCGGCCTTGCGCGCCGCCTTGCTGGAACGCCAGCGTGCCTTCGCGCAGGCCCCCGGCCTGGTCACCGACGGGCGCGACATGGGGTCGACGGTTTTTCCCGCGGCGACGCTCAAGGTCTTCCTCACCGCGAGCGCCGAGGAACGCGCGCAAAGACGCTATAAGCAGTTGATCGAAAAGGGTTTGCCTGCTAGTCTTGACGACTTGTTGCAGGATTTGCGCGAGCGCGACGCACGGGATGCCGCGCGTGCCTCCGCCCCCCTGCGGCAAATGGCGGATGCCCAACTCCTGGAGACCACCCACCTGAGCATCGATCAGGCCGTCGACAGGGTCCTTGGCTGGTATCGCGCAGCGATCACCGGCTGAGCTCCGCCGCTTGAGCCGAGTGGCTGCCTTTCGAGGTGGCCTTTTTGTTTAACCAACCCCCCGCGCCGGGTCCGCCTGTCGCGATTCATCTCAGGTTTTATTCATGTCCACTGCAACCGCCACCCCCGCCATGGAATCCATGGAATCCTTTGCCGCCCTCTTCGAAGAAAGCATCTCCAAGCAGGAAATGCGTCAGGGCGAGGTCATCACCGCCGAAGTCGTGGCGATCGATGACAACTTCGTCACCGTCAATGCCGGCCTCAAGTCCGAGAGCCTGATCCCCGTCGAGGAGTTCAAGAACGACCGCGGCGAGGTGGAAGTGCAGGTGGGCGATTTCATCCAGGTCGCCATCGAGTCCATCGAGGACGGCTTCGGCTCCACCAAGCTGTCGCGCGACCGCGCGCGCCGTCTGGCCGCCTGGCTGGACCTGGAGGCCGCCATGGAGGAGGGCCGCATCGTCAAGGGCGTGATCAACGGCAAGGTCAAGGGTGGCCTGACCGTCATGTGCAACGGCATCCGCGCCTTCCTGCCCGGCTCCCTGGTGGACGTGCGTCCGATCAAGGACACCTCCCCGTTCGAGGGCAAGGAATCCGAATTCAAGGTCATCAAGCTGGACCGCAAGCGCAACAACGTCGTGGTGTCCCGCAAGGCCGTGCTGGAGGCCAGCATGGGCGCCGAGCGCGAGCAGCTGCTGGCCAACCTGAAGGAAGGCGCCACCGTCAAGGGCATCGTCAAGAACATCACCGAGTACGGAGCGTTCGTCGACCTGGGCGGCATCGACGGCCTGCTGCACATCACCGACCTGGCCTGGCGCCGCGTCAAGCATCCGACCGAGGTGGTCAACGTGGGTGACGAGGTCACCGCCATGGTGCTCAAGTTCGACCAGGAGAAGAACCGCGTCTCCCTGGGCCTCAAGCAGCTGGGCGAAGACCCGTGGGTCGGCCTCTCCCGCCGCTACCCCACCGGCACCCGCATGTTCGGCAAGGTCGCCAACCTCACCGACTACGGCTGCTTCGTCGAGATCGAGCCGGGCATCGAGGGTCTGGTGCACGTGTCCGAGATGGACTGGACCAACAAGAACGTCAACCCCTCCAAGATGGTCTCCCTGGGCGACGAGGTCGAGGTCATGGTCCTGGAGATCGACGAGGACCGCCGCCGCATCTCCCTGGGCATGAAGCAGTGCAAGGCCAATCCCTGGGACGAGTTCGCCATGAACTTCAAGAAGGGCGACAAGGTCTCCGGCCAGATCAAGTCGATCACCGACTTCGGCGTGTTCATCGGCCTGCCCGGTGGCATCGACGGCCTGGTGCACCTGTCCGACCTGTCCTGGACCCTGCCCGGCGAGGAGGCGATCCGCAACTATCGCAAGGGCGAGGAAGTCGAGGCCGTGGTGCTGGCGATCGACGTCGAGAAGGAGCGTATCTCCCTCGGCGTCAAGCAGATGGAGAACGACCCGTTCAACGCCTACATCGCCACGCATGACAAGGGCACCATCGTCAGCGGCACCGTCAAGTCCATGGATGCCAAGGGCGCCGTGATCCAGCTGGGCGACGAGGTGGAAGGCTACCTGCGTGCCTCCGAGGTCTCGCGCGAGCGCGTCGAGGACATCCGCACCCACCTGAACGAGGGCGACACGATCGAGGCGGTGGTCATCAACATCGACCGCAAGAACCGCCAGATCAACCTGTCGATCAAGTCCAAGGACGCCGCGGAACAGGCCGACACCCTGCGCAAGCTGGCTGCCGAGCACTCCTCGGGCACCACCAATCTGGGTGCGCTGCTCAAGGCCAAACTCGACAACAAGAGCGCTGAGTGATGGAAATTGGCGCAATGACCAAGTCGGAGCTGATCGCCCGGCTGGCGGAGCGCCATCCCCATCTGGTGGTCACGGATGCCGAGCTGGCGGTGAAGACCATCCTCGATGCCATGATTTCTAGTCTGGTCACCGGGGAACGGATCGAGATCCGCGGCTTCGGTAGCTTCAGTCTGAACTTCAGGCCACCGCGGGTGGGGCGCAACCCCAAGACCGGCGAGAAGGTCCACGTGGCCGGCAAGTACGTGCCGCATTTCAAGGCGGGCAAGGAATTGCGCGATCGCGTGGACTACGACTGATTCGACAGTCGTAGAGGAAGGGCGCCGTTTCAGCGATGGAACGGCGCCTTTTTCTTTTCCGCGCCTGTTTCATCGCTACAATTCGGCACCCGGTTTCCCTTACCCAGCGTGCGCACCCTCTCTCTTGTCCTGAAGCTGATCCTGTTCCTGCTCCTGCTGGGGCTGGCGGCGCGCAACAGCGACCCCGTGAGCGTGCGCTACCTGCTCGGCCTGGAGTGGCAGGCGCCGCTCTCGCTGGTCATCCTCATCGCCTTCGCCGTCGGCCTCCTCGCGGGGCTGCTCGCCTGCAGCGCGCGGCTGCTGCGCAACCACCGCGAGCTGCGCGCCATGCGCAAGGCCGCCAAGCCGGAATAGACAGAGCATGGAACTCGAAGCCTGGCACCTGCTGATCATCCCCCTGTTCTTCATCCTCGGCTGGAGCGCCGCGCGGGTGGACATCCGCCACGTCATGCAGGAATCGCGCGCGGTGCCGCGTTCCTATTTCAAGGGCCTCAACTACCTGCTCAACGAACAGCCGGACAAGGCCATCGAGGCCTTCCTGGAAGTGGCGAAGATGGACCCCGATACCCTGGAGCTGCACTTCGCCCTGGGCGCCCTGTTCCGCCGGCGCGGCGAGCTGGACCGCGCCATCCGCATCCACCAGAACCTGGTGGACCGCGCCGATCTGTCGCAGGACCAGCGCATGAAGGCCCTCTACGAACTGGGCGTGGATTTCCTCAAGGCCGGTCTGCTGGACCGCGCCGAGACGGTGTTGCGGCGCCTGGAGACCGGCGTGCACGCCCTGGACGCGCTGCGCAACATCCTCGACATCCAGATCCTCACCAAGGACTGGCCACAGGCGATCCAGACCGCCGCGCGCCTGGAGAAGATGGGCTGCCCGGCGCTCAACGCCGACGTCGCGCACTTCCACTGCGAGCTGGCGTCCGCGGCACTGCTCAAGGGCGACGAGGCGTCCGCGCGGGAGAACCTGGAGGCGGCGCTGCGCCAGAACCACCGCGCCGCGCGCGCCTGGATCATGCTCGGCGACCTCGCCGCGCAGGTGGGCCGGGACGAGGAGGCGATCGCCGACTGGCGCCGCATCGAGGAACTGAACCCGCCCTTCCTGCCTATCGTCGCCGAGCGCCTGCTCAAGGCCTACACGCGCCTGGGCCGGGTGGAGGAGGGGGAGAGCCTGCTGCGCGCCTACCAGGAGCGCCGCCCCAGTCCGGACCTGCTGCACCTGCTGTTCCAGAGCGTCGCGGAGCGCCAGGGCTGGCAGGCGGCGCGCCAGCTCGCCGCTGAAGAGCTCAAGCGCCACCCCAGCCTGCGTGCCCTCGACGACTACCTGACGGCGAGCAACGCGACCCTGCCGCCCGAGGCCGCGGACGGGCGCGTGGAGAACCAGTTGGCGCAGGACCTGGTGCATCGCCAGGTCAGCCGCGACGCCCACTATCTGTGCGGCAATTGCGGTTTCAAGTCGCGCCAGTTCTTCTGGCAGTGCCCTGCCTGCGCGCGCTGGGAGAGCATCGGCCCGGAACGAGGAGAGCACCATGCCTGAGCGTCCCATCATCGTCGCACTGGACTACGCCGACGCCGCGCCGGCCCTGGCTCTGGTCGAACGGCTCGACCCGCGCGCCTGCCGCCTCAAGGTCGGCAAGGAGCTGTTCGTCGCCGCCGGCCCAGCCCTGGTCGAGGAACTGGCGCGGCGCGGTTTCGAGGTCTTCCTCGACCTGAAATTCCACGACATCCCCAATACCGTGGCGCAGGCCTGCAAGGCCGCCGCGCGCCTGGGGGTGTGGATGATGAACGTGCATGCCTCGGGCGGTCCGCGCATGCTGCAGGCGGCGCGCGAGGCGCTGGAGGGTACGCGGGGTCCAAGGCCCTTGCTGATCGCCGTCACCGTGCTTACCAGCATGGGCGAGGCGGAACTGGCGGCCATCGGCGTCCCGGTTTCGCCTGAGGAGCAGGTCCTGCGCCTGGCGCGCCTCACCCGCGAGGCCGGCCTGGACGGCGTGGTGTGCTCGGCGCGCGAGGCCGGCCTGCTGCGACGCGAGATCGGTGCCGACTTCAAGCTGGTGACGCCGGGCATCCGCCCCGCCGGCAGCGCGCAGGGTGACCAGACCCGTATCCTCACGCCCGCGCAGGCCCTCGCCGCCGGCGCGGACTATCTGGTGATCGGCCGGCCGATCACGATGGCGGCCGATCCCTTGGCTGCCTTAGAATCCATCGCACAAGAAATCGCCAACTTCACCCAGGGGACTCACCAATGAAGATCGCCATCGCCGGCACCGGCTACGTCGGCCTCTCCAACGCCATCCTGCTCGCGCAGCACAACGAGGTCGTCGCCCTCGACATCTTGCCCGAGAAGGTGGAGATGCTGAACCGCAAGGAGTCGCCCATCGTCGATGTCGAGATCGAGGACTACCTGCAGAACAAGCCGCTCGACTTCCGCGCCACCCTGGACAAGCGCGATGCCTACGAGGGCGCGGAGTTCGTGGTGATCGCCACCCCCACGGACTACGACCCGGAGACCAACTACTTCAACACCCGCTCGGTCGAGGCGGTGATCCAGGACGTCATGGCGATCAATCCCAACGCCGTGATGGTGATCAAGTCCACCGTCCCGGTGGGCTATACCGCCAAGGTCAAGGCGCAATTCAAGTGCGATAACCTGATCTTCTCCCCGGAGTTTCTGCGTGAAGGCAAGGCCCTTTACGACAACCTGCACCCCTCCCGCATCGTCATCGGCGAGCGCTCCAAGCGTGCCGAGACCTTCGCCGGCTTGTTGAAGCAGGGCGCGATCAAGCAGGACATCCCGGTGTTGTTCACGGACGATACCGAGGCCGAGGCGATCAAGCTGTTCTCCAACACCTATCTGGCAATGCGCGTCGCCTACTTCAACGAGCTGGACACCTACGCCGCCACGCACGGCCTGGATACCAAGCAGATCATCGACGGCGTGAGCCTGGACCCGCGCATCGGCAGCCACTACAACAACCCCTCGTTCGGCTACGGCGGCTACTGCCTGCCCAAGGACACCAAGCAGCTGCTCGCCAACTACCGCGATGTGCCGCAGAACCTGATCCACGCCATCGTCGAGTCCAACACCACGCGCAAGGACTTCGTCGCCGACAGCATCATCCGCCGCAATCCCAAGACCGTCGGCGTCTACCGCCTGATCATGAAGGCAGGCTCGGACAATTTCCGCGCCTCCAGCATCCAGGGCATCATGAAGCGCATCAAGGCCAAGGGCATCCAGGTCATCGTCTACGAGCCGGTGCTGAAGGAAGAGGAGTTCTTCCATTCCAAGGTGGTCAACGACCTGGATGAGTTCAAGCGCGTCTCCGACGTGATCGTCGCCAACCGCATCACCGACGAGATCCGCGACGTGGTCGACAAGATCTACAGCCGCGACCTGTTCGGCAAGGACTGATTCGCGGGCATGTACAAGACCCTAGAGGACTTCGTCGGCAACACGCCGCTGGTGCGCCTGAAGCACCTCCCCGGCGAGACCTCGAACGTGGTGCTGGTGAAGCTGGAGGGCAACAACCCGGCCGGCTCGGTGAAGGACCGGCCGGCCCTGGCGATGATCGCCAAGGCCGAGGCGCGCGGCACCATCAGGCCGGGAGACACCCTGATCGAGGCGACTTCCGGCAACACCGGCATCGCCCTGGCGATGGCGGCCAGCATGCGCGGCTACCGCATGATCCTGATCATGCCCGAACACCTCTCCATCGAACGCCGCCAGACCATGCGCGCCTTCGGCGCCGAGTTGCTGCTGACCCCCAAGGCGGGCGGCATGGAGGCGGCGCGCGACCTCGCCGACCGGTTGGTCGCCGAGGGCAGGGGCATCATGCTCGACCAGTTCTCCAACCCGGACAACCCGCTGGCCCACTACGAGACCACCGGTCCGGAGATCTGGCGCGACACCGCGGGAAAGATCACCCACTTCGTCTCCAGCATGGGCACCACCGGCACCATCATGGGCTGTTCGCGCTACCTCAAGGAGATGAACCTGGACGTCCAGGTCGTCGGCGTGCAGCCGACAGAGGGCGCCAACATCCCCGGCATCCGCAAGTGGCCGGAGGAATACCTGCCGAAGATCTGCGACTTCACGCGCATCGACCGCATGATCTACGTCGGTCAGGCCGAGGCGGAAGAGACCACCCGGCGCTTGGCGCGCGAGGAGGGCATCTTCGCCGGCATCTCCTCGGGGGGCGCGCTGTCTGCCGCGCTGCAACTCTCTCAGGAGGTGGAGAACGCGGTCATCGTCTCCATCGTCTGCGATCGCGGCGACCGCTACCTCTCCACCGGGGTGTTCCCGGCCTGACCGGATTCAGCCGGCAAGCAGCCGCACGGCCAGCCAGGCCAATCCCAGCCAGATCAGCACGATCGCCCCGGCGGCGGCCCGGCTCACCGGGCGGTCGGCGCGCTCGCGCGCCCGCTCCCGGCATTCGCTCCAGACATGGTCGGGGATCAGACGCATGGCGATCAGGATCAGCACGGGCAGCAACAGCGCATCGTCGAGATAGCCAAGGACGGGGATGAAGTCCGGGATCAGGTCGATGGGGCTGAAGGCATAGGCGGCGGCGAAGGCGGCCAGGGTGCGGGCCAGCCAGGGTGTTTCCGGGTGGCGGGCGGCGAACCACAGGGTGAGGGCCTGCAGCTTGAGGCCGCGCGCCCAGTCCCGCAGGACTTGCCTCACCGCTGGCGCCAGAGCAGGAACACGCTGGGCCGGCGTTCGATCTCCGGCAGGGCGCCGCGCCAGTCCGCCACGCGGCGGCTCAGCACCAACTCGCCGGCCGTCGTCAGGTCGCTGGCCACGCACAGCCAGGTGTCGTCGCGGCAGGCGGCGAGGATGGTCTCCAGCATGGCCATGTTGCGATAGGGCGTCTCGATGAAGACCTGCGCGGCGTCCTCCTTCTCGGCGCGCCTTTCCAGCTCCTTCAGGGCCTTGGCCCGCTCCTCCGGCTTGGCGGGAAGGTAGCCGTGGAAGGCGAAGCGCTGGCCGACCAGACCCGACCCCATGAGGGCGAGCAGGATGGAGGAGGGGCCGACCAGGGGTTTGACGGGGATGCCATGACGGTGCGCGAGGCGCACCAGGTCGGCGCCGGGGTCGGCGACGGCGGGGCAGCCCGCCTCGGAGACGAGGCCGACATCCTCGCCCGCCAGCAGCGGGGCCAGGAGGGCGTCCAGCGCGTCGGCGCGGGTGTGTTCGTTGAGCTCCAGGAGGGTGAGCTGCTGCAGCGGCACGGCGGTGCCGACCTGCTTGAGGAAGGTGCGCGCGGTCTTGGCGTGTTCGACGATGAAGGTGGTGAGACGGGCAGCGACGAGGCGGGTCGCCTCCGGTACGACCTGATCGAGCGGCGTGTCGCCGAGGGGGGTGGGGATCAGGTAGAGGGTGCCTGCCACGTCAGCACGTCCAGACCTTCGTGGGCCAGCATCTCGGTGAGCCTGATCAGCGGCAGGCCCACCAGGGCGTTGGGGTCTTCGGTCTCGTAGCGCGCGATCAGGGCGATGCCCAGGGATTCGCTGCGCGCGCTGCCGCAGCAGTTGTAAGGCTGGTCCTTCCTCAGGTAGGCCTCGATCTGCGCATCCGTGTACTCGCGCATCACCAGGCGCACCGGCACATTGGCGGTCTGGACCTTGCCGGTGCGGGCGTTGAGCAGGGTCAGCGCGGTGTGGAACTCCAGGGTCTTGCCGCGCATGGACTGCAGCTGGGCCACCGCCTTCTCATGCGTGCCGGGTTTGCCGAGCTGCCGGCCTTCCAGGAGGGCGACCTGGTCGGAGCCGATGATCAGGGCGTCGGGAAATTTCTCCGCCACCGCCTGCGCCTTGAGCACGGACAGGCGCATCGCCGTGTCGTCCGGCGATTCGCCGGGCAGGGGCGTCTCGTCGACGTCGGGCGCGGCGACCTCGAAGGGCACGCCGAGGCGCGCCAGCAGTTCACGCCGGTAGGGGGAGGTGGAGGCGAGGACCAGTCGCATGGCGCGCATCACTCCGGCTGGATCTCCACCAGTACCTGGTCCGGCGTGACCGTCTCGCCCTTGGCGACGTGCACGGCGACCACGGTGCCCGTGACCGGCGACTGGATCTCGTTCTCCATCTTCATCGCCTCGATCACCAGCACGCCGTCACCGGCCTTCACCTTGTCGCCGGCCTTCACCTTGACGGCGACGATGGTGCCGGGCATGGCGGTGGTGACGCAGCCGGCGTGGGTGGGGCGCGGCCGGTCCTTGGACTGGCCGCCGGCCTGCTTGCCGCCGCTCTTGCGCGCCGCGCCGCCGCCGCCGGGTTGCACCTCCACCTCGTCCAGGGCTTCCAGCACCACTTCCTCGGCGACGCCGTCGACGTGCACGTAGAAGGGGCGCAGGCCCTCACCGCCGTGGCCGGTGCCCTTGATGCGAATGTGGTAGGTCTCGCCGTGCAGGGTGACGTTGAACTCGGTGGGGGCGTAGACCGTCGGGCAGGCCGTGGCCGAGATGGCCTCGCGCGGCAGCAGGGGCTCGGCCGCGAGGGTGCCGGCGGCGCGTTCCTGCAGGAAGGTGCGGCCGATGTCGGGGAACATGGCGTAGGTCAACACGTCCTCGTCGGACTTGGCCAGGCCCTCCGCCTCGGTGCGCAGCTTGTCCAGTTCGTCGCCGATCAGGTCGGCGGGACGGCAGGTGATGACCTCCTGGTTGCCCACCGCCAGCTTCCGCACCTCCTCGTTCACCGAGCCGGGGGCGGCGCCGTAGCGGCCGAGCAGGTAGTTCTTCACCTCGTTGGTGACCGACTTGTAGCGGCCGCCGGTGAGCACGTTGAGCACCGCCTGGGTGCCGACGATCTGTGATGTGGGCGTGACCAGGGGAGGGTAGCCGAGGTCCTCGCGCACGCGCGGGATCTCCGCCAGGACCTCGTCCATGCGGTTGAGCGCGCCCTGTTCCTTCAGCTGGTTGTTGAGGTTGGAGATCATGCCGCCCGGCACCTGCGAGATGAGGATGCGCGTGTCCACCAGCTGGCCGGTGGTGTCCATCTCGAATTGCCAGTACTTGCGCCGTACCTCGCGGAAGTAGGCGGCGATCTCCTGCAGCTTGCCGAGGTCGAGGCCGGTGTCGAACTCCGTGCCCTGGAAGGCCGCGACCAGGCTCTCCGTGGTGGAGTGGCTGGCGCCTTCGGAGAAGGCCGACAGGCAGGTGTCGATCATGGTCGCGCCGGCCTCCACGCCCTTCATGTGCACCATGCTGGCGAGGCCGGAGGTGGCGTGGCTGTGCAGGTGCACGGGGATAGAGACCGCGGCCTTGAGGGCCTTCACCAGCTCGACGGTCGCATAGGGCGTGAGCAGGCCGGCCATGTCCTTGACCGCCAGAGTGTCGCAGCCCATGCCCTCCAGCTCCTTGGCCATGGCGACAAAGTAGGCGACGCTGTGCACCGGGCTGGTGGTGTAGGAGAGTGCGCCCTCCGCGTGCTTGCCGGCGGCCTTCACCGCCTCGATGGAGACGCGCATGTTGCGCACGTCGTTCATGGCGTCGAAGACGCGGAACACGTCGACGCCGTTGTCGGCGCACTTCTGCACGAAGGCCCGCACCACGTCGTCCGGATAGTGGCGGTAGCCGAGCAGGTTCTGGCCGCGCAGCAGCATCTGGATACGGCTGTTGGGGAGGGCTTTGCGCAGCTTGCGCAGGCGCTCCCAGGGGTCTTCCTTGAGGAAGCGCACGCAGGCGTCGAAGGTGGCGCCGCCCCAGGCCTCCAGCGACCAGTAGCCGGCGGCGTCGAGCTTGCCGCAGATCGGCAGCATGTCGTCGGTGCGCATGCGGGTGGCGATGAGGGACTGGTGGCCGTCGCGCAGGACCAGTTCGGTGACGTGTACTTTCGGCATGTTCGCTTCCTCTTACAGCCCCAGGTGCGCGGCGACGGCGGCGGAGATCGCCGCCGCGACGTGCTCGCGGGGATGCTTGACGGGGTAATCCAGGAGTTCCGGGTGCGCCTCGACGAAGCCGGTGTTGAAGCGGCCGGAGCGGAATTCCGGGTTGTTCAGGATCTCGTGGTAGTAGGGAATGGTGGTCTTGACGCCGTACACCGCCATGTCGTCCAGGGCGCGCCGTCCGCGCTCGATCACGTGATCCCAGGACAGTGCCCAGACGTTGAGCTTGGCGCACATGGAGTCGAAATAGGGCGGGATGGTGTAGCCGGAATAGATGGCGCCGTCGATGCGCACGCCCGGGCCGCCCGGCGCGTAGTAGCGGGTAATACGGCCGAAGCTGGGCAGGAAGCCGTTCTTCGGGTCTTCCGCGTTGATGCGGAATTCCATGGCGAAGCCGCGGTGGCGGATGTCTTCCTGCTTGTACTGCAGTTCCAGGCCGTCGGCGATGCGGATCTGTTCCTGGACGATGTCGATGCCGGTGATCTGCTCGGTGACGCAGTGCTCCACCTGCAGGCGGGTGTTCATCTCCATGAAGTAGAACTGGTTGTCCTGGTCGAGCAGGAACTCCACGGTGCCGGCGTTGACGTAGCCCACCGCCTTGGCGGCGCGCACCGCCAGCTTGCCGATGTACTCACGCTGCGCCTCGGTGAGCTGCGGCGAGGGGGCGATCTCGATGAGCTTCTGGTTGCGGCGCTGGATGGAGCAGTCGCGTTCGTACAGGTGCACGCAGTTGCCGTGGCTGTCGCCGATCACCTGCACCTCGATGTGCTTGGGGTTGACCACGCACTTCTCCACGAACACCTCGGGCTTGCCGAAGGCCTTGGTGGCCTCGGAGACGACGCGCTCGTAGTTCTTGATCAGCTCCTCCTCCGAGTCGCAACGGCGGATGCCGCGCCCGCCGCCACCGTTGGTAGCCTTGAGCATGACCGGGAAGCCGATCTCCAGGGCCAGCTTGCGCGCCTCCTCGACGTCCTCCAGGTTGTGGTCGGAACCTGGGGTGACCGGGATGCCGGCCTTGATCATGGCCTGGCGCGCGGCGATCTTGTCGCCCATCTGCGCGATCACCTTGGGCGAGGGGCCGATGAACCGGATGCCGCGGCGCGCGCAGACTTCGGCGAGCACGGGGTTCTCGGACAGGAAGCCGTAGCCGGGGTGCAGGGCATCGCAGCCGGAGGCGACAGCCAGGTTGACGATGTTGTGCGCATTCAGGTAGCCGAGCACCGGGTCGGAGCCGATGTTGTAGGCCTCGTCCGCCTTCTTGACGTGCAGGGCATGACGGTCCGCGTCGGTGTAGATGGCCACCGACTTGATGCCCATCTCGCGGCACGCACGCACGATGCGCACGGCGATTTCACCTCGGTTGGCGATAAGTATCTTCTTGATCACGTTCCGGCCTTGGGGGATGTCGTCTTGAACGGCAATTTCTTTGACAAACAAAGCGCTACAGAATAACATTTACAGCTTATGTCTGCACGGCAAACCATAGACAGCTTGCAATTCGCGAAGTCCGGCGGGCGGCTGTCCGGCGAGCTTCGGCGCGAGGATGCGCCCCGCCTGGCCGACATATTGGCGCCAGTTTCCGAGCCGGTGCAATACCAGCTGAGCGGCAGCGTCGAGTCGGGGCGGCCGGTCTTGCGGCTGAACGTGAAGGCCGCCGTGTCGCTGGTCTGTCAGCGCTGTCTCGGCACCTACGTCCAGGCGCTGGCGCTGGACAGGGTCCTGCCGATAGCGAGGGACGAGGCGCAGCTGGGCTTGTGGGAGCGTGACGATCCCTTGCTGGACGCGTTGGTGGCGGATGCCGACATGGTCGTCGCGGAATTGGTCGAGGACGAGGTCTTGCTGAGTCTGCCCACCGTGCCGCGGCACCCGGAAGGGGGATGCGACGAACAGGCGCGGGCGATATTGCAGTGAATGTGTATTTGAGAGTTTCCAAGGAGAAGTAAATGGCTGTCCAACAGAACAAGAAGTCCCCCTCGAAGCGTGGCATGCACCGTGCCCATGACTTCCTGAGCAACCCCTCCACCGCCGTGGAGCCCACCACCGGCGAGGTGCACCTGCGCCACCACATCAGCCCCAACGGCTTCTACCGTGGTCGCAAGGTGGTCGCCACCAAGTCCGACAACGGCTGATCCAGCCTGAAGTGCGGTCCGATGCGCCTTGCCAGCAGGGCGCGCCGGACCGCCGGCCAAGGTGCGATGCCCGTTCGCGCTTGTTGCCTTGGTAAGCCTGGCGGATGCATCCGCCCCGTCCACGCGCGCCGCGCGTGTCTGAATCCCTGATTTTCCGAACCGATACCTGCCTAGCTCCATGCGCGAACTCACCATCGCCGTCGACGCCATGGGTGGGGACCACGGCCCCCACGTGACCGTCAAGGCGGCCTTGAACGTGGTGCGCCGCCATGAAGACGTCAATATCGTGCTCGTCGGCCTCGACGACGCGATCCAGGCGGAACTGAAGGCCCTGCACGCGCACACCAGCCCGCGCCTGCGCATCCACCACGCCAGCGAGGTGGTGAAGATGGATGATCCCCTGAACGTCGCCCTGCGCGGCAAGAAGGACTCGTCCATGCGCGTCACCGCCGAGCTGGTCAAGCGCGGCGAGGCCGACGCCGGCGTCTCCGCCGGCAATACCGGCGCCCTCATGGCGGTCTCCCGCTTCGTCCTCAAGACCCTGCCGGGCATCGACCGCCCGGCCATCGCCACCACCCTGCCGGCGCGTACCGGCCGTACCTACATGCTGGACCTCGGCGCCAACGTCGACTGCGCCGCCGAGCACCTGTTGCAGTTCGGCATCATGGGCGCGGCCCTGGTCGGCGCGGTGGAACACAAGGAACGTCCCAGCATCGGCCTGCTCAACATCGGCGAGGAGGACATCAAGGGCAACGACGTGGTCAAGCAGGCCGGCGAGCTGCTCAAGGCCAGCGGCCTCAACTTCCACGGCAACGTCGAGGGCGATGACATCTTCAAGGGCACCGTCGACGTGGTGGTGTGCGACGGCTTCGTCGGCAACGTCGCGCTCAAGTCCACCGAAGGCCTGGCCAAGTTGATCTCCGGGCAGCTGAAGGCCGCCTTCAAGAAGAACCTGTTCACCCGTCTGGCCGGGCTGGCCGCCTTGCCGGTGCTGGGCGCCTTCAAGAGCAAGCTGGATCCGCGCAGCTACAACGGCGCCAGCCTCCTGGGCCTCAACGGCATCATCATCAAGAGCCACGGTTCGGCGGACGTGTTCGCCTTCGAGCAGGCGGTCGCCAAGGCCGTGGAGGAAGTGCGAGGCGGACTGCTGCGGCGTATCGCCGACCAGGTCGGCAACCATCAACCCCCATCCGCAGAAGAAGGAGACGCGGCATGAACGAGGCCTCGGGCGACCGTGCGACCTATTCGCGCATAGTCGGTACGGGCAGCTACCTGCCCGCGCGCGTCCTGAGCAATCAGGACCTGGAAAAGATCGTCGAGACCACCAGCGACTGGATCGTCGAGCGCACCGGCATCCGTGAGCGCCACATCGCCGGCGAGGGCGAGCTGACCAGCGACCTGGCCCTAAAGGCGGCGGAACGCGCGATCGAGGCGGCCGGCATCGACGCCGGCGAGATCGACCTGATCGTCGTCGCCACTACCACTGCGGACCGGGTCTTTCCAAGCACCGCCTGCATCCTGCAGGCCAAGCTGGGCATCGGCAACGGCTGCCCGGCGTTCGACGTGCAGGCGGTGTGCAGCGGCTTCGTCTACGCGGTCTCGGTGGCGGACAAGTTCATCCGCGCCGGCCAGACGCGCAACGCCCTGGTGGTCGGCGCCGAGACCCTGTCGCGCATCACCGACTGGACCGATCGCGGCAACTGCATCCTCTGGGGCGACGGCGCGGGCGCCGTGGTGCTGCAGGCCTCCACTGAGCCCGGCATCCTCGCCACGCACATGCACGCCGACGGCCGCTACCAGGACCTGCTGTTCGTCGACGGCGGCGTCTCCCTGAAGACCGAAGGCGCCTGCCACATGCGCATGTCCGGCAACGCCGTGTTCAAGATGGCGGTCAACACACTCGACGCCATCGTCGACGAGACCCTGGAGGCGAACGGCCTGCAGAAGTCCGACATCGACTGGCTGGTGCCGCACCAGGCCAA
This sequence comes from Pseudomonadota bacterium, assembly GCA_040751755.1. Lineage (GTDB taxonomy): Bacteria > Pseudomonadota > Gammaproteobacteria > Burkholderiales > Thiobacillaceae > PFJX01. The sequence goes on from JBFMHC010000020.1 coordinate 187,055, forward strand.
CATCCGCATCATCCAGGCCACTGCGAAGAAGCTGGGCATGGGTATGGAGCGGGTGGTGGTGACCGTGGACCGCCACGGCAACACCTCCGCCGCCTCGATCCCGCTCGCCCTCGACACGGCGGTGCGCGAGGGCAAGATCCAGCGCGGCGAGACCGTGCTCATGGAGGCCTTTGGCGGCGGTTTCACCTGGGGTTCCGTGCTGGTCAAGTTCTGACCCGGCACGCAACGAAGATCTGGAGGAATCAATGAAGTTTGCATTTGTGTTTCCCGGCCAGGGCTCGCAGTCGGTGGGCATGATGGCCGCCTACGGCGAGGCCGCGCGCGAGACCTTCGCCGAGGCCGGCGAGGCCCTCGGCATCGACCTCTGGGACATGGTGGCCAATGGCCCCGCCGAGGCCCTCAACCAGACCGTCAACACCCAGCCGGCCATGCTCGCCGCCGGGGTCGCCGTGTGGCGTCTGTGGCAGCGGCAGGGCGGCGCGATGCCGGCCCTCATGGCCGGCCACAGCCTAGGCGAGTACACCGCCCTGACCTGCGCCGGCGCGCTGCGTTTCGCCGATGCCGTGCGCCTGGTTCGCCTGCGCGCCGAGGCCATGCAGTCCGCCGTGCCGGAAGGCGTGGGGGCGATGGCCGCGGTGCTGGGCCTGGACGACGACACGGTGCGCGCCGTCTGTGCCGAGGCGGCGCAGGGCGAGGTCCTGGAGGCGGTCAACTTCAACTCGCCCGGCCAGGTGGTGATCGCCGGCGACAAGGCGGCGGTCGACCGTGGCTGCACCCTGGCCAAGGAGAAGGGCGCCAAGCGCGCCCTTCCGCTGCCCGTTTCGGTGCCCTCACATTGCGCCCTGATGCGCCCGGCGGCGGAAAAACTGGCCGCCGCGCTGGGCGAGGTCGAGGTCATGGCCCCCGCCATCCCGGTGCTGCACAACGCCGACGTGGCCGCCTACAGCGACCCGGCGGCGATCCGCGACGCCCTGACGCGCCAGCTCTACCGCCCGGTGCGCTGGGTCGAGAGCGTGCAGGCGATGGGCGCGCAGGGCATCGAGCTGATCGCCGAGTGCGGCCCGGGCAAGGTCCTGGCCGGACTCAACAAACGTATTCTGGACAACGTGCCGACCCTGGCGCTGACGGACGAGGCCGCGTTGGCCGACTTCCTCGCCATGGTGCGGGCCTGAACGAGGAGAGAGACATGGAAGGACGCATCGCCTTGGTGACCGGCGCCAGCCGCGGGATCGGCAAGGCCATCCTGCACACCCTTGGCAAGGCGGGGGCGACGGTGATCGGCACCGCCACCAGCGAATCGGGTGCCGCCGCGATCGGCGCCGAACTGGCCGCCGCCGGGCTGAAGGGCGAGGGCATGATGCTCAACGTCACCGATGCCGCGCAGGTGGATGCCGCGATCGAGAAGATCCTCGGCAGCCACGGCCGCCTCGACATCCTGGTCAACAACGCCGGTATCACGCGCGACAACCTGCTGATGCGCATGAAGGACGATGAGTGGGCGGATATCCTCGACACCAACCTGTCCTCGGTGTTCCGTCTCTCGCGCGCCGTGCTGCGGCCGATGATGAAGGCGCGCTTCGGTCGCATCGTCAGCATCGCCTCGGTGGTGGGCTGTTCCGGCAACGCCGGACAGACCAACTATGCCGCCGCCAAGGCCGGCATGATCGGCTTCTCCAAGGCGCTGGCGCAGGAAGTGGGCAGTCGCGGCATCACCGTCAACTGCGTCGCGCCCGGCTTCATCGACACCGACATGACCCGCGCCCTGCCCGAGGCGGCACGCGCCAAGCTGTTGGAGCGCATCCCCCTGGGCAAGCTCGGCTCGGCGGACGACATCGCCCATGCCGTGGCCTTCCTCGCCTCCGAGGGGGCCGGCTACGTGACCGGTTCGACCCTGCACGTCAACGGCGGCATGTACATGGATTGATTCTCGCCGGTGGGGCTTTTGGCTGGTTTTTTGGTAAAATGCCCACCGCTTTTTTTACCCTTTACCCTTTTTGGGAGTAGCAGCAAATGAGCGATATCGAAGCGCGTGTCAAGAAGATCGTGGCCGAACAGCTGGGCGCCAACGAGGCCGATGTCAAGCTGGAGTCCTCCTTCGTGGACGACCTGGGCGCAGACTCTCTGGACACGGTCGAACTGGTGATGGCCCTGGAAGAGGAATTCGAGTGCGAGATTCCCGACGAGGAGGCCGAGAAAATCACGACCGTTCAGCAGGCGGTCGACTACGTCAACGCGCACAAGCAGTAATCGTTCCCCCCGGCGCCGCCCCGGATGCATGGTCGTCCGGCCCGGCGCCGGAATTCATTCTGGCGTTGCCGCCGCGCCCCCTGGCGGCGTCGCGCGACGCCCTCAGTTCAATGCCATCGCAGCCGAGGTAGCACCTCATGTCCAAGCGTAGAGTCGTGATCACCGGACTGGGCCTGATTTCTCCCGTGGGCAATACCGTGGAGACCGCCTGGGACAACCTTCTCGCCGGCCGTTCCGGCATCACCAGGATCACCCGTTTCGATGCCTCCGCGTTCGCCTCCCAGGTGGCGGGCGAGGTCAAGGGCTTCGACGTGGCCGAATACCTGTCCGCAAAGGAGGCCCGCCGCATGGATGTGTTCATCCATTACGGCCTCGCCGCCGGCATCCAGGCCATGCGCGACTCCGGCCTGGAGGTGACGGACGCCAACCGCGAGCGTATCGGCGTCAACATCGGTTCCGGCATCGGCGGCCTGCCGATGATCGAGGACACCCACAACACCTATGTCGAGGTGGGCGGTCCGCGCAAGATCTCACCGTTCTTCATCCCCGGCACCATCATCAACATGATCTCCGGCAACCTGTCGATCATGTTCGGCCTCAAGGGCCCCAACCTCGCCGTGGTCACCGCCTGCACCACCGGCCTGCACGCCATCGGCGTGGGCGCGCGCACCATCGCCTATGGCGACGCCGACGTCATGGTGTGCGGCGGGGCCGAATCGACGGTGTGCCCGCTCGCCATCGGCGGCTTCTCCGCCGCCAAGGCCCTGTCCACGCGCAACGACGACCCCGCCACCGCCAGCCGCCCCTGGGATACCGGGCGCGACGGCTTCGTGCTGGGCGAAGGCGCGGGCGTCATGGTGCTGGAGGAATACGAGCACGCCAAGGCGCGCGGCGCGCGCATCTACGCGGAACTCGCCGGCTTCGGCATGAGCGGCGACGCCTACCACATGACCGCGCCGGACACCGACGGGCCCAAGCGCTCCATGCTCAACGCCATGCGCGACGCAGGCATCAACCCGGACCAGGTGCAGTACGTCAACGCGCACGGCACCTCGACGCCGCTGGGCGACAAGAACGAGACCGAGGCGATCAAGCTGGCCTTCGGCGACGCGGCGAAGAAGCTGGTGGTCAACTCCACCAAGTCCATGACCGGCCACCTGCTGGGCGGCGCGGGCGGCCTGGAATCGGTGTTCACCACCCTGGCGGTGCACCACCAGGTCTCGCCGCCGACCATCAACATCTTCGAGCAGGACCCGGAGTGCGACCTCGACTACTGCGCCAACCAGGCGCGGCCCATGGCCATCGAGTACGCGCTGAAGAACAACTTCGGCTTCGGCGGCACCAACGGCAGCCTGGTCTTCCGCAAGGTCTGACCGGCCCCCGCGACGTGCGTCCCGCTGCCGTGGACACGCCGCAAGTCCTCGTCAACGGCAGACCGGGTGCCGGTGTGCCGCCCCTGGACCGGGGCCTGGGCTACGGCGACGGGGTGTTCCGTACCCTGCGCATCGATGCCGGCGCACCGCGCTGGTGGGATGCGCAGCTTGCCCAGCTTGCCGCCGACTGCGCCCACCTCGGCATCGTCTGTCCGCCCGAGGCCGTCTGGCGCGACGACCTTTCCCGACTTCAACTGCCTGAGCACGGTGTGCTGCGCCTGACCGTGACGCGCGGCGAGGGGGAGCGCGGCTACCGCCCGCCGGCGTTCGCCACGCCGACGCGTATCGTCGCCGTCTGGCCGGGCGAGGCCCTCGCCGACGCACCGCGATCGGTCGCGGCGCGCGTCTGCCGTCTGCGCCTCGGCCACCAGCCGGCGCTGGCCGGGGTCAAGCACCTCAACCGTCTGGAGAACGTCCTGGCGCGCGCAGAGTGGCAGGACCCTGAGGTCGCCGAGGGCATGCTGCTCGACCAGGCGGGGAGGGCGGTCGGCGGCGTGATGAGCAACCTGTTCGTCTGGCGGCGCGACACCCTGCTCACACCACGCATCGATGCCTGCGGCGTCGCCGGCGTGGCGCGCGCCAGGCTCATGGAACGCGCCGCCGGGGCGGGCATCGCGGTGGCTGAGGCGGACCTGGGCCTGGATGACGTGCTGGAGGCCGACGAACTCGTGTTCACCAACAGTGTCATCCTGCTCTGGCGCGCGGCGCGACTCGACGGGCGCGCCTGGGGCGCGCCGGTGATCAGCCCGACCTTGTGGAATCTGCTGCATGCGTAAATTGATCCGCTATCTGCTGCTGCTGTGCTCGCTCGCCGCCGGCGCCATGGCCTGGTATGCCCTGACGCCGATGCGGACCGGCGCGGCCTATCCGCTCGCCTTCTCGGTGCCGCACGGCGCCAGCTTCAAGGCGGCGGCGCGCGACATGGCGCAGGCGGGCGTGCTCGAGCATCCCTTGCTGTTCGAGCTGCTGGCGCGCGCGCTGGGCAAGTCCCAGGCGGTCAAGGCCGGCGGCTACGCGCTCTCGGAACCGGCCACGCCCATGGCCCTGTTGCGCAAGATCACCCTGGGCGAGACGGTGTTGGGCAAGGTGACCATCATCGAGGGCTGGACCTTCGCCGAGATGCGGCGCGCCCTCGACGCGCAGGCCAACCTGCGCCACGACAGCCGCAGCATGTCCGACGCAGAACTGCTGCGCGCCATCGGCGCCGATGTCGGGCACCCCGAGGGGCGCTTCTTCCCGGACACGTATTTCTACGACCTCGGCAGCTCGGACCTGGCCCTCTACAAGCGCGCCTACCAGGCCATGCACGGCGTGCTGCAGTCCGCCTGGCCGGAGCGACAGTCGGGACTGCCCTACCGCACGCCCGACGAGGCCCTGGCGATGGCCTCCATCATCGAGAAGGAGACGGGCGCACCCGAGGAACGCGCGCGCATCGCCGCGGTGTTCATCAACCGCCTGCGCATCGGCATGCGCCTGCAGACCGACCCGAGCGTGATCTACGGCCTCGGCGCGAGCTTCGACGGCAACCTGCGGCGCGTCGACCTGGAGACGGACACCCCCTACAACACCTACACGCGCGCCGGCCTGCCGCCCACCCCCATCGCCCTGCCGGGCGAGGATGCGATCCATGCGGCGCTCAACCCGGAAAACAGCCGTGCCCTCTACTTCGTCGCCATGGGCAACGGGCGCCACGTCTTTTCCAACAATCTGGACGAGCACAACCGCGCGGTGTATCGCTACCAGAAACGCAACTGAGAGAACGACATGAGCGGTCTGTTCATCACCCTCGAAGGCGTCGACGGCGCCGGCAAGAGCAGCCACCTCGAGTGGCTCGGCGACTGGTTCCGGCAACGCGGCCGCGCGGTGCGCATGACCCGCGAGCCGGGCGGCACTCCGGTGGGCGAGCGGCTGCGCGAGATCGTGCTGCACGAGGCCATGCACCCGGAGACCGAGGCCCTGGTGATGTTCGCGGCGCGGCGCGAGCACATCGACAAGGTCATCCGCCCGGCGCTGGCCGCGGGCGAGGTGGTGATCTCCGACCGCTTCACCGACGCCAGCTTCGCCTACCAGTGCGGCGGCCGCGGCCTGCCCGAGGCGCGCCTGGAGACGCTGGAGGCCTGGGTGCAGGGCGAGCTGCAGCCGCACCTGACGCTGCTGTTCGACGTGCCGACCGAGGTGGCGGCGGCGCGCCTCGCCAACGCGCGCGAGCCGGACCGCTTCGAGCGCGAACGCGCCGACTTCCACGCCCGTGTGCGCGCCGCCTACCTGCGTCGCGCCGCTGCGCACTCCGGCCGCATCCGCGTGATCGACGGCAGCCGCAGCCTGGACGAGGTGCGCGCGCAGCTCCTCGGCATCCTGGAGGCGCTGGCGTGATCCACCCCTGGAACCTGCCGCACTTCGCGCAGCTGCTGGCGGAGCCCGCGCGCATGCCGCACGCCCTGCTGCTGCACGGCCCGGCCGGCGTGGGCAAGCTGGAGCTGGCGCAGACCCTGGCCCAGTCGCTGCTGTGCGAACGGCCGCTGGCGGACCACCAGCCCTGCGGCGAGTGCGACGCCTGCAACTGGTTCGCGCAGGGAAACCACCCGGACTTCCGCCGCGTCGAACCCCTGGAGGGCGAGGCCGGCGAGGAGGATGACAAGCCGAAGACGGCCAAGCGGGGCGGACGCCCGATCAGCGTCGAGCAGGTGCGCGAGGTCACTGCCTTCCTCAACCTCAGCGCGCACCGCGGCGGCTGGCGCATCGCTCTGTTCCAGCCGGCCGAACTGATGAACGCCGCGGCCGCCAACGCCCTGTTGAAGACCCTGGAGGAGCCGCCGCCCGGCGTGCTGCTGATCCTCGTCTCGCACCAGATCGGCCGCCTGCTGCCCACTGTGGTGTCGCGCTGCCGCAAGGTGCACGTCGGCCTGCCCGACGCGGCGGTGGCGCTGGCCTGGCTGCGGGAGGCTGGGGTCGAGCGCGCCGAGGCCCTGCTCGCCGAGGCGGGCGGCGCGCCGCTGGCAGCGCTCGGCTTCGCCGAGCCCGAGCGCATGGCCCTGCGCGAGGCCTTCCTGGACCGGCTCGCGGCGGCGCGCGGCCTCGACGCCTGCCAGCTCGCGCAGGCCTATCAGGCGATGCACGTGGAGGCCTGGGGCTGGCTCGCGCGCTGGGTGCAGGACATGCTGCAGCAGCGCCTGGTGGGCAGCTCGCGCTTCTTCCTGGAGCGGGCGGAGCAGACCGCGCGCCTGGGGCAGGGCGCCGACCTCGCCGCGTTGCTCGCCTTGCAACGCGAACTGCTGGGCGCTGCCCGCTGGCTGCGGCATCCGTTGCAGACCCAGTTGTTGTTAGAATCCTGGCTGATTCGTTACGCCCAGGTCGCAGGAGGTCGCGCATGAGTGAGGAGACCAAGCCGGTCAGCGGTCGCGCGGGCATGCTGTCCCTGTCCATCAAGGAACGCTCGGCGCTGTTCGCGGCCTACATGCCCTACCTCAGGACGGGTGGCCTGTTCATCCCCACCAATCGCCCCTACCAGATGGGCGACCAGGTCTACATGCTGATCACCCTCATGGACGATCCCACGCGCATGCCGGTCTCGGGCAAGGTGGTGTGGATCACCCCCGCGGGCTCGCAGGGCAACCGCCAGCAGGGCATCGGCGTGCAGTTCGACGACACGGAAGGTTCCGCCGGTGTGCGCGGCAAGATCGAGGGCATCCTCGGCAACGCCATGAAGTCGACGCGTCAGACCCATACGATGTAGGCCACGAGGCCCCGCGCCCGGATCCGAACCCAAACGGGGCGTTTTTTCCATTCGGTTTCGCCATGTTCATCGACTCCCACTGCCATATCGATTTTCCCGACTACGCCGAGGGGGTCGCACCCCTGCTCGCCAACATGGATGCCGCGGGTGTCAGCCACGCCCTGTGCGTCAGCGTGAACCTGGAGAACCTGCCGCGCGTGCTGGCGGTGGCCGAGGCGCATGCCAACGTGTTCGCCTCGGTCGGCGTGCATCCCGACCACGACGAGGGCCGTGAGCCGGACGTCGACGAACTGGTGCGCCTGTGCGCGCATCCCAAGGTGGTGGCGGTGGGCGAGACCGGTCTCGACTATTACCGCATGGCACGCGAGGACGTGGACTGGCAGCGTGCGCGCTTCCGCACCCACATCCGTGCCGCGAAGCTCGCGGGCAGGCCGCTCATCATCCACACCCGCAACGCGGCCGAGGACACCCTGGCGATCATGGTGGAGGAGGGCGCGCGTGAATGCGGCGGGGTGATGCACTGCTTCACGGAAAGCCAGGAGGTGGCGGATGCCGCGCTGGCGATGGGCTTCTATATCTCGTTCTCCGGCATCGTCACCTTCAAGAATGCCAAGGCGCTCAAGGAGGTGGCGCGCCAGGTGCCGCTGGAGCGCCTGCTGATCGAGACGGACTCCCCCTACCTGGCCCCCACGCCGCACCGCGGCCAGCGCAACGAGCCGGCCTATGTGCGGCACGTCGCGGAGGAGATCGCCACCCTGCGCGGCATCGGCGTGGAGGAGGTCGCGCAGGCCTCGACGCGCAACTTCTTCGAGTTGTTCAAGGCCGCGCGCGGCACGCATTGAGGAAATGAAAACGGCCGGCTGAACGGCCGGCCGTCGGGGAGGGGCTGGCGTCAGGCCTCGGCCGTCGCCAGGGCCTCCTCGAACTGCAGGCGGATCTCGCCGCCCTCGTCCACGTCCACGGTTACCTCGCCGCCGTCCGCCAGGCGGCCGAACAGCAGCTCATCGGCAAGGGCCTTGCGGATGGTGTCCTGGATCAGGCGCGCCATCGGCCGCGCGCCCATCAGCGGGTCGAAGCCCTTGCTGGCCAGCCACTTGCGCAGGGCGTCGGTGAAGTGCACCTCCACCTTCTTGGCGTGCAGTTGTTCCTCCAGTTGCAGCAGGAACTTGTCCACCACGCGCAGGATGATCTCTTCCGACAGGGGGGCGAAGGAGATGGTGGCGTCCAGGCGGTTGCGGAACTCCGGGCTGAACATGCGCTTGATCTCGGCCATCTCGTCGCCGGCCTTCCGGTCCAGGGTGAAGCCGATGCCGGTCTTGGTGATCGCCTCGGCGCCTGCGTTGGTGGTCATGATGATGATCACGTTGCGGAAGTCCGCCTTGCGGCCGTTGTTGTCCGTGAGGGTGCCGTGGTCCATGACCTGCAGCAGGACGTTGAAGATGTCCGGGTGGGCCTTCTCGATCTCGTCCAGCAGCAGTACCGCGTAGGGGTGCTTGGTGATCGCCTCGGTGAGCAGGCCGCCCTGCTCGAAGCCCACGTAGCCGGGGGGCGCGCCGATCAGACGCGACACCGCGTGGCGCTCCATGTATTCGGACATGTCGAAGCGGATCAGCTCGACGCCCAGGGTGAAGGCGAGCTGGCGCGCCACCTCGGTCTTGCCCACGCCGGTGGGGCCGGAGAACAGGAAGGAGCCGATCGGCTTGCCGGGGTTGCCGAGGCCGGAGCGGGACATCTTGATCGCCGTGGCGAGGGCATGGATGGATGCGTCCTGGCCGAACACCACCGCCTTGAGGTCGCGGTCCAGCTTCTTCAGCGCGTTGCGCTCGTCGCTCGCCACGGTCTTGGCCGGCACGCGCGCGATCTTGGCGACGATGTCCTCGATCTCCTTGGTGGTGATCATGCGCTTCTGCTTGGACTTGGGCTGGATGCGCTGCGCGGCGCCCGCCTCGTCGATCACGTCGATCGCCTTGTCCGGTAGGTGGCGGTCGTTGATGAAGCGCGCCGACAGCTCAGCGGCCGTGGACAGCGCGCCCTGCGTGTACTTGACGTTGTGGTGCGCCTCGAAGCGCGACTTCAGGCCCTTGAGGATGGCCACAGTCTCCTCCACGGAGGGCTCCTTCACGTCCACCTTCTGGAAACGGCGGGAGAGGGCGTGGTCCTTCTCGAAAATGCCGCGGAACTCGTTGTAGGTGGTCGCGCCGATGCAGCGCAGCTGCCCGGAGGAGAGCGCGGGTTTGAGCAGGTTGGAGGCGTCGAGGGTGCCGCCCGAGGCCGCGCCGGCACCGATCACGGTATGGATCTCGTCGATGAACAGGATCGCCTTGGGATTGCTGGCGAGCTGCTTGATCACGGCCTTCAGGCGCTGCTCGAAATCGCCGCGGTACTTGGTGCCGGCGAGCAGGGCGCCCATGTCCAGGGCGTAGACGGTGGCGCCTTCCAGCACGTCCGGCACCTCGTTCATGATGATGCGCCGTGCCAGGCCCTCGGCGATGGCGGTCTTGCCGACGCCGGCTTCGCCAACCAGCAGCGGGTTGTTCTTGCGCCGGCGGCACAGGGTCTGAATCACCCGCTCCAACTCCAGGTCGCGGCCGATCAGCGGGTCGATCTTGCCTGCCAGGGCCTGGGCGTTGAGATTGACGGTGAAGGAATCCAGCGGCGAGGCGGCCTTGTCCTCGCCCTCCGCCTGTTCGCTCGCGGTCTCGTTGCGGTTGGCCGGGGCGGCCTCCTGCGGCGTCTTGGCGATGCCGTGCGAGATGTAGTTGACCACGTCGAGACGGGTCAGGCCCTGCTGTGTGAGGAAGTGCAGGGCGTGCGAATCCTTCTCGCCAAAGATCGCCACCAGGACGTTGGCGCCGGTCACTTCCTTCTTGCCGGAGGATTGCACGTGCAGGATGGCGCGCTGGATCACGCGCTGGAAGCCGAGCGTCGGCTGCGTGTCGACCTCGGTCTCGCCAGGCACGCTCGGGGTATGCCGCTCGATGAAGTCGGCGAGTTTCTTGCGCAGGTCGTCGACATTGGCGGCGCAGGCGCGCAGCACCTCGGCGGCGGAGGGATTGTCCAGCATCGCCAGCAGCAGGTGCTCCACGGTGATGAACTCGTGGCGCTTCTGCCTGGCCTCCATGAAGGCCATGTGCAGGCTCACTTCCAACTCTTGGGCAATCATCGGTCTTCCTCCATCACACACTGCAGGGGGTGCTGGTGGCTACGGGCATAGGCCAGTACCTGATGCACCTTCGTCTCGGCCACGTCGCGAGGGAATACCCCGGCGATCCCCGCACCTTCATTATGCACTTTGAGCATCACCACGGTGGCTTGTTCGCGGTCCATGTGAAAAAACTGTTGCAGCACCTTCACCACGAACTCCATGGGGGTGTAATCGTCATTCAGGAGCAAAACTTTAAACATCGGCGGTGGTTCGGCGGGGACGAACTCCGTGGCGAACGAGGTTTCCTCTTTTTGCCTGACGGCCATGGCGGTTTCGCAGTTTGCGGGAAGGTTCCGGATAAGGGGGATTGTGGCGGCCATGCGTTTTTTTTCAAGACGCGGAAAATGGCGATTGACGCTGAGGTGAAATGCCGAGTAAAAAGCCGCCGTTCGGCTCCAATCCTGAATTTTTCGGCCGGGCGGATATTTCGTTTTCTGGAGGAGTAGTTTCAATGGCCACTGGCACTGTTAAATGGTTCAACGACTCGAAAGGCTTTGGTTTCATCACCCCCGATGGCGGTGGCGATGATCTGTTCGCCCATTTTTCCGCTATCCAATCCAAGGGGTTCAAGACCCTGAAGGAAAACCAGCGCGTGTCTTTCGACATCGTCGAGGGTCCGAAAGGCAAGCAGGCCGCCAACATCCAGCCGATGTAAGCAGTGCCATAGCCAAACCGGCAGGCGACGGGCACTTCGGGCCCGCCGCTTGAGCCGTCAGCAAGTCATCTGTTGTTGCCAGGCCGCTGTGCTATACGTCAAACAAGGCGTTGGTGCTGGAGCGGCCAAAATGAGTACCCATCATGGAATCAGGCCCGGCGAGTCGCATGCGCCAGGTGAAGTGGCCCAGCTGCTTTCCGGTCTGGAACGGCAGAAGGAAGAGCTTGGGCCGATCGCGGAGGAGTTGTTGCAACTCCTGCACGAAATGGGGGTGAGCGAATCACCCCCGCGCATTCAGAAACTCAATCCATCCAACGAATGATTTCCTGGCCGAAGGCCGAGCAGGAGATCTCCTTCGCATTGTCCATCAGCCGGGCGAAGTCGTAGGTGACGTTCTTCGACTTGATGGCGCCATCCATGCCCTTGATGATCAGGTCCGCCGCTTCCAGCCAGCCCATGTGCCGCAGCATCATCTCGCCCGAGAGGATGATGGAGCCCGGGTTCACATAGTCCTTGCCGGCGTACTTGGGGGCGGTGCCGTGCGTGGCCTCGAACATCGCCACGGTGTCGGACAGGTTCGCGCCCGGGGCGATGCCGATGCCGCCCACCTCGGCCGCGAGGGCGTCGGAGACGTAGTCGCCGTTCAGGTTCAGGGTCGCGATCACGTCGTATTCGGCGGGGCGCAGCAGGATCTGCTGCAGGAAGGCGTCGGCGATCACGTCCTTGATGACGATGCCGTTCGGCAGTTCCATCCACGGGCCCTCGCCGATCGGCTTGGCGCCGAACTCGCGCGCTGCCAGCTCGTAGCCCCACTTCTTGAAGCCGCCCTCGGTGAACTTCATGATGTTGCCCTTGTGCACCAGGGTCACCGACTTGCGCTTGTTGTCGATGGCGTACTGGATGGCCTTGCGGATCAGGCGCTCGGAGCCCTCGATCGACACGGGCTTGATGCCGATGGCGGAGGTCTCGGGGAAGCGGATCTTCTTGACGCCCATCTCCTTTTGCAGGAACTCGATGACCTTCTTCACTTCAGGAGAGCCGGCCTCCCATTCCACGCCGGCGTAGATGTCCTCGGTGTTCTCGCGGAAGATCACCATGTCGACCTTCTCGGGTTCCTTCACCGGCGAGGGCACCCCCTGGAAGTAGCGCACCGGCCGCAGGCAGACGTACAGGTCCAGCATCTGGCGCAGGGCGACGTTGAGGGAGCGGATGCCGCCGGAGGTGGGGGTGGTGAGCGGGCCCTTTATGGAGACCACGTAGTCCTTTGCGGCCTGCACGGTCTCGTCCGGCATCCAGGTGTCGGCGTCGTAGACCTTGGTGGCCTTCTCGCCGGCGTAGACCTCCATCCATTCGATCTTCTTCTTGCCGGCGTAGGCCTTGGCCACCGCCGCGTCGAGCACGGCGCGCATCACCGGGGTGATGTCGACGCCGGTGCCGTCGCCCTCGATGAAGGGGATAATCGGCCGATCCGGCACATTCAGGGAGTTATCGGCGTTGACGGTGATCTTCTCGCCCTGGGCGGGCACCTGAATGCGGCTGGTCACGTGTGACTCCTGACAAAAGTAAAGAAAGCGATGGCCCGCATCATCCTGTTCAACAAGCCCTATGGGGTGCTGAGCCAGTTCACCTCGGAGGCGGGGCGTCCGGGCCTGAAGGACTACATTCCCATGCCCGGGGTCTACGCGGCCGGCCGGCTGGATGCGGACAGCGAGGGACTGCTGATTTTAACCGACGACGGGGCCCTCCAGCACCGCCTCGCCGATCCCCGGCACAAGCAGCCCAAGACCTATTGGGTACAGGTGGAGGGCGTTCCCGATGAGGCGGCGCTGCGGCAATTGCGCGCGGGCGTCGACCTCGGCGACTTCGTGACCCTGCCCGCGCAGGCGCGGACCATCGCGGAGCCGCAGGGGCTGTGGCCGCGCGATCCGCCGGTGCGCTTCCGCAAGCACATCCCCACCAGCTGGCTGGAGATCGTCCTGGTGGAAGGCAAGAACCGCCAGGTGCGGCGCATGACCGCGAAGGTGGGCTTCCCCACCCTGCGCCTGGTGCGCTGGCGCATCGGAGATCGGTGCGTCGAGGGGCTGGCACCTGGCGAGTGGCGCGAGGTCGACGGCCCCGCGGCCGGCGCCAAGCCCACCTGGCGAAAGCCGCTCAGGCGCGCTGGCTGACCCGCTCGCGCCAGGCGCGCGCGCGCCGCAGCACCTCGGCCTCGTCCAGGCTCAGGCAGGCGCCGTCGCGCACCAGCTGCCGGCCCGCCACCCAGACGTGCCGCACTTCCTGCCGCCCGGCGCTGTAGACCAGCTGTGACACCGGGTCGTAGCAGGGCTGGGTCGCCGCGCCGGAAAGGTCGACCGCCACCATGTCCGCCTGCTTGCCGGGCGTGAGCGAGCCGGTCGAGCCATCCAGGCCGAGGGCACGCGCGCCGTCCAGGGTGGCCATGCGCAGGGCGGCGTGCGCGGGCACGACGGCGGGGTCGTTGGCGACGCCCTTGGCGAGCAGGGCGGTGAGACGCATCTCTTCCCACAGGTCGAGGCGGTTGTTGCTGGCGGCGCTGTCCGTGCCGATGCCGACGTTCACCCCTTGCTCCAGGAGCCGCGCCACCGGCGCCATGCCGCTCGCCAGCTTGAGGTTCGAGCTGGGGCAGTGCGCGACGTGGCAGCCGTGGCCGGCGAGCAGCTCGATCTCGCCATCCTGCAGGTGCACGGCATGCACGGCGACGAAGCCCGGTCCCAGCAGGCCGAGGTTGCGCAGACGCGCCAACGGCCGCAGCTGGTGGCTGCCGAGGCCGTGCGCGATCTCGTCCTCGGTCTCGTGCACGTGCATGTGGATCGGCAGGTCGAGCTGCGCCGCGTAGGTCGCCACCTTCTCCAGGGTGCGGTCGCCGGTGGAGTAGGGCGCATGCGGTGCCAGGCAGAAGCTCGCCAGGGGCTCGTGCTTCCAGGCGTCGCGCATCTCGATGCCCTTGTGCAGATAGCCGTCCGGGTCCGCCGCGTAGGCGGTGGGGAAGTCGATGACGATGAGTCCCGCGGCGACGCGCTGACCGGCGGCGGTCGCCGCCTCCACGGTCGCCTCGGCGAAGAAGTACATGTCGTTGAAGCAGGTGATGCCGCCCTTGAGCATTTCGACGCAGGCAAGGCGCGTGCCGTCGCGCACGAACTCGGGCGACATCCAGCGCGCCTCGGCGGGCCAGATGTGCTCGCGCAGCCAGATCATCAGCGGCAGGTCGTCCGCGTAGCCGCGCAGCAGGGCCATGGCGGCGTGGGTATGCAGGTTGATGAGGCCGGGGATCAGCGCGTGGCCGGGCAGGCTCAGACGCTCGGCGGCCTCCCAGGCGTCCGCCTCGGCATGCGGGAGGATGGCGGCGATGCGCCCGTCCCTGACCAGCAGGCTGTGGTGGTGCAGCACCGTGCCGGCGGGTTCCACTGGGATGATCCATTCGGCGTCCAGGCGCAGGTCGCAGTGCCTGGGCGTGTCGTCGTGCTGGCTGGTGTGCGTGTTCATGGCGTGTCGATGACGGATCGGTTGGTCGCGCGGCTATCCTAGCCCAGCAGCTGCACGGGCACCGGCTGCACGCGCCAGATGTCGCGGCAGTACTCGGCGATGGTGCGGTCGGAGGAGAACTTGCCCATGCGCGCCACGTTGAGGATGGACATGCGGGTCCAGGCCGCGGCGTCCGCGTAGGTGCGGCTGACCTGCTCCTGGCAGGCGACGTAACCGGCGTAGTCGGCGCACAGGAGGTATTCGTCTCGGCCCAGAAGGTTGTCGATCAGCGGCCGGAACAGGCTGGCGTCGCCATGCGAGAACAGGCCGCTGCCGATCAGGTCGAGCGCGCCGCGCAACTCCTCGTTGCCCTGGCAGATCTCCCACGGCCGGTAGCCCTCGGCCTTGACGCGCGCCACCTCGTCGGCGGTGAGCCCGAACAGGAAGAAGTTCTCCGCGCCGACCTCCTCGCGTATCTCGACGTTGGCGCCATCCAGGGTGCCTATGGTGAGCGCGCCGTTGAGGGAGAACTTCATGTTGCCCGTGCCCGAGGCCTCCTTGCCCGCGGTGGAGATCTGTTCGGAGAGGTTGGCGGCAGGATAGACGTGGTGCGCCACCTTGACGCTGAAATCCGGCACGAACACCACCTTGAGCCGTCCGGCGACCTGCGGGTCGCGGTTGACCACCTCGGCCACGCTGTTGATCAGCTTGATGATCAGCTTCGCCAGGTAGTAGCCCGGCGCGGCCTTGCCGCCGAACACGAAGGTGCGCGGCTGCATGGCGATGCCCGGGTCGTGCTTGATGCGGTTGTAGAGGGTGATGACGTGCAGCAGGTTGAGGTGCTGGCGTTTGTACTCGTGGATGCGCTTGACCTGGATGTCGAACAGGCTGTCCGGATCGAGCCGGACGCCGAGCTGGTGCTCGATGTGGCGCGCCAGGTTCTCCTTGCGTTCCAGCTTCACCGCCCGCCAGCGCGCCTGGAAGGCGGCGTCGTCGGCATGGCGTTCGAGCTCGCGCAGGCGGCCGAGGTCCTTGACCCAGCCCTCGCCCAGGGTCTCGGTGAGGAGGGCGGAGAGGCCGGGATTGGCGAGCATGACGAAGCGTCGCGGCGTGACGCCGTTGGTCTTGTTCTGGAACTTTTCCGGCCAGGTGTCGTGGAAGTCCTTCAGCACCGTGTCGCCGAGCAGGCGCGTGTGCAGTTCGGCGACGCCGTTGATGGCATGGCTGCCGACGCAGGCGAGGTTGGCCATGCGCACGAACTTGTCGCCGCTCTCGTCGATGATGGAGAGGCGGGCGATACGCTCCGGGTCGAAGGGATAGCGCAGGCGCATCTCGTCCAGGAAACGGCCGTTGATCGCGTAGATGATCTCCAGGTGGCGCGGCAGCACGCTCGCGAACAGGGGCAGGGGCCACTTCTCCAGCGCCTCGGGCAGCAGGGTGTGGTTGGTGTAGGCGAAGGTGTTGCGCGTGATCTCCCAGGCGTTGTCCCAGTCGATCTGGTGCACGTCCACCAGCAGGCGCATCAGTTCCGCCACGGCGATGGTCGGGTGGGTGTCGTTGAGTTGGGCCGCGAACTTCTCGTGGAACTGCGTGAGCGGCTGGCCGGTGGTCTGCTGGATGCGCAGCATGTCCTGCAGCGAACAGGATACGAAGAAGTACTGCTGGATCAGGCGCAGACGCTTGCCGGTCTCCGCCTCGTCGTTCGGGTAGAGCACCTTGGATATGGTCTCGGAGCGTACCTTGCGCATCACCGCGCCGACGTAGTCGCCCTGGTTGAAGGCCTGGAAGTCGAAGGATTCGGAGGCCTCGGCCGCCCACAGGCGCAGCAGGTTCACCGTGTTGACGCCGTGGCCGAGGATGGGCGTGTCGTGGGCGATGCCGCGGAACACGTCGCCCGGCACCCAGCGCACGCGCCGGTGTCCCTGTGTGTCGGTGTATTCCTCGGTGTGTCCGCCGACGCCCACCTCGTGGACGATGTTGGGGCGCCGCACCTCCCAGGGGTTGCCGAAGTGCAGCCAGGTGTCGGAGGTCTCGACCTGCCAGCCGTCGCGGATCTCCTGGTCGAAGATGCCGTATTCGTAGCGGATGCCGTAGCCCATGGCGGGGATCTCCAGGGTCGCCAGCGAATCCATGAAGCAGGCGGCCAGGCGGCCCAGACCGCCGTTGCCCAGGCCCGGCTCCTCCTCCCGCTCGACGATGGCGTCGAGGTCCAGGTCGAGTTCGGCGAGGGCCTGGCGCACCTTCTCGGTGATGCCGAGGTTGAGCAGGTTGTTGGCGAGGTGCGGGCCGGGCAGGTATTCGGCGGACAGGTAGCAGACGGTGCGGCAGTTGCTGCGCGCATAGGTCTGCACCGTACTCACCCAGCGCTGCAGCAGGCGGTCGCGCAGGGTGTAGGCGAGGGCCTGGTAGTGGTCGTTGGGGGTGGCCACCTTGAGGAAGCGACCCTGGGTGTAGAACAGGTTGTCGAGGAAGGCCCGTTTAAGGGCGTCGACCGAGAGTCCGGTGCGGATGTCTTCGCGGAACAGCGCTGCCGTTTCGGTCTGGGCTTGCCTGGCCATCGCGGTGTCTCCTGAGTTGTTCTTGTGGCGGGCAGTGTACCTGTCCTGCGCGGGTGTGGTTCGTGCGCGCGTCGGCTGGCGATGTGGGGGGGCGGGCATGGGCGGGCCGGACGGCGTGTTAAACTCCCGTGAATTTTCAACACCCATAACAAGGCCATTCCGCAATGGAAAATCAGTTCGCCAAGGAGACTCTGCCCGTCAGTCTGGAAGAGGAGATGCGCCGCTCCTATCTCGATTACGCCATGAGCGTGATCGTGGGGCGCGCCCTGCCGGACGTGCGGGACGGCCTCAAGCCCGTGCACCGGCGTGTGCTGTTCGCCATGCACGAGCTCTCCAACGACTGGAACAAGGCCTACAAGAAGTCCGCCCGCGTGGTCGGCGACGTGATCGGTAAGTACCACCCGCACGGCGACACCGCGGTGTACGACACCATCGTGCGCATGGCGCAGGACTTCTCGCTGCGCTACCCGCTGGTGGACGGCCAGGGCAACTTCGGCTCGGTGGACGGCGACAACGCCGCCGCCATGCGTTACACCGAGATCCGCATGGCCAAGCTGGCGCACGAACTGCTGGCGGACATCGACAAGGAGACCGTCGACTTCGGCCCCAACTACGACGGCTCCGAGCACGAACCCCTGATCCTGCCCGCCAAGTTCCCCAACCTGCTGGTGAACGGTTCCACCGGCATCGCCGTGGGCATGGCGACCAACATCCCGCCGCACAACATGGGCGAGATCATCGACGCCTGCATGGCGGTGCTGAAGGACCCCTTCATCTCCGTCGACGACCTGATCGACATCGTCCCCGCCCCGGACTTCCCCACCGCCGGCATCATCTACGGCACCGCCGGGGTGAAGGACGGCTACCGCACCGGCCGCGGCCGCGTGGTGATGCGCGCCAAGTGCCACTTCGAGGACATCGAGAAGGGCGGCGGCCGCCAGGCGGTGATCATCGACGAACTGCCCTACCAGGTGAACAAGGCCAACCTGTGCGCCAAGATCGGCGAACTGGTGCGCGAGAAGCGCCTGGAGGGCATCAGCGAGATCCGCGACGAGTCGGACAAGTCCGGCATGCGCGTGGTGATCGAGCTGAAGCGCGGCGAAGTCCCCGAGGTGATCCTGAACAATCTGTACAAAGAGACGCAGATGCAGGACACCTTCGGCATGAACATGGTGGCCCTGCTCGACGGCCAGCCGCGCCTGCTGAACCTGAAGCAGTTCCTCGAGGCCTTCCTCAAGCACCGCCGCGAGGTGGTCACCCGCCGCACCCAGTTCGAGCTTCGCAAGGCGCGCGCCCGCGGCCACATCCTGGAAGGCCTGGCCGTGGCCCTGGCCAACGTGGACGAGATCATCGCCCTGATCAAGGCCTCCGCCACGCCGCCCGAGGCGAAGGCCGCCCTGCTCGCCAAGTCCTGGCGCTCGCAGGTGGTGGAGGACATGCTGGACCGCGCCAAGGGTGACCTGCTCTCCGCCGGCGCGGACGCCTTCCGCCCGGAGGACCTGGAGCCGCAGTACGGCCTGCACAAGGACGGCTACTACCTCACCGAGGTGCAGGCCCAGGCCATCCTCGACCTGCGCCTGCAGCGCCTGACCGGCCTGGAGCAGGACAAGATCGTCGGCGAGTACAAGGAGGTGATGGAGCGCATCGCCGACCTGCTCGACATCCTCGACAAGCCCGAGCGCGTCACCGAGATCATCGTCACCGAGCTGGGCGAGATGAAGGCCGCGTTCGGCGACAAGCGCCGCTCCGAGATCATCACCGACGCGCGCGAGATGTCCATGGAGGACCTGATCACGCCGCAGGACGTGGTGGTCACCCTCTCGCACACCGGCTACATCAAGGCCCAGCCGCTCGACGAGTACCGCACGCAGAAGCGCGGCGGGCGCGGCAAGATGGCGGCGGGCACCAAGGAAGAGGACTTCATCGACAACCTCTTCATCGCCAACACGCACGACTACATCCTCTGCTTCACCAGCAAGGGGCGGATGTTCTGGCTCAAGGTCTACGAGGTGCCGCAGGGCGGCCGCGCGGCGCGCGGCAAGCCCATCGTCAACCTGATCAAGATGGAGGGCGACGAGAAGGTCACCGCCATCCTGCCGGTGAAGGAGTTCGACGAGCAGCACTACGTGTTCATGGCCACCGCCCTCGGCACGGTGAAGAAGACCGTGCTGTCCGACTTCTCGCGCCCGCGCAGCGCCGGCATCATCGCCATCAACCTGGACGAGGGCGACCGCCTGGTGGGCGTGGCGATCACCGACGGCATGCATCAGATCATGCTGTTCTCCAACGAGGGCAAGGCCAACCGCTTCAACGAGGGCGAGGTGCGCGCCATGGGCCGCGTCTCGCGTGGTGTACGCGGCATCAAGATGCCCGCCGGCGCCGAGGTCATCAGCCTGCTGGTGGCGCACAGCGACGACGAACAGGTCCTGGCGGCGACCGAGAACGGCTACGGCAAGCGCACGCCGGTGGGTGAGTACCGCCAGACCGGGCGCGGCACCCAGGGCGTGATCGCCATCTCCACCTCCGCGCGCAACGGCAAGGTGGTGGCGGCGGTGCTGGTGCAGCCGGAGGACGAGGTGATGCTGATCACCACCGGCGGCGTGCTGATCCGCACCCGCGTCAAGGAGATCCGCGAGGCCGGCCGCTCCACCCAGGGCGTCACCCTGATCAACCTGGGCGAGGGGGAGAAGCTCTCCGGGCTGCAGCCGGTTCTGGATTCCGAGGAAGAGTGAGCCATGCCGGCGATGCCGGCATGAGGCATTGAAAGGGAGGTCCCGCATGTCCACCGCCATCGTCTTCTGGGCCCTGGTCGCCCTCGTCCTGATCTACGGCGTGTTCGTCTACAACGCCCTGGTGCAGATCAAGCACAACGTCGCCAAGGCCTGGTCCAACATCGACGTGCTGCTCAAGCAGCGCCACGACGAGCTGCCCAAGCTGGTGGAGGCGTGCAGGCAGTACAAGCAGTTCGAGCAGGAGACCCTGCAGCGCGTCACCGAGGCCCGCGCCCGCGTGCAGGCCGCAAGCCAGGCCCAGGACATCCCCGCCCTGGGTGTCGCGGAAGGCGCCCTGCGGCTGGGGCTTGGGCAGATCTTCGCGGTCGCGGAGGCCTACCCGGAGCTGCGCGCCAACGAACAGTTCGCCCAGCTCATGCAGCGCATCACCGGCCTGGAAGAGGCGATCGCCGACCGGCGCGAGCTGTACAACGAGAGCGTCAACATCAACAACGTCCGCATCGAGCAGTTCCCGGACGCCGTGATCGCCCGCCTGTTCGGCTTCGGCCCGCGCGAACTGCTGACCTTCCAGGCCGATGACCTGAAGGATGTGGACCTCAAGAAGCTGTTCGCCTGATGTCTCGCGCCTGGCGCGGAGACCTCCTTTCCTTTCTGCCGTTCCTCCAGTTCGCTCTGGCCATCTGGGCGCTGGATGAGGGAAGCCTTTCGGGCTGGACCCTGGCGCTGCCCGGCGTGGCGCTGCTGGGCCTGATCGGCTGGCTCTACGCCCTGCGCCTGGCGCGCGCCATCAACGACACACCCACCTCGCGCGTCGCTTCCGCCGCCCAGGGCTATGTCGAACTGCACGGTGTGGCGCAACCCAACGACGGCCTGGAGCTCGGCACCCCGCACCTGCATCTGCCCTGCCTGTGGTACCGCTACCGTGTGGAGCGGGAACGCGACAACAAGTGGGAGCAGGTCGAGAGCGGCGAGAGCGACGCCCCCTTCGATCTGGAGGACGGCAGCGGCCGCTGCACCATCAACCCCGTCGGCGCGCACGTCCAGACCACGCACAAGGAGACCCGGCGCGAAGGAGACTTGCGCTACACGGAAGAAGTCCTGCTCAAGGGCGACCGGCTCTACGCCCTGGGCCTGTTCCGCAGCGTCCGCGCCGAGGACCTCGTCCTCGACGTCCGCCGCGACGAAGGCGAACTGCTGGCGGAATGGAAGCAGGACAAGGCCGAACTGCACCGCCGCTTCGACCTGGACGGGGATGGCGACATCAGCCCCAAGGAATGGCTGCTCGCCCGCCAGGCCGCGCGCCGCGAGATCGCCCGCCGCCACGCGGAATCGCGCGCGCAACCCACGCGCCACCACATGCAACGCCCCGGCGACCGCCGCCCCTACCTCCTCAGCAACTTGCCGCCGGATGCACTGGGCAGACGCTTCACCTGGTGGTCGCGCTTGCAGCTGGGCCTGCTGCTGGCCTGCCTGGCGGGGTTGACCTGGGTGCTCAAGGCTGGCGCTTGAGGCGGACGGGGGCGCCTCGTTGCACTACTTAGGTATGTCAGGGGAGGCGGGCTCAGATACTATCGCTTCCTTGATTTTCATTGCGCATTCCTAATGTCCTGGGCCCTTCCCATTCGTAGCGGTCTCCTGGCCTGCCTGCTGAGCGCGTTCGGCCTGGCCGGCGGCGCAAAGGCCGCCATGCCGGACGCCGGTTTCCAGGAAGACATGCCGGTCGTGCTGTCGGTGACGCGGCTGGCCCAGCCGCTGGACGAGACGCCGGCGGCGGTGACCGTGATCGACCGCGACATGATCCGGCGCTCCGGCGCGCGCGAGCTGGCGGAGCTGTTGCGCCTGGTGCCCGGCTTCATCGTCTCGCACTTCGACGGCGGCGCGCGGCCCTTCGCCACCTACCATGCGGACTACGACGCCTACAACCGGCGCCTGCAGGTCTACATCGACGGACGCTCGGTCTATTCCGGTCTCGTCCTGGGCAACGCCGCCTACGGCATGATGGGCGTGGTGCTCGACGACATCGAGCGCATCGAGGTGGTGCGCGGCTCCAACTCCGCCGCCTACGGCGCCAACGCCTTCCTCGGCGTGGTCAACATCGTCACGCGCCACGCCGAGGATACGCACGGCGGACTGGTCAACGTGGCGCTGGGGCAGCAGGGGGTCGCGGATGCGACCGCCCGCATCGGCTGGGGGGACGTGGACAAGTCCTTCCGCCTCACCGTGTCGCAGCGCCAGGATGACGGCTTCAGGGGGCCGGACGACGACAAGCGCGTGCTGCAGTTGCATTTCCGCGGTGACATGCGCCCCAACAACCGCGACGAACTGAGCCTGAGCGCGGGGCTGGTGGAGTTCGGCTGGGGCGCGCCATGGGGCCCGTCGGGGTTGGGCTGGACCGTGCCCCAGCGCACGGAGATCTGGCGCAACCTCTATGCCCACCTGCGCTGGCAACGGCAGCTCGATGCCAGCAACGAGCTGCGCGCCAGCGTCATGGTGGACGACGAGGTCTTCGACGATTTCTTTCCCAGCGTCATCCCGGCGGATGGCCGCACCCGGCGCGTCAACGCGAACCTCCAGCACACCACGGCGTTGAGCGGGCAGACGCGCCTGGTGTGGGGGGCGGAATATCGTTTCGAGGGCATCGACTCAGGCTATCTGTTTGCCAGCGACCCGACGCAGAGCAATGCCGTCTGGCGCCTGTTCGGCAACCTGGAATGGCGCCCCGCCCCGGACTGGGTGGTGAATGCCGGCGGGCTTTGGGAGCACGACGGTTTCACTGGGGATCACACCGCGCCCAGGCTGATGGTCAACCATCACCTGAGCCAGGACCATACCCTGCGCGCCGGAGTCACCCGCGCCTTTCGCCTGCCCAGCCAACTGGAGGCGAAGGGCGACTGGCAGTGGCCGCTGTACGGCGCCCAGTTGTTCCATATGACCGGTTCGGTGCGGCCGGAGCGTATCGATGCGAGTGAACTCGGCTATCTGGGGCGCTTCCGCGGGCTTGGCCTGGATGTGGACCTGCGCCTGTTCGAGGAACGCCTCGACAGCGTCATCGTCAAGACCGGCGCCATTCCCTGGGACGTGACCAACAAGGACCCCAGCACGCAACGCGGCTGGGAGGCGCAGCTCCGCTGGCAGGCCGGGCGTGATACCGATGTCCGGCTCAACCATACCCACCTGCGTCTCGACCCTGATGCGACGTCCACCTCTCCGCAGGATACCGGGAGGGCGCCCAAGACCATCTCCTCGCTCGCCGTCTTCCAGCGGCTGCCCGCGGACATGGACCTCAGCCTGATGTATTCGCGGGTCGGCAGCATGTACTTCGTCAGCCAGGGGCTGGTGGTGCCCGCCTATGGCCAGCTCGACCTGCGCCTTGCCAAGGGGTTCCGGATCGGCGGCAAGGCAGGCGAGGCTGCCTTGGTGGTGCAGGCCGCGAACGGCGACCACATCGACTTCACGCCGTCCTATCGCCTCGACCGGCGTGCCTTCCTGACCTGGCGCCAGGCGCTCTGAGCGCCTGGGCCGGTATGCGCCCAGACCGCCCCCCGCGTGGGTCAAGATGACCCGGGGCGGCCCTTTCCCGAGGGCCGCCTGCCCGACGACCTCAGTTCGAGGGCAACGATAGCCGCAGGCGCTCCCCTTCCTGCCGCATGTCCAGATGCCGCAACACGTTCATGCCCAGCAGGGCATTGCCATCGAGGTTCGGCAGGACGACCACGGCGACGTCGCGTAGCTGGAAGGGGCCGATCTCCAGTGTCGCGGCGCGCGTCGTGCAGCCACGCACCGTGCCGTTCGCGGTGTTGAAGGTGGCGGCGCGCTCGCAGCCCAGGCCGGCGCGCCGTGCCAGGGCCTCGGAGACGGAGACGGCGCTGGCGCCGGTGTCGATGAGGAAGCGCACGGGTTCGCCGCCGATCCGCCCGTCGATGTGGAAATGCCCGTCGCGGCCGCGCTGCAGTTCGACGGCGTCGGCGCCGACGAGGCGAGGCGGCGGTGCCTCCTGGCGCAGGAAGAAGACGTAGAGCAGCAGGCCGAGGCCGAGCCAGACGCCGGCGAGCAGGAAGGTCTGGCCGGTGCGGCGCACGGACGAGGCGAGGCTATGGTTGTTTCTTGTGCTCGACCAGGCGCTCGATCACCTTGGCGGCCCAGCCCTGCGCGCCCAGGCCGAAGGCGATGGCGAAGGCCAGGCCGACGGCGCCGAAGGCGATGATGAAGGCGGCGGTGAGCAGTTCGTTGGCGATCTGCAGCTGCTCCATGGCGATGAAGAACACGAACACCATCATCGCGTACTCGGAGAAGGTGGAGACGGTGAGCGCGCCCTCGAACTCCATGTTGCTGAGCCAGGCGAACACCAGGCGGTTGATGAAGCGGGCGAGGATGGTGCCGAACACCAGCACGAGGATGGCGACGATGACGTTGGGGATATAGAACACCACCTTGTTGAACAGGTCCGCGACCATCTGCAGGCCGAGCGAATTGGCGACGGTGACGATCATCACCAGGATGATCAGCCAGTACACCAGCTCGCTGATCACGCCGGCCAGGGAGAGCTCCAGCTCGGCGTGCTGCATGAAGGCCTCGAGGCCGGATTTCTGCGTGATCTTGTCGAACTTGATGGCGACCAGCAGGCGACGCACGCCGCTGCGCGCCACCTTGGCGAGGATCCAGCCGAGGAACAGCAGCACCAGGGCGGCGATCAGCTGCGGCACGAAGCTGGCGAGCTGGGTCCAGAAGGTGGTGAGCGAGGCCATAAAGACATCGACTTGTTCCATGACGTTCTCCATGTGTGGTGTCCTTGTCGGGGCAGGCGGTGGGTGAATTGTAGGCGTCAGCCTGGCAGCTGTTCGCGCGAGATGAGGAAGATCGTGTCCTCGCCGCCCTCGACCTCGGGCCAGGTGAACTCCAGCTCGGGGAAGGCGGCCTCCAGGGCCGCGCGGTTGTGGCCGATCTCCACCGCCAGCAGGCCGCCGGGGTTGAGGTGGCGCGCGGCCTCGCGCAGGATCACGCGGGTGGCGTCCAGCCCGTCCGCGCCGGAGCCGAGCGCCAGCTTGGGCTCGTGCAGGTATTCCGGGGGCAGGGCGGCGACCGAGGGGGCGTCCACATAGGGCGGGTTGGAGACGATCAGGTCGTAGGTCGCCCCAGCCAGCGGCGCGAACAGGTCGCCATGGTGCAGGTGCACGCGCCCGCCCAGGCCGTATTCGTCGACGTTGCGCGTCGCCACTTCGAGGGCGTCGGCGGAAAGATCGACGGCATCCACCTCGGCGTCCGGGAAGGCCTCGGCCAGCAGGATGGCGAGGCAGCCGGAGCCGGTGCACAGGTCGAGCGCGCGGCCCACCGACTCGGGCTCCTGCAGCCAGGGCTGGAAGTGCTCCAGGATCAGCGGCGCGAGGAAGGAGCGCGGCACGATCACCCGCTCGTCGACATAGAAGCGGTAGCCTTGCAGCCAGGCCTCCTGGGTGATGTAGGCGGCGGGGACGCGGTCCGTGATGCGCCGCTCCAGCACCGCCGCCAGGCGTTCCCGCTCGTAGGGAATGAGGCGGGCGTCGAGGAAGGGTTCCAGGCGGTCGATCGGCAGGTGCAGGGTGTGCAGGATCAGGTAGGCCGCCTCGTCGTAGGCCTCGCTGCTGCCGTGGCCGAAGAACAGGCCGGCGTGGTTGAAGCGGCTGACGGCATGGCGCAGCCAGTCGCGGATGCTGATGAGGTGGGTGGCGGCGTGTTCGTACATGGAGGGCGTCGGGTCTGGGCGGTGCGGGCGGAATATATCACCGCGCTTCGCTGACCCGCGGCAGCAGGACGCTGAACATGGAGCCTTGACCCGGTACCGAGCGGACGAGCAGGTCGTGGCCGAGGAGCTGCACCTGCCGCTTCACCAGGGCGAGGCCGAGGCCGTGGCCCAGTTCCGCGCCCGGGGCCGTGTCGTCGAAGCGGCGGTAGGCCTCGAACAACAGGGGGATGAGCTTTTGCGGAATGCCGGGGCCGGTGTCCAGGACCTGGATCTCGATCCGTCCGCCGCGCCGGCGCACCCCCACCAGCACGCCGCCCTCGCTCGTATAGCGCACCGCGTTGCTGACCAGGTTGTCGAGGATGGATTGCAGCATCTTCAGGTCGCTGACGACGCTCAGCCGGGTGGCGACGAAGCGCAGCTTCAGGCCCTTTTCGCCGGCCTTCTCCGCCTGCTGGACCCGCGTGTAATCGAACAGGTCCGACACCCGCACCATGCGCCGGTGCGGCTGGATCTCGCCCGCCTCCAGGCGGGAAAGCTCGAGCAGGCGTGATATCTGTCCGCCGATCGCGGCGAGCGCCAGCGCGCTGTTGTGGGCGAGCCGCTGCAGTTCCTCGCCGAGCGGGCCGGGCTGCTCCCTGGCGTGGCCGTCCAGGCAGGCGGTGAACATGCCCAGCGCCTGCACCGGCTGCTTCAGGTCGTGGCTGACCCCGGCCAGGAACAGGGATCTGGAGCGCGACAGCGTCTCGAGTTCGCGGATCAGGTGGTCCTTCTCGATCTGCAGGCGGAAGGACTGGCTGAGCGTGTCGTGGATGGAGCGGCTGTAGCTGAGCAGGATGACGAGGTAGACCGTCAGGACCACGCCGCCCGAGAGATAGATGTGCCCGTCCAGCCAGAATGCCTTGAAGATGAACGGCAGCAAGGCGGCCGAGGCATACAGGGGGAAGGCGAGGGGGAGGGTGGAGAGGGGGGTCAGTCCGCCGGCGGTCATGCCGACGATGATGGCGATGGTGACGAAATCCAGGTTCGCGTGCTCGCCGTTGAAGGCGATCCAGGCCAGAGCCCCCCAGATCATGCCGTTCGTGGCGCTCAGCACGGTGTGCCCGAGGGCGGCCCGCCTGACGGTGTCCGGGTGCATCCGGTCGAGGCGCTTGCCGACCCGGCGGTTCCAGGCCCAGCGCAGACCGTTCGTGGTCACGGAGAGCAGCAGCCAATAGCCGATGCGGGGGTCGCCCTGGCCCCCCCAGAAGGTGAGGCTCATCACCGTGGCGACCACCAGGTTGGCCAGGATCATGCTGGGCATGTGGCTGCCCAGCAGCCTCAGCAGGTGTCGCTGGGTTTCCGTGGCCAGGTACCCGGCATTGCGGGGATCGGGGGCGTCGGCCAGGCCGCTCGGAAGGAGACTCGCGGTCATGCTAACGTTTGCCTCCATCGTTTCGGGCAGCATGAGTCACATGGACAGCAAGGTTACCATCTTGATCGCCGATGACCACGCGCTGGTGCGCGAGGGCATGCGCATGTTGTTGGCCAGGGAGGCCGGTTTCGAACTGGTCGGCGAGGCGAGCGACGGCGGCGAGGCCGTGCAGCTTGCCAAGGCGATGCGTCCGCAGGTCCTGGTGCTCGATCTCGGCCTGCCGGTGATCGACGGCATCGAGGTGGCCCGGACCTTGCGCCGGGAGGAATGCAGATGCCGCATCCTCGCCCTCACCGCCCGCACCGATCCGGCGTCGGTGCGCGCCGCGCTGGCGCAGGGCATGGATGGCTACGTGCCGAAAAGCGGCGACAGCCGCGAGCTGATCGAGGCCATCAGGCTCCTTGCCCAGGGGCGGCCCTACATCAGCCCCAGCATCGCCCATGTCCTGGAACCCGAGGCGGGGCAGATGCCGGAGTCCATTACCCCGAGGGAACGGGAAATCCTGGTGTGTGTCGCGGAAGGACTCTCCAGCAAGGAGATCGCCTCGCGCCTGGGCATCAGCGTCCTGACCGTGCAAAAGCACCGGGAAAACCTGGGGCGCAAGCTCGGCACGCGCAACGCCGCGGAAATGGCCGCCTTCGCCAGGAGCTACGGGATAGCCGACTGAGCGCCGCGCCGGCGCGCGCGCCTATCCCGGGGCGGTGGCGGATGCGTCCGCCATTCGCGTTTCTTTACAGTCGACCGCTCCCGACTACGCACTTTCCCGTATTCCAAGCCGGGTGCCCGGATGGTGTGATTCGGCCCAATGAAAACAACAGGGCTCGTTCTGCGTGCCGGTCAAGGAGTAGGTCATGAGTGACTCTGCATTGGGGTTTCTGCGTCGGCAATACCTGTGTGTGCTGCGCCGCTGCGCCTGGTTCAACGCCGGCATGGTCTCGGCCGGCCTGTTCGCGCTGCCCAGCCTGTTCGCCCATGCGGCCTCGATCGTGCCTGACGGCCGGACCCAGACCCAGGTGAGGGTGGACGGCGCGGTCACGGACATCACGACGCAGACGATCCGGGGCATCAACGCCTACAACTCCTTCAGCCGCTTCAACGTCGAACGCGCGCGCACCGTCAACCTCCACCTGCCCGGCCAGACCAGCAACCTGCTCAACCTGGTGCATGGCGAGACCTCCTACATCGACGGCCTGGTCAACGCCTACAAGGACGGGCGCATCGGCGGCAACGTGTTCTTCTTCAACCCCCATGGCATCGTCGTCGGCGAAGGCGGCGTGCTCAACGTCGGCAGCCTCACCCTGGCCACGCCCACTGCCGGGTTCATGGACCGGCTGGTCTCGCCCGCCGGCGTCATCGACGACAACGCCACCGCCCAGGCCCTGACGGGCCAGGTCCCCCTGAGCCAGACCGGCCTGGTGCTGGTGAAGGGGCGTGTCAACGCGGCGGACGCCGTCACACTGGCCGCGGGCAGCGTGGACGTGGCCGCCGGCGCGCAGGTGCTTGCCGGGGGCAGGGCGCAGGTCGCCTTCGCCGACCTGGTGAACGTGGAAGGCATGGCCACCGCGGCGGACGTGAAGGTTGACGGCGGGGTGATCCGCATCGTCGCCGCGGAGGACATCCAGGTGGCCGGCCAGGTGTCGGCCGATGGCGCCGGCATGGGCGGCGCCGGCGGTTCGGTCACGGTGATGGCGCAGCGGAACGCCGAGCTGGAGACCGGCGGCCGCGTCAGCGCCGATGCCGGGACAGGCGGCGACGGCGGGTTCGTCGAGTTCTCAGCCAAGGACACGGTGACGCTGCACGGCAACGGCCTGTCCGCGCGCGCGGGCGCCGGCGGCGAGGCGGGCAGGATCCTCATCGACCCGGAAAACCTGACCTGGAGCGGCAGCGGCGACGATTTCTACTCGCACGGCAGCGACATCACCATCAGCGCCGACAAGAAGGTGATCCTGGATAACGTCGTGGTGTCCTCGCGCAATCTGGGCGCGGCCGCGGACACGCGGGCCAACCACGCCAGCCTGGCCTCGCAGGGCGATTCCGGCGACATCAGCGTCAGCGCCAAGGAGATCGAGATCAAGAACGGCAGCCAGCTGCTGGCCCAGGGCGGCAACGGGCATGCCGCCGGCAAGGTCAGCATCGTCGCCACCGACAACCAGTCCACCCCCGCCTTCGGCTCGGTGGAGGACTCCATCGCCAGCATCAGCATCCGCAACGCCATCATCAAGGGCGGCGACGTGAACATCAAGGCCACCGCCAACGACAAGTGGGTGTGGACCGGCAACGAATACGGCGACACCATCCTGGACTTCCTGGGCAGCCTGCGCGTCGGCGCCAACGTGACCTTCTCCACGGCCCACGCCACGGTGGACGTGGACGACGGCGCCAGCATCGACGCCTCCGGCACCCTGGACATCGCGTCCCATTCCACCGCCGACGCCAGCATGAAGGTGATGAGCACCGTGCTGGGCTTCGGCTACGGCGAGACCGACTCGCAGGCCAAGGTCAACATCGGCAACGCCACCCTGGGTTCCGACGGCGCCATGAGCCTCAAGAGCCAGGCCGACAGCACCCTGTCCGTCAGCGTCGATACCGTCAACACCGGCAGCTTCAGCAACGCCGCCTCCTCCGCCAGCAAGTACGCCAACTTCTCCTTCGCCGTGGGCATCGGCAAGCAGGTGGCGGAGACCATCGTGGCCGGCAACGCCACGATCACCCGCGCCAGCAGCCTGGACGTCGAGGCGACCGGCGAGAAGAACCATGCCGTGGCGGCCAGCGGCGGCTCCTTCAAGGACGGTATCGCCTCCTCCGGCGTCTCGGTGCTGATCAGCGACACCACCCTCACCGCCAGCCTGGGGGGGCAACGTCAGCGCCGGCCAGGTGACGGTGAAGTCCACCCTGGCCGACGCCGAGACCGAGGTGTCCGCCGCCGCCGGCACCGCCGGCAGCCCGGACCTGCAGGAGGCCATCACCAGCGCCCGGCCGGTGGACGAGATCCTGTTCGAGAAGCTGTCCGACTTCGTCGCCGCCGCCCCCAGCACCGACCAGCGCAGCGGCGCCTCCAGCAAGTTGGGCCTGGCCGCGGCCTTCGCCTGGGTGGAGAACGATAACGACGTGAAGGCCGAGGTGGCGGGCGGCGCCCACGTCACCACCCCGGGCAAGCTGGACGTGCTGGCCAAGGCCGAGGAGGGCGTCAGCTTCGAGACCTCGGCGGCGGTGGACCAGCGCGACCTGGATACCCAGTTGCCGGGCGACCCCAATGCGCCGGAAGACAAGAAGAAGGTGGCCATCTCCGCCTCGGTGGCGGTGATCGACATGACCCACCACGCCGACGCCCTGATCGGCGACGGTGCCCTGATCAGCGCCGGCGGCGCGGTCAACGTCAATGCCCAGAGCATCATCAGCCCGTTCTGGTCCCAGTGGGAAACCCTCATCGGCAAGTTCAAGACCATGGACTGGAACGACGCCGAGGCCTGGTACAAGCTGGGCAAGGCGCTGTACGACGTGGCCGGCGACCCGATCAACGCCACCTCCTGGACCCAGACCGCCGTGGAAAGTGAGAAGCTGGCCTTCGCCGGCGCGGTGGACTTCTTCACCCTGGACCACAAGGCCACCGCCCGCATCGGCGACGCCGACATCAACGCCGGCAGCGCCCCCATCACCGCCGCGCAGGACGTGAACGTGGTGGCCACCGCCAGCCAGGGCATTCTCAACCTGGTGGGCGTGCCCGAGTTCGACCCCACCGCCGCCCCCGGCAGCAACTCCAACAGCGGCACCGCCGGCTTCGGGGGTTCCTACCACCAGTTCAACCTCACCGGCGGCAGCGACGCCAGCATCGCCGCCGGCGCCCAGGTGCGCGCCGATGACGTGGTGGCCCTGGCGGACACCAGCTTCGACCAGGTCACCGTGGCGGAGACCGTGGGCAAGGCCGGCAAGCTCTCCATCAACGGCGCCTTCTCCCTGGTGGACACCGACCTCCACACCGTCGCCCAGATCGGCGCCGGCGGCGGCATGAGCGCCAACGACGTGCTGGTGAAGGCCCAGGACGACAGCCTGGTGATCAACGTGGCCGGCGGCGTGGCCCGTTCCCAGAGCGTGGGCATCGGCTTCTCCGTGGCCATCAACGAGCTGGACCGGGAAGTGCGCGCCATCATCGGCAACCGTGTGACCGAGTCCGCCAGCGGCGGGACGCTGAGCGCCAGCGGCAACCTGCTGCTGGACGCCCACGCCGGCGGCACCCAGGGCGCCTTCACCGTGGCCGGCTCCGGCCCCTCCGCCAACGAAAGCGACGAGGGCAAGACCGGCGGCGACGGCAGCAAGACCAACGCCAAGGACACCGGCCAGCAGGGCAAGTCCGGCGTCGGCATCTCCGGCGCCGCCTCGGTGAACCTGGTGAACGACACCACCGCCGCCGGCATCAACCACCTGGCCAGCGTCACCGTGTCCGGCGCCGGCGCCAGCGCCGTGACGGTGGACAAGGACGCGGACGGCACGGCGGAAACCACCGTGGACCTGGCCCGGGGCCTCACCGCCCAGGCGAAGAACGACGCCCTGATCATCGCCGGCGCCGGCGCCCTCACCGTGGCCACCGACAAGTCCGCCGGCCTGGCCGGCGCCTTCACCTGGAACGAGCTGGTGAAGGACACCCGCGCCACCATCGCCGACACCAGCGTCACCGTGCACAACGGCGGCGTGAACCTGGACGCGGAGAACGCCAAGGCCATGTGGTCCATCTCCGCCGGCGGCGCCGCCGGCGACAAGGTGGGCATCGCCGGCTCGGTGTCCTACAGCACCATCGACAACGTCACCGAGGCGGCCATCGACGACGCCAACGTGGACGCGGATTCCACCGTGGTCCTGGATGCCGACGACACCTCCGACATCCGCAGCGTGGCGGGCTCCGTCAGCTACGGCGGCAAGGCCGGCATCGGCGCCGCCGTGGCCATCTCCACCGTGGATTCCGACACCACCGCCCGCATCAGCGGCGCGGGCAAGAGCGTCAGCGGCGACGCCGGGGTCTCCGCCAGCGCCACCAACGACAACTCCATCGTCTCCGTGGCCGCCGCCATCGGCGCCTCCCAGGGCGTGGCCGCCTCCGGCGCGGTGACCTGGAACGTCATCAGCAACAAGACCGAGGCCACGATGAGCGGCGTCACCCTGTCCGCCAGCGGCAACGCGGTGAACCTGGACGCGGACGACACGGCGGACATCTTCTCCATCTCCGGCAACGCCGCCATCTCCACCGGCCAGGGCTCGGTGGGCATCTCCGGCAGCTACAACGAGATCGACAACGAGACCTACGCCAAGGCCACCGGCGGTTCCCTGTCCGGCACCAGCGTGCGCCTGGAGGCCACCGAGGACGCCACCATCAAGGCCATCGCGGCGGGCGGTTCCGGCTCATCCAAGGTGGCCGTGTCCGGCTCCCTGGGCGTCAACACCATCGGCAACCTCACCAAGGCCTCCACCAGCGGCACCACCCTCAACACCGC
The DNA here is from genome assembly GCA_040751755.1 of Pseudomonadota bacterium. GTDB lineage: Bacteria > Pseudomonadota > Gammaproteobacteria > Burkholderiales > Thiobacillaceae > PFJX01. Next base: position 219,711 of record JBFMHC010000020.1, read on the forward strand.
CGGCGACGCCCAGGTGCGCGCAGCCGACACCTCCGACATCTTCTCCGTGACCGGCGCCGTGGGCGCGGCCGGCAACGGCGCGGTGGGCGCCTCCGGCTCCTACAACCACATCGGCGGCAGCGTCACCGCCCAAATCGCCGGCGGCACGGTGGACGCGGCCAACGTGCTGGTGGACGCGGAACGCGCCGCCAAAATGGAAGTCTGGGCCGTGGCCGGCTCCGCCGCCGGCACCGCCGGTTTCGCCGGGTCCATCGCGCTGAACGACATCGGCGGCGTCACCACCGCCAGCATCAACGGCGGCGCCGACGTGGAGGCCAGCGGCAACGCCCTGGTGACCGCCGAAGCCGACGACCGGATCGACGCCCGCGCCGGCGCCATCGGCATCGGCGGCAGCGTCGGCGGTTCCGGTTCCATCGCCTTCAACGACGTGCATTCCGACACCCTGGCCCAGGTCACCGGCGCCAACACCCAGGTCACCGGCCTGGGCAACGGCGGCGTGGCCCAGGTGGACAACGGCCAGCTGAGCGCGCTGACCGGCCTGCCGTCCGCCAATCCCCTGGCCAATCGCCAGCAGAAGGACAACGTCCGGGGTGCGGCGGTGGTGGCCTCGTCCACCTCCCAGGTGGAGAACTTCACCATCAGCGCCAGCGGCGGCGGCAGCGCCGGCGTGGCCGGCACCGTCTCCCTGGCCATGATGACCGGCTACACCAGCGCCGAGGTCACCGACGGCGCCAGCGTCAACGCCAGCTTCGGCGGCGCCGAGCAGGAGGCCCGGGTGGCCGCCTACCACCACGACAACCTGTATTCCGTTTCCGGCGGCGGCGCCATCGGCGGCGACGTGGGCGCGGGCGGCGCCATGGACAACCTGATCGGCTCCCACGTCACCACCGCCGAGGTGCGCGGCGCCACCGTCCAGGGTAGCAAGGCGGTGGACGTGGACGCGGGCTCGACCCTGGAGATCGCCCAGAAGGTCATCGGCCTGGGCGGCGGCACCTACGCCGGCCTGTCCGGCTCCATCGGCCTGATCCTGGTGGATGGCAAGACCCAGGCCCTGGTCAACGACGGCGACCTCAACTCCAAGGGCGACCTGACGGTGGAGGCCACCAGCGAGACCGACACCGAGATCCTGGCCGGCGCCGTGTCCCTCTCCGGCGTGGCGGGCATCGGCCTGACCGGCACCGTGGCCATCTACGACCAGACCACCCAGGCGGTGGTGGGCGACGGCTCCAACCTCAACGCCAACCAGGCCACCCGCGTCCACGCCGACAACGACACCGAGCAGAACGTCATCGCCGGCACCGCCTCGGCGGCGGGCGGCGTGGGCATCGCCGGCACCGTGGACGTGGCGGTGATCAAGGGCACCACCCAGGCGGTGGTGGGCGCCAAGAGCAGCGCCGGCGCCGGCGACAGCCACATCAACGCCGATACCGGTTATGGCGGCGCGGAACAGGACGTGAGCGTCAGTGCTAGCGACACCACCCGGGTGGACAACTACCTGGGCGGCCTGGGCATCGGCCTGGGCGGCGCCGGCGTGGGCGCGGCGGTGGACGTGGTGATGGTCAACAACGGCGCCAGCGCCCAGGTGCGCAGCGGCGCCACGGTGGACGCCGACCGGGACATCACCGTCAGCGCCGACACGGAACGGGTGCTGGATTCCTTCACCATCGCCGCCGCCGGCGGCGCCACCACCGGCATCTCCGGCGCCGTGTCGGTGCTGACGGCGGGCAGCCGCCCCGACAGCGACGCCCAGAGCGAATCCAGCGCCTCGGTGGGCGAGGTGGCGCGCTACGTGTCCGCCAACGCCTTCGGCAACCAGCTGGATTCCGACGCCGGCGGCACCTCCGCCTCCCGGGACAAGGCCAACGCCGCCCGGGCCAGCGCCAACGTGGGCAATGACATGAACGCCCCGGCCGCGGCCAACACCGCCCAGGCCGTGGTCGCCGCCGGCACCACCCTGAACGCCGGCCGCGACGTGCGGGTCGCCGCCCGCAACGGCACCGACACCGACGCCATCGCCGTGGGCGTGGCGGTATCCGGCGGCGCCTCCCTGGGCGGCGGCGTGGCCCTGGCCTTCGTCGACGACAAGACCGAGGCGGAGGCCGCCGGCAGCATCACCGCCGGGCGCAACGTCACGGTCCAGGCCGACGACGGCACGGTCAACGATACCCAGGGCCTGGTGCTGGACGTGGGCGACATCCACGTCAACCAGCGCACCACCGCCTCCAAGCTCATGACCTTCGCCGGCGGCGGCGGCGTGGTGGGCCTGGGCGCCTCCGTTGCCATCCTGGACAAGACCAGCAGCGCCAGCGCCCGGGTGGGCGACGGCGCCAGCATCACCGCCCTGGGCACGGAGGCCGCCGACCCCGGCGGCGTCACCGGCCTGGTGACGGTGGACGCGGGCATCGACCACGAGCTGGAAACCAAGGGCCTGGGCGCCGCCGTGGGCCTGGCCGGGGTGGGCGTGGCCATCGCCTACGTCACGGAGGACGGGGACGCCACGGCCCAGGTGGGCAGCCAGGCCCACGTCACCGGCAAGGCCCTGGACGTACACGGCCATGCCCAGACCGATACCGACGCCCATGTGATCGCCGCCGCCGGTGGCCTGGTCTCCGGCGCCGGCGCCGACGCCAACGCCGAGGACACCTCCTCGGCCAACGCCCGGATCGGCGACGGCGCGGTGATCCGCACCGCCTCCGGCCTGACCCAGGTGCGTGCCGATGTGGATCCGGTGGCCAAGGCGGAGGCCCTGGGCGTGGCGGTGTCCGCCGGCGTCTCCATCGGCGTCTCCCTGTCCGATGCCACCGTGGAAACCCGCGCTGAAGCAGGCACTGGCAGCGGCGTGGACGTGATCGCCGACGCCATGACCGTACAGGCCGAGACCCGGCTGCGCGGCATGACCGCCGAGAGCGACGCCACCGCCGGCGCCGGCGGCCTGCTGCTGGGGGCCAGCGCCTCCGAATCCAAGGCCACCGTGCGCACCGATACCGTGGCCGACGTGGGTGCCAACAACACGATCAACGTGAACGGCGAGTTCAAGGTGGACGCCAACTCCGACACCTATGCCGACGCCGACGTCACCGGCATCAACGTGGGCCTGCTGGCGGGCGGCAGCAGCGCCGCCAAGGCCAGGACCGACACGGAAACCTATGCCACCGTGGGCGACAATCCCACCCTCACGGCCGACAGCGTCAAGGTCAAGGCCGACGGCAACGACAAACTGCGCGCCAACACCAAGTCCGGCGCCGGCGGCCTGGGGGTGCTGGTGGCCTCCAAGGCGGAAACCGAAGCGGATTCACGCACCTACGCCGGTCTGGGCGGCGCCACCGGTACCAGCGGCCTGGTCGACGCGGTCATGACGGAGATCACCGCCGTCCAGCACACCAACTTCAACTCGACCGCCGATTCCACCAGTGCCTCGGTAGTGGGCTACTCCGGCGCCCGCGCCATCAACCATGTCGATACCGACACACGCGCCTATCTCGGCCCGAAGGTGACGGTGAACACCGAGTCCTTCTCCGCCCAGGCCTGGAACGACATCGTCAAGCCGACCCTGGCCAGCGGCTACAACGTGGATTCCGGCTCCGGCGGCCTGTTCAACGGCGCCGCCGCCCGCTCCGAGTCCTTCATCCGCAACGGCGCCCTGGTGGACGTAGGCCAGGACGCGAAAATCAACGTGGCGGTGGCCGGCGTCGGCGTCGGCGACCTGGACCTGGCGGCCTGGAACCAGGTGGACGCCCACGACCGGGTGCGCCTGGATTCCGGCGGCGCCATCGCCATCGCCAAGGCCGAGTCGGAGATCCGGAACGACCGCAACGACGCCACCGTGCATGTGGGGCAGGATGCCACCCTGCTCACCGATGGCGAGGCCAACCTGTCGGCCCGCACCACGGCCCAGATCCACGCCGCCGCCAGTTCCAAGACCTATGGCCTGGCGGGTGCCGCCGAGGGGGATTCCGCCGCCGGCATCCGCGCCGACAACCGCATCGAGCTGGCCACCGGCGCCAAGGTGGAAGCGGAGGAGGACGTGCACCTGATGGCCGGCACCGACCGGGTCAACGGCAACGACCTGTATGCCGACGCGGAAACCCGGCTGTGGAACTACACCGCCTTCCCGGTGGAGAACGACCCCGGCGCCTTCGGCTCGGTGGTCCAGCACAACACCATCGACGTCGCCGCCGGCGCCCAGGCCCGCTCCGTGAAGAGCGTGCATCTCACCGCCACGGAAGGCAGCCACCGCACCCGCGGCTTCGGCGAGGGCACCGATGCCTATCGGGAAACCCTGTCCGCCATCGGCGAATTCTTCGGCGCAGACACCTCCGCCCTCAAGATCACCGGCGGCTCCACCTACGACAACGCCAATGCCTTCCTCGGCCTGGACCCCGCCTCCGGAGTGAACGTGGACGGCACCGTGCAGGCCGGCATCTGGCACCACCAGTGGCTGACCCTGGCGGCGGACGGCCAGACCGTCACCAGCTCCGAGTCCATGGCGGACAAATGGCGGCTGCGCAACGGCGTGAGCCTGGCGGACGAACTGGCGGCGGAGATCGCCGCCCTGCGGGAAAAGGCGCTGAAGACCCGCGCCGCCGCCAACAGCTACGCCGGCAGCGACGCCAGCGACGCGGCCCTGGCCCTGGACAACGACGCCCGCATCCTGGAGCAGCAGCTGGCTGCCCTGAGCGATCCCAATGCCAAGGTGGGCTTCATCGACATCCTCGACACCACGGCCCGCACCGGCAACGTCAACATCACCGGCAAGTACCTCACCGGCCAGGCCAGCGGCCACATCGAGGCCCCGGGGGACGTGCGCATCGACATCGAGAACAAGTCCACCCGCTTCATGCAGACCGCCGCCCTGACCATCCCGGACGAGGAGGGCGGCCAGATCACCTTCAACGGCCTGCGGGTGTCCAGCAACGGCGACATCAACGCCCGCAACAGCCTGACCCGGGTGGCCGCCATCGGCACCCTGAAGGACGCCGCCACCTCCCCCGACCCGGTGATCCGGGTGGAGAACACCAACGACCAGGACACCGCCGCCGGCGCCCCGGCCCAGCTGTGGATGCGCGGCGACGTCAACAACCTGGGGGGCGAGGCCATCGCCAAGAGCCACGGCACCCTGCGGGTCTCCGCCAACATCAATGCCGAAACCGTGAACATCGCCACCGGCGGCGACTTCATCAAGACCTACACCCCGGGCTTCACCCACCAGGGCGGCGACCCGGTCAAGCAGCTGGGCTCCCTGCCCGGCCAGCGGGAGGCGGCCAAGGTGGATTACAGCCAGAACGGCCTGGCCCAGAACTGCGGCAGCGGCGGCAAGGATTGCGGCACCACCATCGCCGGCAACAACGTGTACATCAGCGGCGAGAAGCTCAACATCAACGGCCTGATCCAGGCCGGCCTGCCGGACCGGGCCATCCTCATCGACAACAGCCTGCTGGCCGCCACCAACCCCAGCATGGGCATCGCCAACTCGGCGGCCATCGCCAAGCTCAAGGCCAACTGGCAGTCCGGCGACCACGGCACCCGCTACCTGGACCTGAACAACCCCGATCCGGGCAGCAGCAGCATCAAGGTGCGCTACGACGCCGAGAACGACCGCCTGGAACTGGCCAACGTGCGCATGGGCGGCGGCCACATGGAGCTGTTCGGCAACGTCTTCTCCACCGGCAACGGCGAGCTGCGGGTGATGGACGGCTACGGCCGCATCAACGTCAGGAACAGCACCGGCTACGACCTGGCGGTGGGCCGGCTGGACACCGGACCTGGCGTGGAAGGCATCATCCGCATCACCGACACCTCCCAGCGCGACCCCGACAACGCCCCCCTGGTGACCGAGATCACCCGCCTGGGCAACACCATCGAAACCCGCACCAGCGCCACGGTGGACGCCAACGGCCGGCCCAGCAAGCTGGTGTCCTCCACCACCGGCCGCAACGGCAGCTTCAACCCCACGGCCAACCGGCGCTTCAACTGGATCAACGGCGACTCCACCAAGCACAGCACCAAGGACGTCTACACCACGCGCTACTTCCTGGGCGCCGACGGCCTGGCCAAGGACAAGGACTTCGACCCGGTGCACACGGATTACCCCACGGTCTACACCGCGCGGCTGACCGGTGACTGGCTGTCCACTGGCCAGAGCACGGGGCCGGATTACGCGATGGATTACACCCAGGTCACGACCACCAAGACGACGACTCGGGACGACTATTCGGGCGAATACGGCTGCGACAGCATCTACACGTGCATCGACCACACCGTGGAGAAGCGCTGGTACGTCAACAACTATTACCAGCACAGTCTGAACGCGTCCAAGGCGGTGAAGGTGAACTTCATCGGCTTCGACAGCGCGAGCCTCAACGTGGACGCCGGCACCGGCCAGCTGCTGCTGGGCGGCCTGGTGCGCGGACTCACCGGCAACTCCAGCCTGAGCGGCGGGGCGGGCATCCAGAGCCTGTCCGACGAGGCCCGCATCGTCGCCAGCAACCTGACCCTGGCTTCCGCCAACGGCGCCATCGGCAGCGCCGCCAACCCGGTGCGCATCGACCTCACCGACGCCGACCCGGCCAAGGGCCTGGTGAACGGCAAGGTCACCGCCACCGCCCTCAAGGACATCGCCCTCCAGGAAGTCAGCGGCAACCTGCGCGCCGCCAGCATCCAGGCCAGCAGCGGCAACGTGTACCTCACCGCCGACCGCAACCTGGCGGGCACCGGCACGGGCACCACGGTGACCGGCAACAACATCAGCCTGGTATCCCTGTCCGAGGCCATCGGCAGCGACGCCACCCCCCTGGTGGTGGACACCCAGGGCGGCACCACCGTCCTGTCCGCCAGCGCGGCGGGCAACATCCATCTCCAGGAAGCCACGGGCGACATGCGCGTGCGCCAGGTCAAGTCCCAGGCGGGCGACGTGCACCTGTCGGTACCCGGCGGCAGCCTGCTGGACGCCAACGATGTGGAGCAGGTGGACGAGCACACCCGCACCGAACTCCTGGCCCTGTGGGAGGAGATGCGCCTCACCGGCGCCAAGGCGGAGCAGGCCCGCGACCGCAACCTGGAAGTCCAGGCCGCCAGGCTCAAGCAGGAATACGAGGCCTACTTCCGCATGCGCAACCTGCACCGCCTGGACGACGGCGGCTACACGGCGGATGCCTACGATCCCGGCTACGCCTACCACGCCACCACGGTGCAGGCCTCGGTGCTGAAGTCGGTGAACAACTGGACCGATGCCGACGTGGCCGCCTTCGAGGCCGGCCAGACCGCCGCCTACCATGCCGCCTTCCAGCGCTTCGGCGACGGCGCCTACGTGGTGGGATACACCCCGACCCTCAGCGCCAGCGAGACGGCTGCCCTGTCCGAAGGCGCCGTCTGGAGCGACGGCCAGCTGAGCAATGCCCTGTCCGCCGGCCTGTTCCGGCCGGTGGCGGACACCGAGGTGCGCATCGAGGAGGCCAACGTCATCGGCAACCACCTCATCCTCGACGTGGCCGGCGGCATCGGCCTGGAGAAGGCCCAGCCGGTGGTGATCCAGCGCGGCGCCAGCCTGAGCGACGAGGAGAAGCTGGCCCTGCTCACCGCCGAGCTGAGCGACATCGAGATCGTCGGCGACGAGCTGCGCATCGTCCAGAAGGAGGACGTGGACGTCACCGCCAGCGGCCGGCTCAAGGCCAGCGCCCAGGACGACCTGCTGCTGGGTTCCGAGAGCAACCTGCTGCTGGACGAGATCCGCACCCAGGGCGAGGCGCGCCTCAAGACCGGCGCCGGCATGAGCGGCGTGGACGGCAAGGTCCACGTCACCGCGGCCCGCGCCATCCTGGAGGCGGGCGGCGGCGACCTGGGCAGCGCCGCCACCCCCATCCTGGTGGAACTGCCGGACACCGGCGAGCTCACCGCCCGCGCCGCCGGCGACCTCTACGTGCGGGAGCAGACCGGCGACATGACCGTGGAAAGCGTGTTCGCCAAGGGCGGCGTCCACCTGGCCGCCCCGGGCGCCATCGTCGAGGCGGTGGCCGACCGGGAACTGGACGTGCGCGCCGACGACGTCAGCCTGATCGCCGGCGACACCATCGGCCGCCCCGGCGGCGACAACGCCCTGGACGTGGCGGTGGATGTCCTGGGCCGCCTGGACGCCAGCGCCCCCAACGGCATCTACCTCAACAGCACCGGCGCCTCCGGCCAGCTGGGCGACGTCACCACCCATGGTGACTTCAGCCTCACCATCGCCGACGGCGGCATGACCGTGGTGGGCGACGTGAAGGCCGACGCCGGCGTCACCCTGGGGGCGGCGGACGATGTGGAGTTCGCCGGCGGCAGCGTGGCCTCCGACGGCCCGGTGGTGATCGAGGCCGGCCTGGACGGCAGCGGCAGCATCCTCGTCGCCGCGCCCGCCGGCGGCGGTGACGCCATCGCCAGCAAGGACACCCTACGCCTGACCGCCGCCGGCGACATCCGGATCGGCGGCGACGTGCACAGCGAAGGCGACGCCCAGGTGGAGGCCGGCTTCGACGTGGGCTTCACCGGCGGCCAGCTCACCAGCGGTGGCCAGGCCGGCATCAGCGCCGGCCTGTCCGGTGCCGGCAATGTCCTGGGGGATGCGGGGACCGGGCCGGACGTGGTGGCCCAGGCCGGCGTCCTGATCCAGGCGCCGGATGCCATCGGCGGCGCCGACGCCCTGGAGGTGAGCACGGATGGCGAGTTGGACCTGCAAGGCCGGCTGATCGACGTGGTCATGCGGCCCATCACCGCAGGCAATCCCGCCGAGCTGCGCGTCACCGGCCTCAATGGCACCCTGGCCCAGGAGGTGAAGCTGGACATCCGGGGCGCCAGCGAGACGATCCTGCGCACCCTGGTGACGGGCAACGGCCGCGTGAGCACGGACAGTCCCAACCTCCAGGTGCGCCAGGGCCACGTGGGGGATTGGGTCAGCTTCCATACCCCCCACTTCGACGCCCGCATCGACCATCTCGACCGCAACCCGCCCCCGGGCATGGACCTGCGCGGCTTCACCCTGGACGGGGACTTCGACATCGAACTCACCCCCACCGTGGCCTACGTCGGCGCCTACGTGGTGAACCAGAACCCGCGCCGCATCGTGGAAAGCAACCCGGGTGGCTACGTGGACCGCACCAACGGCGAGTCCCTGCGCAGCCAGCAGGGACTGCCCGCCGTGCTGGGCGCCTTCAACGCCATCGACACCGGCGCGCCGGCGAGCGGCAACCTGGTCAGCGTCGACCCGGACCTGATGGACGATGAGCGCTGGCTGGAGGAGGGCGAGGGCAACATCACGCCGGCGCCTTGAGACGATGGACAGTGGCGGCACCGGCGCGGTCCGGTGCCGCCGTTGAGCCAGGCCCGGTATTAATCGAATTTGCTCAGTTCTTGGAGAACCCCTTGATATCTCGAACCATTCTGGGCGGGGGCGCAGGCGCCTTCTGCCTACTGATGAGCACGGCCGTCCTGGCCGTCGACCCGCCCGACGCGGGCGCGGTGCAGCGTCTGGAGCGCGAGCAACTGGAACGTCTGCTGCAGGAACAGCGTCTGCGCAAGAAGCCGGCGGCGCCCGAGATCACCCTGCCCGGCGCGCCGGCACCGGGCGAGGCCTCGCAGACCCGGAACATCCCGGTGAAGGGCTTCCTGGTGGATGACTCCGCCATCCTCAGCGCTGAGGAGATCCACGCCGTGCTCGCCCCCTACGAGGGCAAGACGGTGAGCCTGGCGGACCTGTTCGAGGCGGTGGCCGGCCTCAACAAGCTTTATGAAGAGAAACAGATGCCCACCGCGCGGGCCTTCCTGCCCCCCCAGGAGATCGCCGATGGCAGGGTGAAGATCCGCCTCGTGGAGGCGCGCGTGGGCGAGATCCACTTGGGCCAGGTGACCCAGGTGACGCCGGGATTCGTGCGCGACCGCCTGAGCCTGGCGAGTGGCGACCTGATGTCGGTGTCCCGCCTGGAGGACGATCTGCTGCGGTTCAACCGCCTGCACGAGGTGCAGTTGCGCGCCGGCGTGCAGCCCGGCAAGGCCGCCGGTACCACCGACCTGCATCTGGAGGCGGCGGAACCAAAGCGAGACCAGTACTCCGTGTTCGTCGACAACGCCGGGCGCTACACCGTGGGCGAGGAACGCCTGGGGTTCACCGCGCGCCGGGCCGGCCTCACCGGCCGCGGCGACAGCCTGCTGTTCTCCGCCGTGCTGGGCGAGGGCAGCGACAGCTACTACCTGGGCTATTCCGTGCCCCTCAACGCGCGTGACCTGAAGCTGGACCTGTCCTACAGCCGGGGCGGCATCGAGGTGGTGGAGGGCAGCTTCGTTCCGCTTGACGTGAGCGGCACCTCGCAGGATTTCACGGTTGGCCTGACGCGGCCGTTGGCGGTCGACGCCGGGCGACTCTGGAACGCCTACGCCCGCGCCTCCGCCAAGGAGTCGATCAGCGAATTCGGTGGCGTGACCCAGCAGAACGTGGACCTGCTGGTGCTGACCGCGGGGGTGTCCGGCGAACAGCAGGACGAGCGCTCGGCCTGGACACTGGACGCGAACCTCAGCCAGGGGCTGAAGCACTTCGGCGGCGAGAACGTCTTCACCGCACTGCACGCCAACGCCGCCTGGCTGGAGCGTTTCACGCCGCGCGCCCAGTTGCTGCTGCGCGGCGGCCTGCAGTATTCCGGCAACGACCTGCTGCCTGCCTCGGAGCAGTTCCAGCTGGGCGGCAGCGCCAGTGTCCGCGGCTACTCGGAAGGTCTGCTGTCAGGACGCAGTGGCTATCTGGTGAGTGCGGAACTGCGCTATACCCTGCAGAACCCGGAGGAATATCTGACGCGCGACCCCGATGCGCCGTTGTTCACCGGCTTCGTGTTTCTCGACCATGGTGGCGCCTTCCCCTACCGCCCGGCGCCTCTGCATGATGTGACGGGTGACGATTTCCTCACGGGCGCCGGCCTGGGCCTGCTGATGGACTGGAAAGGCCGTGTCCAGGCGCGCCTGGCCGTGGCCTGGCCGCTGCGTGACAACCCTGGCGAGACGGAGGTGCGGGAACCGCGCCTGCATGCCTGGCTCGCCTACAACTGGTAGCGACGCGCTCGCAGCTAGACCAGCAAGCGCTCCAGCACGCCGCGATAGACCTGGGCGAGTTGCGCCAGCTCGTCCACGCCGACATGCTCATCGATCTTGTGGATGGAGGCGTTGATGGGGCCGAACTCCACCACCTCGCGGGCGATGTCGGCGATGAAGCGGCCGTCCGAGGTGCCGCCGGTGGTGGAGAGCTCCGCCTCCACCCCCGTGACTTCCTTGATCGCCGCGGCGAGGGCATCGACCAGCGGACCGCGCGGCGTAAGGAAGGGCTTGGCGCCGATCTCCCAGGTCAGTTCGTAGTCCAGGCCATGTTTGTCGAGGATGGCGCACACGCGCTGTTGCAGGCTCTCCACCGGGCTGGCGGTGCCGTGGCGGAAATTGAAGGCGATCTCCGCGTGGCCGGGGATCACGTTCATGGCGCCCGTGCCGGCGTGCATGTTGGAGATCTGCCAGGTGGTGGGCGGGAAGTACTCGTTGCCCTCGTCCCACACCGTCGCCGCCAGCTCGGCGATCGCCGGCGCGGCCAGGTGGATGGGGTTGCGGCCCAGGTGCGGGTAGGCGATGTGCGCCTGCACGCCCTTGACCTTGAGGCGGCCATGCAGGGAGCCGCGGCGGCCGTTCTTCATCATGTCGCCGAAGCGGCTGACGCAGGTGGGTTCGCCGACGATGCAGGCGTCGATGGTCTCGCCGCGCGCCGCCAGCCGTTCCACCACCTTCACCGTGCCGTCCACCGCCGGGCCTTCCTCGTCCGAGGTGATGAGCCAGGCGATGGAGCCGGGGTGGTCGGGGTGCGCGGCGAGGAAGCTCTCGACGGCGCTCAGGAACGCGGCGATGGAGCCCTTCATGTCCGCCGCGCCGCGTCCGTACAGCAGGCCGTCGCGCACCGTCGGCACGAAGGGGTCGGAGTGCCATTGCTCCAGCGGGCCGGTGGGCACCACGTCGGTGTGGCCGGCGAAGCACACCAGCGGCGCCTGCTGGCCGCGCCGCGCCCACAGGTTGGCGACCTCGCCGCTCGGCATCGGCTCGATGACGAAGCCGAGCGCGGCGAGCCGCTCCGCGAGCCAGGTCTGGCAGCCGGCGTCGTCGGGGGTGTTGGAGCGGCGCGAGATGAGCTCGCCGGCGTATTCCAGGGTCTTGTCGGGTCGGGTCATTTCTTGAACAGCTCGGCGTAGCGGGTCTCGGTAAAGCCGGCATCGAAGCGGCCGTCGCGCTCCAGCAGGGGGCGCTTGATGACGCTGGAGTGCGCCTGCATCACCGCCAGGGCGCTGGCGGCGTCGACCACCGAGGCCTGCACCTCGTCCGGCAGCTTGCGCCAGGTCGGGCCGGCGCGGTTGACCAGCTTCTCCCAGCCCAGCTGCCGCATGGCGGCCTGCAGCGTGGCCTCGGGCACACCCTGTTTCTTGTAATCGTGGAACGCGTAGTCGAGGCCGCGTTCCTCCAGCCAGGCGCGGGCCTTCTTGACGGTGCTGCAGTTGGGGATGCCGTAGATTTTCATGGCACACTCGAAGCGGAAAAACGCGCTATTTTACCCGCCATGCCCGCTCCCACCGCACCCCGTGTACGCCGCGCCGACTGGCTGCTCGACGAGGCGGCCATCGCCGCGCTGCGGCGCGAGGTGTTCATCGACGAGCAGGGCGTGCCCGAGGCGCTGGAATGGGAGGTGCGCGACCCGCACTGCCGGTGGTTCGTCGCCGAGATGGACGGCATGCTCGTCGGCATTTCCCGTCTCCTGCCCGAGGGACGCATCGGCCGCATGGCGGTGCGGCGCGCGTATCGGCGCCGCGGCGTCGGCAGCGCGCTGCTGCAGGCCGCCCTGGCGGCGGCGCGCGCGGCCGGCTTGGCGGAGGTGGAACTGTCCGCGCAGACCCATGCCGTGCCGTTCTACGCACGCCACGGCTTCCGAGCCGAGGGGCCGGAATATCCGGATGCGGGCATCCCGCACCGCACCATGAAACTGCATCTCAAGGAGTCCATATGAATCTGCGTGTCGGCCACGGTTTCGACGTCCATGCCTTCGCGGCAGGGCGCCGCCTCGTCATCGGCGGCGTGGAGATCCCGCACGAGCTGGGCCTGCTCGGCCATTCCGACGCCGATGTGCTGTTGCACGCGATCTGCGATGCCCTGCTGGGTGCCGCCGGCCTGGGCGACATCGGCCGCCACTTCCCGGACTCCGACCCGCGCTACAAGGGCATCGACAGCCGCGAATTGCTGCGCCACGTCGCGGGCCTGCTGGCGGAACGAGGCTGGCGCGCGGGCAACGTCGACGCCACCATCATCGCCCAGGCGCCGAAGATGGCGCCGTACATCCCCGGCATGGTCGAGCGCATCGCCGCCGACCTGGGCGTCGAGGCGGCGGCGGTGAACGTCAAGGCCACCACCACGGAACGCCTCGGTTTCACCGGCCGCGGCGAGGGCATCGCCGCCGAGGCGGTGTGCCTGATCGAGCGGGACTAGACATGGCGGAAGCGCCCGCCGGAGAGACGGCGCGGGTCTTCTTCGCCCTCTGGCCGGATGCCGGTGTGCGCGAGGGACTGGTGCGCGCGGGTGCGGCCCTGCATGCCCTGCACGGCGGGCGGCGGATGCGTCCGGACAGCCTGCACCTCACCCTGGTGTTCGTCGGCGCGGTGATGGCGGGGCGCATCCCCGAACTGCTGGCGGTGGCTGGGGACGTGCAGGTCGGGGGGTTCGAGACGGTGTTCGACCAGCCGGAGTGTTGGCGCCACAACCGCATCGCCTGCCTGGGCGCCAGCGAGGTACCCGACGGCCTGCGCGAGCTGGTGGGAGGCCTGGAGGCCGGGCTTCTGGGCCTCGGCATGCCCTTCGACCGGCGCCCATACAAGCCTCACATCACCCTGTTGCGAAACGCGGACTGCCGCAGGGCCGCTGCGGCCGAGGGGGAAAAGGAAAATCCCGCGTCAGGGCCGCTACGCTGGCCTGCGCGGGATTTCGTGCTGGTCAGATCCAGCTTGCGTCCGGATGGGGCGCGTTATGAGGAACTTGGCCGCTGGCCGCTCCTATAGTTGAACCACTTCCTGCAGATGCCCGGTCAGTTCCTTCACGGGCAGCTTGGTGTAGTCCTTGTCGATGCTCTTCGATACCTTGCTCCTTACGTGTACCGGCAGGCACCCGTTGACCAAGCCCATGAACGAGGCGGATGCCACGAGGATGAGTTGGTCATACGAGTTCTGTACCCGGCCTTCGTCAAGTTCCCTGGCAACCTGCAGGGCGAAGCGCTCCGCTTCGTGGTGCTTGGGGTCGGTGGCCTGGATGTAGGCACCGTGTCCCGGCCCCGAGTTGGCCCCGGAACGGTCACTCACCAGATTCGAAGTCTTCTCGCGGCTTGCCGGGTGCAACAACTCCTTGATCAGCTGCAAACCGCGTTTGGGCCCGTAGTTGGCGAAGAGCTTGGCTTGGCTGGCGTTGGCGACCATGACCCAGGTAACAGACATAGCAATCCCCCTTATGAGGTTTCAGGCTTTGGGAGTGTCACTGCATGTGACACTTTCAAGCTAGCAGTCGGACAGGGGAGATCAAGGCAGGGTTGCCAGGACCCGGTGAGCCAGGTCCAGGAAGGCCTCGGGGCGATGGTCACCGAGCGTGAAGGTGGGACTGTCCGGGGCCTGGACGTAGTTCTTGCCGAGTGAGCGGGTATAGGCGGGGTCGTAGTGGCGGAGCAGCAGATCGGCCACCAGCGCGTCCCACTGTCCGCCCTCGCCGAGGGCCTTCCAGGCGTCGATGCGCTCCTTGCCCTGCAGTTGCGTCAGGCATTCCAGCTGCCGTCCAAGAGACTCATGGTCGGCGAGGAAGTGCGCGTACTCCTCCTTCAGCAGGGCGACGCGCACGGGGATGTCGGCGGTGAGGTTGAGGCAGGGCGAGGCGCGCATGCGGGCCAGCAGGGCCTCCGGCGTGTGCAGGTTGCCGATCTTCTTGCTCTCCGACTCCACGAACACCGGTCGCGCCGGGTCGAAGCGGCGCAATGCGTCCCACACCAGGGTCTCGAAATACTTCTGGCTGGGTTGCGGACGCTGCGGGTAGGCGCCCAGCACCGAGCCCATGTGCGCGGCCAGGTCCTCGAGGTCGAGTACCTGTGCGCCGCATTCGCGCAGGGCGCGCAGGAAACGGCTCTTGCCCACGCCGGTGGGGCCGCACACGACGCGGAAGGTCAGGGCCGCCGGCAGGCGGTCGAGCTGTTCGATGACATGGCGGCGGAATGCCTTGTAGCCACCGTCCAGTTGCGCCGCCGGCCAGCCCACTGCCCGCAGCACGGTGGTGAAGCTGCCGCTGCGGTTGCCGCCGCGCCAGCAGTAGACGAGCGGGCGCAGGCCCTTGGGCTTGTCGGCGAAGAAGGTCTCCAGGTGGTCGGCGATGTTGCGCGATACCAGGGCTGCGCCGACCTTCTTGGCGTCGAAGGCGGAGGCCTGTTTGTGCAGGGTGCCGACGTGTGCGCGCTGCGCATCGTCCAGGACCGGCAGGTTGATCGCGCCGGGCAGGTGGTCCTCGGCGAATTCCGAAGGCGAACGCGCGTCGATCAGCACGTCGAACTGGCCGAATTCCTCGACGTCGACCACGCCTTCCCGGCGGCGCGGGGCCGGGGTGTCCGTACACTTCATGCGTTCTTGTCCCGCATCAGGCGGGCCTTTTCCCGTTGCCATTCGCGGTCCTTCGCTGCAAGCGCGCCATGCAGTTCGTTCATCGCTCTGCTTTCATCAAACGTTGCTTTTCGCGCGCCCACTCTCGGTCCTTCTCCGCCGCGCGCTTGTCATGCAGCTTCTTGCCCTTGGCCAGGCCGATCTCCAGCTTGATGCGTCCCTTGGCGTAGTGCAGGTTGATCGGCACCAGGGTGTAGCCGGCCTGTTGCACCTTGCCGATCAGCTTGCGGATCTCCTGGGCATGCAACAGCAGCTTGCGGCTGCGCGTAGGGTCCGGCTTGACGTGGGTGGATGCGGTGGCGAGCGGGCTGATGTGGCAGCCCACCAGCCAGACCTCCTCCTTCTTCAGCACCACGTAGGATTCCTTGAGCTGCGCGCGGCCAGCCCGGATCGCCTTGACCTCCCAGCCTTCCAGCACCAGCCCGGCCTCGTAGCGCTCCTCGATGAAATATTCGTGGAAGGCCTTCTTGTTATCGATGATGCTCATGGTGACGCCCGGGATAGAATGACCGTAATTTTACAGACCCTAGCAAGATGGCCGAAGTCGTTAAGTCCGTACTGGTACCGTATTCCACCTTCGAGATGTTCGAACTCGTCGACCGGGTCGAGGATTATCCGGAGTTCCTGCCATGGTGCGGTGGCACCGAGCTGCATCACCGTGATGCCGAGATCACCGAGGCGACGATCCACATCAGCTACCTGCAGGTGAAGCAGCACTTCACCACGCAGAACACCAAGCGGCATGGCGAGGAGATGCTGATCCGCCTCAAGAGCGGTCCCTTCCGCAGTCTGGAGGGGTATTGGCGTTTCAAGGCCCTCGCGGATTCGGCCTGCAAGGTGGAGTTCGTGCTGCATTACGAGTTTTCCAGCGGCCTGCTGGAAAAGGTGTTGGGACCGGTGTTCGGCATGGTGACCGGTGGCCTGGTGGATGCCTTCGTGCACCGTGCGGAAAAGGTGTTTGGCGCAAGATGACGCAGATTCACGTGGAAGTGGTGTACGCCCTGGCGGCACGGCAGAAGGTCGTCAACCTGGAATTGCCCGAGGGGGCGACCGTGCAGCAGGCGATCGAACGTTCCGGTCTGCTCGATGAATTCCCCGAGATCGACCTTGCCAGGAACAAGCTGGGTATCTGGAACAAGCTGGCGAAGCCGGATGCGGCCCTGCGCGACAAGGACAGGGTGGAGATCTATCGACCGCTCATCGCCGATCCGAAGGAGGTGCGCAGGCAGCGTGCGGCGGAGGGCAAGGTGATGAAGAAGGGGGGAGGGGAGGCCGGGGCCGAATAGCCGCCGGCCGGGGTGAAGGCCGGCACGCGGCCCTCACCCGAGGGGCATCACTTCATCTCGGTGGAGGGGTAGCTCAGCTGTTCAAGGGCGATCTTCACCTGCCCGGAGACCTTCTTGGAGAGCTTGACCACGGCGGCGCTGTCGCCGGCCTTGGCGGCTTCCTGCGCGTCCTTGAAGGCCTTGTCGGTGGTGGTCCAGAGGGCGAACTTGGCCTTCGCGGTCTTCACGTCCGCCTCGGCGGCGGACAAGGCCTGCTGGGCCTCGGGGGTCAGGGCGGGCTCGGCGGCCTTGACGGGCGCGGCCGGGGCGGTCTGGGTCGTCTGGGTGGTGCCGCAGGCGGACAGGATGACGGCCAGCAGGCCGGCGGCGGCGACGGAAGCGATCTTGCTTTGCATGGGGGGATCTCCTCTTTTCTCGGTGGATCTCTACGGGGGCCAATGAGTATGCACTGTCAGGCGGGAGGACCTTAAGGCCCGACTCGCGCCAGCGTCAATGGCAAAAATGTGTTTTTGGTAAATAAAAACCAGTGTTTGCCGTGTCCCGTGAGGCTCCCGGGACGACATGGGCCCATGAATGCCGTCGCATCTGTATAATGCGGTTTTGCGCGTGAAGGCCCCCTATGCGTATCCTCCAGAAAGCACTGACCTTTGACGACGTCCTGCTCGTCCCCGCCCAGTCCGACATCCTGCCCCGCGACGTCAGCCTGCAAACCCGGCTGACCAAGAAGATCTCCCTCAACCTCCCCGTGCTGTCCGCCGCCATGGACACCGTGACCGAGGCGCCGATGGCGATCACGCTGGCCCAGGAGGGTGGCCTTGGCATCATCCACAAGAACCTGACGGTCGAGCAGCAGGCCACCGAGGTGGCCAAGGTCAAGCGCTACGAATCGGGTGTGGTGAAGGACCCCATCACCGTCAGTCCGAACATGAGCGTGCGCGATGTCCTGGACATCACCCGTCGCTATCGCATCTCCGGCCTGCCGGTGGTCGACAAGGCCGGCAAGGTGGTGGGCATCATCACCAACCGCGACCTGCGTTTCGAGACCAATCTCGACCAGCCTGCCCGCGCCATCATGACGCCGCGCAAGAAGCTGGTGACCGTGGCCGAGGGGGCGAGCAAGGAAGAGGTCGTCGCCCTGCTGCACAAGCACCGCCTGGAGCGCCTGGTGGTGGTGAACGAGGCCTTCGAGCTGCGCGGCCTGATCACGGTGAAGGACATCAGCAAGTCGAGCGAACACCCCCTGGCCTGCAAGGACGACCATGGCCGCCTATTGGTCGGTGCCGCCGTCGGCGTCGGCCCGGACAATGACGAGCGCGTCGCCGCCCTGGCGGAGGCCGGCGTCGACGTGATCGTCGTCGATACCGCGCACGGTCACTCGCGCGGCGTGCTGGAGCGCGTCAAGTGGGTCAAGACCCGCTATCCCAACATCCAGGTGATCGGCGGCAACATCGCCACCGCCGAGGCCGCCCTGGCCCTGGTCGACCACGGCGCCGACTGCGTCAAGGTCGGCATCGGCCCCGGTTCCATCTGCACCACCCGCATCGTCGCCGGCGTCGGCGTGCCGCAGGTCTCGGCGGTATCCAATGTCGCCGACGCGCTGGCCAAGGTGGGCGTGCCCTGCATCGCCGACGGCGGCATCCGCTATTCCGGCGACATCGCCAAGGCCATCGCCGCGGGCGGCAACTGCGTCATGCTGGGAGGCCTGTTCGCCGGTACCGAGGAGGCACCGGGCGAGATCGAGCTGTTCCAGGGCCGTTCCTACAAGTCCTACCGCGGCATGGGTTCGCTGGGCGCCATGCAGAAGGGCTCCAAGGACCGCTACTTCCAGGACAACGAGGCCAACGCCGACAAGCTGGTGCCGGAAGGCATCGAGGGTCGCGTACCCTACAAGGGCTCGGTCCTTGGCGTGCTGCACCAGTTGATGGGCGGCCTGCGTTCCTCCATGGGATATCTTGGTGCCAAGGACATCCCGACCTTCCAGAAGACCGCTCAGTTCGTCGAGATCTCCAGCGCCGGCATCAAGGAGTCCCACGTCCACGACGTGCAGATCACCAAGGAAGCGCCGAACTACCACGTCTGATCGATCACCCAGGACAGAGAGGAGGGCGAGGTTATCCGTTGACCTCTCCTCCTTTTTTCATTGAGTCGCCGCCATGCACCAGAAAATCCTCATCCTCGACTTCGGTTCCCAGTTCACCCAGCTCATCGCCCGCCGCGTGCGTGAGCACAACGTTTACTGTGAGCTGCATCCCTTTGATGTCACGGAAGAATTCATCCGCGAATTCAACCCGGCCGGGATCATCCTCTCCGGCGGTCCGGCCTCGGTGACCGAGGAGGAGACGCCGCGCGCGCCCGAGGTGGTGTTCAAGCTGGGCGTGCCGGTCCTGGGCATCTGCTACGGCATGCAGACCATGGCTGCGCAGCTGGGCGGCAAGGTGATCAACGGCACCCACCACGAATACGGCTATGCCGAGGTACGCGCCCGCGGTCATTCACGCTTGCTCGCCGACATTCAGGACCGCGCCGATCCGGACGGCAAATGCTGGCTGGACGTGTGGATGAGCCACGGCGACCAGGTCGAGCGCCTGCCTGAAGGCTTCCAGGTGATGTGCGAGAACGCCTCGACGCCGATCGCCGGCATGTTCGACGACGCGCGCCGCTTCTACGCCGTGCAGTTCCACCCCGAGGTCACCCACACGCTCCAGGGCAAGGCCATGCTCGGGCGCTTCGTCCACGACATCTGCGGTTGCGGCCAGGACTGGAACATGCCGGACTACATCGGCGAGGCCATCGCCAAGATCCAGGCCCAGGTGGGGTCCGACGAGGTGATCCTGGGCCTGTCCGGCGGCGTCGATTCCTCAGTGGTGGCGGCGCTGCTGCACCGTGCCATCGGCCCGCAGCTGACCTGCGTGTTCGTCGATACCGGCCTCCTGCGCCTGAACGAGGGCGAGATGGTGATGGACATGTTCGCCCGTAATCTGGGCGTCAAGGTCATTCACGTCGACGCCTCCGAGCGCTTCATGCAGAAGCTGGCCGGTGTGTCCGACCCGGAGCGGAAGCGCAAGATCATCGGTGGCGAGTTCGTCGCCGTGTTCCAGGAGGAGTCGGCCAAGCTGAAGAACGCCAAGTGGCTGGCCCAGGGCACGATCTATCCCGACGTCATCGAATCTGCCGGTGCCAAGACCAAGAAGGCCCACGCCATCAAGAGCCACCACAACGTCGGCGGCCTGCCCGAGGACATGCATTTGAAGCTGCTGGAGCCGCTGCGTGAGCTGTTCAAGGACGAGGTGCGCGAGCTGGGCATCGCGCTGGGCCTGCCGCACGAGATGGTCTACCGCCATCCCTTCCCGGGACCCGGTCTGGGCGTGCGCATCCTCGGCGAGGTGAAGCGGGAATACGCCGATCTGCTGCGTCAGGCGGATTACATTTTCATTGAAGAACTGCGTGCAAGCGGTTGGTATGAAAAGACTTCCCAGGCCTTTGCGGTCTTCCTGCCCGTGAAGGCGGTGGGGGTGATGGGCGACGGCCGTACCTACGATTACGTGGTTGCCCTGCGAGCCGTGCAGACCCAGGACTTCATGACTGCGCACTGGGCCGAACTGCCGTATTCGTTGCTGGCCAAGGTCTCCAACCGCATCATCAATGAGATCCGCGGCATCAACCGCGTCACTTACGACATCACCGGCAAGCCGCCCGGCACCATTGAGTGGGAATGATTTGATGTCTGGCATCAGCTAGCATCAGCTAGCAAGAAGTGCAACATAAGCCCATGTATACATGGGCTTTTTGTTTTTCTGTGCTGGCATCGGCTGGCAACTACAAGCACGGCCAAGCAAGACCTGCGCGTGGCATTTTCACGGGTATCATTCCTGTAGGCAGTTTCTAGAAAGCACGATACCATTCGTTGATGATGTGGTATTCGTGGTATCGAATCATGCTTATGTGATTGTATCTATTGATTAATGTGCCGTTGTTAGCGACCTTCAAATTCGTGGTATCGAATTTGAAGGTTGCTTGTTGTTGATGCCACGAATAAACCATAAAAACCTTGTATCTAATTGTTAAACAAGGAAAAACAAATGCTAACTGATACCAAGATCAGGAACCTAAAGCCTCGGGACAGACTGTACAAGGTTGCGGATAGGGATGGGCTCTATGTGGCGGTCACTCCTGCTGCCAGTATTTCGTTTCGCTACAACTATGAGTTCAACGGCCGTAGCGAGACCCTGACCATAGGGCGCTATGGAACTGGTGGCATTACGCTCGCCGAGGCAAGGGACGCGTTGCATGAAGCCAAGCGGAAAATCGCTTCTGGGATCTCACCGGCCCAGGACAAGGCCAGATCCAAGGACAAGGAAAAGCAGGCCAAGACGTTTGACGACTGGGCTGAATCCTGGCTCAAAGGCTATCAGATGGCGGACTCCACTCGCGACATGCGCAAGGCCGTTTATACAAGGGAGTTGAAACCGGTCTTTGGTAATCGACTCTTGGCTGAAGTGACCCATGATGATCTGCGGCATCTAACGGACAAGATCGTCGAGCGAGGTGCTCCAGCCACTGCCGTTCATGCGCGTGAAGTGGTGATGCAGATTTACCGATGGGCATCCGAGCGGGGCCAGGATGTGGAAAACCCCGCGGATCGCGTCAGGCCGGCAGCCATCGCGAAATTCGTCCCCCGTGATCGAGCGTTGACTCAAGAAGAAATCGGTTTGATGTACCAGTACCTGGAAAGGGTTTCGACTTCCCCAACCATCCGCATTGCGGTAAAGCTTCTGCTTCTGACGTTGGTCCGCAAGTCAGAGCTGACTGATGCGACTTGGGACGAGGTGAATTTCTCGGATGGGATCTGGACCATACCCGCCGTCCGAATGAAGCGACGCAATCCGCACAACGTCTACCTGTCACGTCAGGCGGTCGATTTCTTCATTGCACTCAAAACCTGTGCAGGTGGCTCGCGTTATGTGCTGCCCTCAAGATATGACCCTGACATCCCGATGAGCAAGGCCACGCTGAACCAAGTTACGACCTTGGCGTACACCGCGGCACAGAAAGATGGGAAGGTGTTGGCCAAGTTCGGCCCGCATGACCTACGGCGCACGGGATCCACCTTACTTCATGAAGCGGGGTACAACACGGATTGGATTGAGAAGGCGCTTGCTCATGAGCAAAAGGGTGTTCGTGCCGTCTATAACAAGGCGGAGTACAGAGAGCAGCGAAAAGCCATGCTGCAAGACTGGGCCGATATGATCGACGAATGGACGATCAAGAAGGCGTGATGCCGGGGCGCACGGCTTGATCGCCTGATGCCTTGCGAGCTTCAATCCACGCCTCGATCTCTGCCAGATCCCACGCGACATTTCGGCTGGTGAGCGCAAAGCGCCGTGGAAATTCCCCGCGCTTTTCCATATCGAAGATGGTCCGGTCAGACAGCGGAAC
Source organism: Pseudomonadota bacterium (assembly GCA_040751755.1). Classification (GTDB taxonomy): domain Bacteria; phylum Pseudomonadota; class Gammaproteobacteria; order Burkholderiales; family Thiobacillaceae; genus PFJX01. Next base: position 242,146 of record JBFMHC010000020.1, read on the forward strand.
CATCTTCAGAAGTTGCTTTCGGTTGATCAGGGATTTGGTCGCAGGTAACAGTTCGTCATTTTTTTCGGGGCGCACCGCATTTCCTTCCATGTAGTGTCGACGTGGGTTTGTGTTCCCGAGGAACGACGCAAATTATATACATATGCAACGGTATATAACAAACTGCTGCTGAGTCCCCATGCCGGCGTTCAGCCCCTGGATGCGGCTACACGTATTTCTTGTAGTACTTGGCCTGAAACCGTGCCATGGCAGCACAAGCAAGCGTTGCCGGCACAATGATCAGCAACGGGTCCACACCATCAGGCCACCAAAGGTAAGCGGCCGACACCACGGTTGCCATGGTCACCTGGAAGTATTTCGCGCGGTGATAGACCGTCGACGACTCGCGCCCGGCGCCGAACTTGCGCCGGATGCGTTCAATGGCGCCATCCACGATGGCAAGCAGGTATATGAAACCGATCCAGGGCAGGAAAGAGACCATGATCGCGGCGCGGATCGCAATCACCTGGGAACCGGTGAGCGTGCGACTGATGGCGAAATCCATCGAGCGGACCCCACGCTGTACGGCCTGATCGGTCATGCCCAACTGGGATGAATCTTCCTCGACGTGTCTCAACAGCCCCGGCTTGCGATAGAACCATTCCGTGATGAAGGCCGCCCAGGAGGCCGCATGGTCATGGGTCGATCCCATGAAATCCGGAGCGGCCGCCGCCCTGGCCATCTCGCGGTCGATGATCGCGGCAGGGGCTTCGAGTCGATCCTTGGCATCCGCCAATACCCACACATCGATGGCCATGCGGCCGACCAGGATCACGAAAAAACAGATAGCCAGGAAGGCGGCGATCTTGAAGGGCGCGGTGATGGCCTTGGTAACCCCGATATCGATGGCTGCGCCATCTCCGGCCATTACCAACCGCTCCCTTTTCCTGGGACGGTCAACTCCCCTGAAGCGGTCACGCTATGCGCGGCGGAGAGGGTGCGCATCTGGCGTGCCATGTCTTCGATATCGATGGGTACGCCCACTTCGTCCAGGGTATCCGCCAGGGGGATACGGATTTTCCAGAGCTGGCCGCCGTCGATCAAGGCGAAGGCCTGGCCCTTGGGCAACTGGACCAGGTCGGCCGGCGTCAACATGGGTAGACGCTCGATGGTGATGCGGTCTTCATTGCGGCTCTGGAATTCGGCGAAATCGGTGGGGTCGTTGGAGTCGCTGGCCATGGACGCCACCTGGATGCTGGGCACCTCGACCTCGGGCAACTTCTCGGTCAGGATTTCGGCGGTTTCGGTGTTCTCGACCCGCAGCATGATGCGGGTGTTGAAGTTGCCGCCGATCTGCATGGCCTTGGCGGCATCGCCCACTTTGGCCTCCACGTCGTGCCAGGTCTGGGTGTAGGCGGTGACCTGGTAACCGGCGCCCCCGGCCTTGTTGACCATGGGCACGAACGAGTCGCCGACCAATTCGTTGAACTCGTCGACATGCAGGGCCAGCTTGCGTTTACCGGGTGAAAACTGACCTGCGCCGACGCCAAACTTATAGATCTGGCCGGCGACGCTGGTCAGGTCGGCGAACATGGCCGTGCCGATCGCGCCGGCGACCTCATGGTCCGAGAGCGAGTCGAGACCGATATAGACCACGGCACCCTGGTTGATGACGCCCATCCAGTCGATGATCGGCCGGGGATCGTCCAGATTCGCATAGTCGGGCGAGATCAGGTCGGCGATCTTGCCCGTGGTCAACTTCTCCAGCAGGGGATACAGGCTCGACACCAATTTTTCGAAGTAGGTCCGGTCGTTACTCAGAACCGACCTCAGGGCATCGGCCACGGGGTCGCGCAGTTCGTTGTCGCGGATGAACCCCATGATCGCCATCGTCCGCAGGGATCGCCCGCTTTTCTTCGAGGCCTCGTTGAGCAGCTTCGCCTGGGCGGATTCCAGTTCCGTGACCTCGGCCTGCCAGCCGGGCCGGATGCGGTCCAGCCACCAGGTGAAATAGCGCACCGCCAGAGACTCGGTGTCCACCGCGTAGGCATAGATGCTCTGGAAATCGGGACGCTCGCCCAGGGTGGTCATGGCCTTGGCCAAGACGTTGACGAAGCGCCAGACGAACTCCTTGAAGGCGGCCGAATTGCCTTCCGAAGGCAAGGGTTCGGCCGTTCGTGTGGCCACCTCGGTGATGCGCGAGAACGCCCCGATGGGGTTGTAGCGCGCCGAGATGTGCGGAAAACCGAGATGGAAGACGTAGAAGGTCCGGCCGGCGCGGCGGGTCTCGACATACATCCTAATGAGAAGATCGGCGTCGCCCTTGGGGTCGAAGACGATCACCACGTCACCGCGGCGGATGTCCTGGGTGATCAGGAGTTCCGCGAGTCGGGTCTTGCCCACCCGCGTCGTTCCCAACACCAGGGTGTGCCCGACCCGGCCGGACAGCGGCATGACGACTGCCTCCTCGTTCGGCTCCACCCCATGCAGGGCGGGGTTGCCGCCGATATCGGGCAATGGCGTCCATCGGTTCCACCAGGCCTCCCGACGCATCAATGCGCGCAGCCTTTGGATGTTGTGGTTGGGATGGTGCTCGTACATCCGTTCCAAGCGGCGCAGGGTCCGGTAGAGCCAGGGGGGCTCGACATAACGCCGGTTCCTCGGCTGCATCGCATCATTCAGTCGGCGTGTGTGGAGCGCCGTCCAGCGGAAACCCATGCCCAGGAACAGCACTTCATTGCTCCAGGGGATATCGTCCGGCTTCAGGGCATACCGCTTCAGGAGGCGTAGGTTGCCCTGGTAACGAATCACCTCCCAGGCTTGGCCGGACCGCCAGGCCGATCCTGCCAGCAAGGCGAGGGACATGCCCCAGGACAGCTCCGGCCCCACTGGGATCCAGGGCGGTGCGGCGGCCATGACGGCGGAGCCGATGAACAGGCTTCCCGCTGAAATCAGTTCGATGGGAGGGCGCAGGCGGTTCTCAATTGGATAGCTCACGGCTTTTCCGCCTTGTCCGCGCCGACGTGCTGGCTCCAGTAGCGCAGGCGTTCGTTGGCTTGCGGTACCGGATTGACGAACTGCTCCGGGTTGCGCACCAGAAAGCCATTCAGCAGGCTGCCGCCGCTGTCGCCGCGCCGGATTACCTGGAAACGATGGATGTTGCGACCGCGCGCGGCGGGCTGGTGCCATCCGGCCTGGGTAAAGGCCATCTGGATACCCATGCCGAGTTTGTTGGGCTCGACTTCGCCATCGACACCGGTGGCCTGATCGCCGTAGGCCTCGGCGAAGGCACGGAAGACCGCAGGCGAGACCAGCAGCATCATGGTCTCTTCCTGCTCCCTGAGATTGACCCTGACGAAATGCACCAGCGCCGTGGTGGTGTTGTAGGGCAGGCCGCCATCGGCCAGCCCCTGTTGCAGCCAGCCCATGAAACGCAGGGCCGCGTCCGATGGCGTCGCACTACTCTTGCCGCCGGCCTTCTTCGAGGGCTCCTTGGGGAGGGCGACATGGGGAACCACGGCCCCGGTGAGGCGTGGTGGTTCGGCAAGCCTAGCGGGAGGTGGTTTTTCGGCGCTGGCGGAGTCCTCATCGTCCAGGAACTGCCCACTGTCGGCCTCCGAGGCAGCGGATCCCGTCGGTTCAGCGTTGGCCGGCTTGGGAACGTCGATGGGCAAGGCTTTGGCGTTTTCGACCGATTTGCGCGTCGATTTGGGCGCCGCCCTGGCCAGGCTCTGGACGCTGGGCAGGTGGGGCGCATTGTCCACGACGGGAGCCTCATCGGTGATAGGCTGGCTGGGAAGGGTCTTGTCAGCAGGATCGTCCACTCCCGCTGTCGCCGCCGACGGATCGGCGAGAGGACAGCCTTGGTCAGGCGTAATCGCGACCGTTCCAGAGGCCGACGCCCCCGTCTTGATCCGAATCCGCCCCGCCAAAGCGGCGGGGTATAGGGATGGCTCCGGGTAAAGAAGCCCGAGGGGAAAGCGCAGCAGCGCTCCCAGATAAAAGGTCTGCCCGCCCGAGAATTCGATATGGGCACCCCACACGGCGCCGTGGGTGTCCGGGTTGACCTTGCAGGCCCCATATTCCTGCCAAGTGTCGAAGAGCCGGTCGTTCATCGCCTCGCCTGGTACGGGCGTGTCTGGATAAGCCAACCTGAGCCAGTCCCGCACCTCGTTGGCCAGCCGCACGGCGGCGAACCAGATATCCGTGCCATCGCAAAAACCCGCCGCACCCGGCCGGTTCAGGGGTAGGCGGCCACCCTCCACCAGCATCGAGCGCACCGCCAGCATCAGCAACTCGATCAAGGGGGTGGTCTTGGCCACCGCGAAGCGGACCCTCGACCCCATGGCCAAGTTGCGCCGGACGCTCTCCGCTTCCGCCGCGCGCACGATCTCGGCGATGGGCCCTTGTGTCTCGCCGGACAGGTAACCAAGCAACTGTCCAAGTAACGTGGGATCGCTGCCGAGCCAGAGGCGCGTAATGGTGGGCACAAGCCGCTGTATCAGCTGTATGCCCAAGCGCTGATGGGCCTGATAATCGCGCTCTGTGGCGCGCGGAAAATCCACCACATAGGCCGAGGCCTTCGCCTCCATCATGGATCCCATCAGGGCCTGCCAGGGTGCCCCGGCCGGATGCGAGTCGGAGAACAAGGTCACCCGCAAATCGGATACCGGCTTGCCGATATCGTGCAGCAGGGCGGCGATATAGATTCCCACCGTCCATAGGTGCTGGGTCCGGCCCTGGGTCTCGATATCTGCTCCAGGCGGCAGGATGCGCCCTTGGCGCAACTTGGCCGCATGCTGGAGGGTTTCCACCGTGTGCACGAACAAGCCGCCTGGCTCGGCGTGGTGATGCGCCTCAGAGGCGGGAAGTCGCTGGACCATTTCCGCCACGGCCTGGATGACGGGCACCACATGGGTTTGCCAGGTCGGGTCGGTGAGGCCGGAATCGCGTCTGACTTCGATGAGTAGCGGCGCCACGCCGGTCGTGGCGATGATCCGTTCGGCATTCAGGACGGGTAGGGCGGTCGCTGGCCAGCGGGCGGGGGAGGGTGGAAGAGGCCGGGTAGAAACAGGGGTTTCGCCATGACCTGAGCGGCGGCTCAGCCACCACGTCGCGGCGACCCCCAGAGCAATCGCCGGTATCGCAGCCAGAACGAACTCAGCGGACTCCATGCCGGCGCACCCGGTTCAGCAGGTGGCAGGCAATCCAACGATCGGGGCAGGGACACTTGAGCATGACGGGCAGCGTAGGGCCTGGATTACCCAGAAATACGTGCAAAAAGTCAGACGAAATTCCTGGATGGTCCGTGTATAGAATGGCCGCCCAATTTTTTTGTCGCACGCATCATTCATGCCGACATTGGGCGGAATTGACAGGGCAAATCCACCGCCCTAAGCTTATAGAACGTTCGTTCGATTGCTCGCCAGATGCCCACCGACCAGGACTACCTGTCCCAGCTCCAGGATTACTACGCCGACCACCGCGCCCTGCCATCCCTGGCCAGCCTGGGGCAGTTGGTTGGCTTGCGCTCCAAATCCTCGGCGGCGGCCCTGGCCAACCGGCTCAAGCTGGCCGGCTACCTCACCACCACCCCGGACCGCCGCCTCGCCCCCACCGAGGCCTTCTTCGCCCGGCCGGTGGTCGACACCGTCCGGGCCGGCCTGCCCCAGCCGGCCAACGACGCCGGCTTCGATGGCTTGGCCATCGACAGCTATCTGGTGGCTCGGCCCAGCCGCACCGTATTGCTGGTGGTGAAGGGCGACTCCATGGTCGAGGCTGGCCTGATGGAAGGCGACCACATCATCGTCGACCGCGCCCAGCCGGCGGCCATGGGCGACATCGTGGTCGCCATCGTCGACAACGAATTCACCGTCAAATATCTGGCCAAGGACAAGCGCGGCATTTTCCTCAAGCCGGGCAATCCGGCCTATCCGCCCATTCGTCCCCAGGGCGAACTGGAGATCTACGGCGTCGTCACCGGCAGCTTCCGGAAGTACCGATGAACACGCCCTTCCTGCTGCCGGCCGAATCCCCCGGCTATCGGACGGCGGCCACTGGAACGCTAGGTTCGCTCGGAAGTTGGCCGGAACGCCAATTCACACAACTCGGCCATTGCTGAACTCAATCGAACGGCCGATGGGGCAACTCAACTTGCATTGATGACAAACAGCTAATTTGATACTGTTGCCAGCAGGGAGAAAAACATAATGGCATTAGCCCAATCAGCACTACAGCGAGCCTCACAGCGACAGCCGTTGCGCAAGTCGCAGCCTTACTCTGGCCGGCAGCGCACCGCGTTTCTTTGCCACAGCCACAAGGACAGTGTCCTGGCCGAGGGGCTTCAGGTCTGGCTCGCCGAGCAAGGCGTCGAGCTTTATATCGACTGGAAGGACGCGACGATGCCTGAGAACCCCAATCGGGAGACCGCCGAACGCATTCAGCTTCGAATCAAGACTTGTGACTGGTTCCTCTTCTTAGCCACGGGCAACTCGATGAGTTCCCGATGGTGTCCCTGGGAACTCGGCTACGCCGATGGGACGAAACAGTTGGACCGGATCGCAATCGTGCCGACCTCGGATGCTGTTTCCGCACATGGAAACGAGTACCTCCATCTATATCGACGGGTTGATTTGAGCGCCGCTGGAGAACTGCTATGGGTGCCGCCCAATAGCAACCAAGGCCAATATGTCCGGTCGATTCCCTTCCTATAGAGGACGTTGTGGCGCTATATCAATGCCTGCTGCTTGGCGCACCTACAAGCGAACAGGTTACATTGTTTTCGACGACGTTTAATGAGTGTCTCGGTTTATTCGAGCTGAAGCCTGGCCACGACTTCACTATCGACTGCGGGGTCCAAGCACACTTCAGTCAGGTGACCGCAACGGTGGCGGTTTTCTTTGGCGCCGAGGGCGCTGAGTTTCCCGAGTCTGCTCTTCTGACACGGCTCGGGGTGCCGGTGGTGCCAGTGGTTTCATCGGCAGCACACGTGGGCGTCGAGTTACCCCCATCACTGCGCAACATTAATGCGCTGATCGCCGATCCGGCCGATACGATGCTGCGTAGGGTTGCTAGCGCAGCGCTGCAGTGCCTGGGGCTGCTGCCCGCACAACGCCGCGTATTCGTTAGTTACAGGCGCGAAGAGTCGGCAGATGTTGCTCTTCAGCTATTCGAGGCACTCTCCGCCCGACATTTCGAAGTCTTCCTGGATACGCACTCGGTTTCAGTCGCTACGGAGTTCCAGGCCGCCTTGTGGCATCGCCTGTGTGACTCGGACGTCCTGATCATGCTTGACACGCCAGGCTACTTCAACAGCCGCTGGACGACAGCTGAATGGGGGCGCGCGGTTGCAAAGCACATTTCTATGCTGCAGCTGGTGTGGCCAGACCATGAGCCATCACGGCACTCACGCTTGGCTACCTTGAAGCGTCTCAGCACCGATAACTTCGTTGGAGTGCGTCTAAGCGCCGCAGTCCTCGGCGACGTCGCCCTCGAACTGGAGCGCGTTCGAAGCATCAGCGTTGCGTTGCGCCACGCAAATCTAGTGGGCACACTGCGTACCGCCATCGAGGATCTGGGTGGCACTTTCGAAGGCGTGGGGCAGAAGCGCTCGATACTCTTGAAGTTGCCCTCGGGCAATTCGCTTGTAGCCTATCCTGTTGTTGGTGTGCCTACGTCTCTGGACGTCCATGAGTGCGTCAACCTCTCAGGTGCGCATGCCGCTGCGGTGGTCTACGACCATCTTGGGATTAGCGACGACTGGGTTCAGCACATGGACTGGCTTGCACAGCGGGTGAGCGCCGTCAAATGGATTCGCAGCCGCGAGGCCGACTGGCAATTGGCAGACATCGAGCTGTAGCCATGGGCGCAATTTTCCTCTCAGCCAGCGTGCCAACGAGACCACCGTTTGATGCGGACTCCCGACCGCAGGAAATCCAGGCGGCCATCAGTGCACTCGCCCAGGTCGCCCTGGGCAGAAAGAAGCTGGTATGGGGTGGTCATCCGGCCATCACGCCGCTTCTATGGGCGGCCGCGCAGTCGGTTGGTGTCGAGTACGCCGTGGCCGTTGAGCTCTTCCAGAGCCGGTTTTTCAAGGACGAGGACTTCCCGCTGGAGAACAAGCATTTTGCGAATGTCACCTATGTTGATCCGGTACCTGGCGACCTGACCAAGAGCCTGCACGCAATGCGTCTGGCGATGATGACCTCAACCAAATTTGACGCGGCGGTATTCATCGGCGGTATGGAGGGTGTCCTGGACGAGTACAACATGTTTGCCGCCACCTGGCCGAACGCCAACTGCATTCCGATTGCGCAGACCGGCGGCGCAGCATTTCGCCTCGCCCTTGATATCGGGTATCAGCCGCCCAGTGAGGTGGCGCCGCTGGACTTCGTTGCGCTGTTCTATCGCGAGTTGAACATTCGCCCTCGCCAGAAGCGAGAACTCAAGTAGCCCCCAAGGAGGAGTATATGGCCAAGATCCCTGTGTTTTATAGCTTCCACTTCGACAACGACGTTATGCGCGTTCAGCAGATTCGAAACATGGGCATGATCGACGGCAACGAACCCGTGTCGAAGAACGACTGGGAGACTGTGAAGAAAAAAGGCGATGCCGCGATCGAGAAGTGGATCGACGACAACATGAAGTACAAGCGCTGTGTCGTTGTACTGATCGGTACCGACACGCACAAGCGCCCATGGGTCACCCACGAGATTAAGAAGGCGTGGGAAGACGGTCGGGGCCTGCTAGGCATCCACATCCACAACCTCAACTGCCCCAACAACGGCACTAGCTCGAAGGGGAAGAATCCCTTTGACCAATTCTCGTTCCAAAAGAACGGTAAGGTTGTCGTTCCCCCAGTGTACGACCCGCCGGCGAGCAATGCGTACAACCATATTAAGGAAAACTTGGCTGCCTGGGTCGAGGGCGCGATTGCGCTGAATAAATGACTGACACCCCCAACAAGCACAAGCATCTGGAATTCATCCAGGCATCCATCAACCGGATGTCTGGAAATCTGTTTCTGCTCAAGGGGTGGAGCATTACCCTGATCGCAGCCTTGTTCGCACTGGCCGCGAAGGACACCAACAAGGCTTACATCCTGATCGCCTATTTCCCACTGTTCATTTTCTGGACTCTCGATGGCTACTTTTTAAGCCAGGAGCGCAGATTCCGTTCCTTATACGAGCATGTGCGCAAGCTCAAAGAGGAGGACATCGACTTCTCGATGGATACAAGTGTTTTCTGCTCCGACGCCCGAACCACCTGGATGTCAGCGATGGGGTCGCGAACTTTGGTCATCTACTATGCTGGACTGGCCGTCGTCATGGCTGCCTTGGCCCCGTTTATTCGATAAGTCCAAATGGCGCTAACGTTCTACATGAAATTGCCGGCCATCAGCGAACATGGCGCACTGAACTGCGCACACCAACTTATGTATGCTGATTGAAGGCATCACGTTTATTCTGACGACGACACAAGGGATTTCAGCTTGGCTCTGAACGACAATGGGGAAAATCTATCTGTAGCCCTCTACTGGGACTTCGAGAACCTTCACGCCAGCCTGGCTGAGGCCAAGTTCGGTGAAGGTGCCTATAGCAAACCGGATAACCGCTTCAAGCCACAGGACCCCCTCATCGACGTCCTGGCCGTTATCGAACTTTGCTCATCTTTCGGCCCAATCGCCATTAACCGTGCCTACTGCAACTGGCAGTGGTATGGGCGTTACCGTGATGCCTTGCTTCAAAGCGCCGTTGAGTTGATCCAACTCTTTCCACCAGGTTCATCAGCCAAGAATGGTGCCGACATCAAACTCTGCCTTGACGCAGCGGAGGACATCAGTCGCTTTGCTCATGTCGGGACCGTGATCATCATTGGAGGGGATAGCGATTACATGCCCGTAGCGCAGAAGATCAAGGCTGCGGGTCGAACATTGATTGGCATTGGCACCCGCAAGAACACCAACCGACATTGGGCGAAAAGCTGCCATGAGTTCCGTTACTACGACACCCTGGTTGAAGCACTGGCTCCTGAAGAAATAAGGAAGCCGAATGACGATAGGAATGCCACACTTCCTCCATTGGATCCAGCGGCAGATATGCTCAAGCGTGCCATGCGCCTTCTCTCAGAAACTAAGGGCGAGGTATGGGTGAACAAGGCCTCGGTGTGGCCAATGATCAAACGGCTTGACCCGACCTTTGATACTAAAGAGCATGGGTACGCCAACTTTGCAGAGATGCTCAAGGCACTAGATACCATAGTCGAGGTTAAGAAAGGCGAGTCCGACCACATCATTAAGCTCAGATAGGTCGAGCATTTTCCGTTTATGCGTTGACGCGATGGAGCCACATATGTGTCAGGCCGACCTCCCCTTGGACGTACATACCCTTTCCACTGCACTTTCTGGCCGTAACCACACTTTATTTACTGTAACCCTTCCTTGACCGCCTTTTCGGGCCGAACGCGAGATTCTTAGCGATCGGCCCGCCCTTTGGGTCGGCCCGTAACACTTGGATGTTGCCTGCCATCCCTTCTCCCCCTTCCGAAAGGGCAGCGTGATCTTCCAATAATTCCGTCTCGTTTTTGTACGAATTTCCCGTGGCTCCGACCCCTATCGTGAGCGCACCGAAACGACAAGAACGACGGGATGTGCAAGCGGGCCCCCTTTTACCTACTACCGATCAGCCTGGCGATCTTGGCCGGGAATGCCCGTGCCGAGTGCTGGCATGACGCCGCCAAGTCCTATGGACTGGAGCCGTTGGAACTGGGGGCCATCGCCTGCGTTGAGTCGCGCCTGAATGCCGGCGCCATCAGCCCGGCCGGGGCGCGCGGCGTCATGCAGGTCATGCCTTCCAATGCTCATGCCGTGGGCATGCATCCGGACCTGCTCTGGGATGCCTGCACCAACATCTACATGGGGGCCTTTGTACTGGCGCAGATGAAAGCCAGGTATGGCGATACCTGGGAGGCGGTCGGTGCTTACAACGCGTCCTGCACGAAGTTGAAGGGCGCGGCCTGTCGCAAGGCCCGCACTGACTACGCCTGGCTGGTCTATCGCGCCCGGCAGCGGCTTGAGCGGACCGGCCAATGCACCTGATGGGCCGCGGAGACAAATCGGTGAGTCCACCCTCCGGCAAGAAGGTTACTCCAGGCTTCCGGCCCATCCTGGTTTCAGAAGAGGCCTTCGACCGACTGAAGAAGCTGCAGAGGCTGCAGAGGCTCGCCTACGGTCATGACAACGACCTGAACGGGCTTCGCTTCGATCTCAAAGACGTTGCCTCGGCCGTCGTGCTGGAGGCCTTACTGATCGACGGCTTCCCGGTACGGGCCATGGACCGCGCCGCGCGGACCGTTCTCGATTCCTTCCACCCCCTCTCCAAGGAGAACGCAGTATGAAGCTCGTCAACGCCACCCTGAGCCGCATGAGCCAGGCCAAGGCCGCCATCGACCGCAAGACCACCGCCTGGTACGTCGGCGGTGTCGTCGGCCTGACCGGCATGGCTAACAACGCCCTGGCCATCAACCTCGACATGAACAACGTCGGCGCCGCCACCGGTCTCGGGCCGGTATCGACCGCGATCCAGCAGTTCGCCGACATGAACACCGGCCTGAAGGCCCTGGTGATCATCATCGGTTTCCTGGTGGCCTTGATCGGTCTGGCCGCGCTGCGCAACTTCGCGCCGGTGCTCGGCTACGTGGGCCTGGCCATCTTCGCGGCCGTCGGCCTCACGGTCGCTTTCGCCATCGCCGGGGCGGTCATCTGAACCATGGACGGCAGCCGCATCCTTCGGCGACTGGACGATCCCTGGAAGCTCGGGCTCTGGGAGCTGGACGTGGCCGGGACCTTCGTCTTCTTTCTCTGCCTGGGCTTCATGAAGGGCACGATGGGGGCGTTCTTCGCCGCCATCGTGGCGGGCTATTTCGTCTGCTCGCGGATATCCAAGCTGAAGGCGATGCGGCACACCGGGTTCCTCTGGCATTTCCTGTTCTGGTGGCTGCCCCAGGAGGCCATGTTCATTCCACGCGACCTTCTTCCTCCCTCGCACTACCGCGAGTTGGTCGGTTGATTGAGGGGAAGGAACCATGAAGCGCGAAGCCTACGAAGCCGATGTCCAGATGCTCATCCGGCAGAACCGCTTTCTGTGGCTCAGCCTCGGTGGCATCGTCACCGCCTTGGTCCTAGCCTTGTTGGTGGCCTGGGCGGGCATGGGCGCCACCCGGACAGTGGTCACGCCGCCGAAGATCGAAAAATCCTTCTGGATCACCGACAACACCGCCTCCGGCGAATACATCGACCAAATGGCGCAGTGGGTGTCCTACCTGACCCTCGACGTCACGCCCGACAACGTCCAGTACAAGTCCGAACTGCTACTGAAGCTCGCCCACCCGGACTATCACGGCGCGCTGCAACAAAAGCTGCGCGTCAACGCCGATAAGATCCGACGCGACAACGCCGCCACGTCCTTCGATATCCGCACCGTCCGCGCCGCGCCGGATGCGCTGGCCGCGGTCCTGACCGGCCAGCTCAAGGTGCTGATCAACGGCACGCCGGTAAAGAACGAAATCCGCCACTACCTGGCCCGCTTCGACCTTGATGGCGGCAAGGCCCAACTCATCCAGTTCAAGCAGGTAAAAAACGATGACGTCAAAGCCGCTCTCGCGGATGCCGCGCTCGATGCCGAAACCGACGGCAGTTTCTAGCGCGCTGGCCCTCGTGGGCTTGCTGTGCGTTTCGCCCGCCTGGGCGCTCCAGAAGCTGGAGATCAAACCGGACACGACGGGGATGGCGCGCATCGCCCTCAAGGAAACCTCCCGGATCAAGGTGGACGGCCTGGCCATCGTGGACGTCTTCGGGTCGGTCTACTCGCCGGACAACACCGCCGGCGAGCTGATGGTGGCCCCGGACGCCACGAGCGGTGAGCTGTATGTCATGCCATCGGCCATGGCCACGCCGGGGAAGCCGATCAACATCTTCATCAAGACCGAGAAGGCGACCTACACCCTGTTGCTGACGCCGGTCGACATCCCGAGCGAGACCGTCATCCTGAGCGATCGCCTGACCAAGGCGAGCAGTCAGGCGGGGCCACCGCCGACCGGTGAGGCGCCGGACTGGCTGCGGCAGATCAAGAACATGATGCTGGTCCTCACCGGGGAGTCGACGCCGCCCGGCTATGTCTCGGTCCCGGTCGGCAAACCCGTGGGGCTGTGGCAGGAAACGCGTTTTCTGGAAATGCGCCGGGTCACGCATCGGCGCCTGGCCGGTTCCGTATTCGATCTGACCAATGTCTCGGCGTCGCCCATGGTCCTGGACGAACGGGAGTTCTTCGACGCGGGCGTGGTGGCGACCGGTATCGCCAAGACCCGATTGGCGCCGAACGAATCGACCCGCGTCTATGTGATCCGGGAGAAGAGCGGTGAGTAGCGCCCAGAGCAAACCCACGGCGGCGCCCGGCGTCAGCGGGCTCAAGAATGCCCGCTATGCCCAGTTCGCGGTCATCCTGGTCGCCGTCCTGGCCCTCTGGGCGGGTTTCGTGCTCCTGCTGTCTTCCGACAAGAAGCCCAAGGTCCAGAGCGCCAACACGGACCCCGGTAAGGTGGTGGTCAAGGCCATCACAGCGCCGGGGGAGGTGGTCACCGATGCCCAGCGCTGGCTATACAAGGCCGGCGACGACATCTCCACCTTGAAGGGGCGGGTCAAGGAAAGCGAAGCGCTGAACAAGGAACTCCAGGCCCGCCTCGCGGCCTTGGAGGCCGAGGCCAAAACAAAGCCCTCCAGACCGGCAGCGGCCAAGTCCTATGATTTCCCGCCCGGCACGCCCTCGAACCCTGGCCAGGGTCAGCCGGTACCGAAGTTCATTCCGCCGCCCGTCTCCAATACGCCACCGACGGGCGTCGGCGCACAGGCATCCACGCTGCTCCAGCCAGCTTTACCTCCACCGCCCAAGGCGGGCATCGGTCACGTCAGCCTGGCCACGGCACCCGTACTGGGTGCCGGCGGCCGGGTGCCGGGACTGGCGCCGGGCGCCGCGGGCAGTCCCACGGCGGCCCCATCGTCGAAAGGGGCTGTCGCCGGGGTATTGGCCAAGGAACGCGAAGCAGGCAAGTCCTTCCTACCTATCGGCCTGGTCAAGGCAAAGCTCCTGGGCGGCCTGGATGCACCAACGGCGGGGGCGGCCCAATCCAGCCCGCTGCCGGTGTTCATGCACCTCGAAGACCTGGCCTGGCTGCCCAACCATTGGCGCGCCAACGTCAGGGATTGCCTGGTCACGGCCGCCGGCTACGGCGATTTGTCTTCCGAGCGCGCCTATTTCCGTCTGGAAAAGCTCTCCTGCGTGCGCCATGACGGCCGCGTACTGGAGCAGAACATCTCCGGTTCGGTCTACGGCGAAGACGGCAAGCTGGGCCTGAGGGGCCGGCTAGTGACCAAGCAAGGCCAGATCCTGGCCAACGCGCTCTTGGCCGGCGTGGTCTCGGGCATCGGCCGGGGCGTGGTCTACCAATCGTCTACGGTCGGCACCACTGCGCTCGGCACCGTGGTGACCGATCCCGACCCCGGCATGGAGTACCAGTCCGGGATCGGCCAAGGCGTGAGCAACGCCATGGATCGCCTGGCCCAGTACTACATCTCACTGGCCGACAAGACGCACCCGATCATCGAGATCGACGCCGGCCGGCTGGTGGACCTCGGCTTTACCAAGGGCACCGCCCTGGATGTGCCCTTGCCGGAAGAGCCCGACCTGCTGGCGACGCGCCCCGGTCCACGTAACGGGCCGAGAAGGGTGGTGGAATGAGGCTCCTCGCATTTCTCGCCGTCTCTATATTGCCGCTCACGGCCCTCGGCGATACCGCGGACGAGGTCAGGACGCGCCTCATGGAGCGTTACCCGGCCACGCCGGTGGATGATGTGCGGACGACGCCGATCGCCGGGCTGTTCGAGGTGGCCATGGGCCGCAAGATCGTCTACGTCGACGCTACCGGGCAGTATTTCCTGTTCGGGCGGATCTTCGATCTGCCCGGCAACCGCGACCTGACCGAAGACCGACTGCGCGACATCTCGCGGCTGGATGTGTCCCTGATCCAGCCGGATCAGGTTCTGGAGCAGGGGGAGGGCAGCCTGGTTCTGTATGTGTTCTCCGACCCGGCCTGCGCTCACTGCAAGAAGCTGGAGCAGACCCTAGCCGGCATGCCGACGCTGAGGGTCCGGACGATCCTGTTGCCGCTACAACCGGGTTCTTCAGACCTGGCCAGGGACATCTGGTGCGCGCCGGATCGTCAGCGGGCCTGGTCCGCCTGGATGCGCAATGGTACCCGGCCCGACCGGGCACCGGAGGACTGCCACGCCGAAGTCCTGGCGCGGAACCTGGCCCTGGCCAAGAGCTTCGGCATCCGGGCCACGCCGGCGCTGGTTTCGCCGAACGGGCGCGTCTCCCTGGGCGCTATGGAAGCGCCCGCTCTCTCCGCCTGGCTGAATCCCGATCAAACAACCGCCGTCACCGTTGCCACCGAGGTCAGCCAATGAACTACCGCCATCTCATTCCATGCTTGCTGCTGCCCACATTGGTCGGCTGCGCCGGCAGCCTGTCCGGCCTGGACGGTGGAAAAAAACTCTCCTGCCCGGTCAGCGAGGGCGTGACCTGCAAGCCCATGTCCAAGGTCTACGAGGAGTCCACCCAACCGGCCAAGACCGATGCGGATGAACAGACCGCCGAGATCACGCCGCCGCCGCGCGGCCCCGTCCACGTGCCGCCAGGTGCCGAGAACGGCCCGGTGCCGCTGCGCACCCGGCCCAGCGTGATGCGCATCTGGATCGCGCCCTGGGAGGACGCCGACGGTGACCTGCACGAGGGCGCCTGGATCGCCATGCGGCTCGACGATGGCCGCTGGAACATTGACCACGTGCGCGAACGAATTAGCGATGCCTACGACGCCGCCCTGGTGCCGCCGCCGGTCAAGGAGACCAAGCCAGCCGCTCAGGCCAAACCGTCGTCGGTTGCCGCCGATGTGGCGGACGTGCTGCCGAAGAACCTGCTGCCCGGCTCGAAGGCGCTGGCCGAGCCGTTCTTCGATACCAACGCCGATTGAGCCGGGGAGGACCGATGAGCAACGCGACCGAAGCCCTGCCCAGTTGGCTGGAATGGCTTTCCCGGCTGTTCGCGCCCAAGGCCGACGTGGATGCCGGCGACCCGCTGCAATTCTCGTCCTATCTGCCGTATCGGGGCTGGGACGAGGAGGCCCAGCTGTTCATCCTGGGCAACCAGGTCGGCTTCTGCCTGGAACTGGCACCCCAGTCCGGTTCCGACCAGTCCATGGCGGACATCCTGGAAGGGCTGATGCACAACTGGCCGGTGGGCACGGGCATCCAGTTCCACCTGTTCGGCACGCCACACATCTACCGCCGCCTGACCCAGTACGCGAACATGCGGCTGGCCGACCCGGACATCAAGGAACGTTCCGACCGCGAGGGCCGGCCGGTGCGCAACGCGAACATCTACCGCAAGCTGGCCCGGCGCCGGGTCGAACACCTGTCCCGCGCCGCGCACCAGTCCCTCACCCGGGGCAACATCTACATGCTGCGGGATTACCGGCTGGTGGTGTCGGTGACGGCGCCGATCCGCTTCAACGAACGCGCCCGCATCGGCGAATTCCTCAACGCCCGCGCCGGCATGGAAACGACCCTGCGCGCGGCCGGCTTCCCGTCCCGCGTCTGGGATGCCTCCGACCTGATCAACTGGTGCGCCGACTTCGCCAATCCGCACCGCCTGCATGCCGAATTGCCGCTGCTCAACTACGACGAGGGGCGGCTGCTCAACGCCCAGATGGTGGACTTCGATACGGTGCAACTGGAGCACAGCCGCGGAATCCGCTTCACAAATACCCGGCACGACGACGTCACGGTCGAGATGCGCGCCTACGCCGTGAAGGGCTACCCGGAACGCTTCAGCCTGGCCCGCATGGGCGCCCTGATCGGCGATCTGACCCAGTCCTCGCTGCAATATCCCTGTCCGTTCCTGCTGACCATGGGCGTGTACTTCCCGGACCCGTCCGGCACCAAGGCCATGGTGATGATGAACCAGGCGCGGGCGACCCAGAACGCGGTCTCGAAGATGGCGCCGCTGATGCCCGATTCCCAGGACAAGAAGGCGGATTGGGATGAAGCCCTGCGCGTGGTCGACGGTGGTGGCGGCTTGGTGAAGGCCTACCACACCCTGCTGCTGTTCCCCGAGGAGGAGTACGCCTCGACCGCCGAGAAGGCGGCCGAATCGATCTGGCGCGACCAGGGTTTCCAGCTCTGCCACATGACCCACATCCACCGAACGATCCTGCTGGCCTCGCTGCCCATGACCCTGCACGGCGATATGCAGAAGCTCTTGACCCGGTTCAAGCTGCCCTCGACCAAGAGCTACGAGAACGTGGTCTCCCTGGCGCCGATGATCGGGGAGTGGCGCGGCACGCCCACGCCCATGCTGATCATGGGCGGCCGGCGCGGCCAGCTGACCGCCTTGGACTTCTACGACAACCCCGAAGGCAACTATTCCGTCGCCATCATCGGCACGCCGGGCTCGGGCAAGTCGGTGCTCCTGAACGAGATCGCCTGGAGTTATCTCGGCACCGGGGCGAAAGTCTGGCAACTCGACCTGGGCAAATCCTTCCAGAAGCTCGCCGAGAAGACCGGCGGCCACTTCGTGGACATCCATGCCGGCTCCGGGCATTGCGTCAACCCGTTCACCCACGTGGTCGATTTCTCCGACGACTTCGCCATGCTGCAAGCGGTGGTGGCGAAGATGGCCTCCCCGTTCGCCGACCTGGAGGCCTTTCAGTACCAGGCCATCGGTACGGTCATCACCCGGATATGGAACGAGAAAGGCCGGGACACCACCATCACGAATATCCGCGACGTCTTCGCCAAGGGCTGTCTCAACGAGGGCGAACCCGAGGATGCCCGCGTCCGCGACCTCTCCGTGATGCTCTCGCCGTATTCCGCGGGCGGCGCCTACGGCGAGTTCTTCGACGGGCCGGCCAACGTCCAGTTCGACAACGACCATCTGGTCATCGAGCTGGAATCGCTCAAGCGCTCGCCGGCCCTGCACCGGGTCATCATGATGGTGCTGCTGTTCCGCATCACCTCGGAGATGTACTTCAACCGAAACCGGAAGAAGCTCCTGATGATCGACGAGCTGAAGCAGCAGCTGGGCAATGCCGGCGACTCCACCCTGGTGCTCATCATCGAGGAGGCCGCCCGGCGAGCGCGGAAATACGGCGGCTCCCTCATCACCGCCACCCACATGGTGGAGGACTACCATGCCAGCGAGGCCCTGCACACGGCCTTCGCCCTGTCCGACTACATCATCGTCCTGCGGCAGCGCCGGGAATCCATCGAGAAGCTGGCGCAAGAGGGTAAGCTGCACATGGACGAAGGGCGCAAGCGCCTGCTGTCGTCGCTGCGCATGGAGAAGGGCGCCTACGCCGAGGCCTACCTCTACAGCACCATGGGCGAGGGCATCGTGCGCCTCATCATCGACCCGTTCAGCCTGCTGATGTTCTCCAACCGTCATGAGGACAACGCGCCCATCGACGAGTTGCGCGCCCAGGGCCATTCCCTCGACGAGGCCATCGAGATCCTCCTGGAGCGGCGCGGCGGGAGGGCGGCATGAGCCTGCGCGACTGGCTGCTGGTCCTGCTGGCTAACTCGGTCATGTTGCTGGGTGGCATCGTGCTCTATGACACCCTGCGCGACTCGGGCAAGCCGGCCCTGGGCGTGGTCGATCTCGCCACGGTCTACCGGGAGAAGGAAGAGTCCTTCGCCAAGATCATCGGCAACGACAAGACGACCGAGGAAGAGCGCAACAAGGCGGTGGCGGCGGCCCAGTCCTTCGCCAAGGCGTTGCCGGCCGCCCTGGCGGGCCTGTCGCAAGAGTGTGGCTGCGTGGTCCTGATGGGCAACGCGGTGGCCTCGAAGACGGCCCAGGTCCACGACCTGACGCCGCTTCTGCGCGCCAGGCTTGGGCTGTGACGCGGGCCTCGATGGCGGCGTCGCCACAATTTCCTCAATCAATACCGGCGCCACACGGGCACTTCGCTCGTTGGCGGCGCCGCGCCGGTGGCGAGCTGATTGAACTGCTGTGTCTCCCGCTGCGCTACTGGAAGGCCACGCTGGTGTTCCTTCCGGTGGCCGTCTGGTTGGCCATGCATTACCGGGTGAACCTGAGCCCCTCGATGCCCTGGACCCTGGCCAGGGTGGAGTACGGTCGGCTGCCTCACTTGGGTGAGCTCATGCTCTACGAATACCGGGGCGCCATGCGAGGTCTGCCATCCCACACCTTCTTCAAGGAAGTGGCCGGTATTCCCGGTGACGTCATCAGTCTGGAAGGGCAGGCCGTCTGGATCGGGGCCTGTTACATGGGCCTGGCCATGCCGGCCACCCGCGAGGGCAAGCGCCTGACACCGATCGCACCGGGCGTGATCCCACCGGGCTATTTCTACGCCAAGGGCGAACATCCGGCGTCGTTCGATTCACGCTACCGGGAAAGCGGCCTGGTGCCGTTCGACGCCGTAATCGGCGTCGCCCATCCGGTGTTCTGACATGCGCGGCCTGTTCGTTCTCCTCCTGCTCCTGCCTGGCGTGTCCCCGGCACACGATCTGGGTGCCTTCGGCAAGACCTACCCCATTGCCGAGCCCGATTTCCTGGTTGAGATCCAGGATGTCGCCAAGCAAAAAATGGCGAGTGGCGAATGGAAGCGCCTGGCGGTCGAGGCGCGGGGGCGCGGCCAGCGCTACTTCGAGCGTCCCCCTGCGGTCGCTGGTTTGCGCACGGCGAAGAAGGGCAGGGCGCGGCGGTTCGACCCTAGCATCACCCTCTCCGAGGATATCCGCGACGCCGACGGCCGCTTGATCTTCGCGGCCGGCACAACCGTGAACCCGGCCGACATCGCGCCGTTCCCCGGCGCGCTGCTTTACCTGTCCGGCGACGACAAGCGCCAGGTTGTCCTGGCCGAGAAGCTCGTAAAACAGAAGGGCGATGCCTTGAAGGTGATCCTGGTCGATGGCTCGCCGGCCGAGTTGATGCGTAAGTGGGCGCGACCAGTCTACTTCGACCAGGCAGGCGCCGGGGTGCGCCGCTTCGGGCTCGACACCGTGCCGGCGCTCATCACCCAGAAGAACCCAACCGACCGCTTCCTGACCATCGAGGAGATCAAGCCATGATCCGGAAAGCGCTCGCCCTGGTTGTCGGCTTGCTCATGTCGCCCGGCGCGCTCCTGGCGGGTTCGTGTGAGGGGGAATTCCCCAACCCGGTCACCGACATCTGCTGGCGCTGCATCCTGCCCCTGTCGATCGGCAGCGCCCGCATCGCCAACATCGGCAGCCAGACCGACATCGACAATCCGGGCAACCCGATCTGTACCTGTGGCAGTGAGCCGCCCCATATCGGCGTTACCCTTGGCTTCTGGGAGCCGGCCTTGCTGGCGGAGGTGCCGCGCCAGCCGTACTGCTTCCCGATCCTGGGCGGCCTGCAGATGGACACCGGCGGTTACCAGCCGACCCAGCACGCCCGTTCCTCCCAGACGCCTTCCAAGCCCACCTCCACGGCGTTCTACCACGCCCACCACTACACCTTCCCGATCCTCTATGCCCTGGGCGTGCTCCAGGATCACCCCTGCCTAGTGCAGAACAGCATCGACATCGGCTTCATGACCGAGTTCGACCCGACCTGGAACGATCCGGCCCTGTCCAGTTGGGTCAATCCGGAGGCCTTCCTGTTCGCCAACCCGGCCGCCCTGGCGGCCTGCGCGGCCGATTGTGTCGCGGCCAGCGTCGACAAGCCGCTGGCTGCCACGCCTTGGTGCGCCGGTTGTCAGGGCAGCCTCCACCCCATGCAGGGCTTCGTTCCGCACCACACCGGCGGTGTCGCTACATCGCTGCTACTGACGCAGCGACTGGAAGCCAAGATGCACAAGTTCGGGGTGGCCTGGCGTTATCACGGATCGGACGCTCTGTGCGGGCCGTACCCCTCGCCGGTGATGGATCGCCAGGCCTACAAGACCCAGATGCTCTACCCGGTACCGAACACCCGGAAGATCAACGGCAAGTGCTGCCAGAACCTGGGCGAGTCCTCGATCCTATGGGGCTCGGCCAAGGAATTCCCCATCGCCGGCGAGGACTTCGCCTACCTCCTGTTCCGCAAGCGGAACTGCTGCATGATCTTGTTCTGAGGTGGCCATGAAGAACTTGACCAGCCTCACAATCACCGCTCTGGTAGCCACCGTCCTTGCCACCGCCGCCCGGGGCCAGGATCAGGTTGACTGGCAGTCCCGGATCGACGCGGCCGTTCGCGCCGCCGAGCAGGCCGACACGGCGGCGTGGCACCAGCGCGGCGAGAAGGCCATCCAGTCGGCCGAACAGGCGCCGGCACCGGGTATCGCCAACTGGGACAATCTGCCGACCTCAGCATCGCCCGCATCGGACGTCCTGCCGTTTGTCGAACTTTTCCAGGGTTACCTGAACCAGCAAGCCCAAGGGCAACCGGCGCCGGGTGGTCTGTCCGTCTTCGTTTCCCTGTCCATGCCGCGCGGCAGCCTGGAGTTGCTGGTCGCCGAGGCGGAGCGAACCGGCGCGACCCTGGTCCTGCGCGGCATGGTTGACCGCTCGATCTCCAAGACGATGCTCGCAGTCCAGAAACTGATAGGTCCGCGGCAGGTCGCCTGGGCCATCGATCCGGATGCCTTCGCGCGCTTCCGGGTGGAGAGCGTCCCGGTCTTCGTCATGACCCGTCAGGGCGCCCGTATCGAAGGTTGCGGCGACGAGGCCTGTTTTACCCAGGACGACTACGTGCGCCTGGCCGGCGATGTGAGCATCCCCTATGCCCTCGACGCCATCGAGCGATTGGCGCCTCTGTTCCGTGATGACGTGGCGAAGGCGAGGGCAGGGCGATGAGGAAACGATTGGCGCCGATGGCGCTGCTGGTCTGCGCGGGTCTTGCCCACGGTGATCCGATGAGCGAGGCCCGCGCCGTCGGCCAGGGATCGGTCGATACGATTTACGGCGGGATCAACTACTCCGGGTCGGCCTGGACGCAGGACGCGGCACAGGCCTCGACCGGCGGCAATGCACCCTATGGGGTTGATCCGAGCACCGCCAGCACGCAAGGCGCGGCCCTGCAAGCGGCATGCGCCTCGAACCCGGCCTCACGGGCCGAATGTGAGGGCTTGAACGCCAGCGCCGACACCGCGAATTCAGGCGTCTACCAGAATGCCGGCCAGATCGTGCCGCAGGACGTGTACAAGTTGAGAGAGGGTCAACTGCCCATCGATTCAGCGCTGGCCGATACGGGGATCGCTGGTGCGTACTCCGCTTGCACTACCCAGACCGTCACCCAGGGCCAGCAGTATTTCGACGAGCAGTATTGCCACGACTATTACCTGCGGGTACTCGACCAGCCTTGCACCAAGACCCTGGACGTGGAGCTTGTCTGCGAGTCGAGGGTGGTGCTGCGGGTGAATACCGCCACGGGGTGGTACTGGTGCGGGGGCTGCGCCTACAACCGGGATGGGCAGTGGAGCACCTACAAGGACCAGGTCACGAACCTGTTGCAGGCGCTCGGCAATCAAACCCAGTTCGCCGGCTCGTTGACCGCCGGGGACTATTGGGGCGTGGTCGGCACGGGCGGCGCGGCGATGACGTTCAAGGTGAACGGGCATGCCTACGGCACCGGAACCAGCTTCTGGTATTACCACATCCATATCGGACGGGGGATTTCGTACGGAATCTGCGTCAACAATAGCCCGACCTTCCAGCAATCGGGCTGCACCGGCGCCATCAACGATTCGATGGTCGATCTGTCCGGGCAAGCGGACTGCCCCAATCCGACCTGGCGTCCGCCGACGGAGGATTATCCCGGCCACTACTATTGCCCAGGGGCGACGACGATCTCCTGCCCAGCCGGTTCGGAGGCGCAGGTCATCGACGGAAACAGCACCTGCATCGGCGATCTCCAGTGTAGCGAGCGTGATGACTGGCAGGATTCCTGTGCCGGTTATGCGTCTCGCGTCCCCCCGGGTTTGCTGCCTCCGGATGGGGTCAATCCGGACGGCGGGCTGGTGCCGTTCCCGGTCGCCACCGGCCCGGGCCCCAAGGACAAGTGCGAGCGCACCACCTCGGTCTGCACCCAGCCAGGGGAGACACGGGACATCGATGACCATCCGGTCACCCGCGACTGCTGGCAATACACGAACACGTTCACCTGCCTGGACCTCGATCCGAAGTCCGATTGCGACCAGCCCCGCTGGGGCAGTTGCACCACCCTCGGCACCAGCTGCATCGACAGGGACGAACTGATCCCGGACTTCTGCACGGCCGAGCAGACCCGGTTCTCCTGCATGGTGGCGGACACCACCCGCGAGGAAACCGTCACCGATTGCGGCACACAGGTCTATCAGGACTCCAGCGGCGCGGTCTGGGACACCGGCCACGAGCCCGATAACGACCTGGCCTCGGTCGTGGCATTCATGGAGGCCGGCCGGGAGGCGGGCGGCTACATCGACCCGGATTCATTGGAGTTGTTCAAGGGCTTCGACAGCCGCTGCAAGAAGAAGCTTTTCGGCCTGGTTAACTGCTGCAACAAGGGCGGCACCAGCTCCGGGAGCATGTTCTCCAATTCCGCCATCGCGGCGGTCTCGGCCGGCGGCCAGGCAGCCGCCTCTACCTACACCTTCGATGCCCTGTTCGTGTCGGACGCGCCGAACTGGGTCATCAACGGCTTTTCGTCGGTGTTCGGCTCCGGCACCAGTTCGGCGCTCGCGGGCCTGCTGGCCGGCCAGGTCTCGGTGGAGAGTTTCCTGACCTCCCTGATACCCGGCCCCTGGAGCATCGCCATGCTGGCCCTCCAGTTCTCGGGGTTGCTGAGTTGCGAGGACCGCGACATCGAAACGGCGCTCAAGCGCGATGCCCGCTTGTGCGTCGATCTGGGCGGCTACTGCTCCAAGAAGGTGCCCATCATCGGCACTTGCCTGGAACGGACCTACAGCCATTGCTGTTTCAACTCGCTGCTCGCCAAGGCCATCAATACCCAGGGCAAGGCCCAACTCGGGATGGGGATGGGCAGCGCGAAGCAACCGAACTGCGGCGGCTTCACCGCGGCGCAGTTGCAACAGCTCGATCTGGCCGCCATGGACCTGTCCGAGTTCATGGATCAGGTCAGGCCGCAGGGGGTGTCGCCGACAGCCACATCCTGCTACTTCCAGGGAGAAACCTCATGTCCAGCCGTGCATTGATCGTGATCCTGGCTTTGCTCGCCCAAGACGCCATGGCCCGTCAAACCGTGTCCAGCCTCAAGCCGCTGCTTGTCGAGGCGCTCAGGAAGGGAAGCGCCGAGGGCTTGCTCGCAAATCCTGATGCCAAGGCCTTCAGCCAGACCTTCGGAAGTACCGCGCCCATCCTGATCGACGTCGTCCGCATCGGCTCGCACCAGGAGGCGGGCTGTGGCCGCCTGCGCGTGACGACGAGCCAGGCCGGTGTCGTGGAGCGTGATCAGAAGGGCCATGCGCTGCCCGCCAAGGACCAGCGCATGGTGTACCAGGTCAATTTCTGTGGGAGCGGCCGTTTTCCAATTGGGGAGGAGGGCAGGTGACGCGCGCACGTCTGGGTGTGCTGGGCGCGCTTCTCTGTAGCGCCTTCGCCTCGGCACAGCCGCTGGAGGCCAAGTCGTTTCTGCTGGACAAGGAACGGGGCTGGTTCTGGTACGAGCAGGCGCCGGCACCCGTCGAGACCGCGCCGAAACCGAAGGGCGAAGCGGGGCAGGCCACCGGCAAACCGGTCGAGGTTCGGATGTATGAGCAGTTCAAGGCCGGCATGGAAGAGGCTCGGATCGTCGCCATGTTCAATCCTACCCAGGCGAACGTGGAGCGCTACGTCCAGTACCGCACCGCCCTGGTGAAGCTGGCCGATCAACTGGCCGAGGCGGGCCAGCGGGTGGTCTGGGCGAACCCCGAATACGATTTCACCCAGGCGCGGCCGGTGTCGGCCGTCGGCCTACAGGTGCATGACGCGGAGAAATCGGAACAGCACCGGCGGACCTTCGACCGCCTGGCCAAGACCCACGTGTTGTACTTCTTCTTCAAGTCGGACTGCCCCTACTGCCACGCCTTTGCACCGGTCCTGCTGGGTTTCTCGCAGGCCACCGGGATCAAGATATTTCCGGTGTCGCTCGATGGCGGTGGTTTGCCGGAGTTTCCCCAACCGCATAAGGACCATGGCCAAGCGGCGGCGCTGGGCGCCACGACCGTGCCGGCCGTCTACCTGGCCAATCCATTGACCCACGAAATCACGCCGGTCGCCTTCGGCATCCAGTCCGAAACGGAACTGGTCGACCGCGTCATGGCCATCGCCAATCCGGGTATGAGCGGCTTTGTCGATGCCTTGACGCCCATTCGTTCCCTGGAGGGATTAGCACCTTGAAAAAGACTAAGGAAGCACGTGAAACCGGTTTTGGAAATCGACCGTTGCTCCCTCACCCCTACCCCTCTCCCAGAGGGAGAGGGGAACTGCTCCCTTCCCCCTCCGGGGGAAGGGCTGGGGATGAGGGAGCAACGTATCTATCACTTATCCGCATCCTCGTCGTCGCCCTGGTCATGGCCTCATGTCCGCCGGCCTACGCCGAGTCGCTGCAATCCCAGGCCGAATCCATGTTCACCGGCATGGCCAATGTCACGGCGCCCCAAGCCTTCAAGGGCCAGACCATGAACACCTACACGGCTGGCTCCATGTTCGTCCGGGTGCCCAACAAGACCTACCAGTTGCTCGCAGCGCAAGCGCCTTACCTGCGCGCGGGCAACGGCTGCTCCGGCATCGACGCCTTCGCGGGCTCGTTCAGCCACATCTCGGCCGAAGGGTTCAAGGACATGCTCAAGGGCATCACCTCGGCCCTGCCGGGCGTCCTGTTCCAGTTGGCCATCAAGTCGGTGGAGCCGCTCCTGGGCGACACCATGGAATGGTTCAATTCCATCGCCACCATGGTCAACCGGGCCAACATCTCCAGTTGCGAGGCGGCGAAGATGGCGGTGTACGAGGGCTATCAGATGCTGGGCATGGCCACCGCCAAGAACTGCGAGCAGATCGCCTGGCTGACCGGGAAGGCCAGCGACGGCGCGGCTGCGCGGGAGTATTGCAAGAACACCGGCAACGTCGACACGGTCATGGCGTCCGCCAACGCCTCCGCCGACCCCAACATCAAGGAACTGCCGCCCTTCCGGGGCAATCTGGTCTGGCAGTCCCTCAAAAAAATGCCCCATCTGGACGACTCCGACCGCGAAGTCATCATGTCCGTGACCGGGACGACGATCTACCCCCAGACATACACCGACGGCTCCAACCATCCCGGCTCGCTGGGCCCGGCCGACCTGAAGACCTCCACCTTGCTCTACGCCGACGGCGGGCCGTGCGGGGCCAACAAGATCCAGCTGCTGAGCTGCGGCGGCGACACGACGGATTGCCTGAACCCAACCTATTCCTGCCGAGACTTCACCTCCATGAGTCAGCGGGTGGCGGACATCATGGCCTCCCTGGCGGGCAAGATCAGCGCTGGCAACCAGTCGCCCACGGTGACCGAGATCAACTTCGTCAACAACGTGCCGGTGCCGGTTTACCGCATCCTGGCGGTCGGCGGCACGGTCAACAACAGCGCCATCTCGGAATCGTTGCGCGCCCAGTTCAACGACTACGTGGCCGTCGAGTTCGTCCACGCCATGATGTCGCGCATGGTCAACGAGGCGATGAACGCGGGCTTGCAGAATGCCAAATTGCTGCCGCCACAGACCGAGCAGTTGAGAAACCACATCGACCTGGCCCGCCTGTTCATCCAGCAACTCAATGCCGACCGCCAGGTGGCGGCGCAGAAGGCCCAGGTGGCCACCACCATCATCCAGCAAGTCGCCCAACTGGAACGCGACCTGCGCGCTGCCATGCCGCAGCAGGTCCGTGACCTGTTGGCCTATTCGGCCCTGCGCTGACCGGGGAGCAACGTGGCCGGGTACACCCTGTTCAGCTATGGCGACGTCGACACGCTGGCGTTGATCTTCAATGCCCTCGCCGCCATGACCGGCGGTTCGAGTATGGCCGGCGCCATCGCCATGGTGTTGATCCTCGGCTTCTTCGGCGCCCTGATCGCCATGGCGGTGATGAAGCACCTGTACGGGGTCCACTGGCTGATCGCGGTGTTCCTGATCAACGGCGTGCTCCTGGTGCCCAAGACCACCGTCCAGATCGTCGACAAGACGGCGATGCAAGCCCCGGTGCTGGTGGACAACGTGCCCTGGGGCATCGGCGCCCTGGCGTCCATCGTGACCAGCCTCGGATCGGGCCTCACCGAGATGTTCGAAACCGCGTTCCAGGTCCTGCCGGCGGCGCTTTCGGGTAATAGCATCGTGACCCTGCCGGCCGATCTGACCTATGAGAAAACCGGGATGATGTTCGGGGCCACCTTGATCCGTGAGGCCGCCAAGACCCGCTTTCAAGACCCGGTGTTCGAGACCGACTTGGTCAACTTCATCGCCAACTGCACCATCTACGACATCTCCCAAGGACTGATCGACGCGAACACGTTCAACAACGCCAAGGACCTCTGGCCGTTGATGGCCAATACCAACCAGGCCCGGTTCACCACCCTGCATGGTGCCAACGGGGCGGTGGATTCGTATGCCTGCCCAACGGCCTACGCCTCCCTCGATGCCGCCATGGCCAACCAGGTGACGCAGCAAATCACCAATATGGCGGTATTCGTCAACCCGGCCCTGAGAGCCAATCTCGGCCAATCAATCACGCCGGCGATGTCGAGCGCCGCGGCGGCCGATCTGGATGCCCAACTCATGGCGGCCTACAACCGTTCCGCCTTGGGCGGCGCGGCCGCCACGACCGCGCAGATCATCCGCCAACATGGCCTGATCAACGCGGTGAACGGCGCCGGCGCGATGTTCAGCCAACGAACCAACGATCCCTCGGCGCTGATGCTCGGCATGGCCCAGGCCCAGACCACGGCCGCGCACAATGCCCAGAAGATCGTCGGCGGCAAGATAGCCGAATCGGCGCTGCCGCTGCTGCACAACGGCATCACCGCCATTGTCTATACAGCCTTCCCGCTGGTGATCCTGATCGCCTTGCTTCTGGGTGGTCTGGGCGCGATCCGCGTGCTCAAGATGTACAGCCTGTCCCTGGTCTGGCTGGCCATGTGGCCGCCGCTCTATGCCGTGGTGAATTTCCTGCACTCCACCAAGGCCGCCAAGGCGACGGCGCTGGCTGGCTATGCCAACAGCGTGCAGGGGGTGACCCTGGCCACGGCGCCGAGCATCTACGACACCACGATGTCCGAACTGGCCATCACCAGCTGGCTGCTGGTCTCGGTGCCGGTCATCGCCAGCGCCATCGTCTTCGGCATGGACAAGCTGGCCAACGCCGGTATCGGCTTCATGACCGCAATGGGCACGTCGGCCAGCTTCGGCTCGCGCCAGGCCGGCGACTACGCGGGCAACCTCAGCCTGGACAAGATGGACCTGGCGCCGAACTACACCAGTGGATTCATGAGCCAGTACGGCAATGCCCTGGGCACCAGCACCTCGGACATGCTGACCGGGGATTACCGGTATCGTGCCAACCTTGGCCAGTCGGCTGCCTCGCTGGGCACCTCTACCGAAATCGGTAGCCGCCTATCCACGGCGTCGGCCAACGCCGAGCGGCTGGCAACCCAGGAATCGGAGGCCGCCCAGAAGGCGGATGCGGCTACCCTGGCGCATATCCTGGGCGAAACGCACAGGGAAGGGGTGGATAGCGCCTACGGCAAGGGCGCACGCCATGGCGACAGTGCCAGTCTGGGCACCAAGATCGACAAGGTTCATGAGATCACGGATCAGCTCAAACGGGATCTGGGGATTACGGATACAAATACCGCTTCGAGCGCACTGAATTTTGCATTGGGGGTGGGATATACCAGCGCTTCAGGTCGCCAGAAGGCGGCCGAATCGGTCAAGGAAATGCTGCCGGTCAAGGCGGGACTCGATTCCCGTGGGCAACAGGCCAATGAAAACACGGTCAAGGTCGCACTGGACAAGGCGCGTTCCGCCGCCATCAAGGCGGGCATTACCGACACCCGCTCGCTCACCGAGGAATACGTCAAGACCGAGGACTTCCAGCATCGCATCAGCCAGGGCGACGAGCGGGCTCGGCAAATACAAGTCTCGCACCAGGAAGCCCTGACGCACACCCACGCCGCCCAGAAGTCCCACGAACAGTCTCAGGAATACCGCCAGAGTGCCGAGAAGGTCATGGCCATGGCGGCGCGGGGTGAGATCAATTGGGTGCCCGAATTCCACAATTATGTCCGCCAGCACGCCCTCAACGCGCCGGATGAGCATGGCATCCGGGACATGGGTGAGTTGACCGGCGAGAAGGCCGCCTACTGGATGAGCAAATTCTTCTCCGAAGGGGAGATGGGGCGCGCCCTGGACGGCTCGCCTGCCTGGATGGAGCGGGTCGGGTTTACGCCGACCCGGCATCCCATGGCGCCGGAGACGAACGCCGATCTTGGGTCACGCTACGCCGGAATGGCGGCGCCGATGATCGATGGCCAGGCAGTGACACCGGAAACGGTAAGTCAGCAGAACCAGTTCGAACGGACGCTGATGCCGGGTGTTCCCGGTTACCAAGATCCGGAAGCGAAGGGCAGGGCGCTGGAGCAAAAGGTCACGGCCGGCAAGGCCGCCAACCAGTCGGCCGAGGCGGCGGTCGAGACCGAGATCGGCAGAAAAGACAAACAGCTTGATCAGCAGTACCAGACCAAGACTGAGAACCTGAACTGGGCCAACGAGGCATTCGGAACCGACGGGGTGTCGGATGCCATCAAGAAAGGCGCGAAGAAACCGGGAGCGACAGGGAAATGGTAGTGGGAGAGCGAGCCACGAGGTCAGTCTTCATCGTGCCTGTGATACATGTTACCGACGAAGTTTCGGTAGGCCGGGTTCGTCACGATGTCATCGTCTCCCAGATGATCATCGGGCTGGCCAGCGGCGCCATCCGAAGCGCCAAATCGTTCAACCAGCTTGATGACGGCCCACGTCACCAGCACCACGCCGATGAGGATGGCGAAGCGCAACGGGGTCATGTCGTCCCACGTGTACCAAGCTGTGTTGTCCATGAAGTTCTCCCGGTTTCGTCGATTTCAAGCGGTTTCAGTTTAGGCCTGCGTCATGTGGCATGCAACGCATCGGCAGGCCCCATGCCTCTTCAACGAAAGGAAATACCATGAAAACACGCTTTGTCACGGCTCTCATTGCCGTGGGCCTGCTTCCCTGTAGGACCACCCAGGCGGCCGAGCTGTCGGTGCCGGCCATCGTCAAGATTCAGGACTCGATGGGGGTGGCCGCGAGGCCCCAGACGCCAACTGCCGAGCACGGGAAAATTTTGAAAAAGGGGGATGTCTGCTGGACGCGCGGCTTGCTTACCGAGGTCTGGAATTGTTCTTCTCTTGGAGGGGTAACCATCAGTCAGGTCTACGATCACGGTTGGCGGGTGGCGGACATGAATGTCGGCGTAAATGGCTCGCCGGCCTTTCTGGTGATCGAAGAACAATGAAGCCCTCCATCCTGGTCCCATTCCTGGTCGTCCTGGCAGTCTCGGGCTGCCAGGCTATGCCCCCACAGTCCAAGGACGCAGACAAAGGGGAAGAGGGCAAAGCGTTTGTCCTGGAGCGTGGGATCGACCAGATTCGAGACGCTGACTCAGGCGAAGCCTTCCATGTGATTTGTAAGCCATGCGCGAAGCCGACTATCAAGACGCGATACCTGCCCCCTCTGCCGGCGGCCTTGACTATTGCACCCGCTATGTCTGTCCCAGCGAACCCCGTACCGGTCTTGGTTCAGGAAATGGTGCCAGCGCCGGTTCCAACTCCTGATACGAAATCGGCAGGTCAGCCGGCCGTGTTCAAGCACTTGGTGCCATTCGCATTCGGCCGTTCAAAGCTAGGTCCACAAGGTCGCTCGGCCATGGATGCCATATTGGCGGTAGCCAGGGGGGCTACTCGCATCCATGTGCGGGGTTATACCGACATCATCGGGTCAATGTCGATCAACAAGCGCTTGGCCATGGCCCGTGCTGCCGAGATTCGGTCATACCTGATCAATGGGGGGGGTGACTCCCGACAAGATAACGATCAGTTACTGCATCGACTGCTTTACCGATAGCAATGAAGCCAGCGCTGGTCGTGCCGCCAACCGGCGTGGTGTCGTCATATCGCAACAAACATCTGAGGCCATGGATATAAGTTGCTTGGGTCATCGAATGTGTGCTGTATCGGTGAGCCCGAGTTCATCTCCGACAGGAAGGTGATCAAGAAGAACCGATTCCATCAAATTGGCAATTAGTCCACACATGAGATGAGATCCAACTTGAGGTCCAACTCATGGCCTCAACTTTGTCGATGTCATCAATTGCTCTTGGCCTTGCTGCGTTGTTTCGAGTATGCCAATCCCGAAACTGGATGGCCTCAATGGTCGGCTGCTTTTACAGCTGCTTTCACCTGTACGCCCGTTATTTGATCGGCTTGGCCTCCACCAGTTTGAATACGCTGTCATCCTGCGCCCTACATGTGCCATGAAGATCGGGCAGGTGGCTCACCCACTCGCAGTCCAAGTGGTCGCCATCCCTGGACTTCAGGAGGGCTTGACCTTTTTCGATATGCCGACGATGGACTTTGGACACATTCCGGTAGACGCCTCGGCATTCCACATTCAAGCAACGTTCGCTATCCCATTTACCCACATAGCGCTTACCGTCCAGCATCACCTCCATGGAATTGGCTTGGAGCCAACCGAGATGCAGGGTGCCGACGGCCTGCGTCGCATCGCTTGTATCCTTGAGCGCCACATTCGACGCGCAACCGGCCAATAGCAGCAAAGGGAGAATCGTCAACAGTTTCATGGCAATGTCCTTCAAGTGAGGTTTCAGAGTGCGACCCGACGCAAGCGCAGGGCGTTGGCCACCACCGAGACCGAGCTGAAGCTCATGGCCAGGGCAGCGATCAGCGGCGACAGCAAAAGGCCGAAGAGCGGGTACAACGCCCCGGCGGCGATGGGTACGCCCAGGGCGTTGTAGAGGAAGGCGAAGAGCAGGTTCTGTCGCATGTTGCGCACCGAGGCCTCGGACAGGCGGCGGGCGGCGACGATGCCACGCAGGTCGCCCTTGACCAGGGTGACCTGGGCGCTGGTCATGGCCACGTCGGTGCCGGTGCCCATGGCGATACCGACGTCGGCGCGTGCCAGCGCGGGAGCGTCGTTGATGCCGTCGCCGACCATGGCGACAATGCGGCCCTGGCCCCGCAGCCGTGCCACCAGGGCATCCTTGTCCTCCGGCTTGACCTCGCCGTGGACCTCGGCGATGCCGAGTTCGCGGCCCACGGCGTGGGCGGTGGTGAGGCCGTCGCCGGTAGCCATGACGATTTCCAGGCCGCTGTCACGAAGATAGGCCAAGGCCTCCGGCGTGGAGGCCTTGATCGGGTCGGCGACGGCGATCAGGCCGACCGCCTGCCCTGCCACGGCCAGGAACATGACGCTGGCGCCCTCTCCACGCAGGGCCTCGGCCCGCTCGCCGAGCGGCCGCCAGTCGATCCCGTCGCCCTCCATCAGCCGGGTGTTGCCGATGGCCACCGCCCGGCCGTCGACGACGCCGCGCGCGCCGATCCCGGAGGCGGACTCGAAGCCCTCCGGTGCGCTGAGGTGAAGGCCGCGCCGACGTGCCTCGGCCACCAGGGCGTGCGCCAGAGGATGTTCGCTGCCCTGGTCCAGGCTCGCCGCCACCCGGAGGACCTCCTCCTCGCGCCAGCCAGCTGTCGCCGCCAGGCCGTGGAAGGCCGGTCGGCCCTCGGTGAGGGTGCCGGTCTTGTCGACGATCAGGGTGTCCACCTTGCGCAAGGTCTCGATGGCCGCCGCGTCGCGGAACAGCACGCCATGAGTGGCGGCCTTGCCGGTGGCGACCATGACCGACATGGGGGTGGCCAGGCCCAGGGCGCACGGGCAGGCGATGATCAGCACCGCCACCGCGTTGATGAGGCCGTAGGCCCAGGAGGGCTGCGGCCCGAACAGGCCCCAGGCAATTAAGGTGAGGAGCGCCACCACGACTACGCCGACCACGAAATACCCGGCCACCACGTCGGCCAGGCGCTGCATGGGGGCACGGGAACGCTGGGCCTCGCTCACCATCTGCACGATCCGGGCCAGCACCGTGCCGCTGCCCACCTGGTCGGCGCGCATGACCAGGGCGCCGCTGGTGTTGAGGGTGGCGCCGATCAGGGTATCGCCGGGGGCCTTGGCGACCGGCATGGGCTCGCCGGTGAGCATGGATTCATCCACCGCGCTCTCGCCCTCCAGCACCGCGCCGTCCACCGGCACCTTCTCACCCGGCCGAACCCGCAGGCGGTCGCCGGGATGGACCTGGGCGAGCGGGATGTCCGCCTCGCTGCCGTCCTCGTTCAGGCGCCGGGCGGTCTTGGGCGCCAAGCCCAGCAGGGCGCGGATGGCGGCGCCGGTTTCGGACCTGGCCTTGAGTTCCATGACCTGGCCGAACAGGGTCAGAGAGATGATCACCGCGGCGGCCTCGAAATAGGCCGGCACCTGGCCGTTGACCCGGAACGAGGCCGGAAATAGGCCGGGCGCCAGGGTGCCGACGACGCTGTAGGCATAGGCCGCAGCCGTGCCCAGGCCGATCAGCGTCCACATGTTGGGGCTCCGGCGGATGACCGACTGCGCCCCGCGCACGAAGAACGGCCAGCCCGACCAGAGTACCACCGGGGTGGCTAGGGCCAGTTCCAGCCAGGGGCGGGCCGTCCCCAGGAGCGGATCGAACAGGTCGCCCGTCATGGTGACGGCGGCCACCATGATCGTCAGCGGCAATGTCCACCAGAAGCGGCGGCGGAAGTCCGCCAGCTCGGGGTTTGCCTCGTGTTCGGCACCCGGCTGCACCGGCTCCAGGGCCATGCCGCATTTCGGGCAGGTGCCGGGTCCAACCTGCCGAATCTCCGGGTGCATCGGACAGGTGTATTCGCCCATCGCCGGGCGGATCTCGGGGTGTGCGGATTCGGCCACAGTCAGGTAGCGCAGTGGCTCGGCCAGGAACTTGGACAGGCAGTTTGCGCTACAGAAACGGTAGGTCTGCCCGGCGTGCTCGGCGCGGTGCGGCGAGTCCGGCGCCACGGCCATGCCGCAGACGAGATCCCGATCCTGTCCGGCGGCCATGGCCCCGGAATGGCTATGCCCGGCATGGTTCATGGCGTCCTCCCGGCATCCGTGTCGACAAGGTGTAGACGCGGCAGGAAGGCCGGCGTTCGCGCCTGGTAGTCGCGGTAGGCGTCGCCGAATTCGGCCATGGCATCCCGTTCCTCCCGCCTGGCGAGGCGCACATAGACCGCGAGCAGGACCGGAAACATTGCCACAGTCGGCAGGGTCGGCCACTGCAACAGGAAGCCGAACATGATGAGGATGAAGGCCGCGTACTGGGGATGCCGGATGCGCGCGTAAGGCCCTGTTGAGGCCAGGCGGTGCTCGCGCTGGGCATGGAACAGCACGTTCCAGGCCGAGGCGAGCAGCCAGAAACCGCCGAAGATGAAGATATTACTGAGCAGATGGAAGGGTCCGAAATGCGGATTTGCGCGCCAGCCAAACATGACTTCCAGCAGATGACCGGCGTCGTGGGCCAGGAAGTTGACGCCGGGGAAGCGCTGCCCCAGCCAGCCGGACAGCAGGTAGAGGGTGAGCGGAAAGCCGTACATCTCGGTGAACAGGGCGACGATGAAGGCCGAGTACATGCCCAGCCCACGCCAGTCGCGGGGGGCCTTCGGCTTGTAGAAGCTGAAGGCGAACAGGATGAACACCGCCGAGTTGAACAGCACCAGGTACCAGAGCCCGTAGGCCGGCGAGGCACTCATTGATCACCCCCTTTGCCGCCGTGGCCGTGCCCGCCATGGCCGAACAGGTGCATCAGCGGGCAGGCGAGCAGGAGCAACAACGGCAGGGCGCCCAGCAGGTGGGCGCGGTGCTCGGTCCAGAGATAGAACGCCGCCACCGCGGCAAAGCCGAACCAGGCCAGCTTGGTCCGCAGCGACATGGGCGGTGTGCCGTGACGATGCCCGTTCATGGCCATCTCCGTCCACGCGGCCTCAACGCTGAGGTGTCCGCCCGTGTGATCCGGCACCGGGTGGAGGCGACGAGCAACAGGCATGGGATCCGGTGTGCGCATGCGCCTCCGCATTGGCCCGTTGCCAGGCGACGAAGCCTGTCCAGATTTGTTTCAGCCAGTTCAGCATTTCAACCTCCTTGCGCGGGTCGGCCACGGCCTTCCAGGTCGGCGCGCTGCTTCAGATACGTTACGCGGTCAATCTCGCCCTGGGCATAGCGTTGTTCCAGAATGCCCAGGGCGCTCTTGTCTCGACGCTCCTGCCTGTTTTCGAAGAAATGACGGAGCACCAGGATGATCAGGACGAAGGGCAGCAACCAGACCAGGAGCATGCCCAAGCCGCCGATTCCCATGCCGATATGATCGATTCCGTACATGGCTTG
The DNA here is from genome assembly GCA_040751755.1 of Pseudomonadota bacterium. Classification (GTDB taxonomy): domain Bacteria; phylum Pseudomonadota; class Gammaproteobacteria; order Burkholderiales; family Thiobacillaceae; genus PFJX01. The sequence continues at coordinate 277,705 of JBFMHC010000020.1, forward strand.
TCTCCCGGGACCTGGTGTGCTCGAAGATCGCCAGACGCTTCACTTCCTGATGTTGTGAAGCACCGAGCCGTACGTGTCGCCCTGGCCCTTCTCGGGGGCATGGCTGTCGCCTTGGGTGTGCGGGGTATGCGTTCCCTTGTCCTGGAGGACCGAGCCGTAGGCATCGCCCGACCCCTTGGCCGGCGCGTGGCTGTCGCCGGGTTTGTGAGGGAAGTGGCTGTCGTGGACGTTCAAAACGCTCTGTTTCGTGTCGGGGCTGTTGTCCATGTCGTGGGCGAAGGCCGGGGCGGTCGACAGAATGAGGGCGGTGAGTGCGATGAGAGTTTTCATGATGGTTTCCTTTTCACGGGTTGATGCAGGCAGGTTGTCCGCCCGGCGAGTCGGCCCGCCGGGCACCAGGGATAAGCGATTCACCGGTCATTGAGGACCGAACCGTAGGTGTCGCCGAAGCCTTTTTCCGGGCCATGGCCGTCACCTCCCTTGTGCGGCACGTGGGTTTCGCCGGCCTGCACGTCCAGGATGATCCAGCCATAGGTGTCGCCGGTGCCGCGCTCCAGCCGGGCGGGCGAGTAGCCGGTGCCCACGAAACCGCTGGAATGGTCGTTGAGGATGCTTTGCCGCATATCGGGGTTGTCGTCCCAGTCGTGGGCGAAGGCGGAAGTGGCGGCGAAAGCCAGGACTGCGAAGGGAATGAACGCTTTCATGATCGACTCCTGTGAAGTTGAGGTGAGGACATCACGCTTCGTGATGTTGGAGTCAGTATGGACAGAGGAGTCCAACAGGAAGCTGATACGGTGATTACAAATGCGTCATGCGGGGAGTCGGTGGCGCTGCATGGCGATGGGGCATGGGTCAGCTGTGCCCCCGCCCCAGAATAAGCATCAGGCCGCCCCACCGTGGGGGCCAAGTCGCTCTTGGGACGGCCTGGCGAACGACTTGAGAGGGCGGCTTTCAGGCGGTTTTCCAGGGCGTTACACTGGTTTACTCAGGGGCGTCTCCCTCTGCCCTGGGCATGACGTAGGAGTTACCGCATGGCATACGGCCTGAACAAACTGCTGCTGCTTGGCCTTTGGTCGTGGACCCTGGCCGCGCTCGCGCAGGCGCCGGACTGGAACACGCGGGTCTACAAGCTGGTGGCCACCCAGGCGGACGGTACGACGGAACTCGGTTCGGCGGTGCCCTTGGGCGGTGAGCGGCTGGTCACGAATTGTCATGTGCTGCGTCAGGCGGTGCGTATCGAGGTGCATGTGGACGGCGCGGTCATGCGCGCTGAAATCGGTCGGCGCGATGCCTATCGCGATATGTGTTTGGTCACGTTGCCGGGCCTCTCCGCCCCGCCCATGCCGATGATCGAGGTGGGTGAGAGCCGGGTGGGGTTGGATGTGGTCGCAGCGGGCTGGCCGGGAGGCGAATTGGCCGTGAGCCGTGGTCGCATCATCGGACTGCATCATTGCGAGTGCGATGGCGGCAGGGTAATCCAGACCTCGGCGGCCTTCGACCGGGGCGCCAGCGGTGGTGGACTGTTCGACGGACGAGGCCGTCTTGTGGGCATCTTGACCTTCAAGGCCAAGGCGGGCGGCAACTTCCATTTCGCCCTGCCGGTGGGCTGGCTGAGGCATACGGCCATGGGCACGCCGGGGGTACAGCCAGCCGACTCCCCCGCCTTCTGGGAAAAGCCGGGTCGAGAGAGCGGCTATTTTCTGGCAGCCTGCGACCTTGGCGCGCAGGAAAAGTGGCTCGCCCTGCGGCGCCTGGGCCAGGATTGGATCAAGCAGGAGCCCAGTAACCCCGAAGCCTGGATGGCATTGGGACGTGCCGAGCGCGGCATGGGACAGACGGAGCACGCCGTGGTGGCTTTTCAGCGGGCGTTGATGCTGGATTCGACCCACACCGAGGCCGGGTGGGCGCTGCGGGAGATGGAATTCGACCTGGACCGCGCCATCGGGGAACCCGACGGCCTGTGAACGCCCCCCCTCCCACAGGGGGCAAGTTACACGGGGCGGCCCTTCGTTTACTTGAGCGCTACCCAGTTCCGACGACCGGTCACTTCAATTGGAAGCGCATGTTTCCGGTGCCCTTGCCCGGTACGGTGACCACCGCCACCGCCTTGACGCCCTTGCCGGACTTGAACGAGGTGGCCGCGCCCAGGGCGCTGTCGGCGACCTGCTTGAGTTCCAGTTCTTCCTTCTTGCCGCCACCCAGCAGGGTGAGCTTCCCGCTGCTGCCCTGGGCCGGCAGCATGTCGGCGTGCAGGCTGAGATAGACCTTGGCCTGGCCGTCCTTGATGACCAGTTCGGCTTGGAAGATCTCGGCATCGGCCACCACACCACCCCAGCGGGGCTTGCCGTGGTCGTCGTGGGCGAATACCGGCTGGGCCAGCAGGGCGGAGAACAGGAGGTGGAGGATGGCGTGTTTCATGGAGGATTCCTTTCAGGGGGAAGTGGATCAAGGGGATCAATAAGCCTCGCCGCCATGAGCCATTTCAGCCAGCAGACGGTTGAGCGGTTTTTCGCCGAACAGCCAGAACATCACCGGGGTGAGCACTGTGTCCAGTAGGGTGGAACTGATGAGGCCGCCGAAGATGACCACGGCCACCGGATGCAGGATTTCCTTGCCCGGCGCGTCGGCGGCGAGGAGCAGCGGCACCAGGGCGAAAGCGGCTACCAGGGCGGTCATCAGCACCGGGGTCAGGCGCTCCAGGGAGCCGCGCACGATCATGGCGCGGCCGAAGGTTTCATTTTCGAAAGCGCACAGGTTGATGTAGTGGCTGATTTTCAAGATACCGTTGCGGGTGGCGATGCCGGTCAGGGTGATGAAGCCCACCAGGGCTGCCACCGACAGCGGCTGGCCGGACAGCCAGAGGGCGACGACGCTGCCCACCAGCGCCAGCGGGATGTTGCCCATGATGATGGCGGCCAGCACCGCCGAACGGTAGCGGCTGTAGAGCACCAGGAAGATCATGGCCAGCGACACCAGGGCCAGCAGGGCAATCAGGCGGGCGGCGGCCTCCTGGGCCTGGAACTGGCCTTCCAGGGCGGTGAAATAGCCTTCCGGCAAGGGCCGGGCGGCGAGTTCCGCGCGGATGTCGGCGATCACCTTGGTCATGTCGCGGCCGTCGGTGTTGGCGGAGACGACGATGCGGCGGCGCGAATTTTCGCGGCTGACCTGATTCGGGCCGTCGCTCTCCTCGACGCGCGCTAGTTGCGCCAGGGGCACGCTGCCGCCGGGCGTCTCGATCAGCAGGCCCTTGAGCGCCTCGGGACCGCGGCTGCCCTCGGGCAGGCGCACGATGAGATCGAAGCGGCGGTTGCCCTCGATGACCTGGGTGATGCGCTCGCCCTCGATCATCTGTTCCAGTGCCCGCAGCAGGGCGCCCGGCGCCACGCCCAGGCGCGCCGCCTGTTCATAATCCACGTGGATCTTGACCTGGGGGATGAGCACCTGTTTTTCGACCTGCAGGTCGGTCACGCCGGGAATTTTCGCCAGCCGCATCCGCAGGTCTTCCGCCAGGCCGCGCAGGGTGTCCAGGTCGTCGCCATAGACCTTGAGGGCGATCTGGGCGCGTACCCCGGAGAGCAGGTGGTCGAGGCGGTGGGAAATGGGCTGGCCGACGTTGCTCGTCGCCGGCAGCACGGCCAGGCGGGTGCGGATGTCGCCGATGATTTCATCCCGGCTGCGCTCGGAGGCCTTCAGGTCGACGTCGATCTCGCTGTAATGCACCCCCTCGGCGTGCTCGTCCAGCTCGGCCCGGCCAGTGCGGCGGCCGACCTGGGTCACCTCCGGCACCTCCCCGATGAGCCGTTCGGCCTGGACGCCGATGCGGTTGGACTCGGCGAGCGAAGTGCCGGGGTTGAGTAGCACGTTCACGGTCAGGGTGCCCTCGTTGAAGGGGGGCAGAAAGGATCGCGGAAACTGGCTGATGGCCGCCACCGCTGCCAGTACCAGCAGCATGGCGGCGGCCAGCAGGGTGCGGGCATGGCCGAATGACCAGTGCAACAGGCGTGTATCCCAGGCCTTCAGCCTGGACACCAGCGGGCTGTCGCCGTGGCCAAGCTGTTTCATTTTTGGCAGCAGGTAATAGGCCAGCACCGGCGTCACCGTCACCGAGACGAACATGCTGGCCAGGATGGAGACGATGTAGGCCACGCCCAAAGGCGTGAACAAACGCCCCTCGATGCCGGGCAGGGCGAACAGCGGCACAAATACCAGAACGATGATGAAGGTGGCGTAGACGATGGCCGAACGAACCTCCAGCGTGGCCTTGGCAATGACCTCGGCCACCGGCCTGGGCATGGCCTGGGCGGCGTTTTCCTTCAGGCGGCGCAGCACGTTCTCCACCCCCACCACGGCATCGTCCACCAGTTCTCCGATGGCGATGGCCAGTCCGCCCAGGGTCATGGTGTTGATGGTCAGGCCGAAGTACTTGAACACCAGCGCCGTCACCAGCAGGGAGACCGGGATGGCGGTCAGGGAGATGAGGGTGGTGCGGGCATTGAGCAGGAACAGGAACAGGATGACCGCCACCATGATGGCGCCGTCCCGCAGGGCTTCCTCCACGTTGGTCACCGAGTGCTCGATGAAGTCCGCCTGCTTGAACAGGAAGCGCGGTGCCTCGACACCCGTCGGCAGGGATTTGGCCAGGTCGGCCAGGGCCTTTTCCACCTCGCGGGTCAGGGCCACGCTGTCGGCTGAAGGCTGTTTCTGCACCGACAGGATCACCGCCGGCTTGCCGTCGTAGCCAGCGTCGCCGCGCTTGATGGCCGGGGCCAGTTTGACCTGGGCAACCTGGGAGAGCGGAATGGGTTGACCGTTCTTCACCGCCACCACCAGGTTTTGCAGGTCCTCGATACGGCTGGTGCGGCCCAGGCCGCGGATGAGGTATTCGCGGCCCTGGGCCTCCAGGAAGCCGCCGCTGGTGTTGGCGCCGAAATCGGCCAGCGCCGCTTCCAACCGCTCGCGCTCGATGCCCAGCGCCTGCAATTGCGCCGGATCAATCTCCACCCGGTATTGCCGCACCTCGCCGCCGATGGGGATGACCTGGGCCACACCGGGAATGGTCAACAGTCGCGGGCGCATCACCCAGTCGGCGTACTCGCGCACCTGCATCGGACTCACTTTGTCCGGGTCGGCGGGCAGGGCGATCAGCAAAATCTCGCCCATGATGGAGGAGATGGGGCCGAGCTGCGGCGCGATGCCCTCGGGCAATTGCTCGCGCACCAGGTTCAGTCGTTCGCTGATCTGCTGGCGATTGCGGTAGATGTCCGAGCCCCACTCGAATTCCACATAGACGATGGACAGGCCGATGCCGGACACGGAGCGCACTCGGGTCACGCCGGGCATGCCGTTCATGGCGGATTCCACCGGGAAGGTGACCAGCTGCTCCACCTCCTCCGGGGCCATGCCCCCGGCCTCGGTCATCAGGGTCACAGTGGGCTTGTTGAGGTCGGGGAAGACGTCCACCGGCATCTGCTTCAGGGTCACCGCGCCATAGATGATGAGCAGCAGTGCCACGCCGAGGACGATGAGACGTTGCCGGAGACTGGATTGGATGATGTGTTCGAACATGATGGAGTCAGAGCCGGAAATCAACGCACCTGGGACAACAGGCTGGCCCCCTCGGTGACCACCCGGTCACCGTTCTTGAGACCGTTCACCACGGCCACCGTCGCCGCGTCATGGGACTCCACCGTCACCCGGCGGGAGAGGAAGCGCTCCGCGCCGTCGCGCACCCACACCGCCGCCTCTCCGGCGCCGGTCTTGACCAGGGCGCCACGGAGCAGGAGCGCGCCGGTGTGCTGACGGCGTGTGCCGGCGATCACCTTGAGAGGCTGGCCCACCGCCACCGGCGCGTCTTTCGTCTTGATGCGGAACAGCAACGGTAGAGCCTGTTCGCGCAATTGCCTGCCGGCGCCAATGAATTGCAGATCCAACACGCTTCCGCCGGGCAGGGGCGCGGTGGCCCCGGCAATGTCCGCCGCCTGAGCCGGGTCGTAGGCCAGGGCCTCCACCGCCAGGCGCGCCGGGTCCACCACCTCGAACAGGATGGCCCCGGCCTCCACCACCTGGCCGGCCACCACATGGGTCGCGGCGATTACGCCGGAAACCGGAGCGACCAGCGCTTCCGCCGTGCCGACGCTGGCGCCGATGGCGGCGCGACGCTGTTTCAGCGCTTCCCGTTCGATACGGGCGGCCTCGATCTCCTTTTGCGGCACGGCCCCTTCCAGTTGTTCGAGACGGGCCAGGCGTTTTTCGGCGATGGCTTCCTGGGCCGCCAGCTCGGCAGCGAGCGCGCGCTGGTTGCCGCGCTCGATGCTGTTGGCGGTGGGGCGCAGTCGCGCCAGTACCTGCCCCCTGGCAACCCACTGTCCCAGCGTGGGCAAGGGCCCCTCGACGCGGCCTGGCTGATCGGCCTGGACCCGGCCGCCGGCATTGGGGTCGGCGATGACCTTGCCGTTGAATTCCGCCGTCGCGGCCATGGTGGTGATCTCGGCGATGCGGTGGCGCAGGCCGATCTGGCGCTGCACCGCCTTGGGCACGAACAGGCTGCCGTCCGGTAGACGCCTGGCCGCGACCGAATCCGTGATAACGGCGGGTTTGGTCATCGTCGGGGGCGCCACGGAGGTCGATTTCGCATCCTGGCTATGGTCTTCGTCGCCATGGGCGCGGGCATGACCGGAATAAACCGCCACAAAGGTAAGCGCGGCCAAAACGATGTGGGGCACGGGCATCCGAAGCATTTGAATCATTGGGGGACTCCCTTCATGGCCTTGCGGCGGCGGGCGAGCACGAACCCCACGGCCACGAGCAACACGCTCGCCGCCCCGCCCCACACGGCCCATTCATCCCAGGAATGCACGTGTTCAACGGTGACCTCCGGCTCGGTGAGATCGAGACTGGCGGCGAGCAGATCGGCGGTGTCGCCGGCCTGGACGGAAAGGGTCAGCGGGTACTTGGCGGGCTTGGCGAAGGCGTCGCCCGGCAAGGCGTACAGCCCCGGCTCGGTCTCCTTGGCCACGGCCTTATATGTGCCGCTTTCCAGCTCGATCACGGCGCCGGTGACCGGGGCGTTATCGGCGTAACGGTCCAGATAGAGCAGTATCCGGCCGCCCGTCTTCAAGACGGTCAGCTCAAAGTCTTCGCTCTGCGCCACGGCGCGCGGCGCGATATCGGCGGGCGCAGCAGGTGCGGCATCGTGGCTGTGGTCTTCACCACCGTGGGGCCAGGCCATGGCGGGCAGGATGACCATGGCAAGCAAGGCAAATAGGCGTTTCAAGGCAGCACTCCCAGAATTTGGTTGAAACGGGAAACGGCCGCGCCAAAGGCGACCCGACGCGCGCCCAGCAGGGCGTCGGCCTCCAATGCGGCGGCGCGGATGCGCAACAGGGTGGTGACGTCCGACTCGCCCAGGGCGAAGGACTTCTCCGCCAGGCGCAGGCTGTCGGCTGCGAGCCGTTGGCGTTCGTTCGCCATGAGGTGCTGGCGCTCTGCGCTGTCGAGATCAAGATGGGCCTTTTGCACGTCAAGGTCCAGCTGCTGCCGGGCCAGCGCCAGCTCGGCATCGGCCTCGGCCAGCTCCGCGCGTGCGGCGGCGTGATCGGCACGCACCTGCGGCCCGGAGGAGAACGGCAGCCTAAACTGCACACCGAGGGCATTGCCATAGGGTTCGGCGGCATCGCCCCGCTCGCGCACCAGGCGCAAAGCCAGTTCCGGTGCTTCGCGCCGGGTGGCCTCGGCAACCTTGAGCCTGGCCTGCGTCGAGCGCACGGCGGCGTCCAACGCCGCAAGGCGCGGGTGATCCGTCACCGGTTCGTGGCGGGTGTTTCTGGATGGAGACGGCCTTTCTTCCCCGAACGCAGCGGGGGCAACCATGCCGGTGAGCTTGAGCCAGACCTGTTCCGCCGCCTTGAGGGTGAGTTCCGCCTGGCCCGTTTCAGCTTCCGCCGCAAGGCGCTCGCCTTGGGCCAGGTTGGCATCGATGCGGGAAAGATCGCCGGCCCGAAACCGGCGCAGCACGTCCGCTTCCAGCGTACGGGCGGTGGTCAGGCGGCGTCCGGCCAGGTCGAGGGCATTGCGCGCGGCGGCCAGGTTCCACCAGGCCTCCCGCACCTCGCCCGCGACTTCCAGACGCAGGGCGGCCCGGCGCGCGGCGACCCTGGCCACGGCTGCGGCGGCCTCATCCCGGCGCGCTGTCTTCTGGGTGGGTAGCCAAAGCGGCGCGGACAGTTCGACCTCCCACTCACGCCGGCCCCGGTTGCCGGTCAGGCCGTCATTAACATGCCCCAGGGTGAGGCTGGTCGGCCCCGGTGTCAGGCCGGCCGCCACCTCGCCACGGGCTTCGGCCTCCGCCGCGCGAGCGTCGAGGGATCGCGCCTGGGGGAAGCGTAGCCAGGCTTGTTCCAGCGCGGCGGCCAGGGTGTCCGCATGCGCGGACAAGGCGGGCGCCAGGGAAAAAAGCAGGCCGGCAAGGAGCCAGCCAGCCGGCCTGCGCACCGTCATTTCGCTTTGCCCATCTGCTGCATCATCATCTGCATCATGTCCATGCGCTTTTCCATCATCTCCATGCGCTTGGCCATCATGTCATCGGCGCCGGCGGCGCTTTGGCCCATCATGCCGCCACCCATCATGCCCATGCCGCCCGGGCCACCCATCATGCCCATGCCGGACCCCATCATGCCGCCCTTGCCACCGGACATCATCGGACACGAGCCATCCTGCATCATGGCTTCCATGTCCTTCATCTGGGCTTCCATGAGTTGTTTGCGCTTCTCGGGATCCTTGCTCGCACGAATCTCCATCATGCGCGCCCGCATCGCCTGCATTTTGTCTTGCGTGGCGGCGGGGGCCGCTTGAGCCGGGATGGGTGCGGCGGCTGTTTGTCCGGGGTGGTGGCCACTGTGTTCGTCCTTGGTCGCGTCGGCGGCCATCAGGGGGACGGGCATGGCCAGCGCGGCGGCCAGGGCGAGCATCAGGGTATTGCGTTGCATCGATTTCATGAAAATCTCCTGTGGGTGGAAAAAACTGTTCCTTGAGACCGCATCAACGGCCAAGTTGCAGGGCGGTGACCGTCAACGCGCCGTCCTGGCGCTCGGCCACGAAGCGGATGCGGTCGCCGGGTTTGATCTGGCTGAGCCAGATGGGATCCTTGACCCGGAACACCATGGTCATGGCGGGCATATCCAGGTTGGCCAGGGGACCATGACTGATGGTGACCTTGCCGACATCGGCGTTGATCTTCTTTATGGTGCCGTCGGCCCAGGCGGTGTCCATGGCTTGTCCGGCGGGCATGGTGTGGCCATTGTGGTCGTGGTCGGCAGCCAGTGCCTGAAATTGGGGTGCCAGGAAAAGGCCCGCGATGAGGGTGAGTGTGGTGGATTTCATGCCATTCTCCTTTCAGTTCAATAACGGGCGTAGGTTTGGGTGCCGCCATCCCGCTTCACCAGCAGGACGTCGTAGGCATCCTTGCGGTTACCCTGTTCCATACCGGGCGAGCCGATGGGCATGGCTGGGACCACCAGGCCGCGGGCGCGTGGCTTTTCCTTGAGCAAGCGCCGGATTTCCTTTGCCGGCACGTGGCCTTCCACCAGATAGCCGTTCACCTCGGCGGTATGGCAGGAACCGTGGCCGGGGGGCACGCCCAGGCGGTACTTGTGGCTCACCACGTCGTCGGTGTCATGGGCGCGCACGGTAAAGCCATTGGCCTTGAGATGGTCGATCCACTTGTTGCAGCAACCGCAAGTCGGGCTCTTGTAGACATCGATCACGGGCGAGGCCGCCCAAGCGGGCTGGATCAGGACGAAAAGCAGCAGGGTATGGAGGATGGGGGGTTTCACATTGCACTCCTTGTCGAAGACGATTCCAGTATCCGGTTTTCATCCGCACGCCAAGCTGACGCGCGGATGACATTTCCGTCATGGATGCACACGAATCCGGCCGCGCATGCCCGCCTCGAAATGCCCCGGCACCAGACAGGCGAAATCGAAATTGCCGGTGCGGGTGAAAAGCCAGACCAGTTCGCCGGCCTTGCCTGGTTCAACCGTTACGGCGTTGGGATCGTCGTGCTCCATTTCCGGGAACTTGCGCATCAGGGCCGCGTGCGCTTTCAACTCGGCCAGGGTGCCCAGCACCATTTCGTGCTTCATCTGGCCGCCGTTGACCACTTTGAAGCGGATGGTCTGGCCGCGTTTGACCCGAATCTCGCTGGGCGAGAAACGCATGTCGTCGCTGGTGGCGATCTCGATGGTGCGGTCTATTTTGGCGTGGTCACCCGGTTTGCCCAGGGCCGAGGCATGGCTCGGCGAGGCCTGGGCGGCGCTGGTGGAGAGGGCGATCACTGCGAACAGAATGAGAACGTGCTTGCGCATGGCGCTTCCTTTTGGGTCAATGGCTTTCGTGGCCAGTGGGTTTGCGGGCCTTCAGGGTGTGTTCGTCGGCGGCCGGGCCGGACTGGCGTTCGGCGCTCGGCGCGTCACAGCCCCATTCCCACGCCACCGTGCCTTGCGGATGCTTGAACCAGCCCGGATCGCGGTAGTCGCCGGGTTTCACGTCGTCGCGTACCTTCACTACCGTGAACATGCCGCCCATCTCCAGCGGCCCGAACGGCCCCCAGCCGGTCATCATGGGCAAGGTGTTGTCCGGCAGGGGCATTTCCATCTCGCCCATTTCCGCCATGCCCTTGCTGCCCATTTCCATGTAGTCGGGCACCAGCTTGCCGATGCGCTCGGTGATGTCGTGCTGGTCGACGCCGATCAGGGTGGGTACGTCGTGGCCCATGGCATTCATGGTGTGGTGAGACTTGTGGCAGTGGAAGGCCCAGTCGCCCGGTGCGTCTGCGATGAATTCGATGGCACGCATCTGGCCCACCGCCACGTCCGTGGTCACCTCCGGCCAGCGCGCCGATTTCGGCACCCAGCCTCCGTCGGTGCCGGTCACCTCGAAATCCACACCGTGCAAGTGCAGCGGGTGGTTGGTCATGGTCAGGTTGCCGGCGCGGATGCGCACCCGGTCGCCAGTGCGGCACACCAGCGGGTCAATGGCCGGGAACACCCGGCTGTTGAAACGCCACAGATTGAAGTCCAGCATGGTGTTGACCTTGGGAGTGGCCGCGCCCGGTTCGATATCGAAGGCGTTGAGCAGGAACACGAAGTCCCGGTCCACGCGCATGAAGTCCGGGTCTTTCGGATGCACGACGATGAAGCCCATCATGCCCATGGCCATCTGCACCATCTCATCGGCGTGTGGGTGATACATGAAGGTGCCCGATTTTTTCATCTGGAATTCGTAGACGAAGGTCTTGCCCGGCTTGATCTGGGGCTGGGTCAGGCCGCCCACGCCGTCCATGCCGTTGGGCAGCAGGATGCCGTGCCAGTGCACGGCCGTATGCTCGGGCAGCTTGTTGGTGACAAAGATGCGGATGCGGTCGCCTTCCACGCATTCGATGGTGGGGCCGGGGCTGGAACCGTTGTAGCCCCACAGCCGGGCCTTCATGCCCGGCGCCAGCTCGCGTACGACCGGCTCTGCCACCAGGTGGAATTCCTTGACGCCATCCTTCATGCGCCAAGGCAGAGACCAGCCGTTGAGGGTGATTACGGGGTTATAGGGGCGGCCCTCCCTGGGCGCCAGCGGTGGCTGGGTGGCGGGGTCGGTGAATACGGGGGCTTCGGGCAACGAGGCCGCGCCGACGCGGGTAACCAACCCGGCACCCAAAACGGCGGCACCGGAGCGGCTGAGGAATTGGCGGCGATCCATGATTTTGTCCTTTCTCAGTGACCGCCGGCCGCTTCGGCCGCGGGCGTGCTTTTCGAGATTGTCATGGCGCCGGCGCCGCGACCGTTGAGGGTGATCTGGAGATTGCTCTCCGCTACCCAGAATTCCTTCTGGGCCTGGATGGCGGCATTGACGGCCGCCACTTGGGAGCGGGTGTCGGCGAGCAGATCCCAGACACCGATCAGCATGCCGTTGTAGCGCAGCAGTGCCTCTTCGGAGAGGCTTTTGCGCAGTGGCACGATCTCGTCCCGATAGCTCGCCGCCAGTTCATGGGCGGCGCGGTAGCCCGCATAGGCGTCGCGCACCTCCGATTCGGCGTTCACCGCCAGCTCGGCCACCCGGTGCATGGCCTGGGTGTACAGCGCCTCGGCCTTAATCGTGCGCGCCCCGCCCCAGTCGAAGATGGGCAGGGACAACTCGATTTCGTATCCCCGCGCATGGGGTTGCCCGGACACGTTGTTGTTCAAGTAGCTCACTTCCAGCACGTTGACGAAGCGGGTGGCCTTGACCAGGCCCAGGCTCTTCGCCAGTCCATCCAGTTCCCGCTTGGCCACGTCGAGATCGAGGCGACCGTCCATGGCCCGTTGCAGGACAGCTTTTTCCTCCATCAGGCTGGCGGGCAGGTCCGGCAGGCGGTCCGGCAGCGTGAAGCCGCGCTGCGCCCCGGAGAGCCCCAACACCCGCGCCAGACGTTCACGGGCGGCGCTTTCCGTCAGGCGGACGCGGGTCAGTTCGGCACGCGTTTCGGCCTGGAATAATTGTTCCCGCTGCTGGCGCTGGCGGCTGAAATTGCCCACGTCGGCCATGCGCTTGGCCAGCATCGCGCCGGCCTCGGCGGCGGCCAGCACGTCTTCCTGGTATCGCGCCGCCTGGCGAGCGGCCACGGCCTCGAACCATGCCTGGCGGGCGGCCTGGGCCAAGCGCATCACCTCTTCAGCAACCCGCAGCTGGGTGGCCTGGAAACGGCGCTGCTCGATTTCAGATCGCGTGGACAGGGTCAGCAGCCCCATCAGATCGAACAGAAACTTGCGTTCATATTCCCGCTCGCCGCCGCCTTCCAGACGGGCGAAAGTAAAGCCCGGATTGCGCAATCTTCCGGCCTGGACGAGATCGGCTTCCGCGATGCCCAGGTCAGCGAGGCTGGCTTGAAGACCGCGGTTGTTCAGGAGGGCAATCTTCACCGCGCGTTCCGCGTCGAGCTGCCCGTTCAGGAGCCGTTTCACTTCCGCTCCGGCATTTTCGCCGTCCTGTTCGGTCTTGATGGTTTGCGGGGCGATGCCCTGGCGCTCGCGTGTGATCGAGGCCACCTTGTCGAGTCCGCCGTCCTGGCTGAAGCTGGCGCAGCCAGCCAGCACGGTCGTTCCCAACAGCAACAGCGGCAGCCGGATTCGCATTCCTTTCTGACTTATGGATTGGGTCATGCCTGATCTCCATGGGTTATTCATCGGTGAGGCCATTGTTGATAAGGGCATCCGTCATGAACCTGACGGGTGGATTACAAAAATGTCAGGTTTGATTCGCCTCCCCATGTCTGTGGCAGGATGTCTCCATTGCGCAAGGAGGCATGTATGAAAATTCTGGTGGTCGAGGATGAACCCAAGACCGGTGATTACCTGAAACAAGGCCTCACCGAGGCCGGTTTCGTCACCGATCTGGCCCGCGACGGCTGGGATGGACTGGAGATGGCCAAGGCGAATCCCTACGACCTTTTGATCCTGGATGTGATGCTGCCCGGCCTCAACGGCTGGCAGGTCCTCGAAGGCTTACGTCGCGCCGGCCTGGACACGCCGGTGCTGTTCCTGACCGCGCGCGATCAGGTCGAAGATCGGGTCAAGGGCCTGGAATTGGGCGCAGACGATTATCTGGTCAAGCCCTTCGCCTTCGCCGAATTGCTCGCCCGCGTACGTACCCTGCTGCGCCGGGGGCGGGGCGGCCTGGAGCCGACCGTGCTCAAGGTCGCCGACCTGGAACTGGACCTGCTGCGCCGACGGGCGAATCGCGCCGGCAAGAAGATCGACCTGACGGCCAAGGAATTCGCCCTGCTGGAACTGCTGTTGCGCCGCCAGGGCGAGGTGTTGCCGAGATCGCTGATCGCCTCCCAGGTCTGGGACATGAACTTCGATTCGGATACCAACGTCATCGACGTAGCGGTTCGCCGTCTGCGCGCCAAGGTGGATGATGGATTCGAGCCCCGTCTGATCCATACCGTGCGCGGCATGGGCTACGTATTGGATGACAGCGAGCGTTAGCGCCGGATTGAACATCGAGAAGGATTTCATCACATGACGATCACAACGGACGAGAGCAACGAACTGTGTTTCGGTTGCGTTTACTACCCGCCCAATCTGCCTCGCCATGCCTATGAGCAGGCGGACTGGGACATGCTCCAGGCCCGCTCATGCTCGTTCGAACATGAACCGGGTGACGCGCATTGCGTGGCCACGCGCAAAACCAGTTGCACGCTTGTGGATCTGGTACCCAGGGCCTCCGCGCAATGAAGTCCCTGTCTCTGACCGCGCGGGTCAGCCTGTTATTTGGCTTGGTCGTCACCGTGGTTCTGTTCAGCCTGGGCTGGCTGGTGGCCTGGTCGGTGGATCGCCATTTCCAGGAAATGGATCGACACGAACTGGAGGGTAAACTGGCCCTGGTAACCAATCTGTTGGCCAAGGCGAACTCATCCGATGCCCTGGATGGCGTACCCAAGGAGCTGGACGACGCGCTGGTTGGCCATGATGGGCTTTCGGTCACGCTGGTCGATGCCCAGGGCAACAAATGGTTCGCCAGCCGCGACCTGGATTTCCCCTCCGAGCTTTTCCGGGCGCCATCAGACCATGGTCTGACCGTTTGGCGGGAAGGCGAGCAGGGCTTTCGCGGCCTGAAAGCGACCGTGACGACCGGCGACGGCCGCACCCTCACCGTCGCCATCGTGCTCGACATCAGCCACCACTTGCATTTCATCGACACCTTCAAGCGCGGCGTGGCCCTCGCCATGATTCTGGCTGCCCTGCTTACCGCCGGTCTGGGCTGGCTGGCCGTGCGGACCGGTTTGCTGCCCTTGCGGCAAATGATCGAACTGGCGACCGGCCTGTCGGCCAACCGCCTTGATCAGAGGCTGCCGGAATCAGGGCTGCCGCCTGAAATCCGCAGCCTGGCCGTCGCCTTCAACGCCATGCTGGAGCGTCTGGAGGACTCCTTTGTCCGACTGTCCGAGTTCTCATCCGACATTGCCCATGAACTGCGTACCCCGGTATCCAATCTGCTGACCCAGACCCAGGTCGCGCTTTCCCATCCCAGAACGGCCGCCGAGTATCGCGAAGTGCTGCAATCCAGTGCCGAGGAGTATGAGCGTCTGGCCCGGATGATCGGCGACATGCTGTTCCTGGCCAAGGCGGACAACAAGCTCCTGGCGCTTAACCATGAAAACGTGGATCTGGGCGAGGAAGCAGGAAAATTGGTCGAGTTCTACGGCATCCTGGCCGAAGAACAAGGTGTCAGGCTTGAGGTTGCCGGATCGGCCACCACGCGAGGCGACCGGCTCATGTTGCGGCGGGCCATGTCCAACCTGCTGTCGAATGCCATCCGGCACAGTCAGGCTGGCGGCACCGTGGCGATCAGACTAAGCGGAGATGCTACCCACGCCACACTGGTAGTGGAAAATCCCGGTTCAATTCCCCCCGAGCAGTTGCCTCGCCTGTTCGACCGTTTCTATACCGGAGACCCTTCCCGCCGCGCCGGTGGCGAGGGGGTCGGGCTTGGACTGGCGATTGTGCGTTCCATCATGAAGACACACGGGGGCTCAGTCGACGTCACGTCACAGCTGGGGCTTACTTGCTTTGTGCTGCGTTTGCCAGGTCAGGAAGACCAACAGTCAACCTGACGTGAAAGTCGCGGCAGCGGCTCTCGTTGCCTCCTTCAATGAGTGATCGAAGGGGCATATACCTGCCCCTCGTGGACCCAAGAGAGAAATCTTGCGATCAAGCAAAGATTCAAGGATGACCACTGGGAAGCACAATCTAATGCTCTGGATTACCCCCTAGCACGAATGCCACGTCCAGTCTGGGTCGCCCCAGCACCGCCAATTCCAAAAGGCCAGACGTTGCTCTCGCCTTTTTTACGTCTGCACACCGTGCTAGTGCTAGTGCTGGTGTTGGTTCCTGGATTCGTGCGAAGGGCGGCACCAACCCGAAAACCCTGGTTTCGGCGGCTTTCCTGCTCTCTGTGCTCTCCGTTCTCTGTGCCTTTCGTACGATCCCCAGTGTTTACGCGGGTTCCGGGCCGTGAGTCTGAACAATATATTGGGGGTCGAAGGCGACAAGATCCGTTTTGCCGATGTCCATCAAGGGTAAGCAACGTAGCCCGTTGCTCCTGACCTTGCGAGGTCGCTTGGCGTGTAAATCACGACCCAGTCTGTGTTGGGTCAACGGATGGGCTGCTCCAGCCTGCACACCCACTATTTGGTCGGCTTGGCCTCCTCCAGACGGAACGTTCTGCCATTCTGAGTCCGACACGAGCCCTTAACATCAGGTAGGTGGCTTACCCACTCGCAGTCCAGGCGATCGCCTTCCTTGGTCTTCAAGACAGCTTGACCTTCCCTGATATGCCGTCGATGGACTTTGGACATGGTGCGATAGGCACCACGGCATTCCGCGTCCAAACAACGCTCGCTATCCCATTCGCCTACATAGCGCTTGCCATCCAGCATCACTTCCATGGAATTTGGCTGCAGCCAAGTCAAAGTTAGCGTACCCACTGCCTGCGTGGTGTTTGAGTCGTCCTTGAGGGCCACGTTGGAAGAACAGCCAGCCATGGCAATCAGGGGCAGGATCAGCATCAATCGTTTCATTTCGATCTCCTTTCGATGGGTAGGTGTTGTCGGCATCAGCGCAGTACGAAGCGCACGGTCAGGGCGGGTTTGCCTGGCAGGTTCACGAGAGCCACCGCCTTGGCTCCGGTTACCTTGAACTGGCCCATGGCCTCAAGCTTGTCGCCAGCGGGCTTGAGCGCGACTTCCTGTTTCACGCCACCGGCCAGCAGGGTTAGCTTGGCGCTGGCCTTGGCGACATCGACCGGCTTGCCGTGGTCACGCACATGGAGGCGCAGGCTGTCCGGCTTGGCGACCAGTTCGAAGTCGATGTCCTTGGCCTCGGCCACCACGCCGCCGTGCAGGGCGGTGTGTTCGTGAGCATGATCGTGACCGCCGGCCGCGAAGGCGCCGTTGCTCAGTCCGAAGGCCAGGGCGGTAAGTAGATGGATAGGTTTCATGGTGTTTCCTTTCCTTGGGGGATGTGAACGAAGGTTGGCATCACAACGCCTCGGCATCGCGGTCGGCGAGCAGACGCTCGGCATCCCGGCGCCCGAACAGCCAGAACAGCGCGGGGGTGAGATATGTGTCGAGCAGGGTGGAGCTGATGAGTCCGGAGAAGATGACCACGGCCACCGGGTGGAGGATTTCCGTGCCGGGTCGTTCCGCCTCGAACAGCAGCGGGGCCAGGGCGAAGGCGGTAACCAGGGCGGTCATCAGCACCGGCGCCAAGCGCTCCAGCGAACCGCGCACGATCATCGTGTGATCGAAGTCCTCGCCTTCGCGGCGCATCAGGTTGATGTAGTGGCTGACCTTGAGGATGCCGTTGCGTACCGAGATGCCGGCCAGGGTGATGAAGCCGATAAGCGCCGCCACGGAAAGCGGCTGCCCGGATAGCCACAGCCCCAGCACCGCGCCCACCAGGGCCAGCGGGATGTTGGCCATGATCAACAACGACAGCCGCGCCGACTTGTAGCGGCTGTAAAGCACCACGAACATCAGCGTGAGCGACACGATGGACAACAGGCCGACCAGCTTCGAGGCCTCTTCCTGGGCCTGGAACTGGCCGCCCAGGGTGACGAAGTAGCCCTCGGGCAGTTTCGTGCCCCCGACCGCCTTGCGGATGTCGGCCACCACCTCGGACAGTGCCCGGCCCTGGGCGTTGGCCGAGAGGACGATGCGGCGCTTGCCGTCGTCGCGGCTGATCTGGTTGGGGCCGTCGCTATCCTCGATGGTGGCGATGCGCGACAGGGGCACGCTGCCGCTCGGAGTGCTGAACTGGATGCGACTTAAGCCCTCCACCGTGCGCGCCGATTCCGGCAGACGCATGACCAGGGCGAAACGCCGGCCGCCCTCGACGATCTGGGCGGATTTCTCGCCCTCCACCAGGCCTTGCAGCATGGCCAGGATTTGCGGCGTCGGCACGCCGTATTGCGCCGCTGCCGCATAGTCGATGCGCACCTTGATCTGGGGTGCGAGCACCTGCTTTTCGATTTGCAGGTCGGCCAGCCCGGGGATGCCGGCAAGCTTGCCGCGCAGCAGGTCGGCCTGGGCGCGCAGGGTATCCAGGTCATCGCCGTAGATCTTGATGGCGATCTGCGAGCGCACACCGGACAGCATGTGGTCGATGCGATGCGAAATGGGCTGGCCGATTTCGATGGCGGCGGGCAGGTTGATGAGGCGCCCGCGGATGTCGGCCTTGATGTCGTCCAGTGGTCGGGTCAATTCGGCGGCAGGCTTGATGCCCACGTCCAGTTCGCTGACATGCACCCCCTCGGCATGCTCGTCCAGTTCGGCGCGGCCACTGCGCCGTCCGACATGAACCACCTCCGGCACCTGGCGCACCAACACCTCGGCCTGCCGCGCCAGGGCGGACGATTCGGCCAGGGTCACCCCAGGATTCAGGCGCAGACCGATGAGCAGGGTGCCCTCGTTGAACGGCGGCAGGAAGGTGGTGGGGAAGAACGGCACCGCCACCGCCGCTACCAGCACCGCCGTAGCCCCCGCCGCCAAGGCTGCACGGGGTCGGTCCAGCACGGCTTGCAGGCTGCCGCGATACCTGGACTTGAGCCAGGCCAAGAGCCGCGTATCGCCGTGGTCGAGGGACTTCATTCGGGGAAGGAGGTAGAACGCCAGCACCGGGGTGATGGACACCGACACCACCAGGGAGGCCAGGGTCGAGACGATGAAGGCGATCCCGAGTGGCACGAACAGCCTGCCCTCCATGCCGGGCAGGGCGAACAGCGGCAGGAATACCAGCACGATGATGAGCGTGGCGTAAAGGATGGCGGAACGTACCTCCAGGGTGGCGTGGGCCACCAGCTCGATGGGATGCAGGCGATGATCAGGGTGCTTGGCCCGGTCTTCCTTAAGCCGTCGCAAGACGTTCTCGATGCCCACCACCGCATCGTCCACCAGGCCGCCGATGGCGATGGCGAGTCCCCCGAGGGTCATGGTGTTGATCGACATGCCGAAATACTTGAACACCAATGCGGTCATGAAGATCGACACCGGGATGGCGGTGAGTGCGATCACGGTCGGGCGCAAGGTGCCCAGGAAGAAGAACAGGATCACCGCGACGAACACCGAGGCGCCGATCAGCTTGCCCTTCAAGGTATCGATGGAGGCCTCGATGAAGCTGGCCTGGCGGAAGGTGACACGGGGCTCGGCCATGCCCGCTGGAAGTCCCTGCTTGAGCGAGCCCAGGGCGTCCTCGATGGAGCGGGTCAGCCCGATGGTGTCCGCCGTGGGCTGTTTCTGGATGCCCAGGATCACCGCCGGGCGGCCCTCGAATCCGGCGTCGCCGCGCTTGATGGCCGGGGCGAAGGTCACCTCGGCGATCTGGCGCAGCAGGATGGGTTGGCCGCTGCGCGCAGTCAGCGCCAGATTCTTCAGGTCTTCCAGGCGCGAGGTGCGGCCCAGATTGCGGATCAGATATTCCCGGCCGTTGAGTTCCAGGAAGCCCCCCGACGAGTTCGAGGAGAAGCCGCGCAGGGCGCCGTCGAGTTGGTCGTGATTGACACCCAGTTCCGCCATGCGCACGGTATCCGGCTGCACCTGGAACTGGCGCACCTCGCCGCCGATGGGGATGACCTGCGCGACGCCGGGGATCGCCATGAGGCGAGGCCGGAGTACCCAGTCGGCGTATTCGCGCACCTGCATGGGGGTGATCTTTCCCGTGTCGATGGGGATGGCGATCTGCATGATCTCGCCCATGATCGAGCTGATCGGCCCCATGCGCGGCGTCACCCCATCGGGCAGACCTTCTTCCATGGAGGTGAGGCGTTCCGAGACCATCTGCCGCGCCCGGAAGATGTCGGTGCGCCAGTCGAAGGTGACGTAGATGAAGGACAGTCCGGCGCTGGACACCGAACGCACGCTCTCCACCCCAGGCAGGCCGTTCATGGTGGTCTCCAGCGGGAAGGTGATGAGTTGCTCCACCTCCTCCGGGGCCATGCCGCCCGCCTCGGTCATCAGGGTGACGGTGGGCTTGTTGAGGTCGGGAAAGACGTCCACCGGCGTCTGCATCAGGGTGAATGCGCCGTAGGCCATCACCACCAGGCTGGCGATGATCACCAGCAGCCGGTTGGTCAGGCTGTTGTCGAGTAGCCACTTGAACATGATGGCGCCCCTACCTGACCTGATTGACCAGCGTCGCGCCACGCACCACCACCCGGTCGCCCGCCTTCAGGCCGGTGGTCACCGCCACGTTCGCACCGTCCAGGGGTTCCACCGTCACCGTGCGCGGTTCGAAGCGTTCCGGCGCGGTCTTGACCCAGACGATGGCCTGGTTGGCCGGGTTTTTCACCAACGCCGCCGCCGGCACGCGATAGCCCTGCACGGTGCTCCGGGTCAACGCGAAAACCTTGACCGGCTGGCCCAACGCCAGATTGGCCAAGGCATTGCCCTCGCCACGGAACATCAGGGGCAAGGCCTGTTCGCGCAGGCTGCGGGCAGCGCCGACGAAGGCCAGCGGCACCCGCGCATCGCCTACCGCCAGGCTGCCGGAAACCACGTCCAAGGCCTGTGCGGTGTCGTAGGCAAGCGCTTCGACGCGCGAGCGGTTGGGATCGACCACCTCGAACACCGCCTCGCGTGCCTCGACTACCTGCCCAGCCACGGCATTGCTCATGGCGACCACGCCTGTGACCGGCGCGACCAGGGCATCGCGGTTGGAAAGTCCGGCACCCAGGGCGGCGATGCGCCCGTTGAGGCTATCGACCTCGCTCTCAGCCGCCTCGATCTCCTTTCTCGGGATGGTGTCGGCCAGTTCCTTCAGGCGGGTCAGCCGCTTCTCGGCCAGACCCTTGGTGGCACGCAATTCCGCCAGTTGAGCGGACTGGTTGGAGCGCTCGATCATGCCGGCGGACGGCACTACCCAGGCCAGCACCTCGCCTTTGTTGACCCGTTGTCCGAGGCTGGGGAAGCCGCGCGGGCCGGGCTCCAGCCTGCCGGCGATGAGGGCCTGAACCTTGCCGCCGGCATTGGGGTCCATGACCACCTTGCCGGAGAGTTCGAAGGCACGGGGCAGCGCGCCTTCCTCCACTGGCTGGGTGCGCACACCAATCTGGCGTTGCGCTGGCTTGGGCATGAAGACGCCGCCATCGGGCAGCCGCTTGGGGCCGCTACTGTTGGCGGCCGGAGAGGCGTCGCCGTGGTCGTGGCCCTCACCGGCATGGGCACCGGACACCAAGGCCAGGCAGAAGATGGCTATAAGGGCGAGCGGTTTCATGCGGCACCTCCCAAGCGTTGGCTGCGAAGGCGACGGATCAGCGCGGCCAGGCCGGCCAGTGCCGCGCCAGCGATGGCGGCCCAGAGGGCGTATTCCTGCCAGCCATGGGTATGCGCGGCCTCGGAAGCTTCGGCTTCGGCGTGGATATCAAAATCGCCAGCCAGTAGGTCGGCCTCCTCACCGGCATACACGGTGGCGGCAACCGGGAATTCCCCCGGCGTGAGCGGCTTGGCCAGGATGGCCTCGAATTCCCCTTCACCGTGGACCTTCACTGGCACCTTGATGCCGCCGAGTTCCAGTTCGAGCTTGGCGTCCTTGACCGGGCTGTTGTCGGCGGCATGGTCGAGCCAGAGGGTCAGATGTTTGCCGTCGAGCACGCCGACCAGTTCGAAGAGATCGGACGTGGCGGCAAAGCGCGGCAACGTGGAGCCGGCAGTGGCGGCGGGGGCGTCGCCATGGTCGTGTCCATCACCGGCCCAGGCTGGCGAAGCGACGGCCAGGCTCAGGGCCGCCAGGATATGTTTGGGGTTCATGGGTGTTTCCTCCTGAATTATTCGGGTAGCAGGCCCAAGGCCTGGCGCAGGGCGGAGACCGATGCGGCCAGTTCGACGCGGGCACGGGCGGCCTCGCGTTCGGCCTCGGCCGCTTCGCCCTCGATGCGCAAACGGGTGGGCAGGTCGGTCTCGCCCAGGCGGAAGGATTTCTCGAAGAAGCCGCGCGACTCGTTCGCCAGCTGCGCCCGCTGCTCGGCGGCAGCCAGCCAGGCACGGGCCGCTTCTTCGCGCTGACGGGCGGCGTCGATCTCGGCGGCGATGCGTTCCTGTTCGACGGCCAGTTGAGCCTCCACCTCGGTTTCCTCGGCGGTCGCCGTGGCGACACGGACGCGCTGCCGGCTGTCGGAGCCGAAGGGGATGCGCACGCCCAGGGTGAGGGTGTTGGACCAGGCATCGCCCGCAGCCGCACGGTCGCGGGTTGCAGCCAGGCGTAGTTCCGGGTTGGCGCGGCTTTGCACACCGGCCAGGTTGCGAGCGGCGCGGGCCGTCTCGACACGGGCGGCCATATCCTTCAAGAGCGGATGTACATCCCCCTCGTTGGCTTGGGATGGGGTGGGTTCGGTGGCAGCGGATACAGCACCATTCACCGTTACGCCCGTAAGGCTGCGCAGGCGCTTGGCCGCTTCGGCCAGTGCCCCGCGTGACCGCGCGACTTCGGCGACGGCCCCAGCCACGGCGGCGTCGGCCTGGTGCCCATCGGCCCGCGACAGGTCGCCCGCCTTGACCCGCCGGGCCACGTCGGCGGCCAGCCGTTCGGCGTTTTGCCGGCGGGCCTCGGCGGCCTCCAGATCGATACGCGCCAAGGCCAGGGACCACCAGGCCTCGCGTACTTCGCCCGCCGTACGCAGTTGTGCAGATTCCAACCGCCATTCCAGCGCGGCGCCTTCGACTTCGGCCAGGGCGCGTTGACCGGCCCGCTCGCCTGGCAACCAGAGCGGCATGGCGAGGCCGACCTCGTATTCCCGGCTGCCCTGGTCGTGATTGAGCTGGTCGGTTTTGTAGGAAACATCCAGGCTGGGCGGCTCCGCCAGCCAGCTGTCGGCCGTCTGCCGACGTGCGCCGACGGCATCGCGTCGCGCCCTGGCGGCACGCGCCTCCGGCTGACGTGCCCAGGCGGCCTTGAAGGCCTGTTTGAGAGTTGGAGACGTTTCCACAGCCTGGGCAGGGGGAATCAGTGCGGCAAATGGGATGGCCCATGCCAGCAGCCAGAGGGAAGCACTTCCCCTAAAGCGGAACACAATGTTCATTTGAAGCCTCGTCCTGATGCGGCCGCCCACGTCGAGGGCAGCCGGGAATAACGCAAATACTTACGTCAAATCCGGCGAGGTAATCGCGACAACGAGGGAATCGAGGGACGCGCCAACCTGCCGGAGCTTCAGGCGAGGTCGACTAGAGGGGGGCGAAACAGGGAGCTTGGCGGCGGGGTGGGCAGGAAGGCCCGGTAAGCCATGGCAGCACGGACTTGCGAAACCGGAAGCATGGGCGAATTGGCGTCGATGACGGCTTGCGCGAAATGCGCGTGGCAACTCGGGCAGTCGGCATCGAAATCGCTATTGCCGGAATCGCTGTCCGTTTGGGCAGCGCTGGCCTGATGTTCATGCGCGTGGTGGCCGATGTGCTGCTGGGCTGGACCATCCGTTTCGTGCAGGCAATAAGCTGCCACCGCCGCAGTGGTCCACTGCAGCGGCAGGATAAGCAGGAAAAGGATGGCTACAAGCTTGCGCATGTCGGGGAAGCTAACACAGCGCGCGCGTGCCGCACAACCGCAAGACCTGGGTGGCTATCAGGGTGGCGGGCATGGCCAGGGCGAACATCAGGGTATTGCGCTGCATCGATTTCATGTCCCCCGTGGGTAGGAAAAGTCGCTCATTGAGACTGCCTCAGCGGCCGGGTTGCAGCGCGGTAATCGTTAAGGCGCCATCCAGGCGTTCCACCACGAAACGGATGCGGTCGCCGGGTTTGACCTGGTCGAGCCAGGCGGGATCCGTAACCCGGAACATCAAGGCCAAGGCGGGCATGTCCGGATTGTCCGGATCCAGGTTGGCCAGTTGGGCCAGGCGCACATTGCTGACGGCGATCTTGCCGATATTGGAGTTGATTTTCTTCACGGTGCCGTCGGTCCAGACCCTGTCCTTGGCTTGTTCGGCATGCATGACGTGGCCGTTGTTGTCGGCGGCCAACACCGGAAGTTGGGGCGCCATGAAGAGGCCCGCAATAAGGGTGAGCGTGATGAATTTCATGCCGTTCTCCATTCAGTTCAATCATAAGTTTGGGCATTACCATGGTCCATGGCGGAGAAATTTCCGCCCTATTGGAAGCGGGGGTTACCCCCGCTTCGCTGTGCATTTGCTGACCCGGAAACTGGGGGTTAATGCAGAGGAACAGCCAGAACCAACTCGGCACGCGCGTGCCGCACAACCGTGACCGAGGCCGTCAAGGCCAGAGTCGCCATCACGCCCGCCACCAGCAGATCGGGCCAGGCCGAGCCGGTGCCGAATACGCCTAGGGCGGCGAGGGCCACCGCCACGTTGCCGATGGCGTCGTTGCGGCTGCACAGCCAGACGGAACGCATGTTGGCGTCACCGTTGCGCCAAGCGTAAAGCATGATCGCCACGCCGACATTGACCGCCAGGGCCAGCAGGGCCACCAATCCCATGGTCATTGGCTCGGGCGGGATGCCCAGTGAGGCGGCCCAGGCGGTCTTAGCCAATACCAGGATGCCGTAGACGCCCATAGTGACGCCCTTGACCCAGGCTGCACGTGCCCGCCAGGCCAGTCCCATGGACAGTACCGCCAATGAGAGGCCGTAGTTGGCGGCGTCCCCCGCGAAATCGACTGCATCGGCCAACAGGGACACCGATCCGGATTGCAGGCCGCCGCCGATTTCCACAAAGAACATCACGGCGTTGAGGACAAGCGCCACCCACAATACACGCCGGTAACGCGGTGACACGGCGGTACTGGAGGACTCACAACTTCCGGTGCAGGAGCAACCTGACATGGTTATGAATTTCGGTGATGAGATGGCCGCATTGAAAACCCTGGAGCCGCTCCGGGGTCAAGAGGGTAAAGTCATGTTCTTGATTTGGAGTGAGCCATGCGCATCGGTGATCTGGCGAAAGCCACCGGGGTGGATATCGAGACCATCCGCTATTACGAGAAGGCCGGACTGCTGCCCGAGCCCGGACGCGAGGCCAATGGCTACCGTGCCTACCAGCAGGCTCATCTGGAACGACTGGCCTTCATCCGTCATTGCCGGGCATTGGACATGCCCCTGGAGTCGATCCGACGCCTGCTGGATTTCGTCGCCCACCCAGAGGCGGAGTGTGGCGACATCAACCGGCTGATCGACGAGCAATTGGCTCGTGTGCAGGCGCGGCTCAACAGCTTACGCGCACTGGAGAGCCAACTTGCTGCGTTGCGGGCGCAATGCGGAGAAAACCACAGCGCACGGGAGTGCGGTATTTTGCATGAATTGGTGGCAGCAGCACATGGCGAGGCTTGTGCATGCCATTTCGATGCTAAATCTGGCAGTCATTATTTACTCATGGGGAAACAAAAAAACCGCCCATGAGGGCGGTTGAAGACCCCGAGTTGCTCGGGGGTGGGGATATCATTGAATAGACTCTACACAACAGTTTAGCTGATCAAACAATAGAGGCATGGCGGTACACCTCCTCATCCCTCTGGCGATTCACGCGTTACCACGCACAGACGATCCAGCCGGGTGTGCAAGGCCACGATTTCCTCCAGGAGTCCATAGCCAATGTCCGCCAGGAGCGGGTTGTCGGCCCGACTCAGATCCAGCAGATCCTGCTGCAATAACTGGGCCGCCTGAGCGGCTTTATCGAGCCGTTCTTGATCCGGATTCGTCAACATCATCACCTCCAATTCTGTAATGAACCCCGGCACGCCTTGAGGCGCGCCGAGGAAGATCAGGCCACCAACTGCCTGGCCAGTGCCACTTCGATGGAATCACCCGACTGGTTCAACACGTCCAGCCCCGACTCGGGCATGTCGCCCGAAGTCGATTGAGCCACGGCGATCTTCTTCGCCATCAGCTCAAGGCAGGCCAACTGCGCCGTGCCCTGGTAGCCCAGGAAAACCACGTCCACTGCTTGCTTCTGGCCGATCCGCCAGGAACGGCGGGCGGCCTGTTGCAGGGTGTAGACGTTGTACCCGGACTGTAGGAACACGATGGTCGGAAACTCCAGCAGGTCGAGACCGGTTTTCACCAGCTCGGGGTTGGTTACCAGCACGTCGATGCCGCGGTCGACCTGGTCGGCGACCCAGTCTTCACGCTTCTCGGCGGCCACGCTGGCGCTCAGTGTTGCCACCTTGAGACCTTCGGCCGAAAGCAGGGCCTTGAGTCTTGCCGTGGTGTCACGGGTGCCCGTATAGACCGTGTAGACCAGGACACGACGTCCCCTGGCTTTCTCGGCCTTCACGCGCTCGATGAGCATGCGCTCCTTCGGCATCGGCTCCGAACCGTCGAACAGCGCCGGCACATGAGCCAACACGCGGTCGCGACGATGCGGGTGGACCACGTGCTCCTCGCGGAACGCGCAATCCGGCCACGCCAGCAAGGCGTTGAGCACCACCCCCAACAGGCTGTGGTCACCGGCACGCAAGGCATCTTTCAATGCCTGTTTCAACGCGCCTTCCAGCTTTCGATACCACTCTTGCTGGATCGGCGTCATGACCACCCCGTCGAAATGTTCCTCGTAGGGAGGCAGGACATTGCCGCCGATCTGCTTGAGCTTCAGGAACGCGCTGATCGGCACCACATAGCGCATGATGCCGTTCGGCCCGAAGCCCGGTCCCTTGGTCGCGCGATGCATGGTCTGTCGACCGCGCGCCGTGCGATGGGATCGGGCTTCGTCGTCACTTTTGGACTTGTAGATGTCCTTGATGACGCCATGGGCTCGCAGGAAGCCCATGGAGGCCGGCCCGAGTGAGCCGCGCCGCGAATAGCCGAAACCGTCCTCCATCATCGCCTTGGGTTGTAGCCGCCAGAGCAGGTAGAAGAGATCGTCGGCATAACCGCCCATCAGCGTTCCGGTCAGGAGCAGCGTTTTGCTGCATTTCCTGGCCAGCACGCCGAAGGCCTGGCCCTGGGCGGAGCCCTCGTTCTTGAACTCGTGACCTTCGTCGACGATGAGCAAGCCGAAGTAGCCCTGAGGCAGATAGCGCTTGATGAACTCGGTCGGCTGGTAGCCGCCTTGCCCAAAGCTGAACTCGGAGTTGGCCATGGCCCGCTCCATCCTGGTCGCCTGGCGATCGGAGAAGAACAGGTCGCCATCCTCGTCCATCAGGTTGATGAACTCGTAGACGTTGTCCTCCAGCATGTCGCCCAGCATTGTGGCGCCGAACTTGCCCAGCAAACGCTGGGCTGTCTTGGCGCCGATCGTCGGCAGTTGCTGCATGGCCGCGAGCACCATCTCCTCCCGCGACTTCGCCGAGGCCTGCGGACGGGTCAACGTCCACAAGGCACCGTGGCAATGCGGGCAGAAACGGCGTTCCTTGGCCAAGTGCATTTCCGCCAGGGCGGGATTGAGGGACGCATCGTCCCCATCCGTTACCCAGGCGTAGCAGCTCGGACAGCAGGCGACCTGAGTCCCGCCTGGAATCGTCGTCTCGCCGGCCTCGACCGTTTCGACGACGCGCTTGATGATGAAGGCAGGCTTCCAGTGGTAACCCATGCGCATCCGCACCCTGCCCATCACGAAGAACTCGGGATGGAGGGGCGCCTCGCGCATCTGCCGTAGCGTCAGGAGCTTCTTGAGCGTGTCGGGGCCGTTCAGCACCCAGACCCGCGCATTCGGCACCGTCTGCTTGATCTCCCGCCGCCACTTGTAGACCAGGTGGGGAGGGCAGATCACCAAGGATCGCTGATAGCCTTCGGCATGGGCGACCGCGGCGGCCGCGATGGCCATCATGGTCTTGCCCGTGCCCATCTCGGCGTTGATGATGCCGGCCGGATCGTTTTCATCGAAGAGCAGCGCGGCGATGGCTTGCACCACCTCGCGCTGGGCAGGGAAGGGCGCCCGGGTGAGGGCGTCCATCACCGCCTCCCGCCGGGCATCCGGCAAGCCGGAATACACGGGCGGGTTCTGCCTGCGCACGGCTTCGAGCAGGCCCGAGCCGAACGATGAAACGAACTCCGACAAAGACAGCACCGACGGATCCGCGAGCGGGGCGATGTCGCCATCGAACCGCTCTTCTTGCATCCTGACGCCCTCGTTGGTCCGCTGGTAATACGCGGTCACGGCCTCGTCCTTGGTGCGGGGCTGGAAATACCGGTCTACCTCGATGCGCGGCGCGGACCCCGGCAACCCGGACAGACCGGCTTGCAGTTCGGCCAGCTCGTCGATGGAGACGGTGCCCCATTCGTCGTAGTGCAGGCCGGTGACGAAGCCGAAGCCGATCCGTCCCTCGGCGTCGTATTCGGTCAGCCACCAGGTGGCCGAGCCGAAGGCGTCGAAGAGCTTGCAGATGACCCACTGTTCCGGGGCATCGGCCGGCTTCGGATGTGCGGCGATGAACGCCAGGATGTCCGTGTGGAGCGCGTTATCGGCGCCCACTGGGGCGATGGACGTGGTGACATGAAGGGTATGGTGTTCTACGTGCATGATGATCTCCAGAGAGTGCGGAGACACCCTGCCCCTAGCGGGAATGGCGTCCCCGCGAGGGTGGTTGAAGCTGAAAAAGGCAGATCAGGCCGCGAGCGACATGTCCTGCCGGTTGGTTGCACCGGTTTCGGCCTGGCGCGTGAGCACCCGGCGTTTGACCAGATCGGAAATGGCCTGGGCAAAGTGCTCGCCCAGATCGATCAGCGAGGCCTGGACAGGCCCCAGGGTTGGCCAAGTGACCCTGGCCAGGTTTTGCGGACTGAGTTCCGTGATGATGGAATCGCCCAACTGCTCAAGTACCGGCGACATCCAGCCATCGCCCAACGGCACCGGCGAGATGCGCTGGATCATCGACCAGACCGATTGCAGATGGTCTTGGCCCTCGTTGCCGAGGGTCAGCACCCAGGCCCGGCCGTTGGCCGTGTCCGGTTCGATCACCTGCGGGTCGTAGATGAAGACATGCGAGACCGGCCCGAACAAGGACCGACGCGGCAGTTTGCCGGCCAGCTTGGTCAGCCGCGAGGCGTCGCCGATGAAGGCGACACCCCGAGGGTCATCCCCGGCCGGCGCTTCGGGATGCAGCGGAACCACGCCCGCCACGCCGTCACCCAGCCGAGGCGGGGCCTCGACCTGTTTCAGGGTGATGCGGTCGACGCCGCCCGATGAAACCGGCAACGAGAACGCCGCCAACAACTGCTGTATGGCGGTGTCCCGGCCATACAGCGAGGCGAACATGAGCTGGCCCGCTTCGTTGCGGACCAGCGCGTCGAGAAAGACATCCGAAAACTCCCGAATGCCCCATAAAGGTGAAGATGCAGCCATGACGAGCCTCCAATGAATCGTGAGGCTCGCCCCGGTGGGGGCGTGCCCCACAAGGGTTGATGATCGACGGGGAAAACCGCCTTGTTCCCGGCGCCAGGCGCCCGATCCGGTTTCAGGGATGACCGGACCTCGATGCTTACGGCATCGGCGGGTCGAAAACCGTTCGACCAGCGGTGGTGCCCGCTATGGCCAAGGGCCTTTTTGCAGCGTCCGCAGGATGGCGGACGCTGTAGAAAGACCCCTCGAAGAGGGGTAAAGGGAGGAGCCGGATGAAGCTCAGCGTATGGTCAGCACGTCCCCGAAGGTCATGCTCCCGGCCGTGAAATCGATGGCCCGGATCACCGGCACGAAGCGATCGGTCAGGATGCGCGTCTCGGAGACGTTGCCCTTCGCATCGGTCTCATGCTGGACCGTCACTTCCTTTTCCTTGTAGGTCGCGCCCTTGATCAGAAAGGTGCGGCCATCCTGTGCGTCCACGAAGCCGCCGATCTGGCCCGCCGCCAATCCCAGCGCCAGGTGCCAGTCCGACAGCATCCGCAAGGGACGCCGATGGGCCTGAGCCTGGGCGCTGAAGGTGCGCGGGAAACTCGGCCAGAGCGTGCTGGCATGATGCTTGACGATCTCCGCCGCCAGTTCCGGTCCGTTCAGACGAATCGCCTGGAAGACCAGATCCTCGCCGACGGCCGCTTCCGGTACCAAGAGCGGCGCATGCGGCCAGGCCTCGGGCAGTTCAGGCGGCAGAGTGTCCTTCACCGCCATCAAGGCCTCGACCTGCCCCTTGGTGGGGGCGGCCGGCCGGCGCTTGATGCCGAACACCACCATCTGCTTGAACTGCCGTTCCGGAGCCGACCAGGCCGTGAGGTTGGAGAAATGCCGGCACAAGTAGTTGGCCATCTCCTCGCTCATGACAGTGTGCGGCACGATGAAGACCAGCACTCCGCCGGCCTGGAGCCATCCCGCCGTCTTGCGCAGGAACATCAGCTCCAGCCGTTCGCTGTGTTTGCCATCCCCGGTCTGCCCGGTATCGGCCACGGTCTGGCCATAGGGCGGGTTCAGGAACAGCAGGCCGGCCGACCTGGCGGATACCCAGGCATCGTTCATATCGGCATGGAGCACGGTGTCGAGCAGTTGCTTGGCGTGCCAGGCACGTTCGGCGTCGAACTCGATCCCCAGCGCTTCGACCATGGCGCCGGCTTCGGTCAATGCGTTCTTGACCTCGGCCAGGGCCACGCCTTCACCGCAGCACGGGTCCGCGATGCGTATCCGGCTGCCGGTGATGTCCAGCGCGTTGAGGATGCGGCCGAGCGTGACCTCGTCGGTCGGGAAGTAGCCGTTTTTTATAAAGTTGCGGGCGAGCCGCGAGAACATGAGTCCCATGATGGTCTCCAGGAAATGCGGAGACACCGAACCCCAGCCGGGGAGGTATCCCCGCGAGGGTTGAGAAAGGATTGAGCCCCGGACCTTGCGGCAGGGACAGTCGGGCGGTGCGTAACTGGTTTCGAAACGAATTACGTGGCAAAACGCTGTTCGACCACCTTGGCCAGGATTCGGGGAGGAATGCGGTACCGACAGCCGCCGTACTCGCCCACGAGGCGTCGACCTTGCTTGGAAACGATCTTGACCTCGGGGATCGCAAGACCCTCGAAGATCAACACATCGCCGATTTCGACCTTGCGGTTGCGCGCGGCATGCCAGGCGCGCACTTGCTCCCGCCATGCCGCGTTGGCCACCGGCACCATGTCCAGGTAGGACAAGGGACAGGTGTAGTAGCAAGGCCCCATGCTTTCGCAAAGATCCTTGTAGCCCCAGCCTTCGCCTTTCCTGCCCGGCGCCAGCAAGTCGCAGCCGATATAGCGATAGGGCGCCCTGTAGGCCATGGGCGGCTTCGGCTCGGCGGGGGTGACCACCCATACCGTCCAGAGCACATTGCCTACCGCCGTGTGGCGCAGGCATTCCCAGCGGGTGCCATCGGCTTGTGTGGCCGACCGGGTGCGCTCTTGGATGAGCTGCTTCCGGTTGCTATCGAAGGTAATGGTCCATCCCATGATGATTTCCTCCATGCTGAGCCGAAGGAAACGCGCGCCCTCCAGGGCGGCGAAGCACCCCGGCGGGTTGAGATAAAACCCCGGATGGGGCGAATTTAATGAAGTCCCGGACCTTGCGGCCGTGTTCGTTTCAGGGACTGACGAACGGCGATCCTTGACGGGGAACGGGCGGGCTGTAACCGACAGCCGGCGGTGGAACACGGGTGGCGCTAGGCCTTTCCTGGGCCGTTGCGGCGGCGGCCCAGGAAAGGCCCCTCGATGAGGGGCCATATTGAAGAAGGATCAGGACTCCGATATTTCCCGGAGAGCGATCTGCACAATACAATCGAGGTTCAGATTGTCGATGGATCGGCATTTGGACTCCGCGCGTTTGCACGCGTCGAGAACCGCCTGGGCGACATGCATTACGACCCGCCCATGGTTCGCCATTTCCCCATCGCCGACCTTATGGGTAACGACGTGGGTGGATGATGAATAGCCGCTTTCCGATTCCGCATTCCATACTCCGGCGACGAAGTCGGGATCGACAGCCACGCCATGGGAGATGATCGTGGCCAAGGTGGGCGAGCCACCGCTCTGCGGTACCTCGACGGCGCCTTCCGCCACATCGTCCATGTCGTAATCGAGCACGATGAGTTCCACCGGCATGTCGGACGACGCACCTTGGACCAGTCCGCCCTCGACACCGACCACGACGCAGGGTCGGGGCGGCTCAGGCATCCTGGTTGGATGGCCTTCCACCGCCATTCGTGCCAGTCGATATGCGGTTTCGACGAGCGATTGCTCATAGGCGCTGGGCGTCGGACCGTTCTTGCCGCGCATCGACTCCTCCACCACCAGTAGACGGCAGGCCTCCATGGCATTCGCCGTGCGGCGTTGCTGGAGCACGCTGGCATCCGAAGTCGGCCAGGCGTCCACCGTGGCCACCACTTGGAAGTCCAGCGTTTCGCCTTCCTTCTCCTCATAGTCATCGAAGAGGAGGGGCATTTCCGGGGTGTCGTCCCATATCGTGCCGTCATCGAAGGCGGCCTGCGCCTTGGCGATGGCCTCTTCGTCGCTATCGGACGGGATGCCGACCTGTACCCGGTGGGCGTAATCGATGGTGTACTCGACGATGCGCAGGTTCATGACGTGCCCTCCTGTGCCAGTTCAAGCTCCTTGGCGCCAAACAGCGCGATGCGTTGTTTGGCGCGGCGCGTGGCTTCGAGCTGGACATACCAGTACCCGCCCGAGTCGCGGCCGAATGGGTTTTCACGGACGACGATGCCGATGCGGCCGGGATACTGAGGCCCGCCGAGGCGGTCTTGCTTGCGCTTGACCTTGACCCTGTCGCCGATGGCGATGGTTGATGATTCACTCATGATGTTCTCCAAGAAAATGCGGAGGCACCCTGCCCCGGCAGGGCAAGGCGCCCCGCGGGGTGATGAAAAAACGCTTAGATCAGACCTCTTTCCGCCATGGAAAGAGTCTGGTTGCCGGCGACGATGAAATGATCCAGAACCTTGACGTCGACCAGGCTGAGCGCTGCTTTCAGCTGATCGGTCAGCCAGCGGTCGGCCTGGCTGGGCTCCATCGTTCCGGATGGATGGTTGTGGCAGAGGATGACGGCACAGGCGTTGTATTCCAGGGCGATCTTGATGACCTCCCTGGGGTAGACGCTGGTCTGAGTCAGCGTGCCGCGAAAGCACTCCCGCGAGGCGATCAGCCGGTTCTGCGCATCCAGAAACAACACGACGAAGGCTTCGTGAGGCAGGTGCGACAGCGAGGTGATCAGATGGCTGCGCACGGCCCCCGGAGAGGACAACGCATCCCGATGACGCAAGGCCTCGGCGAAGCCCCGCGTGACCAGCTCGCGAGACACGTCGAGGATCCGCCGGACACGGTTCCATCCATCCTCGGCAGCGGCTTCACAAACCCGATGATCCACCGCGGACAGGCTGAACAGCTGGTACAGCGATCCCTGGTTTTCCTGCAGGAGATTCTCGGCGGCTTGGGTGCCGACCAGAACCCCCAGCAGATCAAGGTCCGACATTTGAGAGGAGAGAGGCATGATGGTCTCCGATGAGGTGGAGACACCTTGCCCCCGAGCGGGAACCGTGTCCCCGCGTGGGTTGAAGGAAATATTTCGAAAGTACAGAGAGGCTTGACTCGGACGGACGCTCAGGCAGGTGTCCAATTGCCGTCGACCAAGGCTCTTGCGGCGTCCAAATAGGTCGGATAAACCTCTTCGGATACCCGGCAGTAGCACTGCAAGTCCTCGTCGTCGGCATAACCGGCAATGAAAAAGCCTCTTCCGGGGGCGTAACTGATGATCAGCTCCGGTAGCGTTTCAATATCCATCTCGGTCTCCTGGGTGCAAAGGTGCGGCAAGCGAAATGCCTGCTCTTTCGGGGGAGTGGTCAAATCCAACCGGCCCGATACAACACCGGCCGAATCAAGCTGAAATACAGGGTGAGCCCGAAGGCCGCGCACAAGGTGAAAGCGAACATGGTGGATCCTCCTGGAAAGCGGAAACACCATGCCCCTGGCGGGGAACGGAATCCCCGCGTGGGTTGAGATGAAGTCCCGGACCTTGCGGCCGTGCTCGTTTCAGGGACTGACGAGCGGCGATCCTTGACGGGGATCGGGCGGGCGGAAACCGTCTGCCGGCGGTGGAACAAGGACAAGCCAAGCTGGCCTTTCTTCAGGGCGGTCCCTCAAGAAAAGCCCCTGGGTGGAGGCGTGGCATCCACCCAGGGCGAGGCTTCAGATTTCGTACTCAAGCTGAGTCCAATTCCCCGATTCGAGCGCCGCCTCGGCGGCTTCGAGGCTGGGGAAATATTCTTCCGACTCGCGGCTGTAGGGCCCGTCTTGGGGATGGACGGTGCCGATGAAATAGCCCGTCTCGCTCCGGCAAACCTGGAGGGGCAGGGCGACGTTGAAACACAGTTTGGCCAGATGGCCGATCTTTTCGGGTGACATGCTTACTCCCTTCTATTCTCTTGATTGGAACTGGGTTCCGGTTGCAATTATGCCGCGCGCCTGTCGGTGCGTACTGTTTCAGTGGCGCCAGTACATTTCGGGTGGCCACGAGGGCCGGAGAAACTCGGCATCCGCCAGCCGGCTCACCGGAACCGGCTTGCGGATGCCCTGGGGGCGGGATGCAACGGAGTGGG
The DNA here is from genome assembly GCA_040751755.1 of Pseudomonadota bacterium. Taxonomy (GTDB): domain Bacteria; phylum Pseudomonadota; class Gammaproteobacteria; order Burkholderiales; family Thiobacillaceae; genus PFJX01. The sequence goes on from JBFMHC010000020.1 coordinate 312,209, forward strand.
GCGCTGAGATCGTGCCTCCAAGCGGCCACGGAACAGGCGCCGCCGCGTCCGGCAAGGGAGGCCTGGACGCGCAGTTAAGGGATGCGGTTCGGGACAACCGCCAACCAGGCTGCAATCGCCGCTCTTCGGGCTCACCCCGGAGGCCTCGTTCAGGCCGCCTGGGTGAACCCGCCTGAGCGGGTTCGAAGGTTGAGATTACGCAGCAGGCAGTTCCCACATTTGCGTGCTGGCATCGAACCGGTAGCCATGCCCCTTGAGGGCATCGCGTTGAGCCCGGAACAGGCCGCGATCCACGGTGGGATCGAGCTTGACGGCTTTGCCGGCTTCGATGAGACCATGGGTCTCGGCATCGAACAACGAGGTCTCGGTCGGCGCCGCCAGTAGCTCGTCGGAAACGGGCGTAGCGGCAGTTTCCTGCACCGGGCGATTCTCGTTCGCCGGATCGGGTTCGACCGACTCCGGCAACGTCTCGGTGTCAGGCGTTTCGGGTTCGCTCTCGACATGAATCGCCGACAGTCTGGCCCGCACCTCGACCCAGACCTTCCCGCGCCAGGTGTAGCTGGATGGGAAAATCTCCTCGATGACGAACGTCCCGTCGTAATCGCCGGGGCTGTACTGGTCGAGAATCGCGTCCTTGACCTTGAAGGTGCCCACGCTGGTGGACAGGTCGCCGACGCAGAAAGAACCCTTGCTGCCGTTGACCGCTTTGATGCTGAGTGTTCCGGTGATGCTGATCATGATGTGCCTCCAGGATGAAAAATGAAGCCCAGCCGGAAGGCGCCACTCCCCTTGGGGAGCGGACGCACTCCCGGTAGGGATGGGTAAAACACGAAGCCAAGCGGAGAAATCCGAATGGCGGGTAGGGCAGGGTGCTGCGAGCTCGCCTGGGATCAGGCGGCAAACCGCATTTCAGCGAAATCGACGGGCATGCCGTCGATCTTCGCGGAAGCGATCTTGAGCAACCTTCCCTTGATTGAAACACCGGTCTGGCCCTGCTTGGGACCGGACTGGTAAACGAAGGACTCGGGATAGATGTCACCCAAACGGAAGGCAACCGTCACCTTCTGGTTGGCGTTGACCGCGCTCTTGAGGAATTTGACCCTCTCAAGCGCCTCGGCGCCTTCGATCTTGACATCGAAGTAGGTGGTCTCGGGTGCGTCGATCGAGCCATGCAGTGCGGCGATGGAACAAGCCCAGAACGAGCCTTTCTTCACCTTCACTTCACGGACGCGATTCAGATACCCGATCCCGTTCACATGCAGATCGAGATGCGTCTTCGGCTTCTCGGCGGCAGCGGCGGTGGTTTCAGCAGCGGTGGTGTTCATAGCGATCTCCTTGATGAAAAAACAAAGGGAGACCACTACCCGCGAGGGGAGTAAGCCTCCCCAGTGGGATGTGGGTCTTGCGACCCGTTGAAACCGGTTGCCCGGCGGTGGTTGAAATGGTTTTCCGAAGCGGTGATGACTTCCCCGATCCTATTCAGCGAAATTTCCGCCTGCGGATGTGGAGGCCAGGAGTGTCGTGCTATCGGAATGAGCCCCCATCAGGGGATGGAGGTGACCTGTTGGGATGCAATCCCGCGCGGTCAAAGAAGGGATGTGGCCTCGGCTCTTGCGAGCGTCGCGGTGTCAGAGGCTGACCGCGATCAGGGGACTGGAATGACGCACCAGAAGACGAATCGCGTTACATGCGATTAGGCGAGCCCGGAGGCCAGAAGGTGCAAAATAGTCGAACAGAAGTGGTGTTGCATGTCAAGGGCTTCAACGGGAACGGCAGCATACGCGCGAGAAAGTCCAGATCATCCGACAGACCATGAGGCTCAACTATTGAGCATGGGGTCGAGTAGCATTACAAAAAATTCAAGAAAGGAGTGTGGGGAGTGTTCAGTGAATCCGATAGCCAAGTAGTGCGCAGGTCGCGAAGGTAGTTTCATGGAATGGGTCACATTAATCGCCTCAACCTTGAGGTTGATTGACCTCCACGACAGCGATCGCGCATACGGTAGCCCTCCGCATTTCACGCGCGAGTCGCGGACTGGGCATGCTGATGGGGTATATCTCGACATTGCTTTCCAGGTCATCCATCGGCTCAAGCTACTCGATCAAAGTGCTAATCAGGATTACTTGCCGCTCTCCACTATCCTGTACGCAATCCAGGATGACATACCAGAGGTTGCCGGCGAAGCGGATGTGCAATATGTCCTCAATGTTTTGCGGCGGCCGGCGGAGTTTTTCTACCTCACGAGTGTTGCCGGCACTTCTTCGAAGGCATGCCACTCAGAGAAGCGCGAGACAGCGCTCATCGAGAAGACCGACTTCGCTGACGAATACAGGCTTTCCGCCTCCGGAAGGATGTTGCTATCCCTGGCGAATGCCGCCCGAGATGCCACCTATATCCGAGGGGATGCATACAACCTTCTGCACGCTATTGAGTTCAACGACTTCCCGAAAATTCTCACGTTCTCGGATGGCATCGTTGCCCAACTCCGAAATGAGATTCTGGAAATACGTTCAGCCCTGGAACGTGTCGGGCGAACTGAAAGCATCGACAAATACCTGGATCGCCTCGACCAGTACCGAAAGGTCGTTGAGGATACCATCGACATCGCCCGGCAAGCCGAAGCAAAACTGGAAAACGCTGAGACGCTGGAAGCCTTCGAGCAGTGGCAGGATTCTTCCGGCGTCGACATCACCTTCGAGCACCTGCACCACAAGATCAACCATGTCCGCCAGGTTCTGCTGATCTTCAACAGGCTCCTCTCCGAATTGGTGAGTATGTCCTTGCAAGGGGCTCGCTCGGCCGTCCCGCCACCTTCGTTTATCGACGCCGCCTCTCACTTTGTGAGCCACCCTCTCACGTCCCAGCAGAGCGATTTCTTGCTCGCCCAGTGGGGTGCTACGAGCTTGGCCACGCCATTTCATTCGGTGCTCGATGGCCTCGGCGCGGTGAAGCTGCGCACGAAGGCTGAGCAGCCGGCACCCCTGACGTTTGCAGAAGAGGAAGTGGAGCCGGTCTCCCAACTTGGCAAGGCGCGGTTCCTGGAGCGATATGGCCAAGACATCGCCGCCGCACTCGCAACGGGCCCCTTGTGCCTGTCCGAAGCGATTGAGCGCGGCTGGTTCCTGGTGGATCAGGAAATGATGCTGGGCGACCTTGTGGGCGTATTCGCTGCGCCAAGCAGTATCCCCGTCGCCGGCAGGATCATGATCGGCGTAGGCACTTCACTCGACACGAAGAGCGTAGGCCTGGACGAATTCCTGTTTACAGACATTGAGATCACCGTAGTGGAGGTAGCGTGAATAATTCCGAGATGGGGCGAGTCCACGCCTGGTTGCTGCGCCACCGCATTGTCGAGAGCCGATCCGAGCGACGCTCTGTGGGCAAGGAGGAGCGCGAGATCGCAGGCCTTCTCCTCAACGCCGACTATGCCGTGCGCCGCCAGTTCGAGGAAATCCTCGATGGCCAGGGCCTGCAACTGGTCACACTCACGTCCCTTGACGCGAAGGGCGTCGCCTCTGGCGCCACGGTGTTCATGCTGGCCAGGAAACCTGATTCCGCCGCTCCCTTCTGGGGAACGGAACGGCTTGTGATCCGGATGATGCAGTCCAAGGGCATCAACACCGAGACCGAGGCGAGGACTTGGTTCACCCAACTCTGGTTCCTGCTCTTGGATCTCCTGTACACCCGCAAGAACCGAAGCCCCAATGCAATGCAGGACTGGGTGGACACCTCCTTCATCAAGGAGGTCTTCATCGATTCGGTCAAGGATTACTTGAATGACCAGGTCAGGAAAATAGACCCATCAACCCTGGAAACCGACCGCGTCTACAGGATACTGACCGGGCTGAAGGAAGGCGGGATCGCCATGGCCTGCAATGCCTTCCTGGAGTTAATGGTCGATGCCGGCCTCCTTGAGGAAGTCGGCGAGGAAACCTATCGGCAGAGCCTGCTGTTCGCCTACGAGATGAAGAACAATTTCGACAGGCAACTCAAACCCCTGCTGCCTGCGCAAGATCCGTTCGGCGCCGCGACTGAGATCCTGGTCGAGCGTACCGATGAAGATACGGAGGTCGACTGATGGCGGCGATATCACGAATCCAGGTTGCCAATTTCCTCACGGACGGCTTTGCCCCAGGGAAGGAATGGGCCCCACTCTACCGGGGTGAGACCTTCCGCCTGTTTGGTCAGCCTACCGCCATGCAGATCGACAACGGCGGCGGCAAGACCAGCCTCACCGAAGCCTGCCTCTACATGCTGACCCGTGACCGGCGTCTGAGGAACCGAGTGGAAGACAGGGTTGCCCCGGTCGACAAGGGGTGGACCCATGTCCGGATGGAGTTCGTCGAGAAGCCACATGCAAAGGACATTCTGCAAGCCGATCTGATCACTCGTGATCCCCTGGAGATGCCTGGCAGCCTCTACGTGGTCGGGATGTGCTGGAGCCGCACCAAGGATCCCTATTTTTACTCCTACCAAGGCGCTCTGGACGATGCCCCCTGCTACACCCAAGCCCCTAAAGGGCTGACCCTCATCGGGAATGAAGCCTTCCGGAAATCCGTGGAACGGCTGCCTGGCGCAAAGTGGAACCGTTGGAGCAACCAAGCGACGTGGCTCGACGAGATCAAGCAGTTCACCAACATTGAGGTGCTAAAGCAGAACGTCGAGTTCCAGATGGAAGGGGCCGGTGATTACTCGGCCATGATCAACAAAGTTAAGCCTGAAGGAGACGAAACATATGACACTGCCTTCTTCCGGCAATTCGTTGCCCCTGAACTGCTCAGGCATGCCATGGGCACGGAGGGCGACTCGGATGAGGATAGATTCGAGGACACAATCCTGAAGACCCTGAAGCCGGCTGCAGATGCCCTTCTGGACATTAACAGGCGCCAGCGTGAACTCGACGACACCCAGGAAGCGCTAAGGCAGTTTGAACCCGTCCTGGAGAAGGCCTCCGAGGTTGTCAGTGCCAACGCGGACTACGAGAGGGAAATGGTAGCGCTCGCCCAAAACGCGGCAACCGTTCAGTCCCTGGTTGGGAGAACGCCCATCCCCGGGATTCCCGTGATCCCGGCGGGTACACAGTGGGCATCCGACAAGCGTGTCATGGCTGCGCTCGGGCACATGGTCATCGACAAGAAGCACGGGGCCGTGATCACCGATGAGGGGTTGGCAGAGTTGATCGGTGTCGAGACCGGACGGGTCAATCAGTATGCAAGGGATAAGCACGTAGAGACCTTGACGTCAGACTTGCAAGCCATTGAATTGCAAGATGTTATCAAACGAGCGCAGGGCAATAGCGAACCAGTTTCTGGCACGCACAACGACTCACAACACATTGAATATAAAGATGTTATCAAGTTGCAGAAGCACGGTGGGCGCCGAAAGGCGGTACTGTGTTATGACCTCGAATCTGCATTATCGCTAGTGTCAGCAACCTCAAACCTTGCAGGCGCCAAGACATCCGGTTTGTCCGATGTCCTCACCAGGGCCTTCGGCATCGCTTCCGACGAGATCGACACCAATCCGTACCGCAGGCATCTGCGCAAGCTAGGCTTAGACTTGTCCAGGGAGAAGAAACGCCAAAAAGAAGCCGAAACCAAGCGTCAACGCCACCAGCAGAACTATGAGGCCCTAATTAACCAGAGTAGGGAAGCCGAGGAAAACCAGATCGCCTATGAAGGCTTCATGGCCAGAAAAAACGAATTCCCGAAGGAGCATTGGGAATCCCCAGTCGCGGCACATGCTTGGGCAGTAGAGGAAGCGAAACGGGTCGAGGGAGATCGTACCGAACACGTCCAGCTTAGCAGCGAGCGCAAAGGCGGCTATGCCATGTGGCAAGCCTTGACCGCCAAACATGGTCTGACACCGCTTCCAGATGCGCTGGCGGCACTAAACGATCAGCACGACGAGGCAGAGCAAGCTGATAAGGAAGCCCGCCGGAAACTCGACGAGGCCAAGAAGGTACTGGGCGGCAAGCGCACTGACCTGGATAGGGAGCGCGTAAACCTCAACAACGCGAAGAATCATCTCGATAAGCTGCAGGGCCTTACTGAGCACATGCCGGCATTCCGGAGCATCTTCGGGGATGCCGATCCCATGAGCCTGGATCCGCAGGCAAAAATGCGGGCCGAACAGAAAGCCCAAAGCGAGAATGCTCGCCACCTACAGAGCGCCAACGCAAAGAAGCAAACATTCCTCGACCTACTGCCGAAAACCCAGCTCTTCGTCGAGATATTCGGCGAAGTCGCGCCAGACAAGCTCGACCCCTCCACGGATCTTAGGAACCATCTCCAGGCGATCAGCGCCGAGGAAGGCATCGTCACGGAACATCAGCCGCTGGTAAACGCCCTCAGTCTTTTCCAAGAACAACATCCTGGCGCCAACATCGAAGAGTGGCTTTGGCGGACGGCCGAGCGACGCCGCACACTGACCGAAGAGCGTGCCAACAATAATCGGTCGGTCAACGATCTCAATGGTGAGCTGGATGATCTGCGCGCCTTTGGCGCGGCCGACGACCGCGTTTACTCTCGCGCCCTCAAGCTCCTCGCCGAGCATGGCATTGCCTTTGAAAGGCTGCATGACCTCGCCGCCACAACGGTGCGGGAGACTCGTCTTGAGCAATGCCTGACACTCTTCTCGGCCTTCCTGTCGGCCCCTGTTGTCGATTCGGTCGAGATGGCCACTGAGGCCGCAAAATTGCTTGAAGAGGCGCGGCTGACGGTGCCAATTTTCCTGCGTCCGGCACTGGAGGCGTTTCTCTTGGAGGGCGACGTTCGGCAGGTTGGTGATGTTGCCCATGGCCTTTGGGTTGGTCGCCACACGCGCCAAGTTGCAGTTCTTCTCAACCCATCGCTGGTCGAGGAAGAGAAAGAGCGAATTGAGGGAGAAATCAAGGTCTTCACTGAGCGCAACGAGGAGATCGAGAGACTGCTCGAAGACATCTCCGAGGAAAGCGATGCCGTGAAGACAGCCCTGGACGCCAAGGAAGCGATCCGACGCGACTCCGAGCGAATCCACGCCGAGGCGACTGAGAAGTTGGACAACCTCCGGGCAAAGACATCGACGTTCGAGCGCCGCGCCTCAACAGAGGCACAGGAAGCGATCTCCGCCATGAAATGCTTTCTCCAGGCCGGTGGAGATTCCGGCTATCAGGAGCTTACTGAAACCGTCATCCCCAGTTTGGAAGGAATACGTGATCAAATCGGGGAGAGACTGGAAATCCTGTCCCCACAGACCACCGAGCCGGCACTGCGGGCCTTGCACGCAGCCAAGGACTTCCGCTTGGCAGGGGGCGAAGAGGCACTTGCCGCGGCAGAGATGGGATTCAACCGACTGGACGGTTTGGTTGAGACCCTTGGCGAAATCGTCGAGGAATTGCAGAACGCGCTCAATGGCGAGCTGGCCGAGACCTCCAGGAATGCGGCAGAAGCGCTACGCCTTATCAACGAGATCTATGCGCTGGAAAAGCGCGACCTGGAAAACGCAATCGGATTTGAGAACCAAGGGTTCGTCGCCTTCATGGAGACAGCCGGAACCCGCATGGAAGAACTTGGCAAGGCGCTTGAGGCAGCCCAGAAACGTCTACAGGGCATAGATTTTGACCGTGCCGACTGCTACCTCCAATCCACGCATTCCGACGAGCGAAGCCTGTCCGAACGCATCGCCGAGGAACAGGAAAACCGGGATCATGCGAACGACGCTGCTCTCGCGGCAGGTAAAGAAATCACCCGCATCGATGGCGAGATGGCGTTCATGGCACCGCACATGGAGGCCATGCATGAGATGGTGGCGGCCATCCGCGTCCAGTACGCCAAGGTTGCCATGTTCTCGGAAGACATCCGCCGTCTCGCCCAGGCATCGTCCGTCATTGACCCCGAGATACTGGAGGATGCGGAGATTATCCGAAGTGCCTGCACGGGGGAGATTCCAGGTATCGACCCCGCAGTCCGTACCGCAATGCTCAATCTTGGGCAAAGCGTTAGCGAACTGGAGATCGACACCGCCGGCCTCCAGAGGCTTGCTGGCGACAGGCGGCGGCTCAATGAAGAGTTCATCCAGCGCCGCGATGTTTTCTGCGTTCGTGCCCGGAAAGGCGAGATCAAAGGCCTGAACCAGCTGGAGATATCAATCATCTCCGAAGCGAAGACCATCGAAGAACTCCACCGCATCCAGGATACACGGGACAGCATCCAGGCACAGATCGACGAGATATCCGCCAACCTGAGCAAGCTCCGCGAAACCATGGAGGACAACAAGGAGGCCTCCATCGAAAACCTCGCAGGCCTTGCACGCCAGGCCGATATGAGCCTAAAAATCATGGAGCGCGTCATGAAACGGACCCCCAACGCCCGGTTTCATGTAGAGGCCCCCGTTGCCGACAAGGAAGAGATCAAACTGATCATTAATGACCTACTCGGCAAGATCGAAGACAAGGAACGCGCCATACGCGAGCGCGGCGTCACACGGCTCAACGATGAGATCGCACGCGAGGCAGCCGACTATAAAAAGTTGATCCACGACACGATCTACAGCCAGATATTTACAGGGAGGGACAAGGATAAGAACCCGGTCGTTCCGAGGGTTTACTTCACCCATGCTTCCATCCGAGGGACGGACATGGTGCCCTACTCGGATAAAGCAGGCCTCTCGACGGGGCAGAAAACCGCCTTGGCCATGATGTGGCTGATCAAACAGGCGGAATTCGCCATCGCACGGGCAGCAGCCCTTTACAGCAGCAGGAAGGAACAGAAGGCGGCCCTGCAGGGGGCGCAGCGGGTCATGTTTTTCGATGGCCTGTTCTCGAATCTGTCCAACGAGGACTACATCAACGATGCCTTCCAGGGCCTGGGCGGAGCCGGTGAGAACTTCCAGCTGATTGGCCTCATCCACAATCCCTACTACGTGAACAACAAAGACATCTTCCCGGTACACCTGATTGGCCGGAAGAAGGTGGCTACCGGCGGGGAACCCAAACGCCGGCACGTTTTTGTTTCCGTAGAGCCTCACGACGACAACGGCATGATCCTCTTCACCAGTGCCTACAAGCACGCCCGCATCAACGCACCGGAGGCCGCAGATGCCTGAAATCGAGGGGCGCGTTCGGCAGTGGCTCTTGAAACGCACGAGAACCAGTTCGACAGGCAAGGTGCTCACGAAGGGCATCATGGCAAAGCTGCGCAAGGAGGTACTCGACGATCCGGTAGCTCTCCGAAGGGCTCTCCTACTGCTTCGGGAGGATAGGCATATCGACTTCACTTCGGACGACCGAGGGGAGCCAGTTGGCAGCTACATCACGGTCGTTCAGCCTGTCGAGGACATTCCCGCCCATGTCCGGCACTGGTCTGCCGTCATCGAGGCAGCGGGCCTGGATCCGAACGACGCTGCGGCACTGATCCCACTCGGTGACTCCATTTCCGATTTCCCAGAAATCGATATGGCGCACCTGTTGCGCGGTCTCCTGGAACTTCGCCAGGACCAGGGGAAACTGGCTGGCCGACCGGCCTATCTCACCAGCGCTGAATATCTCCTGGGTTCTTCCAAACTACTCACCAACCTCTTCCCGAAACGCGCACTCAAGGCCTTCGGCATTTCCGTCGACCAATTCCCGACCCACCCGCTCTATGTCGTGGTCGCCGGTCCACGGGATCCGGCGACGGTGGTCCTGGTGGAAAACCCCGCTGCCTTCGAGATGGCTGTCGCGACCGAGGCCATCAAGCACTGTGCTTTTGTGGCCACGTTCGGCTTCGGGTTGAGCAAGGCACAGGAAGACTATGGCAACCAGCTTGTTAGCATGGTGGATGAGCGCTTCAACACGTCGATCACGCTGACGCGCGAGGGCTCGGCGTGTCCGCTGGCGAAGGACCTGCTCAGGCACCCCAACATCACCTTCTGGGGCGATCTGGATCCCGCCGGCGTCGAGATCTACCTGCGCCTCAAGAAGTCGATCCCGGGCTTGGGGCTGAGTGCGCTCTACCAGCCGATGATCGAGGCCCTTCGGGATCCAGGCAGCTGCCACCCATACAGAAAAGCCGTCGGCAAGGACGGGCAAAGAGAACGTCCCGTCAAATGCCCGGAAACGGAAATCTGCGCCAAGCGTCTCCTAGATTTATGCAAAGCGCGTGGAGTGGATCAGGAAATGGTGCAGCCTGAGGAAATTGACGCTCTCGCGCAATATCAACTTCCCACCACGCCCTAGCAAAGGCGATGGTCCAACGGGTCTCCCCCATCCGTCACCTCATCTATCAGTTCGTCGTGTCATCCGGTTCCGCTAAGGCTGCCTTTTCCTTGAACTGCACAGACTCGATACGCGACAGCGCCAGCGTGACGTCATCCACCGCCAGACGGAATTCGCTCTTCGTCTCGCCGGATGTTTTGTCCTGCCAGGTTTCCTCGCGCAGGCGGCCTTCGATCTTCACCCTGGCGCCCTTGCGCAGCAGTCTGGCCGTCGCTTCCGCCTGCCGGTCCCAGGCTGAGCAGGTCAGCCAGAAGCCGCCGCTCTGCTGGATTTCGCCCTGAGCATCGCGGCTGTATTCATCGAAAAATACCCTTAGTTCGCAGACGGATTGATCTTCGCCGTTGACGCTGACGCGCTTGAGGGTGGGCGCCGTGCCCAGGTTACCTTTGCCGACAAAAACGTTACTCATCGTGCTTCTCCTATCAAATTGAACTGCTCAATAGACAACACCACGGTTCCTCTCTTCGGAGAGGTCTCGCATTACCTGGCGTGCGTGGCGCACCAGGCGTTCTCTCGCGTTGAGCCAGCGCACCTTGGCGTCCAGCTCGATGTACCAGCGCCCGACTTCGGGAGGCAGACCAGCTACCCGCTGGGCTAATGCGTCGGCGGACAACATCCGGTTGCGGCTGGTCCGCCACCGGAGCGATACCGCTCCGGAAGCCCGGCGCTGGATCGCCAGCACCAGGCCGATGCCGTTCTCCATCCGGGTCAACTCGCCGATCTGGGTCATCTCCACCTCGATTTCATTCAGGATCTCCGTCAGGGTCATCGCGATACGGCCGCTGCGTTGCGTCAGTGCGGTACCGTCGGCCGCCATCCATAGCTCGGCTAGGATGGCCAAGGCCGGGGCAGATGCATCGAACGGTGTACTCATGCCCAACGGCCTCGCCAAGCGCCCAGGAATGACTCGGCGATCACGTGGCTCTTCATCGGCGAGCGCTCCTGTCGGGGCTGGGCTCGGCATCCGCCCCGCGGTTTGTGCCCATCGTCACCACGCATGCCACGCCGGATCGCTGTTCGCCAGGGCCAGGATTCGCCTGATTCTCGGTTGGGCACCTCAATAGCCGAACCAGCCAGACGCCCAATTGCCGAACCGAAAATTTCCAAGCCCTCCACCTCATCTTTCAATCCCGCCGCCTCGCGCTCGCGCCCTTACCCTTAAAACCCTTTGTGTTACCGGCCGGTAGCCCACTGTCTCGACCTTGGCTCGACACCCTGTTGCCCATGTCCATCGAACTCTGGTTGCTCATAGCAGGCCGGCCTCTTCGGCGTCCTCGGGTTCTGTTGGATCTACCGCGCGCACCGTCCCGTGACGGATGGGTTTGGCATGCTTGGGCAGTTTCCGACGCTCCAGGACTTCGGCCGGCAGCCCCGGCCAGATTTCTGCCAGGGCCTGGACGCGGTCCTTGATGTCCTTGCTTTTCGGGTCGAGTACGTCGGTGCGGGTGAGGGCGGCGTAGGCGGGAACCTGCAGGACGTTCTGGTTGCGCAATACCCGGTCGAAGAAGGCGCGCATCGGCCGCAACCGTGCATTCAGCAGTTCCCGTTCTTTCTCCGCGCTGATCAAATCCCTGCCGGCGAGTGTCTTAACCACCCGGACGTACAGGTCGAAGTCCATGACCAGGCGGGAGATCAGAAACCCGTAGGGCGAGCGGAACCCCAGCGTAACCTTGGCCGGTTCCCGGCTCTTCAGGATGGAGAGGTGCATGCCTGCCGCACCCAAGGTCTCGATCCGGCCTCGGGCCTCGGCGACGGCCTGGCCAAGCTGCTTCATCAGGTCGTCGATCTCGAATTCGGACAGGATCAACATCCAGTCGGCATAGGGGTTGTCCTGACCGGAGAGCTGCCACAGGTTCCGCAAGGCCGAGCCGACGTTCTTGGCGCCGGGTATCCGCGCCAGCTTGCCTTCCGGATCGCGGCCACGGCCGATGAACAGCCGCAGGGCCTGGCGGGTGTGGACGAGCATGTAATCGTCATCCGAGTCCAGGGAGCCGACGGACAGCATCGTGCGCGCCTCGTCCTTGCCCACCCCCTTGTCCGCGCCCAGCCGGCTCGTGTAGTCGCGTTTCTCCGCTTCCTGCGCATCCTCCCAGGCCGACAACAGGAGCGAGAGCGGATACAAGGGATGATGCGAGGGCACATCCTGGTCCGCGTCGAGAAACTCCTTCAATTGCCGCCGCGCCTCATCCGGGTCGAACTTCGGCACCGCCGGGGCTCGCTTTGCATCCTTACCTGTCATCGCCATCTACGTCACTCCCTAAACACGTTCCTGAAATCGGTTGGGCCAGTCCCATCCCGAACCACCCTCCGGTTTGTCCCCAGTAGGGACACCCTTCGATCTGTCTTGGCACTGTCCCCACTGGGGACACCATGACCGCCATTCGCTCCCGTTCACGTTGATCTCGATTGGCCCATCCGTTGCGCCATGAACGTTCGCAAGCCGTTGAGCCCGGCCTGGATGTGCCGAGCGCGTTCGTCAGGGGGGATGGGGTCGGCGGGTGTGATGGCCTGCCGTTCCGCCTCGACGCGCTGTCGCCGCGCCTGTTCGCGCAGGGCCGCCGCCGGGATGAAGTCGCCCGTCCTGGCCTTGCTCGCCAAGGCCGAGAGGTAATTCAGCGGTTGCTCGATGGTCTTGTGGTTCAAGGCCTGGCCGGCCAGTTCGTCCAGAAGCAACTGGGCCTGGGCCGACACGGGGGCCAGCAGACGCTTGGCGGATTCGCGTTCTTCAGGTCGAAGGGTTCTGGGCCAGATCAGTTGTTCGGACCAACTACTCCCAGCGTCCTCGGGGCCGATGGCTTCGGTAGGTGGAGTAGTCTTAAAAACTGTAGTCCCATCTATATAGAGATTTTCCGGAAAGCGCCCATCCGGGGTGCCGGAAAGCGCCCAACTTGCCGGTGCGTTTCCGGAAATCCTGTCGGTACGATTGCGGAAATCCAGTCGGTGCGTTTCCGGAAAATCAGCCAGCAGGATGTCTGCTTCCTTGTTTGCAGGGTTTCCGCATGCTGGATTGCCGGATTCCCGCAAACTGGTTGGTGCGTTTCCGGCAAATCGATCAACCAGGCCGGTCCCGGCCAGTTGATCCGGTTGGCGCAGTTCCGTGTTGGCTGACGCAGGTCGGCTGTCGACAGCCGCGAGCAGCGCAATCAACCGGTCCAGTCGGATTTGCCATTCCACCCTCGGGGGCATGCCGAGCCGGCGCTCGGCCAGCACTTCGGTTTGGCGCAGGCCCGAGCGTGCGTTATCCAGTTCGTGTCTGGTCAGCCCGGTTTGCTGCCGCAGGGCATCGAACAGGTAGGGCCGCCAACCGGTCAGCACGTCGCCATTCTTCAGCCGGGCGCGTTCCTGCCCCAGGAAATTCGATAGCAATACCGCCGAGGTGGCGGCGCCGGTAATGTCGGACAGGGTTCGGTAGAACAGGAAAGGCCGCCCCAGGAGTTGCAGGACCGCCCGGTCGTTGCGCCAGTCCCAGGCGGTATAGCCCATCGGCTCCAGGAGCCAGCCCAGGGAGTCCAGGTCGATGCGGTACCAGACCTTGGCTGGCATTCCGACCCGTTTCTCCAGCCAGAGCCCGAGGTCTTTCAGGGCCTGACGCGCGCTATCCTGTTCGCGGCGCGAAAGGCCGGTTTCGTTGCGCCATTCCTCGCGCGTTTTCCAGAACCAGCCTTGCCGGGCCGATTCGGCGATGGCCAGCTTGCGCGTCCAGTAGATGGCCTGGGAAAGCATCAGCCCGGCCGTGACGCGGCCGGTGACGAGCACCAGCTTGGGGTGAAAGGCGACGCATCGTTGACCCAGCAATACCGTGGCTTCGTGGATCTGGTTCAGCCGCCCAATTGAGTGGGGCGGGTCTTCTGTACCGCTGGTGTGGGCACGGGGCGTATCCGTCATCGACTGTTCGGATCGGGCTTCATCGTGGCATCGATCTCAGCCGAGACGGGCGTAGTCGATCTGGTCCAGCCCCTGGTATTTCCGGCTGGCTTGCGCTTGCAGCCGCTCGACCAGGCGGACGACGTCGACGCGGATTTCCAGGCGTGCCGGCATGCCGACACGGCGCTCTTCGATCAGGCCACGTTCGCGCAGGTTACGGCGGGCGCTTTCCTGTTCGGTTCGGGTCAGGCAGGTGGCCTCGGCCCATTGCGCCATGGTCAGGCGCATCCAACCCTCCGACTCGTCCGGCAGGTCGGCCGCTCTCTGGCAGGCGCAGGAGAGGAAGAGGGCGGCGGTGACCCCGCCGCCCATCTCCACAAAGGCGCGGTGGAACGACACCGGCTCGTCGTACAGCTCCAGCAGAACGCCGGGTGTGATCGTGCGTTGTGCCGGCGATACGGACGGGGTTGGGCGAAGGAGTGGTCGATTCACGTCGTGATCTCCTTGAAGGCCGCCCAGAGCGACGCCAGGGGCACGTCGGGGAACTGTTCGGCCAGCAGACGGAAGCGGACGCCCAGGTCGTCACTTTGAAGGCGGGTACTGCGCCAGAACCTGATCACCTGCTCGGCGACCGCGGCATCCAGCCTGCGAACCCGGCCTCGTCTTGAGGCGTTAGCGGTCGTCCGCTTGAGCTGGCGATATTCGCGATCGGGGATGCCGAACAACTCCAGCATGGCCGCCGCCGGCGCGCCTCGTCGAATGAACCACAGGGTCTCTTCCTTGCGGTGAAGGATGTGCTGGAGGCGATGGCGCGCAAGTGACAATTGGGATTCATCGACGAACACCGAGATGAAGGCCGGACGTTGTTCCGCAAGCCGCAGCAGTTCCACCGTGGGCGTGCGCTTCAGTTGTTCCAGCGTGGCGGGGCTGACCACCGATAACAGTTGCTCCAGGTTCTCGCCCAGGTCGGCCTGGTCGACCAGGTGCTGGAGCAGGGCGACCACATGGCGAGGGTCCGAGAGGGGGAGGCCAGGCAGGGTGTTCATTCCGGCTCCGCCAATTTGAAGCGCTCCGGTGCGGTCCCGCGCAGGGTGCGTAGGGCTGATACCAACTCCAGCCAGACCGGCAACGAGGGCGAAGCCGAGGCCAAGCGCTTGCCCAGCGACAGGGGATCGATGGGCATGCCCAGGATCGTGTCCATGTAATGCTGGAGGGCGAATTCGTCGCGGCCTTGCTCCTGCCGTTGGGCCTGGCGCCAGGTGGAGTCCGCCGGCATCGAGGCGGACCAGGCGCCATCGAGTTGTTCGGAGAGCATGGCCAGCATCCACCAGCCAAAGTAGCGATCCGCGCCGTTTTCGGTCAGGTCGATGGGCTCGTCGTTTTCCGGTACTTCCATGTAGAAGCCGGTGGGCCAGTCCTTGGTGAGACGCAGGCAGTCGGCCGATTCGGTCAGCCGGGCGAACCGGGTCGCCAGGTTCTGGATCTGGCCGATCAGTTCGGTTCCCTGCTTCTGTGCCGGCCCGGCTGCCCCAGGTTTCTCGATCCTTTCGGTGGCGTTGCCTTTCCTGCCGTCGGGATCGGTCTCGGCGGCGTTCGGATGGGGTAGGGGAGGGGTTTCAACCGGTTTCGTCTGTAGCCTGGCCTGGGCCATCAGCCCGGCGATATCCTCGCCCGGGTGCTGCTGGCATAGCTGACGGGCAAGGCGCGTGAGCTCGACGGTCTCGCCAAGCTTCGTGGCCATGGCCTGTTCCAGCTGCTCGATCACCCTGGCCGGTTCAAGTGAGCGGGTGGACAACCAGGATTGCTCGGCACGCTTCAAGACCTGGTCGCGCAGCTCCGGCCAGGCCTGGATCTGCTGTTTATGCTTCAACAGCCGTTCAAAGGCGTTGAAAGCGGGTTGCAGTTCCGATATCACCGGTCTGGAAAGTGACTTGCAGGCCTCGCCCAAGGCGGCCAGATGGGTGACGGCGAAGTTGAAGTAGCTCAGCGTGGTCTTGCCGAGCGGCAGCCCGCGCTCCTTCAGGATCTGTTCGAAGGCCCGCCCGGACAATGCGTTTCCGGTTTCCGATTCGATCATCTGCTTCAGATCGGCGTAGGCCTTGGCCTTGTCCCAGAAGATCATCTCACCACGCAGTTCGTTTTCCACCAGATGGGCGGACAGCGTGGAGGATTCCGATACCCAGGGGGTGTAGGTGACGACGACATGCTGGAATGCCGCATCGCCGGTTTCGCCGAACAGTTCCTGCAGCGCCGTCAGGCGGGTATTGCCGCCTTTGCCGACCATGAATTTTTCCTGGCCGGGCCGGCGGGTGACCACCAACGGGCTGGTGAGTTGTTTGGTCGAGCGGATGGATTCCTTGATGAGGTCGTATTGGTCGTTGATCGCCTTGCGGGGGTTCTTGTCGTAATGGAGGATGTCCATCACCGGCAGGGTCATCTGGCTCTCGGTGTCGATCGACAGTTGGTGGCTGTTGTCCAGCGGCAGGCCGACGTTCAGTGACTCCTTGACCAATCTGGCCCGCAGGTCGATCGGGCTGATGGTCCGTGTGCCGTTGGGTTGCGCCAGATCTCGTTGTTGAGCCTTCCGGGCGGCGTCCGCAACCGTCGCAGCGGCGGGGAGGCGGTCCTGTGCGCTCATGCCGAGGTCGCTTCACCGAGGGGCGGTTGCGCGGCCGGGGAAGGTGCTTCTTCCTCGTCATAGAAACCGCCGGCATAGACGCCGCTGAGGGACGGGATCAGCTCCCAGACCAGGCGATGCATGGTGTCGAACGGCGTCACTCCACGCTCCCGGCGCTTGAGCCGGTGCACCGGCAATTGCGCCGTGGCCGCCTCGTTGTAGGCCACACTGGCCGGAATGGCGGTCTCGGCCACAGTGACCAAGCCGCGCATCTCCAGATAGCTCTGCCGGATTTCCTGGGTGATCTGCCGCGCGTCGTTGGTGTGCCCGACCCGGTTGATGACCGCCGTCAGGGGACCGGGACCGATCCCCAAGGCCTGGGCCTCTTCCAGCTTGAGCAGCAGTTCGAACGTGCCGGTGCGGAATTCGCGTGCGCTCGGCGTCTCCGGCAGGACGGGCGAGATCAACCGATGCGCGGCCAATGCCGCCGTGTAGAGCAATGGCCCCTGGGCGCCAGGGGTGTCGATGAATACCAAATCGTAGTTGTCTTCGATGACCGGTGCGCGCAGCGCTTTGCGGAGGATCATCGGCGCGTCGATGCGGCCCTGGATGAATTGCTCCAGATCGGTGGTCTCGATGCCGGCGAATTTCCGCCGTGGGGCATCGCACACGATGATATCCAGCCGATCCCATGCCGTGGTCGAAATGGCCGATTCAGCGACCCGGCCGCTCAGGACGACGGAGGTCAGCCCATCCGGGGCTTGCCGCCGGAGCTGGTAATACTTGGATAGCGATCCCTGGATATCGGCATCGACCAGGAGAACGCGTAGCCCCATGTCAGCGGCAAGTGCGCCGAGATTGGCCGTGATGGTTGTCTTGCCGATACCTCCCTTGGTGCCTACGACGCTCAGAATGACCACATGTACCTCCTGCTACGGATAACGGATGCCTTTGTGTGAGACGTGGTTACACGATGACCATAACCATCAAGCGGTAATATAATATACCGATGCACGTACACACAATTATTTATAGGTATTCTAGTCGTGGCGCCATGAGCGCTGCCTTGGCATCCGTAATGAAGATGTCTGCCGCATCGCTATAATCGGCCATCCCAAGAAGGTTCCTGCCATGTCCACACCGGTCGAAGTGCCCGGCAAGCGCGAGTCGCTGGATACCCGCCTTGAGCCCGATGAACATAGGCTGATCGACCACCTTCGGGGACGGAATGAATACTGTGACGGGAAAGTGGTATGGCGCTGACGAAAGCTGAACTCTGTGATCTTCTGTTCGAGAAGGTGGGCCTGAACAAGCGGGAGGCCAAGGAGTTCGTGGAATCGTTCTTCGAAGAGATCAGCGTGACCTTGGAGCGCGGAGGCGAAGTCAAATTGTCGGGCTTCGGCAATTTCCATCTGCGCGACAAACCCCAGCGCCCTGGCCGCAACCCGAAGACCGGCGAGGAAATGCCCATCCATGCTCGCCGGGTCACCACGTTCCATGCCAGTCAGAAACTCAAGTTTGCCGTGGAAGGTGTGGGTGATGGCATCAATGAGTGACGAATTGCCGGGAGTCCCGACGCATGAGATCGAGCTTTACCTTCGCAGTGGTCAGCACGACATAGCGTTCCGTACATGGCCAGGAGAAAACTTTCTTGTACGCGCCCAATCTGGCAATGCCGCACTGCGCCGTGCCTTGGTCTCTGCGGTTCGTGAGCGAACTCAGCATGCCAAGCTCCCCGAAGCCTTGACCAATATGGACACCGTTGCATTTACACGTGGGAAAGTCACGCCCATGGTGCGCGGACTGTTTCCGGCGGCTGAACAAGAGCGGGTTCTGGATACACTCGCGCGTTCAGTCGTTTTTCTGACGCCGGCCACCATCGAGTGCGTGCTTGAGCAGACGCCGTGGCTCAGCACCGCCTGGGATCTGGCAAATCTCTATCTGGCGGACTGTGGCGCCGAGCTCCTTGCGGAGGATGCCCGCTGTCTTGCTGGCTTGAGCGAGGAGGCTACCTGCTATCTGTCAGCGGACTACTTCGATCAGTCTGGCCGCTTCGATGACTTTCTGGTGCATGAAGCGGCGCACATCTTTCACAACTGCAAACGTGTCACGATCGGGTTGTCTGAAACCAGGCGGAAAGAGTGGCTGCTGGAAATCGAGTATCAGAAGCGAGAGACCTTCGCCTATGCCTGCGAGGCCTACAGCCGAATTCACGAATTGGCCGACAGCGCCAAGGGGTGGCTGCGGTTGCTTGCAGAACATGAACAGGGGCCAATGCCGCCGGATGAACGGGTGAATGCCGACGAGTACATGGACATCCTTCGCGAAGCCGTCACCGCTCGCAATGGTTGGAAGCGGATATTGAAGCGGTGCTCGCCTACGGCTCACGTACCGCGGTAGCCAAGAAGGATCGCTACAAGTGAGTTCCTGAATATTGGTAGTTATTGACATCTACCTATGTTATGGAACACTCTAACCCGCATGGATACTGCTGCCGTCAGGCTGATCGATCTGGCACGATCCCAAGGGCTGATTCGCCCCTGTGATCTGGTGCCGCTTGGAATCCCCCGTGTTTCCCTGACCCGTGCCGTCCGTCACGGACAACTGGAACGTGTCGGGCGCGGGCTGTATGGGCTGCCCGGCCGTGAAGTCTCGGTCCATGGGGCGCTGGCGGAGGTGGCGCGCAGGGTGCCCAAGGGTGTCGTCTGTTTGCTCTCGGCGCTTCGATTTCACGGCCTGACGACCCAAGCCCCCTTTGAGGTGTGGCTGGCCATCGAGAACAAGGCCATCGCGCCGAAGCTCGACTACCCGCCGCTGCGTATCTTCCGTTTTTCCGGCGGGGCGTTGACCGAGGGTGTGGAGGAGCACGTCGTGGATGGTGTAACTGTCCGCGTCACCAGTGTCGCCAAAACCGTCGCTGATTGTTTCAAGTACCGAAACAAGATTGGCCTTGATGTCGCGCTGGAGGCGCTGCGAAGCGCATGGTACGAGAAGCGCATGACCAGTGACGACCTCTGGCACTATGCCAAGGTCTGCCGTGTGGCCAACGTGATGCGCCCCTATCTGGATAGCCTGGCATGAGCGTTCGTAACCTCGGTACCTCCATCCGTAATCGGCTGCTCAACAAGGCTCGCTCTGAAAAGCTTGACTACAACCTGCTGCTCACCCGGTATGCCTTGGAGCGCATGCTGTACCGCTTGAGCATCTCCGGACAGCGCGACCAGTTTTTACTCAAGGGGGCGCTGCTATTCGACCTATGGTTCGACGTGCCGCATCGGCCTACCCATGATGCCGATTTCCTTGGCTTCGGGTCGGCGGAGATTTCGCATGTCGAAGCGCTATTCCGGGATATCTGCCGCATTGAGGTCGAGGACGGAATCGTGTTTCAACCCGATTCGGTGAAGGCGGCGGAGATTCGCAAAGAGGCCAACTATGCGGGCGTCCGCGTCACCCTGATGGGCCTGCTGGGTAGTGCCCGCTGCCCAGTGCAGGTGGATATAGGCTTTGGTGATGCCGTCGTGCCCGGCCCGGATGAGGCCCAATATCCGGTCATTCTTGGCGAGATGCCCGCGCCGCAACTGCGGGTCTATCCCCGGTATACAGTGGTTGCGGAAAAACTGGAGGCGCTGACCTCGCTTGGCATGCTCAACAGCCGGATGAAGGATTACTTCGACCTCTGGGTGTTGGCCAGGTACACGGATTTTGATGGGGCCGTGTTGTCACGAGCGGTCGCGGCAACATTCGATCGTCGACGCACGGCAATCCCCAATGATGTACCGATCGGATTGAGCGACGAATTCATCACCGATGCCCAGAAAGAAAAGCAATGGCAGGCTTTTCTGCGCAAGAACGCCATCGATTCGATGTCACTGGCAACGGTGATCGCTGATCTGCGGAAATTCCTGTTGCCAGTGCTGGTGACGGTCGCGGCGAAGGGCAGTCTCAATGTGAACTGGCGAGCCGGGGAGACGTGGCAGTGACGATTGTCGAATGGCCCTGAAATAGACAAGGCGCCCCGAAGGACAAGTCAGTCCTACGAAGCCAGCTTGATCTTCGAAGTCGTTCCTTTCGGAACCACCGTCCAGTCCAGCCAGGTCGTCTTCGCCGACTGCTCGTAAAGCATGCAAATCAGCAGGCGGGCCTCCCGCGGCGTTTGCTGCCAGACTTCATCGGTTAGTGCGAGCCCGCACCACATTGCGTCATGGGTCATGGCGTCTCGGATGCGTGCTATTCGCTCGTCCATTGTGGGATTTAGGACGAAGTCTTCCGGGTTCAAGGCGCCGGCGAGCAAATAGGCTTGGGCGACGGGTGTGCCCAGATAGTCGGCGGCGCGCTTCAGAACTTCGCGGCCGACCTGGGGGATAGGCTTCTCACCCCGCGCCAGGGCCATCAGGTATACGTAAGTGATGCCGAGGGCTTCGGCCAATTCCTTCGTGGTATGACCGCGCTCGCCCATTCGTTCCCACAGCGACGCAATGAGTGCGGCGCCTACAGGGCTTTCAGGTGTCTTGGCCGTGCTCGTCGCCTTACGGGTTTGTCGGGCGGGTTTATCTTTGGATTTATCTACCATCTTGTTCACCTGTTGCGTGAATGTGTAATGACGCACGGGTTCAATTTATACACCATCAACAATACATCTGTCGTTCTGAGGGGGATAGAGAAGACGTCCGGAATCTAGCGACGCTTTGGTTTTCCTCCGGCCAGCTCTTCGATGCATGCCTTCTGTTTGGCCAGTTTCTGCTTGGCCTGGTCGACCATGTGCTGGTGGAAAGCCAGCGAATGCAGGCTAGGGCGTGTGAGCTTGTTCTTCCATCTGGTCAAGGTGGAGACAGAGGTTCCGAGCAACGCGGCGAGCTGGCCGTTGTCTTCATAGGGCACGCCGAGTGCCTTTGCCCAACTGGCCAGGATGACAGGCATCTCCAGCCCTTCGTATTTCTTGCGATTGGATTCCTGGGCCTCACCATTATTCGCTGCCAACTCCCGTGCGGCCGTCATGACCCATTCGGGTATGCTTCCGGCACGGCCATACTCGTAGGACGACAGGCGGGGGACACCGATACCCAGTTCTTCCGCGAATTGGGCTTGCGACAAGCCAAGCTTCAGGCGGATGTTCACCAACTCCTGATGTTCCGGCGACAAGCTTCTTTTTACGGCCGGCTTCTTCTCGATGTCCGGCAGGCGGGGCGGAGTCGGGGCGGGGGAGTCCGACTCCTTCACGCAAGGCAGTAGCAGGGCGGCCTGTGTTTGTGGTGGGCGTTGGTTGTTCATCGCGGCATTATATGGGCGTGATCTGGTTTCTTGTATCCCGATACGCCTATCAATAAATTGGATGCATGGTTGAGGGCATGATCAACTGGCCATAGGGAGCCATCGGTCAAGTCGGTTTCGGTGGGCTCGCTGTCATCGTCGTGAGTCGCCGTTTGCAACGTTCAGGTCCAGCTAGATCGTTGGGATCGAGGCCTCCAGTTCCAAGGAGGCACAGGCAAAGTGCTTGGTGAATCGGGACACGTCTTTGGCCAGTCAATCTCGTCATTATTGGCCGGCGCGATGCTCATGGCTTAGGCAACGAATTACCACCTGCTATCGAAGGCGTGCTGGTAGGCCTCAGGTCCTATGGGCTTGCTGGTCATTCTCGGCATCCTGAATCGCATCGCCAATCCGAACGAATTGCTCGCGCAGTACCAGTCTGCCGGGGGTGTCTGGAATGATGCCGTCCGCCAACATGGCCAATGTGACCAGACCGATCTCATAGGCATGAACGGGGTACTTGTTGATGGCGGACTCGGCTCGATCCACCAGCTCGGTCGGGCTGAACACGCACGGAACCCGCTTGTGCGTGGCGATGCCCATCGTCTCGGCGGCGACCGCCACCATGTAAGGTACTTCATCGAATTGTGTGATGTATTCAACTGGATCAACCACTTTTTTCTCCTGAAAATCGCATAAAAGCGACAGCTCCCTATCGTTTTCTGATTTACCTCCACGTTGTCGGTCTGATGGCGATGACCATCTTTCGTGTCATTGGGCTGTGGCTTCGGGGCTCCTGATGAAGACAACGGTTATGTGATCCGGGAATGAATGGGCGACCGATTGTGTCGATGTGCCTCTCGATGTTCGTCGTAACGACGTTTGATAAATGTGTCCTATTGCACGGAGTGGTAATTTATCACGAGGACTCAAGGAAATGACACCGCGCAGGCGTGTAATCACTTGGCATCCTGATCGAGAGTCGCCTGCTCATCAATTTGTCTGGTCAAGCAGGGGAGTGCAGCAGGGGTGGTGGCTGGCTGCCTGACCGGGCTACGAACCCTCAATCACCCGCGCCACGTCACCGTGGCATTCGGCGCACTTGCCTACCAGCAGCAGGTCGCCGCCCTTGATGGTGCCGCTGAAATTGGTGATCGTCACTTCATGACGGCACCGTCCGCACCAGACATTGGCCAGCAGGCGCTGGCGGATCTGAACCGGAATCGATTCCCAGCGTTGGCGAGCTGGTGGGGTGAAATTTGGAAGCGATTCAATACCCATGGCCTATTCCTCGAACAGTTCTGAGTGGGTACCAGCACGCACAAAGATAATGGCGTTGCCATCCAGCCGGTAGATCAGCAGGAAGTCGCCGCCGATGTGACACTCGCGGTGGTCGGCCCAGTCGCCTTTCAACGGATGGTCTAACCACTCGGGGCCCAGGGGCGAATCGTTGGCAATGAGCAACAGCATCGCCTCCTTCAACCGCTTCAGGTCGTAGCGCCCCGAGCGGGAGAGGCGTTCCCAGTCTTTAAGGAAGGCCTTGGTGTAATCGCACGCCTTGGGCGGCGTTGCCCGCTTACTGCTGGCGGGTTTTTTTGTTGCCGCCGACACGTGCGTCTTCGAGGTCATCAATCAATGCATCAGCAGAGTCAAAACGGGCGGCACGGGCCTTGGCCATTGCGCGGGCTTCTTCCATTGCCGCACGGGTCTGGGCGTTGGGCACCTTAAGTTCCAGCGGGAAGGCTTGGTCATTGACCACGCGTTTGAGCAGGATGCGTACGGCATCCGACACTGACAGCCCCATGGCTGCCAGTGCTTCGCTGGCTTGCGTTTTGATTTCGTCGTCTACCCGGACGTGTAGCATCGTGGAATGGGCCATGATTAGTTCCTCAGTTTGCTTGAATTGTGTATCTCTTATGAGATACAGTCAAGAGGCGTATGGCAGCGGTGCGACTTGGTGCGAACAGGGGCTCATTGCTGGTGCCAAATCGGTCGGAGTAGGGCAGGCCAGTCGGCGTACAGGACATCCATGAGTGCCCGCTGTAGTCACTCACCGAGACGAATAGACCTCACTGTCGTATAGTCACGTTTCATGATGCCAGTTCAAGCAATGCCTGGCAGGACCAAGCAACTGCAAGCAAGTTTTCCCGATGGCACAAAGCATGGTATCAAGCACAAATCGCGATAAATATTCCTTAAGAATCAACATAGTTACATCCTTGTTGATAATAGAGTGGGAGTGATCCCGGGCATGAGGAACGGGGCCGAGGTGATGCACCTCCGGCCCCGTTTTTTATGCCTTATTCCTCATCCTGCTGTGGCTTGAAGCGGGCGGCGAGTTGCTGCTGGACCTGCGGCGGCACCGGGTCGTAGCGGCTGAAGGCCAGGCTGTACGAGCCCTGGCCGCCGGTCAGCGACTTGATGCGCGACTGGAAGCCTTCCAGTTCGGCCATGGGGGCGAGGCCCAGCAAGGTCTGCATGCCGCCACGCCCGCTCTGGTGACCGGTGATCTGCCCGCGCCGGCCCGAGAGTTCGCCGCTGACGTCGCCGATGTTCGCCTCGGGCGTGGTCAGCTCGATCTCGACGATGGGTTCCAGGACGATGGGGCGCGCCTGCGCGGCGGCCTCCAGGAAGGCCTTGCGGCCGGCGGTGACGAAGGCGATCTCCTTGCCGTCCACCGCGTGGGTCTTGCCATCGAAGACGGTGACGCGGACGTCCTGGATCGGGAAACCTGCCAGCGCGCCCGCCGCCATGGCCTGGCGCACGCCCTTTTCCACGGCGGGGATGAAGGCGCCGGGAATGACGCCGCCCTTCACCGCGTCGACGAACTCGAAGCCCTTGCCGCGTTCCAGCGGCTCGACGCGCAGGAAGACCTCGCCGAACTGGCCGGCGCCGCCGCTTTGCTTCTTGTGCCGGTAATGGCCCTCGGCCGGGCGGGTGATGGTCTCGCGATAGGGGATGGAGGGCGGATGGGTGTCCACGTCGAGTCGGAACTGCTCGCGCATCTTCTCCAGCACCGTGGCGAGATGGGCCTCGCCCAGGCCGCGGATCACCGCCTCATGCGTGGCGGGGTCGTGTTCAACGTGCAGTCCCGGGTCCTCCGCCACCAGCTTGTGCAGGACGTCGGAGAGTTTGTCCACGTCCGCCTGTTTCTTCGGCCGTACCGCGAGGCCGAACACCGCGTGCGGGAACTCCAGCGGGCGCATGTGGATGTGGTCGTCCTCGGGGGCATCGTGCAGCACGGAGTCGAAGGTCAGCTCATCCACCTTGGTGATGGCGCAGATGTCGCCCGGGACACAGGCTTCCACGGGTTCCAGCTTCTTGCCTTGCAGGCGGTATAGGTGGGCGGCCTTGAAGGGCTTGCGCAGCTCGCCGATGTAGAGCTGGGAGTCCGGCGTCACCGTGCCCTGGTGCACGCGGAATGCGGCGATGCGGCCGACGTAGGGGTCCATCTCCACCTTGAACACGTGCGCCAGCACATGCTTGTTCGGGTCCGGCTCGGCCTGCAGGGGTTGCGCCGCCTCGCCCTCGCCGCGCACGAACTGCGGCGGGTTGCCTTCGCTGGGGTTGGGCAGCAGCCTGACGATGATGTCGAGCAGTTCCGGCACGCCGGTGCCCGCCTTCGCAGAGACGAAGCACACCGGCACCAGGTGGCCGTCACGCAGGGCCTGTTCGAGGGGGGCGTGCAGTTGTTCCGGCGTGACGCTGCCCTGTTCGAGGTAGGTGGCCATGAGGTCTTCGTCGACCTCCACCACCTGGTCGATGAGGGCGCCGTGCGCCGCCTCCACGCCGAGGAAGTCGGCCTCGCCGTTGGGGTTGAAGAAGCAGTCGGTGACGCGGCTGCCACCGCCCGCGGGCAGGTTGATGGGCAGGCATTCGCGACCGAAGCTGGCCTGGATGTCGGCGAGCAGGGCCGGCAGGTCGGCGTCCGGGACGTCGATGCGGTTCACCACCAGCATGCGGCACAGCTTGCGCGCCTGCGCCCAGTGCATCATGCGGTGCGCGGTCAGCTCGATACCGCGCTTCGCATCGATCACCACGGCGACGGTGTCCACCGCGTCGAGGGCCGTCATGGCCTGGCCCATGAAGTCCGGATAGCCTGGGGTGTCGAGCAGGTGGACGCGGCAGCCGTCATGCGTCAGGTTCGTGACGGCGGTCTTGACGGAGTGGAGGTGGGTCTTTTCCAGGGGGTCGTAGTCGCACACCGTATCGCCCCGCTCCACGCTGCCCTGGCTGGGGATCGCCCCCGCCGCGTTCAGCAATGCCTCCACCAGGGTGGTCTTTCCGGTGCCGCCATGGCCGGCGAGCGCCAGGGTACGAATCTGCTCCGATGCATATGTGGACATTCTGATCTCCTTGCTGAGCGAACCAGAGCTAGCGTCCTCCTTCCGGAGGAGCCCGTCAATTAGCGTTTTGCGCGGCCTGCGGCACGCCCATGTTGCGACTACGCAACGGCATATTCCGACCGGAGTATCCTTGGTTCGAATATACGGTTGCCCCAAGAATTGGAATATTAGAGAATGCTAATGACACTGGTGCTCATGCTTTTCCCTTAAGCATTATCAGTGTTGTCTCCTCCATCCTCCTCATTAGGTGGATTTACGCCCGGTCGATCGACCGGGCTTTTTTTTTGTCGCCGCAGTGCCGACAATCGGTCACCTTCCGCTTAGCTTGCATCATGTCCCAACCGCTTTGGTACCTACGCCGGGACGGGCGCGTCTTTGGTCCGTTTCCCGCGCCCCAGATCCGTGAATTCCTGAAGCGCGGCGAGATCGGCCCGCAGGCGGAGATCAGTCTGAACGAGGTCGACTGGCTCAGTGTCGAGGAGAGCGGCCAGTTCGAGGGCGGCAGCGCCGAGAGGGTGGAGAACGCGGACGCCGACCGCCGGGCCTGGCGCGAACAGCAGGCCGCCGCGCGCCATCGCTGGCTGAACGACGGGGATGGCTTGGCGCAGGCCGAGGTCCATGATCTGGCGCTGGAGCGCCGCACGAGGCAGGCATTGGCGAAGGACCAGGCGGACACCGAGCGCCTGTTGCAGAAAGAGCAGAACCGTCGCCCGCCCGTGCTGGCCGGCCTGCTGGCGATCCTGGTACTGCTGGGCGCGGTCTATTTCATCTGGCAGGGGCAGAAGGACGAGCAGAGCATCCAGGCGCAGATCGGCCTGGTGGCGAGTTGCGGTGCGCCGCTGGGCGATGCCGTGAACTGGAGCCGCTGTGACAAGCGCGGGCTCGTCGCAGCCGGAACGGTGGCGCGCAACACGCGCATGGAGCGGGTCAATCTGGAGGGGGCCAATCTGGCGAACGCGGACCTGAGCTACGCGGCCCTTCCACACGCCAACCTGCGCAACGCCAACCTGCGCGGCATCAACCTGAGCGGTGCCGATCTCACCGGCGCGGACCTCACCGGCGCCGATCTCAGCCAAGCCGACCTGCGCTTCACGGTGTTGCAGGGGGCCTACCTGGACGGGGTGCGCATCGAGGGCGCGCAGCTCGGCAAGGCGACCTGGGCGGATGGCCGGCAGTGCGCGGAGGCGGCGGTCGGCGCATGTCCATGAAACACGTCGCCTCGCGCGACAACCCGACCTTCCGCGAGTTGCTCGGCCTGGCGCAGAAGCCGCGCGAACGCCGCCGCGCCCGGCAGACCCTGCTCGACGGCGAGCACCTGTTGCAGGCCGCGCTGGAGGCCGGGCAGACGCCGCGCCTGCTGGTGTTCGCCGAACAACTGCCGTCCGCGCAGGTCGAGGCATGGTGCGCGCGGCTCCCCACCGTGCCGGCGTTGACGCTCGCCGACCAGCTGTTTGCCGCGCTTTCGCCGGTGGATAGCCCCAGCGGCCTGCTGGCGCTGATCGACATCCCGGCGCCGGCGGCGGCGGCGGAGGACGGTTTCCTGCTGTTGCTGGAGGATGTCCAGGACCCCGGCAACCTGGGCGCCATCCTCCGTGTGGCGGCGGCCGCCGGCGGCCGCCGCGTCTGCCTATCCAAGGGCTGTGCCGAGGCCTGGTCGCCCAAGTGCCTGCGCGGCGGGCAGGGCGCTCAGTTCCAACTGGCGATCGAGGAGGGCGCGGATCTGCCGGCGCTCGCCAGGGCTTATGCAGGGCCGGTGTATGCCGGGCTGCTGGGCGCGGCGGACAGCCTGTATTCCCTGGACCTGCGCGGCCCCGTGGGCTTCGCCTTCGGCAACGAGGGCGCCGGCCTGAGCGCGCCCCTGCGCGAGGCCTGCCGACCCTTCATCATCCCCATGCCGGGGCGCGTCGAATCCCTCAACGTCGCCACCGCGGCGGCGGTCTGCCTGTTCGAGCGGGTGCGTCAGATCTCCTGATCCGGCGGTGCCGGCAGCGACTGCTTGATGAGCGCGGCGATCTCCTCCACGGAGCGGTGGGTGCTGTCCACCACCGGGATGCCTGCCGCGCGCATGCGCGTCTCCGCCTCACGCAGTTCGGCGCGGCAGGTCTCTATGGCGGCATAGGGACTGTTCGGACGGCGCTCGGCGCGGATCTGCGCCAGGCGTTCCGGTGTCAGGGTCAGGCCCCAGAGCTTGTCGAGATGGGGGACGAGGCGGGCGGGCAGGCCCGGTTGCTCGAAGTCCTCGGGGGTGAGCGGATAGTTCGCGACCCTCAGGCCGTATTGCATGGCCATGTACAGCGAGGTGGGGGTCTTGCCGCTGCGCGACACGCCGACCAGGATCAGGTCGGCGGCGGCGTACTTGCCCATGCTCAGGCCGTCGTCCGCGTCGAGGGTGAAGTTCACCGCGTCGATGCGCGAGTGATAGGTGCCGAAGTCCTTCATGCCGTGCGCGCGACCGCGCTTCGGCAGTGGTTGGATGCCCAGCTCGCCCACCATCATGCCGAGGAACTGGCCGTAGATGTCCATCACCAGGGCCTTGCAGTCCTGGAAGATCGCGCGCGCCGCCGGGTCGGTGAGGGTGGAGAACACGATCGGCCGCACGCCGCCCTGCTGCCAGGCCGCCTCGATCTGCCGCACCGCCGCCTCGGTCTTCTCCAGGGAGTCGATGAAGGGGATGTTGATGAGATGGAAGTGCTGCCCCGGGAATTGCGAGAGCAGGCTCTTGCCGATCACCTCGGCGGTGATGCCGGTGTGGTCGGAGATGAAGAAGACGGGGCGGGCGGGAGTCATGGTGGCGTATCAGAACAGGTCGACGGTACCGGTCTCCGCCTCCTTCAGGACACCTTCCTCGATCAGGGTGTCGTAGAAGAAGGTGCGGTTGCGCCCTGCCGCCTTCGCGGCGTAGAGCGAACTGTCGGCGCGGTTGAGCACTTCCTTGGGCAGCACGCCGGGGTCGGCCTTGCTGAAGCCGCAGCTCAGGGTGATGTGGCCGACCTGGGGAAACTCGAACTGCTCGATCGTCCGGCGCGCGCGCTCGAAGATGCGCATGGCGTCGTCGAGGCTGTTGGCGGCGATGATGATGATGAACTCCTCGCCGCCGAAGCGGTAGATCAGGTCCGACTGGCGCAGCGAGGCCTCCAGCAGGCGCGCGGTCATGATCAGGATCTCGTCGCCGATGATGTGGCCGTGCACGTCGTTGATGCTCTTGAAGTGGTCGATGTCGAGCACGCCCAGCCAGTAGGTCTCGGGCTGGCCCTGGCGCTGCGCCTCGCCTTCCTCCGGCGCGTGCTGTCGCGCCGACAGCAGGTTCCACAGGCGGTCCAGATTGGCCTCCAGGGAATAGCGGTTGAGCAGGCCCGTGAGCTGGTCGCGCTGGCTGGTGTCGAGCAGGTCGAAATAGTTGGTGAAGACCTCTAGCACGCCGTGGATGATCGCGTCCTCCGTCGGCGTCACCTCGCGGTCGCGCTGGAACACGAAGTGGCCGAGCAACTGGTTGTTGCCGTAGATGGGATAGCAGATCAGCAGGTCGGCGCCGACCTTGCGGCTGCAGGACTTGGCGAGCAGGCGCACGCTGTCGAACAGATTGCGGACGATGTCCGTCACCTCCTTGTCGTGGGTGACCTCCTTGATGCTCTCGACGATGCTGCGCGTGCCGTCCTTCTGCGCGACCTTGCGGGAGTGGTGCAGGGCGCGGATCACGTCGCCCTTCTCGTCGATCCGGTAGAGGGCCGTGTCGAGCACCCCGAGCAGGGGGCCGAGCGTGCGTAGCAGGCTTTGTTCCACCAGGTAGGTGTCGCGGATCGCCGTCATGGCGCCGAGCTTCTTCAGCACGCTGGGCAGGCCGGTCTCGGCGCGTTGTTCGATCATGCTGTCGGGTCCTTCACTCTTTCCATTTCGTGGCCCTGGAGGGGCCGAGACATCACTTATATCGCTTCGAGCGGCAAGGCATGGCCGCGGACGTCGCCCTGCGCGGCGCCCTCCGCGTACACCTTCTCCATGATCTCGATGAAGCGTCGCGCCTGCGGCGACATGAAGCGGCCGCGGCGCAGCACCAGGCCGTAGCCGCGCTGCGGGAAGTACTCGGTGAGCGGGATGCGCGCCAGCCGCTCGTCGCCGGTGAGGCAGATGTCGGTGACGATGGAGATGCCCATGCCGAGCTCCACGTACTTCTTGATCACCTCCCAGCCGCCGGCCTCCAGGGTCACCGTGAAGGTGAGATTGTGCTGCTGGAACACATACTTGACGATGCGCCAGGTCGAGAGGTGGCTGGGCGGCAGGATCAGGCCGTACTGGCTCACGTCCTCCAGGGTGACCTTGCCGCCGTTGCGTGCCTTCTCCGCGAGGGCGTGGTCGAGGGGCGTGATGAGCATGGGGTCGAAGGTCACCACCGGCTTGTATTCGATGTCCTCCGGTACGTCGAGCATGGAACCGACGGCGAAGTCGATCTCGTCCGCGCGCAGCATCTTGAGGCCGTCGCGGCCGGTGACGTTGTGCATCTTCAGGGTCACGCCGGGATAGGCGGCGACGAAGCGGCGTACCGGCTCGGGCAGGATGTAGAGGATGGTGGACTCGCCGGCGCCGATGTTCAGCTCGCCGGAGTCGATCTTGCCGAAATGGGCGGCGAAGTTCTCCTGCAGCCGGTCGATGCCCTCCACGAGGGGGTCGGCCAGCTGGTAGAGCACCTCGCCCTCGGGGGTCAGCTTCAGGCTGGGGCCGCGGCGCTCGAACAGGGTCGCGCCCAGTTCCCGTTCCAGGGCCTGGATCTGCAGCGACACCGAGGGCTGGGAGAGGAACAGCTTTTCCGCGGCCTTGGAGATGCTGCCGCTGCGCACGACCTGCGAGAACGCGCGCAACTGCTTGAGGCGGCTGTTCTTGTAGTAGAGGGGGGAGTCTTCGCGCATGGTTGCCTCCGGCAGGGGTGATTATTAAATCAGCCAATTCTCAGAATTGAAATAATTGCCCAATTCAATAATTAAAAAATCCCTAGACTTCACACCATGATAATTAAGACCAGGTGATCTTCAAACCTGCTTGGTCTTAATCCTGAGAAAACCACTCGGGTTTATGGAGACTAGCGGATGAGCGGTGTGGTGTTTGCCGGTGTGTTCATGGCCTTGCTGGGCGGCGGCCTCGCCTGGCTGCTGGCCATGGCCAACCGGCGGCTCTACGTCTTCGAGGACCCGCGCATCGAGCAGGTCGAGGAGTTCCTGCCCAAGTCCAACTGCGGCGCCTGCGGCACCGCCGGCTGCCGCAACTTCGCCGAGGAACTGGTTGCCGGGCATGTGGTGCCGGCCCGCTGCACGGTGAATACGCGGGACATGAACGAATACATCGCCACCTTCCTGGGCGTCGACATGGGCAAGGTCGAAAAGCGCGTCGCGCGGCTGGCCTGCGCCGGCGGCCGCCACGTCGCCCGCATGCGCGCCCATTACGCTGGCATGGCCTCCTGCCGCGCCGCCACCACGGTGGCCGGCGGCGGCAAGGCCTGCGACTGGGGCTGCCTGGGCCTCGGCGACTGCGAATCGGTATGCGACTTCGATGCCATCCACATGAACCAGTATGGCCTGCCGGTGGTGGATGCCGACCAGTGCACCGCCTGCGGCGACTGCGTGGAGATCTGCCCGAAGGCGCTGTTCTCCCTCGAACCCATGTCGCGCAAGCTGTGGATCGCCTGCAAGAACCGCGCCGAGGGCGATGTCGCCGAGGCCCAGTGCGAGGTGGCCTGCATCGCGTGCGGCAAGTGCGTGGCCGACGCGGCGCCTGGGCTGATACGCCTGGACGGCGACATCGCGGCGATCGACTACGGCAGGAACGCCCTGGCCACGCCCAAGGCCATCGAGCGTTGCCCGACCGGCGCCATCGTCTGGATGGAGGACGGCAAGCCCGCGCGCGGCAGGTCGGCCAAGAAGATCGTACGCATCAATGCGCTGCCGCTGGCAAGCGAGGTCTGAGTTTTCGAGAGGGGCGAGAGCATGTTCAAGAAACTATTCAACCTGAAGAACAACCTGGCCGAGGCCGGCGCCGCCGTCGGCGGCAAGACCGAGGCGATCAGGTATCCCGGCGTGCGCGATGCCATCGATGGCAACACCGCCGTGATCCTGGTCGAGCGCGAGTCCACCGATGCCGCCGGCGCCTATCCCATCACCCCCTCCACGCAGATGGGCGAGTACTGGGCCGAGGCCGCCGCCGCCGGCTACACCAACAGCGCCGGCCGGCCCCTGATCTTCGTCGAGCCGGAGTCCGAGCACGCCGCCGCCGGGGTCACCGCGGGCCTCGCCATGACCGGCATGCGCGCGGTCAACTTCACCTCCGCCCAGGGCGCGGCCTTCATGCACGAGTCGCTCTACGGCGCGGTGGGCAAGCGTCTGCCCTATGTGCTCAACATGGGCTGCCGCGCCATCACCAAGTCCACCCTGAACGTGCATTGCGGCCACGACGACTACCACTGCGTCGACGACACCGGCTTCATCCAGGTGTTCGCCCGCAACGCGCAGGCCGCCGCCGACCTGAACATGATCGCGCGCAAGACCGCGGAACTCTCGCTGACGCCGGCCATCGTCGGCATGGACGGCTTTCTCACCACGCACCTGATCGAGCCGGTCCTGGTCCCAGAGAAGTCGTTCGTCGCCGAGTACCTGGGCAGGTCGGATGACCTCATCGACACCCCGACCCCGTCGCAGCGGCTGATCTACGGGCCCAAGCGGCGCCGTGTGCCGGCGATCTGGGATGTCGACGCGCCCATGGTCTCCGGCGCGGTGACCAACCAGGACGGCTACATGCAGTCGGTCGCCGCACAGCGCCCGTACTTCTTCCAGCACATCCCCGAGATCGCCGACCGCTGCATGGCCGAATTCGCCCGTCTCTCCGGGCGCCGCTACGGCCGGATCGACACCTACCGCTGCGAGGACGCCGAGTACGTGATCCTCGGCCAGGGCTCCATGACCGTGCAGGCCGAGGCGGTGGCCGACTGGCTGCGCGCCGAGCGCAAGATCAAGGTGGGCGTGGTGCACATGACCATGTTCCGGCCCTTCCCCGGCGACCTGCTGGGCTACGTGCTCAAGGGCAAGAAGGGCGTCGCCGTGCTGGAGCGCACCGACCAGCCCCTGTCCGAGGACCTGCCGCTGATGCGCGAGGTGCGCGCCACCGTGACCAAGTGCATCGAGAACGGTGCGGCCGAGGGTGAGAAGCCCTATGCCAACTACGCGGCCTATGCCACCGCCAAGGACATGCCGCGCCTGTATTCCGGCTGCTACGGCCTCGGTTCGCGCGACCTGCAGCCGGAAGGCATGGTGGCGGCCATCGAGAACATGCTGCCGGGCGGCGCCCAGCGCAAGTTCTTCTACCTGTCGGTGGATTTCGTGCGCGACCAGGCGGCGAATCCCCAGCAGGAGGTGCAGATGCAGGAGCTGCTGGCGGCCTATCCGCGCATCAGGGAGCTGGCCCTGCGTGGCTCGGTCAACCCCAACCTGCTGCCCAGGGACGCCATCGCCGTGCGCATGCACTCGGTGGGCGGCTGGGGCGCGGTGACCACCGGCAAGAACCTGGCCATGACCCTGTTCGAGCTGCTCGGCTGGGACATCAAGGCGAACCCGAAGTACGGTTCCGAGAAGAAGGGCATGCCGACCACCTACTACCTGTCGGCCGCCCCGGAACCGATCCGCATCAACTGCGAATACACCCACGTCGACGTGGTGCTGTCGCCCGACCCGCAGGTCTTCCTGCATACCAACGCGGTGAGCGGCCTGGCCAGGGGCGGCGTGTTCGTGATCCAGAGCAACCTGGAGAGCCCCGAGGCGGTGTGGGCCAGCTTCCCGGTGCACGTGCAGAAGACCATCGTCGAGCAGGGCATACAGGTCTACTACCTGGACGCCTTCCGCATCGCCCGCGACGAGGCCTCCAACCCCGACCTGCAGCTGCGCATGCAGGGCAACGCCTTCCAGGGCGCCTTCTTCCATGCCTCCGACGTCATGGCGCGCGCCGGTTTCACCGAGGCGACCCTGTTCAAGGCCATCGAAAGCCAGCTCAACGACAAGTTCGGCAAGAAGGGCAAGCGCGTGGTGGAGGACAACCTGCGCGTGGTCCGGCGCGGTTATGAGGAACTGAAACAGATCCCCGCCGAGGTCATGCGGGTGGGGGCCCGACAGACGGCACATACGGGCGGTGTGCCCATCCCGGTGATGCTCAAGCAGCAGCCGGAAGGCAAGGGCGACGCCGCCGACATCCACCGCTTCTGGCAGGCCACGGGCAGCTTCTACGCCACCGGCAAGGGCTCCGACAACCTGGTCGACCCGTTCATGGGCATGGCCCTGATCCCCGCGGTCACGGGCGTGTTCCGCGACATGACGCAGATCCGCTTCGAGCATCCCGAGTGGATCGCCGAGAACTGCACCGCCTGCGGCAACTGCTACACCGCCTGCCCGGACTCCGCCATCCCCGGTCTGGTCAGCGACATCTCCGAGGTGCTCAACACCGCGGTCACCAACGTCGAGATGGGCGGCCGGCCCACGCGTTTCCTGCGCAAGGCCAGCCGGGTCATCGAGAAGAAGCTCAAGGGCAGGATCGAGAAGGACGGCGTGGACGTGCGCGCCCTGCTCGACGCCGCCGTCGCCGAGACCTTCGCCGAAGACCCCGCCCAGGGCGAGGATCGCGAAAGACTGGCGGCCGAGTTCGAGCTGCTGCGGGAGGCCCTCGGCGGCTTCAAGTTCGCCGCCACCAAGCCCTTCTGGACCACCCGCGAGAAGAAGGCGGCCGGCTCCGGCGGCCTGTTCTCCATCACCGTCAACCCCTACACCTGCAAGGGCTGCAACCTGTGCGTGGACGTGTGCGAGGACGACGCCCTGCGCATGGTCACGCAGACCCGCGAGTCTGTCGAGGTCCTGCGCCGCGACTGGAAGTTCTGGCTCGACCTGCCCAACACGCCGCAGAAATACAGCCGCATCGACAGCCTGGACGAGAAGATCGGCGCCCTCGAGACCCTGCTCCTGGACAAGC
The DNA here is from genome assembly GCA_040751755.1 of Pseudomonadota bacterium. Taxonomy (GTDB): domain Bacteria; phylum Pseudomonadota; class Gammaproteobacteria; order Burkholderiales; family Thiobacillaceae; genus PFJX01. The sequence goes on from JBFMHC010000020.1 coordinate 347,505, forward strand.
AGAACTACGGCTCCATGGCCTGCGGAGACGGCGCCTGCCTGGGTTGCGGCGAGAAGACCGCCATCCACCTGTTCACCGCCACGGTGACCGCGCTCATGCAGCCGCGCGTCAAGGCCTTCGTGGAGAAGGTCGACGGCCTGATCATGGGCCTGGAGAAGCACATCCGCATGAAGCTGACGGAGAGCGTCGACTTCACCGACAGCCGGGCGGTGATGGCCGCGGTCGAGTCCCACAAGGGCGAGGACCTCACCCTCGCAAACCTGTCCGAGAGCCTGCAGGAGGCGCACGAGGCCAAACCCATCGACCCGCAATGGTTGAAGTGGGCCACCCAGCTGCTGGAGCGTCTCAAGGACCTGCGCTGGCGCTATGTCGAAGGCCCGACCCGGCGCGGCCGCGCCGCGATGGGCATCGCCAACTCCACCGGCTGCACCTCGGTGTGGGGTTCCACCTTCCCCTACAACCCCTATCCCTTCCCCTGGACCTCGCACCTGTTCCAGGACTCGCCCTCGGTCGCCCTGGGCCTGTTCGAGGGCCACATGGCGAAGATGGCTGAAGGCTTCAAGGCCGTGCGCATGGCCGAGATCGAGCTGGACGGCGGCTACGAACCCGCCGCGCACGACGCCATCTTCACCCACTTCAACTGGGAGCAGTTCAGCGACGAGGAATTCCATCTCTGCCCGCCGGTGGTGGCGATCGGCGGCGACGGCGCCATGTACGACATCGGCTTCCAGAACCTGTCGCGTGCCCTCATGACCGGCAAGCCCGTAAAGATCCTGGTGGTGGACACCCAGGTCTATTCCAACACCGGCGGCCAGGCCTGCACCTCCACCTTCGTCGGCCAGGTGGCCGACATGTCGCCCTATGGCAAGGCGGTCAAGGGCAAGCAGGAGGTGCGCAAGGAGATCAGTGTCATCGGCATGGCGCACCGCACCAGCTACATCCTGCAAAGCGCCATCTCCAGCCCCACCCACCTGATCGAGGGGTACATCGACGGCCTCAACAGCCGCCGCCCCGCCATGTTCAACATCTACGCCGTCTGCCCGGTGGAGCACGGCGTCGGCGACGACCGTTCGATGGAACAGTCCAAGATGGCCGTGGAGTCGCGCGCCTACCCGCTGTTCAAGTACGACCCTGATCTCGGCACCACCTTCAGCGAGTGCGTGTCCCTGGAGGGCAACCCGGCCATGGACAGCGAGTGGCCCGAGTACACCCTGGCCTACAGGGACGAGGAGGGCAACGAGCAGAAGATGGTCCTGCCCTTCACCTTCGCCGACTTCGCCCTCACCGAAGGCCGCTTCGCCAAGCAGTTCAAGAAGGCGCCGCAGGAGACCTGGAACGACGACATGGTCCTGCTCAGCGACTTCCTGAAGCTGGACGAGGACGGGCGCGACGGCAAGTTCCCCTTCATCTGGGCGGTGGACAAGAAGAACCGCCTGACGCGCGTACTGGTCTCGCAGGAGCTGGTCAGGTCCTGCCAGGAACGCCAGGCCTTCTGGCGGCAGCTCAAGGACCTGGCCGGCCTCGGCCGCGAGGCGGTGGACGAGCAGGCGATCGCCGAGCGCGCCCGCGCCGAGCTGGTGCAGAAGCTGAGCGCCAGCCTGGCGGCCTTCGGCGGTGGCGTCGCCATGGATGCCGCGGCCGTCCCCGCCGCCGCCGCGTCCGCCAGGCCTGCCGCCGGCGCCGACGGCTACGAGGCGGTGTGGATCGAGACGCCGGAATGCACCGCCTGCGACGAGTGCATCAACCTGGCGCCGAAGACCTTCCAGTACAACGACCGGAAACAGGCCGTGGTGGTCAATCCGCAGGGCACCAGCTTCTCCAGCCTGGTGAAGGCGGCGGAGAAGTGCACCGCGGGCTGCATCCACCCCGGCACGCCCTGGAACATGAACGAGCCGGGGATCGACAAGCTGATCGCCCGCGCGGCCAAGTTCAATTGAGCGAAACGTGAAGCGTGAAAAGTGAAAGGGGAACAGTGAACAGCACCGCAGGGGTTACGTTTGACTCGATGCCGCGTAGCGGCGAGTCCACGTTTCCCGTTTCACGCGTTTTCCAGTTCTTCAGGCGCAAGACTTTCGCCCGTGGGGTCCACCCCGCGGGCAACAAGAGCACTGCCGGCACGCCGATTCGTCGGTTGCCGTTTGCTCCGCGCATGACCCTCCCCCTCGCGCAGCATATCGGCAAGCCGGCGGTGCCCATCGTCTCGGTGGGCCAGGAGGTCGTACGTGGACAACTCATCGCGCGCGCCGACGGATTCCTGTCGGTCCCCCTGCATGCCCCGGTGGACGGGGTGGTGGAGGCCATCGAACTGATGCCATCGGCGCGCGGACCGTGGACCGAAAGCATCGTCATCCGCACCTACGAGGCCTCGACCCAGGAGGTCCGCTGCGGCGCGCCGCGCGACATGGACGCCCTGTCGCCGCAGGAGATCATCCAGGCCATCCAGGACACCGGCATGGTCGGACTGGGCGGCGCCGCCTTCCCCAGCCATGCCAAGCTGACGGTGCCGAATGGGCGCCGGATCCATACCCTGGTGGTGAACGGCTGCGAATGCGAGCCATACCTGACCTGCGACCACCGGGTCATGCTGGAGCGCACCGCGGACCTGGTGCAGGGCATCCGCTACGCCATGCGTGCGGTCGGCGCGGCAAGGGCGGTGATCGGCATCGAGGACAACAAGATGGACGCCGTCGCGGCGGTCCGCGCCAGGCTGCCGGCCGACGGCAGCATCGGCGTCGTGGCGGTGGAGACCAAATACCCCCAGGGGGCGGAGAAGATGCTGATCAAGTCCACCCTGGGCCTGGAGGTCCCGCCCGGCGGCCTGCCCTCCGAGGTCGGTGTGGTGGTGAACAACGTCGGCACCCTGGCCCTGCTGGGGGGGCTTCTGCCCCTCGGCCAGGGTTTGACGGAGCGCGTGGTCACCGTGACCGGGCCCGGCATCCGGCGGCCGGGCGACTACTGGGTGCCCATCGGCACCCCCCTGCGCCACGTCCTCGCCTGGGCCGGCGCGGAAGACGTCAGCGAACGCGAGATCATCCTCGGCGGCCCCATGATGGGCCAGGCCATCGCCTCGCTGGACGTGCCGGTGACCAAGGGGGTGTCGGGCATCCTGGTATTCGACCGCCGCGCCGTGCAGGCCGAGAGCGGGCGCAAGACCTACGCCTGCATCAAATGCGGCGAATGCGTGAAGGCCTGCCCCATGGGCCTCAACCCGTCCATGCTGGGCCTGCTGGCGGCGAGCGGCGAGCAGGACAGGATGGGCAGCCAGTACCACCTGGGCGATTGCTTCGAGTGCGGCTGCTGCACCTTCGTCTGCCCGTCCAACATCCCGCTGGTGCAGGAGTTCCGCGCCGCCAAGGCCCTGCTGCGCCAGCGCGCCGAGATCGCCAAGGCCAGGATCGAGCTGCACGACACCGGCGAACGCTTCGACTTCGGCCACGCCGAGGGCGAAGGCCGCAGGATAGGCGGCAGCCGCCACCCCGTCGATGGCGTCACGAAATAGATTTTCTTTTGCCCATGACCACACCATGAACCCCGAACCGATCCGCGAGTTCATCGCCGACACCCTCGCCCAGCCCGTTCTCGACCCGCGCCCGCGCGCCTTGTACGAGCTTTGCCACATGCATCGCCACCATGGGCAGGGCGACATCGTCGCCGACAAGTTGCGCATGATCGTGCGCCTGCTGGCCGATGCGGGTCTCCCGCTGGGCGGCTTCTCGCCCGAGTACGTCGCCCACCGCCTGGTGCGCTCGGGCGTCGACGGCTGGTTCTCCGCCATCGCCACGGCCGAGCGTATCGAGCCGCCCTTGTTGTTCGAGGTGCACGGGCGTGCCATGGGGGTGTTCAGCGAGCTGCCGCCCGAACAGGCCCGAGCCATCGCCTCGACCTACCTGCACTTCCATTTCCCGGAGCTGTTCTTCCTGTACGACCCCAAGCTCACCGCCGCCGCCTACGCACTCGGCGGCACATGCGGCGACCCGTCGGATTGCCGGCACGACCCGGAATACGGCCGCTTCTTCGCCTGCTGCGAGGAGCTCACGCACCGGCTCATCGGGCCCGCCGGCCGTCGCCTGACGCCGCGCGAACTGGACCGGGTGCTGCGCGCCTGGGCCGATCGCTCCGACCTGGCCGCGCCCGCGGGGGCGTGCCGGGCCGCCGAGGACCTGGTCTGCGCCTGAGGACATGAACCAGCCCCCCCGCATCGAGCTGCGCGCCGCGCCCCACGTCCGGCGGCCGGTCGGCGTCGAGAAGATCATGCTGCACGTGGTGCTGGCGCTGCTGCCCATCCTCGCCTTCTCGTTCTGGCAGTATGGCCTCTCCGTGCTCGCGCTTGCCCTCGTCGTGACCGGCAGCTGCCTGGCGACGGAACGCCTGTTCAACCGCGTGGCGGGCACGCCCAGCACGCTGCCGGACTGGAGCGCCGTCATCACCGGCCTGCTCCTGGCGCTGACCCTGCCGCCCGCCTTCCCCCTGTGGATGGGCGCCGTCGCGGGCTTCGCCGCCATCGCCCTGGGCAAGGTGCTGTTCGGCGGCATGGGCCACAACGTGTTCAACCCGGCCCTCGTGGGACGGGCCTTCGTGCAGGCGGCGTTTCCCGTCTCCATCACCACCTGGGTGCCCGCCTACCTGCCTGAGCGCTTCACCGCCTTCATCCCCACCACCTTCACCGCACCGCTGATGACACCGCCCGAGATCGGCCCCTGGGTGAAATCGCAGCTGCTCGACGCGGTGTCGCAGGCGACGCCGCTGGCGCGCTGGAAGTTCGAGAACCAGCTCACCGGCGTCGAGGACTTCCTCAACGGCGCGGCCACCGCCTCGGCGGGCGAGACCTCCGCCCTCGTCATCCTCGCGTGCGGCCTCTATCTGGCCGTGCGCGGGTTCATGGACTGGCGCATCCCGCTCGCCGTGCTCGGCTCCGCCGCCCTTGCCGCCTGGGCCTTCCAGTGGGTCGACCCGGCGCGCTACCCGGACCCGCTGTTCGTGCTGCTCTCCGGTGGGCTCATGCTCGGGGCGGTGTTCATGGCCACGGACATGGCCACCTCGCCGGTGACGCCTCTGGGGGTGTGGCTGTATGGCGCGGTGATCGGCGTGGTGACGGTGGTGATCCGCTACTTCGGCGGCCTCACCGAGGGGGTGATGTACGCCATCCTGCTCGGCAACGCCCTCGCTCCCCTCATCGACCAGGTCACGCAGCCGCGCGTGTTCGGCGCCGGCAGGGCAGGGAAGGGCGGACAGCCATGAGCGAAAACACCAGCGCCATGCAGGCCGCACCTACCTCCAGCGTGGCCATGATCCGCACCCTCGGCGTGGTGGCGACCATCTGCGGCGTCCTCATCGTCACCGCCTTCGAGAGCACCCTGGACGCGGTGAACGCGAACAAGAAGATCGCCCTGGAGCGCGCGGTGTTCAAGGTCATCCCCGGCGCGGCGAGCGTGCGCGAGTACGTCGCGGGCCCCGCCGGGGTGCGGCGGGCGGAGGCCGGCGCGGCGGCGAGCGAGGTGAAGTTCTACGCCGCCTACGACCAGGCCGGTGCGCTGCGCGGCGTGGCCGCCGAGGGGGCCGCCAAGGGCTATGCCGACACGGTGCGCGTGCTCTATGCCTACGACCCGGCGAAACAGGCGATCACCGGCCTGGGCGTGGTGTCGATGCGCGAGACGCCGGGCATCGGCGACAAGATCTACACCGACCAGGCCTTCCTCGCCAACTTCGTGGCCCTGGACGCGCGCCTGGCCGCCGACATGAAGTCGCTCGCCAACGCCATCCGCGTGGTCAAGCACGGCAGCAAGCAGCACCCCTGGGAGATCGACGCCATCGCCGGCGCCACGGTGACCTCGAAGGCGGTCGGCCGGGGCATCGACGAGAGCGCGCAGCGGCTGCTGCCCCTGCTGGTGCCGCACCTGGAACAGTTGCGAGGAGGGAAGTGAACATGGCCATCCCCGGACAGAGACAGCCCTCGCACCTGGAGGAACTCCTGGAAGGCATCTGGCGGCAGAACCCGGTGTTCGTCATGGTGCTGGGCATGTGCCCGACGCTGGCGGTGTCGGTGTCGGCCATGAACGCCGTGAGCATGGGCCTGGCCACCACCTTCGTGCTGGTCTGCTCGACCCTGCTGGTGTCCCTGATGCGCAACGTCGTGCCCAGGGAGGTGCGCATCGCCACCTACATCCTCATCATCGCCACCTTCGTCACGGTGGTGGACTACCTGATCCAGGCGATCAGCCTGGCGGTCTACGAGGCCCTGGGGGCCTTCATCCAGCTCATCGTCGTCAACTGCATCATCCTCGGCCGCGCCGAGGCGCATGCCTCGAAGAACCCGCCGTTGCGCGCGGCGCTCAACGCCCTGGGCATGGGCGCGGGCTTCACCATCGGCCTGTTCGCGCTCGGCGCGGTACGCGAGATCCTCGGCGCCGGCAAGCTGTTCGGCCTCGCCCTGTTCGGGCCGGACTTCCAGCCCTGGGTGGTGATGGTGCTGCCGCCCGGCGGCTTCTTCGTGCTGGGTTCCTGGCTGTTGCTGTTCAACTGGCTGGACAGCCGCAAGGCCGTCGGGTCCCCTCTCCCCTCGGGAGAGGGCTAGGGTGAGGGAGCTCGCTGTGCTTACGCAAACGTCGTTCCCTCACCCCCACCCCCTCCCCCGGTGGGGGAGGGGAGGAGGAGTCGCCCATGTCTGAATCCCTGTCGCAGATCTTCATCGGCACGCTGCTGGCGAACAACTTCGTGCTGGCGATGTTCCTCGGCCTGTGCCCCTTCCTGGGGGTGTCGGCACGCCTCAACACCGCCCTGCCGATGGGCGCGGCCACCACCTTCGTGATGCTGGTGGCGAGCCTCTGCGCGTTCGCCCTCAACTGGCTGGTCACCACCTTCCACATGGAGTTCCTGCGCCTGATCGCCTACATCGTCGTCATCGCCTCGGCGGTGCAGCTGGTGGAGATGTTCCTGAAGAAGAAGAGCCCGGCGCTGTTCCGCGCCCTCGGCATCTACCTGCCGCTCATCACCACCAACTGCGCGGTGCTTGGCGTGGCCCTGTTCCAGACCGCGCGCGAATACGACCTCGCGCAGGCCGTGACCTTCTCGCTCGCGGGCGGCGGCGGCTTCACCCTGGCGCTGCTGCTGATGGCGGGCCTGCGCGAGCGCCTCAACCTGGCCAGGGTGCCGAACGTGGTGCAGGGCACGGCCCTGTCGCTGATGCTCGCGGGGCTGCTGTCCCTGGCCTTCATGGGCTTTGCCGGACTGGGTGCGGGGGAGTGAGGTGGATATGGGCCGCTATCTGATGACCATCGCCGTGATCCTCCTGCTGCTGCTGGGCGGCATCGCCGTGGACCGCCTGTACCGCGCCTTCGCGCGGCGCAACCCGCAGCTCGGGCCGTTCCGCGAGGCGGGCGGCGGCTGCGGCGGGCATTGCGGGGGCGGGGGGTGTGGTGGGGGTGAGTGCGGCACGCGCGAGGGGTAAAGTCCCGGCCCATCCGGGCCGATAGGGTGGGAAGGGCGGGCCGGCCTTGCCGGCCGCCACCCTCTCCCCGGCCTTTATGCCCTAGGGTGCTCTCCCCTCAAGGGAGAGGGAGAAAACCGTTGGTCTGGCCAACAAGCCCCTCCCCCTCGAGGGGGGAGGGGTTGGGGAGAGGGTGGGGCGAGCAACGCTCGCCGCCTTGTGCTTCAAAGAATCAGGAACCGCTTCGCATTGGAGATCGCAATGGATGGCACCGTGCAGTATGTCGCTCGCTTCGAGACCCTGGGCATGGGGGACGTGGAGCGCGTGGGCGGCAAGAACGCCTCGCTGGGCGAGATGATCCACAACCTCACCGACGAGGGGGTGCGCGTGCCCGGCGGCTTCGCCACCACGGCGGCGGCGTTCCGCGAGTACCTGGCCAAGGACGGGCTGGCCGAGCGCATCGCCGCACGCCTGGCGCGGCTCAACGTGGAGGACACCGTGGCCCTGGCCGAGGCGGGGCGCGAGATCCGCGGCTGGATGATGGAGGCCGCGCTGCCCGCCGGCCTGGAGGCGGCGATCCGCCACGAGCACCGGCTGATGAACGCCGAGGCGGAAGAGGACCTGCTGTTCGCGGTGCGCTCCTCCGCCACCGCCGAGGACCTGCCGGATGCCTCCTTCGCCGGCCAGCAGGAGACCTATCTCAACATCCGCGGCGCGGACAACCTGATCGACGCGGTGAAGCGCTGCTTCGCCTCGCTCTACAACGACCGCGCCATCGCCTACCGCGTGCACCACGGCTTTGATCACCACGGCGTCGCCCTGTCCGCGGGCATCCAGCGCATGGTGCGTTCCGACCTGGGCGCGGCGGGGGTGATGTTCACCCTGGACACCGAATCCGGCTTCCGCGACGTGGTGTTCATCAATGCCGCCTACGGCCTCGGCGAGACCGTGGTGCAGGGGGCGGTGAACCCGGACGAGTACTACGTGCACAAGCCCATGCTGGAGCAGGGCAGGCGCCCGGTGGTGCGCAAGACCCTGGGCGAGAAGGCGATCCGCATGGTGTTCGCCGACCAGTCCGTGGCGGAGCGCTCGACGCGCGTCGAGGACGTGCCGCAGCATCTGCGCCACCAGTTCGCGCTCACCGACGACGAGCTGCTGGAACTGGCGCGCTACGCGGTGACCATCGAGCGGCACTACGGCCGCCCCATGGACATCGAGTGGGGGCGCGACGGCCTGGACGGCAGGCTTTACATCCTGCAGGCGCGCCCCGAGACGGTGAAGTCGCGCGCCGGCAACGTGCAGACCCGCTTCAGGCTGCTGGAGAAGGGCCCGGTGGTGACGCAGGGCCGCGCCATCGGCAGCAAGGTGGGGCAGGGCAGGGCGCGCGTCATCAAGTCCACCGCCGACATGCACCACGTGCAGCCCGGCGACGTGCTGATCGCCGACATGACCGATCCGGACTGGGAACCGGTGATGAAGCGCGCCTCCGCCATCGTCACCGACCGCGGCGGGCGCACCTGCCATGCCGCCATCGTCGCGCGCGAGCTCGGCGTGCCGGCGGTGGTCGGCACCGGCAACGCCACGCGCAGCGTGCAGGACGGCATGGAGGTGACGGTGTCCTGCGCCGAGGGCGAGGACGGCTACGTCTACGAGGGCCTGCTGAAGTTCGAGAAGACCGAGATGGTCATGCAGGCCATGCCGGAGCTGCCGGTGAAGATCATGATGAACGTGGGCAACCCGGAGCAGGCCTTCCACTTCGCCATGCTGCCCAACCACGGCATCGGCCTGGCGCGCCTGGAGTTCATCATCAACAACGCCATCGGCATCCACCCCAACGCGGCCCTGGAGTACCGCCGCATGCCGGAAGAGGTGAAGGCGGCGATCGACGCGAAGATCCGCGGCTACGGCGATCCGGTCACCTTCTACGTGGAGAAGCTGGCCGAGGGCATCGCCACCCTGGCCGCGGCGTTCTGGCCGCAGCGGGTGATCGTGCGCATGTCCGACTTCAAATCCAACGAGTACGCCAACCTGATCGGCGGGCCGCAGTTCGAACCGCACGAGGAGAACCCCATGCTCGGTTTCCGCGGTGCCGGGCGCTACGCCAGCCCGCAGTTCCGCCGCGCCTTCACCCTGGAATGCCGCGCCATCAGGCGCGCGCGCGACGACATGGGGTTGACCAACGTGGAGATCATGCTGCCCTTCGTGCGCACCCTGGCGGACGCCGACGCGGCGCTGGCGGTGCTCGCGGAGAACGGCCTGGAGCGCGGCAAGGACGGCTTGCGGGTGGTGATGATGTGCGAGATCCCCGCCAACGTGCTGATCGCCGACGAGTTCCTCAAGCGTTTCGACGGCTTCTCCATCGGCTCCAACGACCTCACCCAGCTCACCCTGGGCGTGGACCGCGACTCCAGCCTGGTCGCCGCCGCCTTCGACGAACGCAACCCGGCGGTGAAGAAGCTGCTCTCCGAGGCCATCGCCGCCTGCAAGCGCAACGGCAAGTACGTCGGCATCTGCGGCCAGGGGCCGTCGGATCACCCCGACCTGGCGGAGTGGCTGATGGAGGAGGGGATCGAGTCCATGTCGCTCAACCCGGACACCGTGGTGAGCACCTGGATGCGCCTGGCGGCGAAAAACCGGGCTTAGCGGGACGACTCTTGCCGGTCACCCCGGTGCACGCCGGGGTCCAGGGTGGGGTTTCTGGATTCCGGCATGCGCCGGAATCACATCCGCGGTGTTCAGGACACCAGGCGCAGCGGCTCGCGGCTGTCGTGCAGCAGCTGTTCCAGGTTGGCCTCGGCGAGCGGGCGGCTGACCAGGTAGCCCTGGATCTCGTCGCAGCCCTGGCCTTCCAGGAAGCGCAGCTGTTCGTCCGTCTCCACCCCCTCCGCCACCAGGTTCAGGCCGAGGCCGTGGGCGATCGAGATGATCGCCTTGATGATGGCGTGCTGGCGGTATTCGCGGTCGATCTCCCAGACGAAGGACTTGTCGATCTTCAGGGTGTGGATGGGGAACTTCTGCAGGTAGTTGAGCGAGGAATACTGCGTGCCGAAGTCGTCGATGGCGATCATCACGCCGTGCGCCGCCAGGTTCTGCAGCTTGCGCGCCATCGCGCCCGGGTCGCGGATGAACATGTTCTCGGTCAGTTCGATCTCCACGCGCTGCGGCGTCACCTGGTATTCCTGCATCAGGCACACGAAGTCGTCGACGAAGCCGGGCTGCTCCAGGTGGCGCGGCGAGATGTTGAGGGCGACGCGATCCGGGGCGATGCCGCGGTCCTCCCAGCGGCGCAGGGTCTTGAACACGCGCCGCGTCACCCACTCGTCGACCTCGATGATCAGCCCCGCATCCTCGGCGATGGGCAGGAACTCGCCCGGCGGCAGCAGGCCCAGTCGCGGGTGCTTCCAGCGGATCAAGGCCTCCACGCCCTTGATGTGGCGGCTCTTCAGGTCCATCTGCGGCTGGTAGTGGATCTCGAATTCGTCGTGGTCGAGGGCGTGGCGCAGGTCCTGTTCCAGGGTCAGGCGGTGGTCCGCGGAGGCGCCCATCTCGTGCATGAAGAAGGTATGGCTGCTGCTGCCGGCGATGCGCCCGTGGTAGAGGGCGATGTTGGCGTGGCGGATCAGCGCGTCGGGGCTGTCTCCGTGTTCCGGGAACAGGGCGATGCCGGCGCTGATGGAGAGGAACACCTGCTTGCCGCTGACCTTGAACGGCTCAGCCAGTTCGTCATTGATGCGCGCGACGATGGCCAGCACCTCGTCGTCGTTCTGGATGCCGGTGTTGAGCATCAGGAACTCGTCGCCGCCGAAGCGCGCCAGGGTGTCGGCGCCGCGCAGGCAGCCCTGGATGCGTTCGGTGACCTTGTTCAGCAGCTCGTCCGCCTGCGCGTGGCCGTAGAGGTCGTTGATGCTCTTGAAGCGGTCGATGTTGAGGAACAGCACGCCCAGCTTCTCACTGCTGCGCCGCGCCTGCACCAGGGCCAGGCCAAGGCGGTCGCGGAACAGGTTGCGGTTGGGCAGTCCGGTGAGGGCGTCGTGGTTGGCGTGGTAGCGCGCGCGTTCCTCGGCGTCGCGGCGCGTGGTGATGTCGCGCGCGACCAGGTAGTAGTGGTCATCCTCGGCGAGGGTGCCGGCGGTCTGTTCGTCCTCCAGCTCCGCGGCGGAGACGATGATCTCGAAGTGGCGGTAGCCGGCCTGGTCGGTCGCGCTCCTGAGACGGAACTCCATGATGTGTTTGGAGGTTTCGCTCAGCTTGTCCGGGTTGAAGGCGTATTGCGCGCGCTCCCAGTCATGCTCGTAGACCAGTTCGGCCATGGGGCGGCCGACGATGCGCTCGGCGGGCATGCCGAGCAGGCCCTCGAGGCGGTTGTTGACGAAGGTGATGCGCGCCGCGCGGTCCAGCATGAGGATGATGTCCGGCGACTTGTCGACCAGATAGCGGTGCAGACGCTCGGAGCGGTGCAGGCGTTGCTGGATCTCGCGGTGCTGGCGTTCCACGCAGCGCTGCTGGATCGCGCGCCGTACCACGTGCAGCAGGATCGCGGGCTCGGCCGGCTTGCGCAGGAAGTCGAGAGCGCCGGCGCGCAAGGCCTTGATGGCGGCGTCGATCTCTGTCTCGCCGCTCACCACGATGGCCGCGGTGTTGAGGCGCTTCTCGTTGATCTCCCTGACGATCTCATGGCCGCTGAGGTCGGGCAGGTTCATGTCCACGAGGGCGACGTGGAAGTCCTCCTCTGCGAGCAGCGCGCGCGCGGCTCCGCCGGTAGGCGCGATCCTGACCTCGAAACCGGCGCCGCCGAGCAGCCGCATCTGGCTCTGAGCGAACACCGGATCGTCTTCCACAACGAGGATGCGCCCCGTGTCCTGATGGGCCATCTCCACCTTGCCTGGCGAGTCGGTGCTACTGAGGGGGTCTTTCCGGTCAACCATTCTGGCCCCTATCTGACGCGGGTAACAGGATCTTGAAACTGGTGCCGTCCTGGGAGCTCCTGCACTGCAGGATGCCCCCCATTTCCTCCACCAGCTTGCCGACGATCGACAAGCCCAGCCCCTGGTGCGCGCCGCCCTTCTGGCTTTGCTTGGGCTGGTACAAGTGCTCCAGGACGGCGGCCGGCAGCCCCGGGCCGTTGTCGCTGACGGTGATCTCCACCGAGCCCTGGCCCTTTGCTGATTGCCAGCTGGCCGTGGCGATCGCGACTTCGCCACCTGTGGGCATGGCCTCGGCGGCGTTGAAGAGAAGATTGGTGAGGACCTGGCGCACCTTGTCGCCATCCACGCGGATCGTCGGCAGGGCCTCGTCGAGCTGCAGCCGGGTCGCCACCTTGGCCAGCTCCGGCCGGCCGAGGCGGCAGAAGCGCACCACCTCGTCGATCAGCCTGTTGAGGTCGACGATGCTCTCCTGGGCCTTCGCCTTCGCGCCTTCGGGCAGTCTGAACTGTTGCAGGATGCGGGCGACGCGGCGCAGTTCGCTCTCCACCAGGTCGAAGTCCTCCTGCGCCTGCTGCTTGTCCGCGAGCTGTTCGCGCAGCAGGGCGATGTAGTTGCGCACCACGCTCAGCGGGTTGTTGGCCTCGTGCACGACCTTGCGCGCATGCAGCTGGAACTGCTCGCGCGATTCGGCGAGCGCGCCCTCGACCTCGGCCTGCCGCCCCAGTGCGTAGGCGAGGCGGCGCCCGCCCTCGCGGCAGAAGGTGGAGAGCAGGGCGGTGCGTTTCAGCGAACGTTGCGCGCTGGCGGCGTCCATGCCTACGACCAGGACGCCCAACGCGGCGCCGTCGTGTGCGAGGGGCAGGCAGAGCAGGCGTTCCTCGGCGAGGATGCGCAGGACCTGGGCGTCCGCAAGGTTGCCGTCTGCGGACGCCTCGCCGGCCACGGCGATATCGCCCTGGTAGGCGCGGGCGATGGCGGAATCCGGCGCGGGCAGGTGAATCTGGATCTCGCCCAGGCGCGGATCGTCGTCCGCCGTGGGCCGGCCGCGCAGGATGCCGGCATCGGCGACGAACAGAGAGACGCCGCGGCTGGAGAACAGCATGCGGGCGCTGCGCAGGATCCCCTGGTGCAGGGCGTCGCGGTCCGGGCCGGACAGCTGTTCGGGGAGCGTGGACTGCGCCTCGATGCGCAGGGACACCGCGTCGGCCAGGGCGCCGTGCGTCTCCTGGGCGTTCGCGGGCACGAAACGGGGCTGCCCGCGATTGGCGGCGACCTCGATGCCCAGACCGGCGGCGACCTGCTCCGCCTCCGCGCGAGCGGCATCGCGCAATGCCTGCGCCTGCGCCTGGTCGAGGCGCCAGAAGTCCAGGTCGGCAGCGCCGGGTTGGGCCTCGCGCTCATCCTCGCAGTGCAGCAGGTTGGCGAGGTTGACGACCTGCGCCAGCACGTGCGCGTCGCGCATGCGTGCCAGCGGTTCGTGGTGGTAGCGCAGGGCATCGGCGAAGAAGCCATGCAGGTTCCACTTCTGTGCCAGCCAGGCGCCGACCTCGGCGTGTGTCGTGCCGTAATCCGACTGTTCGCGCCGTGTCAGGGCGAGTTCGCCGCCGGCGTCCTTGAACAGGGGGAGATAGCGATCGGTGGCGACCGTCAGCAGGGCCAGCTGGCCGACGTCGTGCAGCAGTCCGGCGAGGTAGGCCTCGTCGGTGTTGTCATGGCCGAGGTGGCGGGCGAGGTCGCGCGACGTGAGGGCGACACACAGGGCGTGGAACCAGTAGTGGCGCATGTCGAAGGCGCTGGCGGCCTTGAAGCGCCCGAACAGCTCGGCGACCGACTGGTTGAGGGCGATGCGCCGTACCTGCGCGGCACCCATGATGGACAGGCATTGATCGAGGCTGGCGACATGGCGGCCGCGGCTGTAGTAGGCGGAGTTGGCGGCGCCGAGGACCTTGGCCGCGAGCGCCGCATCCTGGGCTATCACGCCGGCGATCTCGCCCAGTCCCACGTCATCGCGGTCGGACAGTTCCAGGATTCGCAATAGCGCTTGCGGCAGGCTGGGGAGCCTTGCCATCGCGAGCTGCTTGTGAATGTCCGCAACCGTCTCTTGCATATTTGGCTTGATAAATGGTGGGCGACCACATCAACGTGGCTCCGAATATAACTTATCGGAAAAAACAAATATAACTTTAGTTTTATTTTAAAACCGCCGTGTGACGCGCAGGTGTCATGCCATGCAGCGATCGGGCATGGATGCAGGCGGAAAAAACAGGCCCATGCGTGTCCGGGATTAATGCGTTTGGATAATCCCGGGCTTGATATAAATTCGATTTATGAGATTTCCCTGAGGAAGTCGCGCACCAGGGCGATGCGTTTTTCCAGGGTGGGGCAGGGACGTTCGATCCTGAGCCTGTCCTGCCCGGCGAGCTTATAGTCGCGCCGCGTCTGGATCAGGTGGATCAATTTCATGGGATCGATTGGCGGATTGGCCTCGAATTGGATGCTGGTGAGCTCGGGTCCGACCTCCAGGCGTTCTATCCCGAAACGCCGGGTTTCCAGTCGCAGGCGATGCACCGCCAGCAAGGCCTGGGCCGCATCGGGCAAAAGGCCGAAGCGGTCGATCAGTTCCTCCTGCAAATCGTCCAATTCGCCGGCCGATTCGCAATTCGCCAATCGCTTATAGAGAACCAGGCGCTCGTGTATATCGCCACAATAATCTTCCGGAAGAAGTGCCGGCAAATGCAGGTTTATTTCGGTGGTGACGGACAGGGGGGCATCCATGTCCGGTTCTTTTCCAGCCTTGAGTGACTTGACAGCATTGTTCAGCATGTCATTGAAAAGGTTAAATCCAACCTCCTGCATTTCACCGCTCTGGCTTTCCCCCAAGACCTCGCCCGCGCCGCGAATCTCCAGGTCGTGCATGGCCAGATAGAAACCGGAGCCCAGCTCCTCCATGTTCTGGATCGCCTCCAGGCGCTTGGCCGCGGCGGGGGTGACCTTCACGCCTTCCGGCGGGGTGAGCAGGTAGGCGTAGGCCTGGTGGTGCGAGCGTCCGACCCGGCCGCGCAACTGGTGCAACTGCGCGAGGCCGAACTTGTCGGCGCGGTTCATGAGAATGGTGTTGGCGGAGGGGACGTTGATGCCGGTCTCGATGATGGTGGTGCACAGCAGCAGGTTGAAGCGCTGGTGGTAGAAGTCGCGCATCACGTGTTCCAGCTCGCGCTCCGGCATCTGCCCGTGGGCCACCTGGAGGCGCGCCTCGGGGAGTAGCTTCTCCAGCTTTTCCCGCATGTTTTCAATGGTTTCCACTTCATTGTGGAGAAAATAGATCTGCCCGCCGCGCTTCAGTTCGCGCAGGCAGGCCTCACGGATCAGGCCGTTGCTGAAGGGCTGCACGAAGGTCTTGATGGCGAGCCGCTTCTGCGGCGCGGTGGCGATCACCGAGAAGTCGCGGATGCCCTCCAGCGACATCGCGAGGGTGCGCGGGATGGGGGTGGCGGTGAGGGTCAGCACGTCGACCTCGGCGCGCATTGCCTTCAGGCGCTCCTTCTGGCGCACGCCGAAACGATGTTCCTCGTCGATGATCACCAGGCCCAGGTTCTTGAACCGCATCTCCTTGCCCAGCAGCTTGTGGGTGCCGATGACGATGTCGATGCGCCCTGCCTGGATGCCCTCCAGGGCGGCGTTGACCTCCTTGGCGGAGCGGAAGCGCGACAACTCCGCGAGGCGCACCGGCAGGTCGGCGAAGCGGTCGGAGAAGGTCTGGAAGTGCTGCTCGGCGAGCAGGGTGGTGGGACACAGCACCGCCACCTGGCGACCGGCGGCGACCGCCACGTAGGCCGCGCGCAGGGCCACCTCGGTCTTGCCGAAGCCGACGTCGCCGCACACCAGGCGGTCCATGGGGCGGCCGGAGCGCATGTCCGCCACCACCGCGTCGATCGCCGCCAGTTGGTCCGGCGTCTCCTCGAAGCCGAAGCCCTCGGCGAAGGCGTCCAGGTCGTGTTCGCTGACCTCGAAGGCGTGGCCGTGGCGGGCGGCGCGCTGCGCGTACAGGTTGAGCAGCTCGGCGGCGGTGTCGCGCGCCTTCTCCATGGCGCGACGCTTGGCCTTCTCCCACTGGCCGCTGCCCAGCTTGTGCAGGGGCACGCTGTCCGGGTCGCCGCCCAGGTAGCGCGAGATCAGGTGGAGTTGCGAGACGGGCACGTAGAGCTTGTCCGCGCCGGCGAACTCCAGGGTGAGGAACTCCTCCTGGCCGACGCCCAGGTCCATGCCGGTGAGGCCGCGGTAGCGGGCGATGCCGTGCTGTGCGTGCACCACCGGGTCGCCCAGTTTCAGTTCGGTCAGGTCCTTGAGCAGGCCCTCGGCGGTGCTGGCGCGCTTGCCCTCGCGGCTGCGGCGCGTGACCGGGCTGCGCGCGTACAGCTCGGTCTCGGTGAGGACGGCGAGCCGCGCCTCCGGGTCGACGAAGCCGGCGGCCAGAGGGCCGGTGGTGAGGGCGAAGGCGGCCGCCTTTTCCGGCCAGCCTTCCAGCAACGCGGGTTTCAGGCCGTATTCGGCCAGGGCGTTGGCGAGGGTCTCGCGCCGGCCCAGGCTCTCCGCCACCAGCAGGGTCGCGCCCTGGAAGCCGTCGAGGTGGACCTGCAGGCGCTGGTAGGGGTTGTCCGCCTTGCGTTCCACCTCCACGGCGGGGGCGGGCAGGTAGGGTAGGGCGGTCTCCGCCTCCACGCGGCCGCCGAACTCCAGGCGCGCGAACGGGCGCAGCAGGCCGAAGAAGGCGTCGGGCGGCAGGAACAGCGCATCGGGTGCGAGCAGCGGGCGGTGCTTGTCACCCTGCAGCAGGTGGTGGCGGCTCTGCGTGTCCTGCCAGAAGCCCTCCACCGCGGCCTGGATGTCGCCGTGCAGCACCACCGCGGTGTCCCCGGCCAGGTAGTCGAACAGGGTGGCGGTCGCGTCGAAGAACAGCGGCAGGTAGTACTCCACGCCGCCGGGCGCCAGCTTGTTGGAGACGTCCTTGTAGACCTGGCTCTTGGACGGGTCGCCCTCGAAGCGGTCGCGGAAGTTCTGGCGGAAGCGGGTCACGCCGTCCTCGTCCAGCGGCACCTCGCGCGCCGGCAGCAGGCGGATCTCGCCCACCTTGAACAGGGTGCGCTGGGTGTCCGGGTCGAAGGTGCGGATGCTCTCGATCTCGTTGTCGAACAGGTCGATGCGGTAGGGCATCACCGTGCCCATGGGGAACAGGTCGATCAGGCCGCCGCGCACCGCGAACTCGCCCGGCGAGAGGACCTGCGAGACCGCCGCGTAGCCCGCCGCGGCGAGGCGCGCGCGCAGGCGTTCGACGTCGAGCTTGTCCTTCTCCTTGAGCAGGAAGGTGTGCGCGTTCAGGTATTCGGGCGGGCACAGGCGCTGCATGGCGGTGGCGGCGGGGGCCACCAGCACGTCGACCTTGGCGTCGTGCGCCAGCCACAGCGTCGACAAGCGTTCGGAGATGATGTCCGGATGCGGCGAGAGCGGGTCGTAGGGCAGGGTCTCCCAGTCCGGCAACAGGCGCGCGCCCAGGCCGGGCACGAACCAGGCCAACTCCTCCGCCAGGCGCGCGGCCTCCTGCGCGCTCTGCGTCAGCACCAGCAGGCGCCGGCCACCGGCCAGCCCGGCGAGCACGAGGCTATCGGCCGAGCCGGGTGGCAGAGGGTATCTGAGGCGTTGACCGGGGGGCGGAAAGGCGGGACGGGAGGACATGCGGACGAAACGGGCGGGGAAAGTCGGCATTATCCCCGAGGCCGGGGGCGCACTTCTATTGCTGCACGCGGTTCATGTGCATGAGGCGCTGCGCCAGGGTGCCGATGATGCGGCGCGAGAGCGGCGCGGAGTAGCGCATCAGCTCCTCCAGCATCGCCGGCGGCAGCACCAGGGCCGTCACCTCGGTCTCGGCGCGCACGCTGGCGGTGCGGACCTCCTTGAGCAGGTAGGCCATCTCGCCGATCAGGCTGCCTTCCTCCAGGTCCACCAGCTTCTTTTCGCCGTGCTCCAGCCGCTTGTACACGCCGACGCGGCCGGCGTGGATGAAGATCGCCTCCTGCGAGGTGTCGCCTTCCTCGATCAGGGTCTCGCCGGCCGCGAACTCGCGCCCGTATTTGGCCAGCAGCCGGTTGGCGCGGCCGAACACGAAGCCCTCCAGCCTGCTGGCGCCTTCGCCGGCGCCGTGCAGGAACATGCGCTCCAGCGCCGCCACGTCCACCTTGGCGAGGGCGTAGAGGAACTGCGCCCAGAAAAAGAAGGCCACGCAGGCGAAATAGGCGCCGATGAGGATGAACACCACGCCGCCCAGGGCGCCATACACGGCCTGGTATTTCTCCACCTGGAAGAACTGGCCGAAGCCGAGGAACAGCCCCGCGAGCGTGAGCGTGGCGAGACCGCTGACCAGGAGGGCGGGGCGGCGCGGCGGACGCACCAGCGGGAGGCGATGGAAGGCCAGATAGATCAGGCCCCACACCGCGAGCAGGGCGAAGCCGACGTTCAGGGTCTTGAACAGCCAGGTCTTGCCGGCACCGAGCAGCCCCACCTGGACCAGGAAGGACAGGCTGGCCTGGGCCGCCACCGCGAGCAGGACGATGCCGAACACGAGCGGGATGATCAGCAGCGGCAGGGCCCAGTTGACCACGAACTTGCGCTTCGCCTCTTCCGGGAAGATCACGCGGAAGGCGGACTGCAGGGCGTTGAGCAGGCCGCGCGAGGACAGCAGCAGGGTGAGGATGCCGGCGCCGCCCGCGGCGACCTGCGTCTGTTGTGGGATCACGCCCAGCCGCGAGAGCTGTTCCAGGTTGAATTGCTCGTACAGGGCCGCGAGCAGGATCACCGCCGGCGTCGAGGTCTCCGCCAGCTTGGCCAGGTACTGGATGCCGTAGGTGAGCAGCAGCACCAGCGGTGCGGCGGAGAGCAGGAAGTAGAAGGCGGTGGCGGCGGCGTGGTTCTGCAGCTCGTTGCGGGTGAACAGGCGCCAGGTGGTGTAGGCCGTCTGCATGAACCAGTCCAGTCGGTTCATCTGGCTGCTGCTGAGCCGCGGTGCCTTGAGGTGGGGACGCTGCATGGCCAAGGGGGTGTCAGACGGTAAAATGCCGCCATTATTCACCCAGGAAACCCCACATGTCCCTGATCCGCCCCTTTCCCGCCCTGCGACCCGCCCCCGGCCGCGCCGCCGAGGTGATCGCCCCGCCCTATGACGTGCTCAACACCGCCGAGGCGCGGGTGCTCGCGGAAGGCCGCCCCTGGAGCTTCCTGCACATCTCCAAACCGGAGATCGACCTGCCCGCCGACACCGACCCCTACGCCCCCGAGGTGTACGCCAAGGCGGCGGAGAACCTGAAGAAGATGATCGCCGCCGGCGTGCTGCGCCAGGACGAGCAGCCCTGCTACTACGCTTACCGCCTGATCATGGACGGGCACGTGCAGGTCGGCCTGGTGGCCGCCGCCAGCGTCGCCGACTACGACACCAACCGTATCCGCAAGCATGAGTTCACCCGCCCGGACAAGGAAGACGACCGCGTGCGCCAGATCGACGCCCTCAACGCCCAGACCGGCCCCGTGCTGCTGGCCTACCCCTCGTCCCCCGAAGTGGATGCCATCCTCGCCGCCGCCACGCAGGGCGAGCCGGACGCCGACAGCGTCGCGCCCGAGTCCGGCGTGCGCCATACCGTCTGGGCGATGCGCGACGCCACCACCCTGGCGCGCCTCACCGCCCTGTTCGACGCCATGCCGGCCCTCTACATCGCCGACGGCCACCACCGCTCCGCCTCCGCCTCGCGCATCTGCGCCGCGCGCAAGGCCGCCAACCCTGCCCATAACGGTGACGAGGCCTACAACTACTTCCTCTCGGTGATCTTCCCGCACCACCAGATGCGCATCCTCGACTACAACCGCGTCATCAAGGACCTCAACGGCCTGTCCGAGGCGGCCTTCATGGCCAAGGTGGCGGAGAGCTTCATGATCGAAATGGAAGACGAGAGGGTGAAGCCCGCGCGCCCCGGTGAGTTCGGCATGTATCTGAACGGCCGCTGGAGCCGCCTCACCATCCGCGGCGACCTGATCCCGCACGCCGACCCGGTCGGCCGCCTCGACGTCAGCCTGCTGCAGAACAACCTGATCGCCCCCGTGCTGGGCATCGACGACCCGCGCCGCGACAAGCGCATCGACTTCGTCGGCGGCATCCGCGGCCTCGCGGAGCTGGAAAAGCGCGTCGACTCCGGCGAGATGGCCGTCGCCTTCGCCCTGCACGCCACGCAGATGGAAGACCTGATGGCGGTGGCCGACGCCAACGAGGTCATGCCGCCCAAGTCCACGTGGTTCGAGCCGAAGCTGGCGGACGGGCTGGCGTCACACATGCTGTAACGGCTGTGCGGACAGCAAAAAGGCCAGGCGGATTGCCTGGCCTTTTTTGTTTCGAGGTGAGCGTCAGGCCGATGCGCGGATCAGGTGATCGAAGGCGGAGAGCGCCGCCTTCGAGCCTTCGCCCATGGCGATGACGATCTGCTTGTACGGCACCGTGGTGCAGTCGCCGGCTGCGAGCACGCCGGGCACGCTGGTCTGGCACTTGGCGTCGATCTCGATCTCGCCGTATTTGGAGAGATTCACGGTGCCCTTGAGCCAGTCGGTGTTGGGCAACAGGCCGATCTGCACGAACACCCCTTCCAGGGCGATGGTCTGGGATTGGCCGTTGGTCCGGTCGGTGTAGACCAGGCCGTTGACCTTGCCGCCGTCGCCCGTCACCTCCGTGGTCTGCGCACTCTTGATCACCGTGACGTTGGGCAGGCTCGCGAGCTTCTGTTGCAACACGGCGTCGGCGCGCAGGGCGTCGCCGAACTCCAGCAGGGTGACGTGGCCGACGATGCCGGCGAGGTCGATCGCCGCCTCGACGCCGGAGTTGCCGCCGCCCACCACCGCGACGCGCTTGCCCTTGAACAGCGGGCCGTCGCAATGCGGGCAGTAGGCCACGCCCTTGCCGCGATATTCCTTCTCGCCCGGCACGTTGAGTTCGCGCCAGCGCGCACCGGTGGCGAGGATGACCGCCTTGGCCTTGAGCACCGCGCCGTTGGCGAGGCGGATTTCATGGTAGCCGCCCGCGCCGCCGGGGATCAGGGCCTCCGCGCGCTGCAGGTTCATGATCTCGACCTCGTATTCCTTGACGTGCTCCTCCAGGGCGCGGGCGAGCTTCGGGCCTTCGGTGTGCGGCACGGAGATGAGGTTCTCGATGGCGAGGGTGTCCATCACCTGGCCGCCGAAGCGCTCGGCCAGCACGCCGGTGCGGATGCCCTTGCGCGCCGCGTACACCGCCGCCGCCGCGCCGGCCGGGCCGCCGCCCACCACCAGCACGTCGAACGGGGCCTTTTCCGCCAGCTTCGCGGCCTCGCGGTCGGCGGCGCCGGTGTCGAGCTTGGCGAGGATCTCCTCGAGGCTCATGCGGCCGTCGCCGAAGGGCTCGCCGTTCAGCCACACGCTGGGCACGGCCATGATCTGGCGCGACTCGACTTCCGCCTGGTTGAGGGCGCCGTCGATCATGACGTGGCGCACGTTGGGGTTGAGCGCGGCCATGGTGTTGAGGGCCTGCACCACGTCCGGGCAGTTGTGGCAGGACAGGGAGATGTAGGTCTCGAAGCGGAATTCGCCGGTCAGCGACTTGATCTGTTCGACCTGGTCGTCGCCGATCTTGGGCGCATAGCCGCTGGCCTGCAGCAGGGCGAGGATCAGGGAGGTGAATTCATGGCCCATGGGCAGGCCGGCGAAGCCGATGCGTGCAACCTCGCCCACCTTGCCGACGGTGAAGGAGGGGCGGCGTGCGTCATGGCCGTTCTCCAGCAGGGCGATTTTGTCGGAGACGCTGGCGATGTCCTCCAGCAGGCCGCGCATCTCGGCGGACTGCGGGCCGTCGTCGAGCGAGGCGACCAGCTCGATGGGGGCGACGAGCCGCTCCATGTAGGCCTTGAGTTGGGTCTTGATGTTGGCGTCGAGCATGGCGGTTCTCCTGTTTCAGAGGGCAATACGAAGGCGTCGCGCGGTGCGTGTGCCCGGCGCCTTGGTGTTGCCGTCGGGAAAAGACCGCCGGGGGAGCCCCCGGCGGCGAAGGGGGGCTTAGATCTTGCCGACCAGGTCCAGGGACGGGGTCAGGGTGGCGGAGCCTTCCTTCCACTTGGCCGGGCAGACCTGGTTGGGGTTGGCGGCGGTGTACTGGGCGGCCTTCAGCTTGCGCAGGGTCTCGGACACGTCACGGGCGATCTCGTTGGAATGCACTTCCATGGTCTTGATGATGCCTTCGGGGTTGATCACGAAGGTACCGCGCAGCGCCAGGCCCTCTTCCGGGATGTGCACGCCGAAGGCGTTGGTCAGGGCGTGGGTGGGGTCGCCGACCAGGGGGAACTGGGCCTTGCCCACGGCGGGGGAGGTCTCGTGCCACACCTTGTGGGAGAAGTGGGTGTCGGTGGTGACGATGTACACCTCGGCGCCGGCCTTCTGGAACTCGGCGTAGTTGTCGGCGGCGTCCTCGATCTCGGTCGGGCAGTTGAAGGTGAAGGCGGCCGGCATGAAGATCATGACGGACCACTTGCCGTGCAGGCTCTTCTCGGTGACTTCGACGAACTTGCCGTTGTGGAAGGCCTGGGCCTTGAAGGGTTGGACCTGGGTGTTGATCAGGGTTTGCATTACTTCTCTCCTTGGTTGGTTGCTACTGTGTGTGTGACATCCACGGGGCGCACTCTACCTGCCGGATATGACTAAATCTAATTGATTGTTTAAAACGCACCGATAGCAAAAAACTAAAACGAAAGGCCCGGATGAGGACATCCGGGCCTTGGTGGGGGAGGGCGGTCAGCCGGCGAGGCTGAGCGGCGCGCCGACGCGCTGCCAGGCGAGGCGTTCGGCCTGGGGGGCGGGCGTGGTGGGCGCCGCGGCGGCCTGCGCGGTGTGGCCGTCGGCGGGAGGCGGTGCCTGGTCGGCCTGGGCCTGGCCGTTCAAGGCGAACAGCAGGCCGGTGAGGAGAATGAGCTTGGCGGTCATGTGCGTTCTCCCAAGCCTCAGTTCAGCGCCGCGCCGCCGACGGGCTGCTCGTAGACCGCGCGTACCGCCGCGTAGGCGTCGTCCCCCAGGACCTTTCTGCGCACCGCGGCGGCGCCGAGGATGTCGGTCAGGTCGCGCAGCAGGCCGTACTGCACCTCCTGGCTGAGTGGCGTGCGGCAGGCCACTTCGAGGGCGTTCCACTTGTAGGCGGGGTGCTGGTCGCGTGCGTAGAGGCGCTGGCAGGCCTCCATCAGGTACCAACCGCGCTGGTGCTTGTCCTCGCCCTCGGGCTGTTTGAGCAGGTCCTCGAACTGGCTGCCGAGGATCTCGTTCTCGATCGCCACCGAGAGGCCGTTGTTGCCCTGGCCCAGGGCCTTGAGGGCGGCGTTCTGGTAGTCGCGCGCCTTGATGGATGCGGGGTCGGCGATGCTGTGCGCGAGGCCGGCCCAGTGCAGCAGGCGCGGGCGCTCCGGGTCGGTCTCCGGCATGGTGCCGAGCAGGTAGTCGGCGAGTGCCTGGGCGCTGGCGTCCTTGTTGGCGGTGAGCAGGTCGTAGAGGGCGCGGATGAAGGGCGGGCAGGGTTCCAGCAGGGTGACGTGCGACTTGATCCACAGCTCGCGCTCGATGTCGCGCAGGCGTTCCTGGTTGTGCGGCGCGATGTTCTTGCGGCTGCCCGGGTTCTCCCAGTTCTGCACCGTGGTCACGGAGACGCTGGCCAGCACCGCCAGCGCCTCCTGCGACAGGCTGTAGCGGCGGCGCAGCCCGCCCACCCAGTCCGCCTCGAATTCGCGCTGGCTGCTGTAGCGGCGGCGGGCATTGATCTGGCGGCTCTGGGCCAGCCACTGTTCTTGCAGGAACGACATGGATATTTCCTCCTGATAGCTGCGCACGGTCCTCAGAGTAGTGCGCGGACCGGTGCCTGGCGACCAACCGGGTTGGTGAACCGCGTTGGCCCGCCCGGTTGCAACCTGGACAGTAACGGCAGTCAGGCGCGAAACCTAAATTTCGGGGCGTCCGGCGCACGCCTTCACCGTCAGGAGCCCACCATGTATTCCGAGCAACTCGCCATCATGCTGTTCATGGCCGCCACGCAACTGAGCGGCCCGCAGGGTGTCCCGCCCCACGGTCCCGCCGCGGAAAACCCCAGGCATGCATTGATCCGCGCCGTGCGCGAGCCCGAGCTGATGGCGGCGTTGAGTCTGCGCGCCAGGCGCCTGGACGCGCACCAGGGACACGCGCTTGCGGACCGAACCCTGCTTGCCAGCGCGGATTGAGGTGGTCTATCACTCGGCGCCCAGGTAGTCGTTCAGGATGTCGATCTGTTCTCCGACGATGCGGTTGTATTCCGTTTCGGCCTCGGTGAAGTCGGGCGCTTCCTCGCCCTTGCTCATGCCCGCGCAGGTCTGCGCCATGCGGCAGTAGTTGGCGACCTTGTAGGCCAGCAGCGGCGGGGGCGTCTTGCCGTAGGCCGCGCTGCAGGCCAGTACCGCCTGGGCGATAAAGTGCGTGGCCTGGCAGTCGAACTTGAGTTCGGCGATGTCGGAGCCCGGGCCGGTCTCGACGTAGACGGACTGGGCGATCGCATGCGCGGTGCGCGCGTCCTCTTCCGAGCACTCGGGCTTGTCGAGCAATTCCACCAGGCGCAGCAGGCGGGGGTTGCTGGTGAGGTGGATCACGCTGGCGATGAAGCGTTTGGCCAGACAGTGCTGATGTTCCAGGGGGAGGGTCTTGAGCGTGCCGATCAATTCCGCATTGGTCTGGATGCGTTTCATGATGATGTCTCCTCATCGATGCGCTCTTGCCACCCAAATATAGGACACATCGGTCCGGATACCCCTGGCCCTATCGGTACCTGTCAGGCGATCGCCACCGGGATGCGGCGCGAGCCGAAGGCGCGCTCGAAGTGGCGGAAGCGGCCGGCGATGGCGGTGCCGCAGTGCGGGCAGTGGCCGTCGTCGGTGAGGTCGTAGTCGGGGATCTCGTACCAGTCGCGCACGATCAGGGGCTTGCGGCATTTCGGGCAATAGGTGGTACCGCCCTCCGGGTCGTGCACGTTGCCGGTGTAGACGTAGTGCAGGCCCGCGGCCAGCGCGATATTGCGCGCCCGCGTCAGGGTGGCCGGCGGGGTGGGGGGCAGGTCCTTCATCTTCCAGTCCGGGTGGAAGGCGCTGAAGTGCAACGGCACGTCCGGCCCCAGTTCCTTGCCGATCCATTCCGAGAGCTGGCGGATCTCCGCGTCCGAGTCGTTGAGGGTGGGGATGAGCAGGGTGGTGATCTCCAGCCAGACCTGGGTTTCGCGCTTCAGATACACCAGGGTGTCGAGGATGGGCTGCAACTGCCCGGCACAATATTTGACATAAAAATCGTTCGTGAAGGCCTTCAGGTCGACGTTGGCCGCGTCCATGTCGGCGTAGAACTCCGCCGTGGCCTGCTTGTGCATGTAGCCGGCGGTGACCGCGACGTTCCTGATCCCGAGGGCGCGGCAGGCCTTGGCGGTGTCCATGGCGTATTCGGCGAAGATCACCGGGTCGTTGTAGGTGTAGGCGACGCTGTCGCAGCCCATGCGCTGGGCGGCGCGTGCGATCTGCTCGGGGCTCGCGGCATCCATCAGGCGGTCCATGTCGCGCGACTTGGAGATGTCCCAGTTCTGGCAGAACTTGCACGCCAGGTTGCAGCCGGCGGTGCCGAAGGAGAGCACGGAGGTGCCGGGGTAGAAGTGGTTGAGCGGCTTCTTCTCGATCGGATCGACGCAGAAGCCGGAGCTGCGGCCATAGGTGGTGAGGATCATGCGGCCGCCTTCCATCTTGCGCACGAAGCAGGCGCCGCGCTGGCCCTCGTGCAGCTTGCAGTCGCGCGGGCAGAGGTCGCACTGGATGCGGCCGTCTCCCAGGTCATGCCACCAGCGCGCGGGGTAGCGGGATTCCTCGACGGTCATGATGTTGGCTCCTTGAATTTCTCCACCGTGTAGCGAGACAGGCGGATCTCGCCGGACCAGTAGCCGGGGGCGAGACCGGCCTTGCGCTTCAGGTGGGCCATGAATACGGCCGGTTCCGGCAGTTGCTCCCACACCTGCGGCAGGAAGGTGGCGCGGTGCCAGCCCGCCTCCAGGATCACGCCGTCGACGCCGGGGCGCAGCTGCGCGAGGGCGTCGGCCTCGTCGCGGAACTGCATGGCCTGCGGCGGCGAGAGGAGGGAGACCTCGACGCGGGTGCGTGCCAGTTCCGCCTCTTCCAGCGGCGCGAAGCGCGTATCGCCGAAGGCGGCGGCGCGGGCGTTGCTCTCCAGGTCCTCGACGAGCGGGCGGTGCGCCTCCAGGGTGCCGATGCAGCCGCGCAGCTGCCCGTCCTGCGTGAGGGTGACGAAGCTCGCGCCCGGCTCCCGCGCCCATGCGGGGGCTTCCGGCAGCGGTACGTCGCGGCCGAAGGCGCGGGCGATCGCGGCGCGCGCCAGGCCGGTCAGGTAGGGGCCTCTGTCCGTATGGTTCATGGCGCCTCGGTGAAGACAAAGGCGCCGTAGCCGACCACGCGCCCGCGGTCGCCGGCGGTGTCGCCGGAGTTGCGCAGGTCGAGCAGGTGCGGCGTGAGGCCGTGTTGCTTGGCCGCCAGCAGCAGGCCGGTGACGGGGCGGACGCCGCAAGCCTGTTCCTCGGCGAGGCCGGCGTCGAGATCGAGGATCGCCTGCGCGGTCTGTCTGTCCACCTTGCGGGCCAGGTCGTAGGGCAGGTAGTGGGAAAGGTCGGAACTGATGACGATCAGCGTCTCGTCGCCTCCCCACAGACGCTCCAGCACCTCCGCGACCTGCGCGGCGCTGGCCCCGCCGACCACCAGCGGCACCAGCCTGAATTCGCCCAGAACCGTCTGCAGGAAGGGCAGTTGCACCTCCAGCGAATGCTCCAGACTGTGCGCCGCGCCGTGGACCTGGACCTGCGGCAGACCGCGCAGCGCGGCGATCGCCTCCAGATCCAGCGGCACGCGGCCGAGCGGGGTGTCGAAGGCATCGACGCCCGGCAGGGCGAGGCCCTCGACCCAGACGCGATGCGCCGGCCCGAGCAGCAGCACGCGGGAGATGCGGCCGCGCATGGGCTCGAGCAGGCGGTAGGCGCTGGCGGCGATGGGGCCCGAATAGACATAGCCGGCATGCGGCACGATGACTGCCTTGGGGCGGAACGCATGGGGCTTCGCCTCGCCGAGGTAGCCCTCGACGTCGCGTGCCAGGACACGCGGGTCGTCCGGATAGAAGGCGCCCGCGACGGCGGCAGGTCTGATGAGCGTCATGGCCATCTCCCAAAACGACATCTCACTTAAAATTTAGGGCACGCCACCACACTCTCCAAGAATGCGCCGCCACTTCGCCCTCCTGCCCGCCGCCGGCGTGGGCGCCCGCATGGGTGCCCAGCATCCCAAGCAGTACCTCGACATCCACGGCCGGCCCATGCTGTGGCACGCCGTCCAGGCGTTCTCGCGCCACCCTGCGATCGAGCGGGTGTATGTGGTGATCTCCGCCGGGGATGGCTGGTGGGATGACTACGACTGGTCCGACTGCGCGCGTCTTGCGCTGCTGCGTTGTGGCGGCGAGACGCGCGCGCAGAGCGTGCTCAACGGCCTGCTGGCGATGCGGGGCGAGGTGGCTGAGGATGACTGGGTGCTGGTGCACGACGCCGCGCGCCCCTGCCTGTCGCGCGCCCTGCTCGACAAGCTGCTGAGCGAACTCGGCCAGGACGGTGTGGGTGGCATCCTCGCTGCGCCGGTGGCGGACACGCTGAAGCGGGAGGGGGAGGGCGGACGCATCCTCGAGACCATCTCGCGCGAGCGCCTGTGGGGCGCGCAGACGCCGCAGATGTTCCCGCACGGGTTGTTGACCCGCGCCCTGCAACAGGCAGGCACGCAGGTGACGGACGAGGCCTCGGCGGTGGAGGCACTCGGGCTATCGCCCCGCCTGGTGGAGAGCGACCTCACCAACCTCAAGGTCACCTACCCGCGCGACCTGGAGGTGGCGGCCTGGCTGCTCTCGCGGGGCTGAATCGGCAAGACGCCGAATACGCCGGCGCGTCATTCCGGCGCAGGCCGGAATCCCTACAGCTCGATCACCGGCCCCCGGCGTTCGCCGCGGTGACGGGCGAACGGAGCCTTACTGCTTGGGCGGGATGCGCGCGAACACCTCGAATCGGTAGGTGTCATGGCAGCCCGAGCAGTAGGTCATGGTCTCGGCGAGTTGTTCCTGTACCGCTGCGATGTCCTTCTTCTCTTCCGCCTCGCGCGCCAGGATGTCGAATGACTCGCGCATGGCGATGGCGAGTTGGTTGTATTCCTCGGGCAGCCGCTCGCGCAGCCCGGCAGGCAGTTTTTCCAGGAGATGGCCCATCGGCCTGGCAACCGTCGCGACGCCCTTGAAATCGTTTTTCGACAGGGCCAGGTGCAGGCTGAACAGGCCATGCAGCATCTCGCGCATCTCGAACAGGGTCTGGTTGCGTTCCTTGGAGGTCACCGGGATCGGCATGCGGTAGTCGCGCATGGTGATGTTTTCCGCGCTATTTGCGGTTGCGGCGCATGCGCAAGCCAGCGCGATGCAGATGCTCAGGGCCTTGTGCTGCATGTCTCTCTCCTTGTTTTTTTGCTCTCTCAGGACAAGAATATCACGATAACGGGTGATTTGTAATATAGCCGCCTCATTTGCGGCGCGTCGACTGCACGCCGCGCACCTGGCCCAGGCGCGCGAGGCAGCGGGTGAGCTGGGCGATGTCGCTGACCTCGAGGGTGAAGGACATGTAGGCGGTGTCCTGCTGCGTGTTGGTGTTCAGGCGCACGACGTTGGTCTTCTCCTGCGCCAGGATCTCGGTGACGTCCTTCAGGAGGCCCGAGCGATCGCTCGCCACCAGCTCCATGTCGACGGCGAACATGCTGCCCGCGCGCTCGCCCCACTCGGCGCGCAGCAGGCGCGCCTGGCGGTCCTCGGGCAGATGCAGGATGACCGGGCAGTCGGCGCGGTGGATGGTGATGCCATGGCCCTGGGTGATGTAGCCCAGCACCGGGTCGGGCGGCGCGGGCTTGCAGCAGCCCGCCATCTGGGTCAGCACGCCGGGTTCGCCCTCCACCAGCACGCCGGCGGTCTCCGCCTTGCGCTTGGCCGCCGCCACCACGGGCCTTTCCTGGGGCGGCGCGAATTCGTCGTGCAGGATGCGGTCCAGCTGCGTGGTGCCCACGTCGCCACGGCCGAGGGCGGCGAACAGGTCCTCGGTGCGCGTGAACTTGAGCCGGGTGGCCAGCTTGTCGAGATTGACGTTGCTGAGGTTGAGGCGGTGCAGCTCACGCTCCAGCAGGGCGCGGCCTTCCTGGATATGGGTCTCGAGGTCCTGCTGCTTGAACCACTGCCGCACCTTGGCCTTGGCGCGGCTGCTCTTCAGCACGCCCAGGTGCGGGTTGAGTCAGTCGCGGCTGGGGCCGCCCTGCTTGACGGTGAGGATCTCCACGCGCTGCCCGGTCTTGAGCGCGGTGTCGAGCGGCACCAGGGTGCCGTCGACCTTGGCGCCGCGGCAGCGGTGGCCCAGCTCGGTGTGCACGGCATAGGCGAAGTCGAGCGGCGTGGCGCCGGCGGTGAGGGCGATCACCTTGCCCTGCGGCGTCAGCACGAACACCTCGTCCTGGAACAGCTCGTTCTTGAAGTGCTGCGCCAGCTCGTGGTTGTCCGCGCTGTCGCCCACCTCCTGGCGCCAGGCCAGCAGCTGGCGCAGCCAGGCGATCTTGTCCTGGATGCCCGTGTCCCTGCCGCCGCCCTCCTTGTAGCGCCAGTGCGCGGCGACGCCCATCTCCGCCTCCTGGTGCATGTCGAAGGTGCGGATCTGCACCTCCAGGGCCTTGTTCTCCGGGCCGACCACGGCGGTGTGCAGGGACTTGTAGCCGTTCCCCTTGGGGCGCGAGATGTAGTCGTCGAACTGGCCGGGGATGGGCTGCCAGAGGCTGTGCACCAGGCCGAGGGCGTGGAAGCAGTCCTTCACGTCCTTCACCAGCACGCGCACCGCGCGCACGTCGTAGACCTCGTCGAAGGACAGGTGCTTCTTGCGCATCTTCGCGAGGATGCTGGCGATGTGCTTGGGCCGGCCGTTGATCGAGTAACCGGAAAGCCCGTCCGCGGCGAGGGCATCGTCGAGCTGCCTGACCACGTGCTCGATGTACCACTCGCGGTCCAGGCGGCGCTCGTCCAGCAGCTTGGCGATGTGGCGATAGGTGTCGGCCTCCAGGTAGCGGGTGGCCAGATCCTCCAGCTCCCACTTGATCTGCCAGGCGCCCAGGCGGTTGGCGAGCGGGGCGTAGAGCTCGCGCACGTCGGTGGCGGTCTTGCGGCGCAGGTGTTCGTCGCCGGCAGCCAGCTCGCGCAGGGCCTGGGTGCGTTCCGCGAGCTTGATGAAGACGACGCGGATGTCGTCGGTCATGGCCAGCAGCATCTGGCGCAGGGCCTCGCTTTGGCCGCCCTCCGCGTTCAGCTCGGTGAACAGGCTGTCCATGCGCGACAGCTTGGCCGCGCTCTCCACCAGGGCGGCGAGCGGGGCGCCGAATCGGTTGCCGAGGGTGTCGCGCTTGATCGCCTTGTCCGGCAGGCCGCACAGCAGGGCGGCGGCCAGCGATTCGGCGTCGAACTGCATGCCGGCGAGGATGGCGGCGGTGCCGAGGGCATGGTTGAGCAGCGGCGCGCCGCTGTCGGCATGGCTGCCGGCGCCCTGTTCCTCCAGCCAGGCGAGGGCCTTGCGCAGCAGCGCGCGCTGTTCCTCGCCATAGCGCTCGCTCAGGCCCTGCAGCCAGGACTCGGCGCTGTCCGGGGCGACGGTGAGGGCGTGCGAGACCATCTCGTCTGTCTGGCCGGCCTCAGTCCCGGCTCTCGATCTCCCAGAAGCGCCACCACGGGCGTTCCTTCTTCAGGTTCTTGCCGCCCAGGTAGGGGCTGTCGGGGAAGTTCTTCCGGATCACGCGGATGGCGTCGTCGCGCAGGTCGTTGAGGCCGAGCTGCTCGTAGCTGCGCGCCATGATCACCAGGGCCTCCTCCAGCGAGGGCGACTGCTGGTAGTGCTCCAGCACGTACTTGGCGCGGTTCGCCGCCGCCACGTAGGCGCCGCGCTTGTAGTAGTAGCGGCCGACGTGGACCTCATGCGCGGCGAGCGCGTTCACCAGGTACTTCATGCGCGCCAGGGCGTCCGGGGTGTACTTGCTGTCGGGGAAGCGGTTGGCCAGTTCCTTGAACGACTCGAATGCGTCGCGCGCCGACTTGGGGTCGCGCTCGCTCATGTCCTGGTCGCTCAGCTGCGCGAGCAGGCCCTGGTCCTCGGCGAAGTTCGCCAGGCCCTTGAGGTAGTAGGCATAGTCGACGTTGGGGTGCTGCGGGTGCAGCTTGATGAAGCGGTCGCAGGCGGCGACGGCGGAAACGGGCTCGCTGTCGCGGTAGTAGGCGTAGGCGATCTCCAGCTGCGCCTGCTGCGCGTAGGCGCCGTAGGGGTAACGCGCCTCGAGCTTCTCGTACAGCGCCACCGCCTTCTGGTACTCGCCCTCTGCCAGGTTGTCCTTGGCGGTGTAGTAGAGCTTGGAGGCCGACCAGTCCTTGGTCTCGTCGATCTGTTCCGGCAGCAGGCTGCAGCCCGTCAGCAAGCCGAGAAGTACCAGTAAAGCTAGAATTCGCAGCATTTTCTTCCCCAAAAAGACCGGCGGATTATACCCGTCGCCCCATGCCAGACATCCGCCAACTGACCATCCCGCCCGAGCATGCCGGCCGTCGTCTCGACCAGAGCCTGGCGGAACTGCTCGCCGAGTATTCGCGCAGCCGCCTGGTGGCCTGGATCGATGCCGGGCGGGTGCGCGTGGACGGCGCCGGTGCCAGCCGCAAGCAGAAGGTCTGGGGCGGCGAGGCGGTGGAGGTGGAGCCCGAGCCGCTGCCCGAGGAGACCAGCCACGCCGCCGAGGAGATCGCCCTCGACGTGGTGTACGAGGACGCCGACATCCTCGTCATCAACAAGCCGCCGGGGCTGGTGACCCACCCCGGCGCCGGCAACTGGCAGGGCACCCTGCTCAACGCCCTGCTGCACCACACCCCGCAGGCCGCCGGCCTGCCGCGCGCCGGCATCGTGCACCGCCTGGACAAGGACACCTCCGGCCTCATGGTGGTGGCCAAGACCCTGCAGGCGCAGACCCAGCTGGTGCGCGACCTGCAGGCGCGCGACGTGAAGCGCGTCTACTGGGCGGTGGCGCGCGGCGTGTTCGAGCGCCAGTCCGGCGAGGTGGACGCCCCCATCGGCCGCCACCCCACGCAGCGCGTGAAGATGGCGGTGGTGGAGGGCGGCAAGCCGGCGCAGACCTTCTGGCGCGTGCTGGCGCAATTCGGCCATTGCGCCTGGGTGGAATGCCGCCTCGCCACCGGCCGCACGCACCAGATCCGCGTCCACCTGACGCACCTCGGCCATCCCCTGGTGGGCGATCCGGTCTATGGCGGACGGGCGAGGGCGGGGGAGCCCGCCTTCCACCGCCAGGCCCTGCACGCGGTGCGCCTGGGGCTGCGCCACCCCGTCAGCGGCGAGGCGATGGAATGGGAGGCGGCGCCGCCCGAGGACTTCCGCCAACTGCTCGCCACCCTGGAGGAGACCGATGCACCCTGACTGGATCCTGCCTGACTGGCCCGCGCCGCCCAACGTGCGTGCGTTCATGACGACGCGCGCCGGCGGCGTCAGTGCGCCGCCGTTCGATGCCTTCAACACCGCCACCCATGTCGGCGACGACCCCGCCGCGGTGGCGGAGAACCGCCGCCTGCTGCGCCTGGAGCTGCCGGGCGAGCCGCTGTGGCTGAACCAGGTGCACGGCGCCGGGGTGGCGCGCTTCGGCGCGGGGGGCGTGGAAGGCGTGCCGGACGCCGACGCCAGCGTCGCCTTCCGGCCCGGCCAGGTATGCGTGGTGCAGACCGCCGACTGCCTGCCGGTGCTGTTCTGCGACGAGGCCGGCAGCGTGGTGGCGGCGGCACATGCCGGTTGGCGCGGCCTCGCCGGTGGCGTGCTGGAGGAGACCGTGCGCGCCATGGGTGTTGCGCCGCGCAGGCTGCTCGCCTGGCTGGGCGCGGCCATCGGCCCGGATGCCTTCGAGGTGGGGGAGGAGGTGCGCGAGGCCTTCGTCAGCCGCCACCCGCAGGCGGGCGTGGCCTTCCGCCCGGCCCTGCCCGGCACCCTGGACGGCATGCCGCGCAAGTGGCTGGCGGACATCTACGCCCTGGCGCGCATCCGTCTCGCCGCTGCCGGCCTGGAGCAGGTGTACGGCGGCGGACTGTGCACCTTCGGCGACGCCGCGCGCTTCCATTCCTACCGCCGCGAGCAGCGCAGCGGGCGCATGGCCAGCCTGATCTGGCTGCAACCCCGGTAGAATCCCACCCCTTCCATCCCCCCGATCCCCGGACCTTCACATGAGCCTGCTCGCCCTCATCCTCCTTGCCAGCGCCGCCGGCGGGCTGCTGTCCGTGCTGCTGGCCAGCGTGGCGATGCGGATGCGCGCGGAGTGGGTGCCGGTGATGGTGAGCTACGCCATCGGCGCCCTGCTGGGCGCGGTGTTCCTGGAGATCCTGCCGCACGCCCTGGAGCACGCCGGCAGCTTCGAGACCCTGGGCGCGGTGGTGCTGGGCGGCATCATGGGCTTCTTCGTGCTGGAGAAGCTGGTGCTCTGGCGCCACTGCCATACCGAGCACTGCGAGGCGCACGGCGCGCCCTCGCACGGGCACGACCACGGCCGCTCCGGGATGATGATCACGGTGGGCGACACCGTGCACAACTTCGTCGACGGCGTGATGATCGCCGCCGCCTTCCTGGTGGACGTGAAGCTCGGCGTGGTCACCGCCTTCGCCATCGCCGCGCACGAGGTGCCGCAGGAGCTGGGCGACTTCCTCATCCTCCTGCATTCCGGCTACAGCAAGACCCAGGCCCTGCTGCTCAACCTGCTCTCCAGCGCCGCCATGCTGGCGGGGGCGGTGATCGGCTATTTCCTGCTCGCGGACATGCGCGAGTTCCTGCCCTACATGCTGGCGATCGCCGCCTCGGGCATGATCTACGTGGCGGTGGCGGACCTCATCCCCGGCCTGCACAAGCGCGTGGAGCTGGGCCACACCGCGCAGCAGGTGCTACTCATCGGCCTCGGCGTGTTCACCGTCTGGGGCGCCGGCACCCTGGCCGAGTCCTACATGGCGACGACGGCGGGGCATGGCCTTCACGAACACCCACAGGGGCAGCACGCCGAGGAACAGGGCGATCGCCAGGCCCTTCAGCCAGTCCCCGCCCATGACCACCACTAGGGTCATCATGAAGATCACGTAGGCGTAGCCGATGGCGATGATGTACATGGCGGGAATTCGGATGGCAGTTCGGATGTCCACCCAACTTTACAACGGCGGCGGGCATTCGCGCCCGTGCCGCATGCAACGATCCAAGCGGTATTCATGAGCACACTCCCCAAGATCGGCTTTGTCAGCCTCGGCTGCCCCAAGAACGCCTACGACTCCGAGCGCATCCTCACGCAGCTGCGGGCCGAGGGCTATCTCATCGTCCCCACCTACCAGGACGCCGACGTGGTGGTGGTGAACACCTGCGGCTTCATCGACGCGGCGGTGGACGAGAGCCTGGACGCCATCGGCGAGGCCCTGCGCGAGAACGGCAAGGTCATCGTCACCGGCTGCCTGGGCGCGCGCGAGTCGGTGGTCAAGGACGCCCACCCGAGCGTGCTGGCGGTCACCGGCCCGCACGCCACCGAGGCGGTGATGAATGCCGTGCACGACGCCCTGCCCAAGCCGCACGACCCCTTCGCCGACCTGATCCCGCCCGGCGGCCTCAAGCTCACGCCGCGCCACTACGCGTATCTGAAGATCTCCGAGGGCTGCAACCACCACTGCACCTTCTGCATCATCCCCAGCCTGCGCGGCGACCTGGTGTCGCGCCCCATCGGCGACGTGCTGAAGGAGGCCGAGGCCCTGGTGAAGGCGGGCGTGAAGGAACTGCTGGTGATCTCGCAGGACACCAGCGCCTACGGCGTCGACGTGAAATACCGCACCGGCTTCCACAACGGCCGCCCGGTGAAGACGCGCATGCTGGAGCTGGTGCAGGAACTCGCCAAACTGGGCGTGTGGGTGCGCCTGCACTACGTCTACCCGTATCCCAGCGTCGACGAGGTCATTCCGCTGATGGCCGAGGGCAAGGTCCTGCCCTACCTGGACGTGCCCTTCCAGCACGCCAGCCCGCGCATCCTCAAGGCCATGAAGCGCCCTGCCCATGCCGAGAACACCCTGCGCCGCATCGAGAAGTGGCGCGAGATCTGCCCCGACCTGGCGATCCGCAGCACCTTCATCGTCGGCTTCCCCGGCGAGACCGAGGAGGACTTCGACACCCTGCTCGACTTCCTGGAAGAGGCGAAACTGGACCGCGTGGGCGCCTTCCCCTATTCGCCGGTGGAGGGCGCCAAGGCCAACGAACTGCCGGACCCGGTGGACGAGGACATCCAGCAGGACCGCCTGGCCCGCTTCATGGACGTGCAGGCCGACATCAGCGCCGCCAAGCTCAAGTCCAAGCTGGGGCGCGAGCTGACCGTGCTGGTCGACGAGGTCGGTGGCGGCCGCGCCATCGCCCGCTCCTACGCCGACGCGCCGGAGATCGACGGCGTGGTGCACATCGCCCAGGGCAGGGGGCTGAAGCCGGGCGATTTCGTAAAGGTTCGCATCACCCGTGCCGACGATTACGACCTGTGGGGGAAGCCGGTATGAGCGAAAACATCTGGAAACCCCACGTCGTGGTCGCCGCCGTGATCGAGCGGGACGGCCGCTTCCTGCTGGTGGAGGAGGAGACCGACGACGGCGTGCGCTTCAACCAGCCCGCAGGCCACCTCGAAGAGGACGAGACCCTGCTCGACGCGGTGCGCCGCGAGGTGTTCGAGGAGACCGCGCACCGCTTCGAGCCGCACGCCCTGCTCGGCGTCTACCGCTGGCGCCACCCGACCAACGGCCGCACCTACATGCGCTTCGCCTTCACCGGCGAGATCACCGGTTTCGACCCGGAGGCCGGTCTGGACGACGGCATCCTGCGCGCGGTGTGGTTGACGCGGGAGGAGATCGAGGCCAGCGCCGCGCGCCACCGCAGCCCGCTGATCCTGCGCTGCCTGAACGACTACCTCGCGGGCAAGCGCTATCCCCTGGACGTGCTCAACGATCTGGGCGGGTTGGCATGAGGCTTGGCATGGCGAGCGGTGCTCGCCTCACCCTCTCCCTAGCCCTCCCCCCTCAAGGGGGAGGGAATGGTGGTCCAGCCACCCGGCACGTGCAGCCAGCCTCGCCGCGCGCTTTCCCCTCTCCCCCGAGGGGAGAGGGGCAGCGAGTGCGTCGATACCTGGCTGGGTTGTGTCCCGGCATCCCCTCTCCCTTGAGGGGAGAGGGGCAGGGGAGAGGGTGGGGCAGGCGCAGCCTGCCTTCCAAGCCATGAGCC
This sequence comes from Pseudomonadota bacterium, assembly GCA_040751755.1. Taxonomy (GTDB): domain Bacteria; phylum Pseudomonadota; class Gammaproteobacteria; order Burkholderiales; family Thiobacillaceae; genus PFJX01. Next base: position 384,361 of record JBFMHC010000020.1, read on the forward strand.
GCATCGTCGTAGGCCTCTCCGGCGGGGTCGATTCCGCCGTCACCGCGTACCTGCTCAAGCAGCAGGGCCACGAGGTGCTGGGCGTGTTCATGAAGAACTGGGAGGCGGACGACCTGGAGGAAGACTGCCCCATCGCCCAGGACTACAAGGACGTGCTCGCCATCGCCGAGGTGCTGGGCATCGAAGTCAGCCTGGTCAACTTCAGCCGCGAATACCAGGACCGCGTGTTCGCCTACTTCCTGCAGGAATACCAGGCCGGCCGCACGCCCAACCCGGACGTGCTGTGCAACGCCGAGATCAAGTTCAAGGCCTTCCTCGACCACGCCCTCACCCTGGGCGCCGACCACATCGCCACCGGCCACTACGCCCGCCTGGAGGGCGCCTACCCCAACCGCCGCCTGCTCAAGGGCCTGGACCCCAACAAGGACCAGAGCTACTTCCTCTACCGCCTCAGCCAGCGGCAGATCGAACACGCCCTGTTCCCCATCGGCCACCTGCCCAAGCCCCAGGTACGCGAGCTGGCCCGCCAGGCTGGCATCCCCGTGGCGGAGAAGAAGGACAGCACCGGCATCTGCTTCATCGGCGAACGGCCGTTCCGCGAGTTCCTGCAACGCTACATGCCCATCCAGCCAGGCGAGATGATCACCCCGGACGGCCGCATCGTCGGCCGCCACCAGGGCCTCATGTACTACACCCTGGGCCAGCGCCAGGGCCTGGGGATCGGCGGCGTGAAATGGGCGGAGGAGGGCGTGCCCTGGTTCGTCGCCGGCAAGGACCTGGCGAAGAACCAGCTCATCGTCGTGCAGGGCCACGACCACCCATTGCTGCTATCCCCCACCCTGGAGGCTGCCGACCTGAGCTGGGTGGTGGCGCCGCCCAAGGCCGGCGCCCGCTACACCGCCAAGACCCGCTACCGCCAGCAGGACGCCGCCTGCACGGTCGAGGTGATCGAGGCCGACCGTCTGGTGCTGCACTTCGACGAGGATCAGTGGGCGGTGACGCCGGGGCAGTCGGTGGTGATGTACGAGGGGGAGAACTGCCTGGGGGGCGGGGTGATTCAGGGGGAAGGTTGATTCAGTTGTGGGAATCGGGCCTGATCTCTTTAACTCGCTCGATTAACCATGCACGCATTGTTTTGTTTTCTTGTTAAAGGCACCGCCAGAGTCCAGGCATCTGTCTTCCACAATGAATTCTGTGCCTTGTTTGTATAGATAATGGCCTCCGAAGCCAACGAAAAGCCAGAACAAAACGCCAACAAAAAACACCAAAATACTTGCTGAGTCGATGCGCCTATCGAAAACTCGACAGATAAAATAGCCCGGGCCGCGAATAAGTATTTCAACAATGACTTGAACGAAGATCTCACCCAAGAATCGGACAACACCTCCGAATATTTCTCCTGCAAAGTCTCCAAACGGCATGGCTCTGCGTCTAACGCAAAGCTAACCTGCGAGCTACGAGGCGCGAAGCGCCGACGTAGCGAGTCGGGTTGAGCGCCGTGTTAGGCGGCATTTGCCACCTTGTATTTGCTTTGCACGAACCCGCTTTCATACGCCCTTGTGGATACGTGTTGTAGCTGGATGTCATGCGCTAATGGACCGAAAAGCGGTATACCCTCGCCAATCAGCACGGGGATTCTGGTGATGGTCACGTCCTGAATCAAACCGGCTTGTAGGAAGCCCTGGATTGTTTTTCCACCATCAACGTATACGTGCTCAGAACCGGACGAAGCCAATTTTTGAATCAGCTCTGTGGGGGACGATGAAGTGCCCTTCACGCCCTCGTTGAGACTCTTGGGTTCCTTCGGAAAGCCGCTACTTAACACGATGACATTCTTGCCTCGATATGGCCATTCCTTGAATGTCAGCGCCAACTCGTAAGTCTTGCGTCCCATAACGAGGGTGTCTATTGACGCGAAGAATTCATGGAAACCATAGTCTTCGCCCCCGGCCACACCATCGCTGCCCGGCAACCAATCAAGATCGCCGTTCTTTCTTGCGATGAAGCCGTCCAGGCTCGTTGCAATAAATGCTGAGCACTTAACGGACACTTTAGCTCCTAGATGACGCATAACGTGGCGCTAAGGGGCCGGACGCCGCAGGCGGACGGTCCCGCTTGAGCGCAGGGTTAGCCACTAACGCTGATTTCACGCGACACCCCTCAAGATAAGAGCAATCACAAAGATCACTATGGCAGCGATAACAAAACCCAATAAACGATGCCATGCGGTGACGTTGCTTTGTGCAAGAGCAATAGCTTCTGCCCCTCGCAAGTGAACTTTTCGGCAAAAAAAGAAGGACGCGAAAAATGAAAATGCCAATAACGACTCAAAAACCCCAGGTGGCCAAGTGCGGGCCGGATAACCGATGCCAAAAGACACTATGGCGACAGCTAGTGTGACGACGACACCTTCAAATAGCGAAAGCCCGAAATGTTTGAATTGGCGTTGGAGATTGCCAGTAGTGTGCATGTCAGGCGGTGTGAGAGACGACTTCATGGTGGCTAACGTGCTAGGTGAGGGGCCGCCGGAGCGGCGAAGCCGCGGAGGGAACCAGCCAGCGCGGCTGGCTGGCGGTCCCTCTCGACCGGCGGGTTAGAGTGCATTGGATTGCACACCAAGGCGCTTGAGTAAATGGCGGTTGTAGTTTGTTGCATACTCAGTGGCAAGGCGGATAAGCCTAAGGTGCTCTTTGTTTATTGGAGTGTCACTGGTGCCTTGAATCACCCGCACACCATAACGTGCTTTGTACTCGGATTTTTTCGATTCTTCAGTGCCTGGAATAACCCAGGTGTATCCCTGTACCGCGAGTAACGTGTGATCGTTTTTCTTTAGTGCCGTTTCAGCGTCAGTAGTTGGATTTGCTTTTTCGATCCAGCGAAGCTGCTCAATTTGATTTTCCTGATCGCGTGCAGCAGGCGCGTTTACGAAAAACGTGAGGGCGATTGCTACTGCGGCGAAGGCTCTCATGGGTTGCGCTCTAACGTAAAGCTAAGGGGTAGGCAAAATGCGTAGCATTTTGACTGTCCCACTTGAGCGGCGAGTTAGCGTAATAAAGTGGTATTTTGGTGCAATCATTTCAGAGAAATGGCGGCTAGGGCAGAGAGTAGGCCAAAAGCCTCACCGAAAACGCCATATTTTGAATAAGGGTTGATCTGGCGCATCCATTGAGGAAGCAGGGTGACTCCTAGCAATGTCGCAATTATGACAATTGGGATGCTACTGCTGACATCAACAAATTTGAGAAACATGTTTGCAGACGTGATAGACCAATAACCAGCAGCATTGCCGAGTATAAAATTGATGATCTTATAGCTTGTTAACTGCCCGGTGGCATATTTGTCTGGATCGGGATCGTCTGATAGTACTGATAATACGAATGGAAGTGCCAGCCATATTAGATTGGTGGCAACTAGCGATAAAAAATATGCGATAACTGACCAAACAAAAATCATTTCATTTCCTTGGTTGGGTTAATCGTGGCGACTGTGGATCAGTGCACAATACCGTCTTCATCTTCGCGTCGTGCTCTACCATCTATGCCCCATAATTCTTTATCGCCCGTGGAAAGTTTGATTTTTGGGTGGCGACTGCAGAGATAGCGGACGCGATCTTCCGTGATGTCTGTAAAACTTGAGATTGAACGTGTTGAGCGCCATTTCTTTGCTTGTGGGGGTAAAGTCACATTGTCAAGCCACTTGTAAACACGGCGCCGCTCTCTGTATTCGATTTCATAATCATTTAATCTACCAATGATCCATAGGATCAATCCTGCTACGGCGCCACCCGCAGCGCCAACTAGTACGCCTGAAAGTATCTCATTAGGCATGAATTTGATCGCTAACGTGAAGCTTGAGGGGCGCGGAAACAGGCGGCGAAGCCGGCTGTTGGAGCGTCCCTCTCGAAGCGGTTGTTAGGGGATTGAGGCAACTGGAAACCCCAGGCCATGCAACGATTCATAGATAT
>JBFMHC010000021.1:0-14876 GCA_040751755.1 Pseudomonadota bacterium
AAGGTCGCGATCGTGGCCACGATGCGCAAGCTCCTCACCATCGCTAACGCTATGATGCGTTCAATGACCCCCTGGCGAGCCCCTGTGCAGGATGCCACTCCTTGACTTACAACACGGTTGCTCCCCCCTCAAGGGGGAGGGAGTTAAAACGCGGGAGCGGCGTGCCGCCGCGATCGAGTGTTGATGCCGTAGGAGGCCCGCTCTCGGGCCGATGTTCCCCGGGCCGGCCTACCAGCACACCTCGGCAGGCTGGATGACCGTCCCCGAAGGCGGGGCCGGACAACTGGACGGCACCCCGCGCGGGCAGGCGATCACCGCCCGGCCGACCGCATTGATGACGATGTCCCGGGCGCGCTCATCGTCGCCCAAGGCCCTGGAGGTCGAACACACCCGCAGCCGCCCGGCCAGGAAGCCGCCGTTCATCAGCCTGCTCATGCCATCCATGGTGTAGGACACGAACAGGCTGGTGGCACTGCTGGAGCGGCCGAGGATCTTGAGCCCCTGGGGTGCGGTGCCCTGAAGGCGCAACACCATCCCCTCCGCTTCCCGCACCGGCGGGGTCTGGGGCTGGGGGTCCACGAACAGCATCCACCCCTGATCCCAGCCCGTGGTCGAATTCGGATGGGCGCATTGCCGGGCTTCGGCGGACGGCAGGCGGCAGAGCGTCACCCGCCGGCCAAGCCGGATGGCCTCAAGGCGTGCCAGGTGGATCTCCCCCAACAGATCGTTGGCCGTGCTCACCAGGCGCTGCCGGGCGAGTACGGCCTCAAAGGAAGGAACTCCGACGATCAGCAGGATACCGCTCACGGCGAGCGTCACCAGCAACTCAAGGAGGGTCCCGCCTAGGGAAGGATAGATGCGGGGCGACATCGAGCACCTCCTTGTGCTGTGCGAACTCCTTAGTGCATAGGACATCCTGTCCCATTCAGCAAGTGCTGCGGCTCAGTTCCGCCAGCAGCCCGCAGTGGTCGGGGTGCGTGCTCCGGCCTGGTTGAGGGTGAGGGTACCGCAGCTGTCGCTCGCCTGCGCTCCCTGCGGCACGGCCTGGAGGGTGAAGGCCGTGGCGGTGGGATTGCCCGAGAAGGAGATCGTGTACCGGGCGGCAATGTCCGTGCGGCACTGCGTTTGCGGCAGGGTCACGGCCACCCCGCCGGCGGTCTGGTCATAGCGCAGGTTGGTGGTGTAGAAGCGCTCCATCCACTGCGCCAGCTCCATCAGGCAGCCCTGTGCGGCGGTGCGGTGGGTGCGCAGCACATGGTCGCGGTAGCTTGGGTAGGCAATGGCCGCCAGGATGCCGATGATTGCCACCGCGATCATCAGCTCGATCAGGGTAAAGCCGCGCATCTTCATGATGAGTGTTCCCTTGTGTAAGGTCTTTACAAAACGTCCTCCCCTCCCCCTCGGAGGGGGAGGGGATGGGGGAGAGGGTGACCATGTGTTCAAACGCATCACTCCCTCTCCCTAATCTTCCCCCTCCAGGGGGAGAGGACGTGCCCTGCTCTGAAGTTAGAGTGTTTCCACGGCGCGGGTCAATTCACCAGCACCTCGCGCCAGCTCTTGCGTCCCGGGCCCTTGTTGGGCGGTATGGGGACAAACTCCAGCGGGTTGTCCAGGCCCTCGGCCCCGGTCGCGTTCTTCTCACTATGTCCCTGCATCATCATGCGGCCATCGAGGTACATGCCCTGCGCCGACATGGCATTGCCGGTACCGAGGGAGAGATAGGGATCGGTGAATACTTGGCCGAGATAGTACACGGCATAGTAACTGATGGTGGGGTCGAGTGGTGCAAGGTAGAGGCGCGCCGTGCCATCACAGCTATCCCCACTGGCCGGGATGGTGAAGGGGATACCGATGTAGCCACCAAGGCTCGTGGCGCGATCGGTGATCTCGCCGGTGCTCGGCAGGGCCGGAACGGTGGTGGCACCTTTGCTGGCACCGGTCGCAAAATCCCACTCGGTAGCCGAATTGAGCGTAGTGCTCCAGATCTTGCTCCACGGGCCGGTACCAGTCGAGGTCACTCGGCGCTTGAACGTGGTCACTCGGGTCTTGGACTGGGCGGTGACGTATTCAAAGTCCACCGTCTTGGTGTAGACCACATAGGTGACGGCCTCATTCGCGCCGAGGTAGCCAACCTGGTCAAAGCTGCCAACGTTGCCGTTGCTCGAGAGTGTGGCGTTCATGACATAACCATTACTCGTGCCGACCAGGAGAGTGTCGTTGGTACCCAGGCGAACGAGGGTCGGTGAGGATGTAATCGTTCCGCCACCGACGTTGGGCGTCGTGTCCATGGTGGGGTTGCCGCCACTGATTGGGCGGACCACCAGCTTGTTGCCGACCACGTAAATGGCCTTGTCGCTGTAGATGATCGGTTTTTCCGCATTGGGGGAGGTGGCGCCGCTGCGGACGTCAAACCAGACCCGCCCGGGAATGCCATTGGCATTAAGGCTTAGGGCGTAGTGAATCTCTCCATTCTTGGCCGTGCCGAGGATGTAATCGGTGCCGTTGAGGGTGGTCGTGGTCAGCTGCCCGCGCATGACGTCGCCATTGAGCAGGGCCTCGGTTGTTGGAGAAGTAAGGTAGTTGAGCAAGAACGACTCACCAGGCATCCAGCCCCAACGCAGCGCGCCAGATGCCTTGTCGAAGGCATAAAGAATGCCTTCGTTGGTGGGCAAGAGAACCATGTCCTTGAAGATTACCGGTTGGGTGGCATTGGGCTTGCCCATTTTGCTTGCCCATTTGGCGGGCAACACATACTCAGGGCCTTTGGCGATCCGGTTGAGGATGTCCGTAGGATCATACCCAGAGGATGGGAAGCCAAGCGAGGTAAAGCTCGTCGAGGGGAAGGTGGCGAGGTTGAACGAGAAATTACCCATCATCGTTGAGTAATCGATATATATTTTGTTGCGGCGGTCGCTCTCGGTCATCAGGCTGTTGGCATCCCAGGCGGCGGTCGTCTCCGTCGTGCCATCGGCGCGGAAGGCATAGGCGCGCAAGGTGCCGTAGTTCTTCTGGTTGGCACTGGAGGAATAATCGCTTTGATAGGCAACGAAACTCAAATCACCGCTGGTGGCAATCGTGGGTACGGCAGGACGGGATGGGCTGTAGATGCCTACACGTCCTGAGCCAAACGAAGGGTAGATGACATTGAATGCCCCGGTGTCCTGGTAATGCAGTCGTACACCAAAATTGTTGCTGACGGCGATGTTATTGGCAGCAGCCTCGCCAATGAACGAGAAGTTGGAATTGGCTTGCAGCTTGAGATCACCGTTTTGTACGTAGATCGATGCTGCGATCTGGGTGCGGTCAGACAGTGTCAGGTCGCCGTTATAGATGTAAATGGCGAGCTTCTCCGGATTTTGACCTGTCAGGTTGACGGAAATGTTGTCGCCGGTGCAGTTTCCATTGATATTGATGCAGGCACCGTTTCCGTTCATCCGGGTGACCTGCCATACGTAGAGCTTGGTACCGGAGCTTCCACTGACTGAGAGGTTATAAGTATCGTTGAGGTCGAGGTTGCGGATGAAGTATCTGCTTCCTCCGGGGAGGTCGATTTTGGCCTGGTTGGTGGTGGTCAGCTTGTCGATGGTGATGTCGCCGCTTCCGGAAAAGCTGATCGGGGCGGCGGTGATGTCAATGGTGCCAAAGCTCGTCCCTGAAAGTTTGAATCGCGAGCTTGAATCACCCGCTGCTGGAAATGTCACAACCCCATCGGAAGTGGACGCCACCTCGTTCTGTTTCTTGCACAGCTGGCCATTGACCACCCAGAATTTCAGAAGCGTTTGGCCCTGCATGTCGGTGCAATAACTGTAGCTGGTTTCTGTGCCGTTGTAGTTTATGGAAAAGCCAGTGGAAAAGCCGTTCCAGTTGTAGATCTTGATGTTTGGTGATTGGGCGGTGGTGGGAAAAGCAGGCAAGCTTAGTTTGCTGACATTCTGGTCGGTGGCCTGGATGGGACACTTCTGCTCATTGGCATTTTGGGCCATGGGGCCATAGAGGTTGTCTCCATCCACATTCGCCCAGCTGCTTCCCGAGAAGCTGACATTGCACGTTCCAGCAAAATCTTGGAAGGTGAGTGAGGGGTTGATGCTCACCTTCCCGTTTTCGAAAACATTGAAAATGCCGGGCCCCCCTCCACATGCCGATGCCCACGCGTGGTTGGCCAAGGCTCCTGCCATGAGGGCAGTTACAGCCATTCGGCGAATATTGCTGATCACGGTATTCATGGAAAACCTCCTTTACTCGCCGCCTTAATTGGGCCAGACGAATGTGCTTTGCAGTAAGACCTGGGCGCGGCCGTCCTGAACGGGGTTGCGCGCGGTCACGCGGAAGGTGGTGCAGGTACCGGAGAGGTCCTGCACGATGATGTTCGATTCACAGGGAGTGCTGCGGGAGGCAACCTCAATGAAATACTGCGGGGTGATGCTCTGGCTGCCGGAGGTCACCGTGGGACCATTGACCCAACCGTTGAAGCTGGAATCCAGCCAGCGCTCGGTGCACTGTGCATCAGGCCGGGCGCAGACTCCGTTGGTATTGCAGGTGGAGGCGTTGCAGTTGTTGTCCGTGTATAGGCTTGCTGCCAGATCCGCAGGGATGGCATTGGGGGTGGCACGCAGGTTGGGGATCTGGTTCTCGGCAAACCGTAAGGCCGCTTCCGCCGCCTGGAAGGCCAGGCCGCGGTCGTAGGTATTGGCGGACATGCGCTCTTCCAGCTGGCCGGTGCGCAGGCCGCTGAGTCCGACGATGGTGATCAGCAGCAGGAGGATCAGGGCGACGATCAGGGCGGCGCCGCGTTGGGGCTGCGATCGGGGAGCGTTAGGAATCATGGCTCAAAGCTCCGTCTGGTTGCGCAGCTGCACCACGTGGGTGATCTGGCGCTGCAGGGTTTGCGTTTGCAGGGTGGTGGAGCCGCCAATGCCGACCCGCTCATTGCCCGCAAGGGTGAGGGTGATGCGCGCCGCCATGACCTGGGGCCAGTTTGTGATGCTGCCCGCGGCGACGTAGTCCGTACCTTGGAAGGGCAGGTAGCGCAGATCCATATTGGTCACCCCCTCGGCAATCTCCTGCACCTGGGTGGTGGTGTTGCCGGTCATGCTCATGCGGTAGAGCGAACGCCCGCCGCGACCATTGTTGCCGATGTACCAGAAGCTGCCATGGAGTTTGACCAGGAAGCCGCCGTCCTTGAAGGACTTGGGCGTACCGTTGGTGCTGCAGTCCACCGGGTTGGCATAGCCTAGGCCCTTGCTGCAGTTGCCCGGGGTACCGGTCCCGGTGTTGTGGACGATGGTGACGTTGTTCGAGTTGGCATTGGTCACCTGGAAGATGGCGGCGGACTGGTCGTCGCAGGCCATCATGATGTCCCCATCCTGAATGCCGTGATTGGTCGAGCGAACCTTGAATTGGGCCGAGGTGGGGTTGTGCTCGGTGATGGTCAGGGCACTGTCTCCCGTGGCCGAGCGGATCTCCACCGCCTCGGTGCCACTGACCCTTTGCCCTGTGCCCGTGCCAAAGGCGACCGGCGCACCGCTTTGCGTGGGGCCATAGCCGACCAGCCCTCCCGCGGCCCAGTTGCTCCACCAGTTGCTGCCCGGGTTGTTGAGCACGTTGACAATGAGCGAGGTGCCGCAGGCATTGGCCCCGGCCTCGCGCACCTCGCGCGCCATGAGTTCAAACGCCACCCGGGCGTTGTCCATGATGCGGGCGAGGTTCTGCTGGGTGCGGTAGGCCTCGCGGTTGGCGAGGAAGATGTTGATCACCCCGCCGATGATGACCAGCCCCAGAACCAGGGCAATCATCAATTCGACCAGGGTGAAACCGCGCGTGCGTTGCATGATGGGCGCCCTCATCAAATCTGACTGCTTATGGCAATGCTCTGGTTGCTCTGCCCGCCAATGGCGCGCTCCTCGCTCCACTGCACGGTGACGGTGCAGACCCCGGCGTTGGTGCAGTTGATGGCGCCGCAGGTGGTGGCGTGGTTGCCCAGGGTGTCTTTCAGCGACTGGAACCAGTAGTGGCGGTCATTGGCGACCAAGGTAGCGCTGGCGTCCGGCACGGTGCAGGTGAGGGTGGTGTTGTAATTACCGGCCGTGGCGGCATTGCGGTTGGCACGCAGGGCATCGAGCATGGCATAGGCGAGGATGGTGGCCTGGGTGCGTTGCAGGCTGCTTTCGGCATTCTTCAGTGCCTGGGTCTGCAGGGCGGCCAGGCCCAACAGGCCGATGGAGAGTACGAGCACGGCAATCAGCACTTCCAGCAGGCTGACGCCGCGCTGCATGGCTTTACTGGGCATAGATCCCCCCGAGTTGAATATTCACCGTGCGGTTGCGGCTGTTGAGGGTCAGGGTCAAGCTGCCGTTGGTGAGCAGCGCGGGCGTGGCGTTGTAGGGCAGGCCGTCGCTTCTAAAACGCACGCAGCGTTGGTTACCGCTGCTAATGAGGTTGGCGGCCGTGATGGCAATCCCGGGGTTGATCTGACCCTGGCGGAGGATGGCGTTGTTGCTGTCCAGCACCTGCCAGGCGCGGGTCGTGGTGTCCACGCAGAACTGATGGGTGGCATTGCGCTTGATGGCCTCGCTGCGCGCCGCCTGCAGGGCACCGACCAGGTCGTTGGCGGCGGTGGTGAGCCGGCTGTTGGTCAGGCTGCTCTGGAAGCTCGGCACGGCAATGCCGAGCAGGATCCCCAGCACGGCGAGGGTAACCATCAGCTCCAGCAGGGTGAAGCCGGTGGCGCGTGGGTGGGCGGCGTGTTTCATGGTTGCGTAGGGATGCATCATGTTTTGCATGGATTATGGTGTGTGAGGATGCATGCCGGTGGGAGGAGGGAGATGAGCGGTGATGATTCTGCGATGAGCGGTGCGCGCTGTGTGGCCTGCCGCGAGGAGGTGGTGTTCCATGGCTTGATTCTCGGGGTGGGGGTGGCCTTGCTGCTGGCTTTTGCGCCCGGGGCCGGGGGCGCCCCATGGGTGCGGTTGGGTCTGTTGGCGCCGCTGGTGACCTGGGTAGTGGTGTTGTGGCTTGGGTCGTTGTGTGTCTGGTGCCGCAGGGGCTGGGCAGGGGCCGGACACCCGGCGCTGTGGTTTGGACTCTTGCTGTTCTGGGCGGAGACCACGGCCTGGGGTACACATGGCGTGCTTGTGCCACTGGATGTGCCCTTGCCCGAGCTCTCGGTATTTTTGCTGCACACGGGGTTGCTCGCGGGGGTGGTGGGGGGCATGGGGTGGCTGGTGGTGGAGGGCTATGCGCGGCTGCTGGCAAGCAAAGCGCAGGCGGCACAGGCGGAGCTGGCTGCCCTCCAAGCCCGGGTGCGACCGCATTTTCTGTTCAATGCGTTGAACACCGCCGCAGCCCTGGCCCATGAGCGGCCGGACCTGTCCGAGCAGGTGCTGGAGGATCTGGCCGGGCTGTTTCGTGCGGCGCTGGAGCGGCCGCGGTTGGTGCCTTTGGAGGATGAATTGGCTTTGACCCGGCGTTATCTGGTCATTGAATCCTTACGCATGGAGGATCGGCTGCGGGTGAGGTGGGAGGTTCCGCAGCCTGTGCCCGGGGTGGCGGTGCCCTCGCTTGCCATTCAGCCCTTGGTGGAGAATGCGGTACGCCACGGGGTGGAGGGCCTGCGTGCGGGCGGGGAGGTGGTGATTGCCGTGCGCGAGGAGGAGGCGCAGGTGGTGATTTCGGTGCGCAATCCAGTGAGGTCGGCCGAGGCCAAGTCTGATCACCCTCACCCCAACCCCTCTCCCCTCAAGGGCGAGGGGCTTTTGGAAGCCCAAAAGGGGTATGGGGTGGGCCTAGCTGGGGTGCAGGCGCGGCTTGTGGCCTTGCTTGGCGAGCGGGCGCGGCTGGAAACGCGCATCGAGGACGGGGTGTTCGAGGCGCGGGTGCTTGTGCCGCGCTCGGCGGAGGGAGAGGATTTTGACAATCAGCTCGGCGCACGGGTGAGGTTGGCCTCTTCGGGCGGGTAGCAGACCACCAGGAGGTCCGGCCGGACGATGGGCTCGCTCGAGAACTGCACATCACACTCATACAGGGCCTGGCACACCGGGCTCATGGCATAGGGGTGGCCTTCGATCAGCTCCCAGTCGCCTTCCCAGTGCTGGTAGTCTTCCACGGTGTAATGTTCGGGTTCGAGGTCAAGCCTGCTCATGGGCTCCACTCCGAAAGGCGTGCAGGGATTGTAAGTCATGAAAGTGGTGATTGCGGACGATGAGCGTCTGGCGCGTGAGCGCCTGGCGCGGCAGGTTGCGGCCCTCGGGCATGAGGTGGTGGGGGAGGCGGCCGAGGGGGCGGCCCTGTGGCCTTTACTCGAGCGCACCCAGCCGGAGGTGGTGCTTTTGGACATCGCCATGCCGGGGGAGGATGGCTTAAGCCTTGGGGCAAGGTTGAGCCGTCTGCCGCTGCCGCCGGCGCTCATCTTTGTGACCGCCTACCCCGAGCATGCCCTGCACGCCTTCGCGGCACACCCGGTGGATTATCTGCTCAAGCCGGTGAGCCTTGCGCGGCTGCAGGCCGCGCTGGAGGCGGCCGGCAGGAGCAATCGGGCACAGCAGGCGCGCTCGGAGGTGCCCATGCACCTTGCGGTGCGGGTGGGACGTGAGCTCAAAGTGGTGCCCATCGAGTCGGTGCGGTGTTTTCTGGCAGAGGAGAAATACGTCACGGTGTGCACGACGGAAGGGGAATACGTGCTCGATCAGTCCCTGCGCCAGCTCGAGGAGCAGCAGGGCGAGCGTTTTTTGCGTGTGCATCGCGCGGCCCTGGTGGCCAAGGCGGCCATCCAGGGGCTGGAGCAGGATGGCGAGGGGCGGCACTGGGTGCATCTTGCGGGCGGGCGGCGGATTGAGGTCAGCCGCAGGCAGCTGTCTCGGGTGCGTGAGTGGTTGGACGGGGGGCGCCCTTGATGATCGATGTGGTCTTGTTTGAGCCGGAGATCCCGCCGAACACCGGCAACATCATCCGCCTGTGCGCCAATACCGGGGCCGCCCTGCACCTGATCGAGCCCTTGGGCTTTCGCATGGAGGATGCGCAGCTGCGGCGCGCCGGGCTGGATTACCACGAGTATGCCGAGGTGCGCGTGCATCCTTCGCTGGAGGCCTGGCTTGCGGCGTGCCGTCCCAGGCGGGTCTTTGCCCTGACCACCAAGGGCGAGCGGAGCCCCTTCGAGGTGCGCTTCGCAGCCGGTGATGCCGTGCTGTTCGGCCCGGAGTCGCGCGGGCTGCCGGAGATGGTGCGCGAACGCTTTCCGCGCGAGGACTGGCTGCGCCTGCCGATGCGCGAGGGCTCGCGCAGCCTGAACCTGTCCAATGCGGTGGCGGTGACGGTGTACGAGGCCTGGCGGCAGCTCGGCTTTACGGGGGCGGCGTGAGCGAGCCGGTCTTGGGGCTGCGCCCGATCGGGGTGGTGCGTACGCCGTTTCGGGAGAAGTTCGGCATCCCGCGCCAAGGAGGCTTGGTGGACGAGGTGCGGGCCACCCTCGAGCTCAGCCCGCCCTATGACCGCGCGGAGGCCTGGCGCGGCATCGAGGGCTTCAGCCATCTGTGGCTCATCACCTGGTTCCACGCCGGCAAGGGCGAGGCGGGCCTGACCGTGCGGCCGCCGCGCCTGGGCGGCAATGCGAGGCTCGGGGTGTTCGCCACCCGCGCGCCCTACCGGCCCAATCCGCTGGGCCTCTCGCTGGTGCGGCTGGAGGCGGTGGAGCAGACCGGCTGCGGGGTGAGATTGGTGGTGCGCGGGGCGGATCTGCTCGACGGCACGCCGCTGCTCGATGTCAAACCCTATCTCCCTTACGCCGACGCGGTGCCGGAGGCGGCGGGCGGGTTCGCGATGGATGCGCCCGGCGAGCGTCTGCGGGTGGTCTGGAGCGAAGCGGCACGGGAACAGTGTGCCCGGTGGGCGGAGGTGCATCCCGATCTGCCCGCTCTGGCCGAGGCTTTGCTTGCGCGCGATCCGCGCCCGGCTTATCAGCAGGATGCCCCGGGGAGGATCTACGGGATCCGTTTGTACGACCTGGATGTGCGCTGGTCCGTGGCCAACGGCGAGGCGCTCATCATCGAGATGGTTTCGCCGGCCGGGGCGAGCCCTACGGCGTCTTGACCTGAACCTGTGACTCCGTAAAGGCCCCGCCGGGGCGGCGTTCAACCTCCATCCAACCCATCCCACCGCCGAGGTCGGCACCGCTGACGAACACCGTGCGGCCATCGTCGTTGGGGTTGTCGATGCGAAAGCCCAGCATGCGGGCGAGCAGGAGCCCGATCTCGTAGTGGCTCGGCTCCTCCAGCTGCCGGGCCGCCCGCAGCCACACGGACTGCTCGTCCGTGGTGTAGAACAGGAAGGGCACCCGGGCGACATCCGGCTCCAGCAGGGTATGCCCGTATCGGCCATGCTCGCCCATCATCTCGCCGTGGTCGGCAGTGAAGATGAAGTACGCCGGCAGGCGGCTGCGCTCGCGCAACTGGTGCAGGATGCCATCGAGCAGCGCGTCGGTATGGCGGATGGCGTTGTCGTAGCTGTTGACCGTGTACTCATGGCGCAGCAGGCCCTCAATGGGCCAGACCCAGTAGTGCGGCAGGGAGGACTTCTCGTAGGGATGATGGGAGTTGCGTTGGTGCAGGACGATGAGGGCCGGTTCGTCCAAGGGAAGCCGCGCGAGTTGTTCCAGCAGGATGTCGTCCTTCTTGCGCTCGTAGTCCGGCAGCAGGTCTTCCTGGGTGAGGAGCAGGTCGGCGTGCTCGCCTCCCGTATGGGTCACCAGGTCGGCGGTCTGGACGGAGATGTAGTAGGTCTTCATGCCGTGCGCCTGGGCCAGGCGGATGAGGTTGGTCTCGCCGCGGGTCATCTGTGGCAGGTTGCCGGGTTCGCGCACGATGTTGAAGAAGTGCGGCAGGCTGACCCGGGTGCTCACGCCGGCAGCGATGGCGGGGCGGTAAACGAAGGAGGGGGCGTCGCGCCAGGTCATGAGCCGTGGGGTAGTCTCGCGCGCATATCCGAACAGCTGCATGTGCTTGTAGGTCAGGCTCTCGCCCATGACGAGCACGATGATCGCCGGCTCCGGCGTATGGGTCTCGTGCACGGCATAGGGTGCGTAGTGGGGCGACGGGTTGGCGGCGGCCAGGTTGCGGCCGATGAAGAACGAGACGGCGTACAGCGCATTGCGCAGGGAGGTTTCAGTCGGCTGCGGATAGAAGTCGTGGGCCGCCGAGGCGTGATAGGCCTGGTAGGGAAGGATGGCCAGCAAAAACAGCAGGACGAGGGGCGCGTGAATGGACGAGAACACGTGGCCGCGGCTGCGGTGCCACAGCCAGGCGTTGATCAGGGCGGAGGCCAGCACGAGCCCAAGGGGGAACCAGAGGTGCTGGATGAAGCTGC
This sequence comes from Pseudomonadota bacterium, assembly GCA_040751755.1. Lineage (GTDB taxonomy): Bacteria > Pseudomonadota > Gammaproteobacteria > Burkholderiales > Thiobacillaceae > PFJX01. Next base: position 11,353 of record JBFMHC010000021.1, read on the forward strand.
TCAGGGTGAGGCCGATCTCGTCGAGCTCGGAGAGCAGCAGGCCCAGGGCCTGGGGATGGAAGTGGGTGCCGAAGTAGGAAAAATACAGCAACTGACCCAACTGCAGATGGGCGATCAGCGCGATGATGGCGTAGGCCACGGTTTTCCATGGGGTGCCCAGCAGCAGGAGGCTGGCCAGCCACAGGGCGACCCCGTCCATGAAGCTCAGGTGTGCGCTGTACTGGCTGTTGACCAGTCCGTACAGCGCGTCCGGCAGGTCAATACAGGCAGAGAGCACCAGCCCCAGGAGGATGTGCGCCAGCGGTTTGCCCAGGCGTGGGGTGGACGGTGTCTGCATGTTGCGGGGTCCGGCGCCAGGAAGGGGCGGTGAGCAGCGACATGGCTTGCCCGTGATGGGGCAGATGATTTACCCGTCCTGCTCCTGGCGCAAGTTTCGCCGCAGCAGCTCGTCCACCGCTGCCCTGGCGGGGAGGTCTTCGTACAGTACCTTGTACACGGCGTGGGTGATGGGCATCTCCACACCCAGGCGTTCAGCCAGGCGCCAGGCCTCGCGTGCGGTGGGCTGGCCCTCGACGGCCTGGTCGATGATGGCGAGCGCCTCGTCGACGCGCTTGCCTTCGGCCAGCAGCAGGCCGAAGCGGCGGTTGCGCGACTGGTTGTCGGTGCAGGTCAGCACCAGATCGCCCAGGCCGGCGAGACCCATGAAGGTCTCCTTCCGGGCACCGGCATGCACGCCGAGGCGCATGATCTCTGCCAGCCCGCGGGTGATGAGGGCGGCGCGGGTGTTGGCGCCAAAATGCAGGCCGTCGGCGATGCCGGCGGCGATGGCGAGCACGTTCTTGAGCGCGCCGCCCAGCTCTACCCCGATCACGTCATCGACCCGGTAGGCGCGGAAGCGTGGGTTGTGCAGCCAGCCGGCCAGCCGCTCGGCGAAGTCGCCATCGTGGGAGGCCACGGTGACAGCGGTCGGCAGGCCGGCGGCGACCTCGGCGGCGAAAGTCGGGCCGGAGATCACCGCGGGGGGGGCAAGGTGGGGCAGTTCCTCGGCGACGATCTCGTCCAGCCGCTTGGCGCTGTCGACCTCGAGCCCCTTGGAGGCCCAGGCCAGCCGGGTGGGCTGGCGCAGATGGGGGGCCAGGTCGCGCAGGAAGGCGCGGAAACCCTGGCTCGGCACGGCGACCAGTGCGAGGTCGGCCGCGTCGAGGGCGGTCTCGATGTCGCCGGTGGCGGTCAGGGCGTCGGGAAAGAGGGCATCGGGCAGGTAGCGGCGGTTGCAGCGCTCCGCCTGCATGCGCGCCATGGTCTCGGGGTGGCGCCCCCACAGACGCACGCGGTGGCCGTTGCGGGCCATCAGAATGGCGAGCGCAGTGCCCCATGCCCCGGCGCCGAATACAGCGACGGAGATGGAGCTGGCCGGGGTGTTCCCCGTCATGGCCTGGCTCATGGCGCAGCTCCCGTGGCGCGCAGGCGCGCGTCAGTGGGTGAGGGGCTGGGCCGCTTGGGCCTCGCGCTGCTGCAGGTGCTGGAGGTAGAGCGCGTCGAAGTTGATCGGCTGCAGCAGCAGGGGCGGGAAGCCGCCTTTGGACACCAGGTCGGCCACGGTCTCGCGCACGAAGGGGAACAGCTGGGTCGGGCAGACGCTGCCGAGGATGTGGCCGAATTCCGCGCCGTCGAAGCCGGCGACGGTGAAGATGCCCGCCTGCGCGACCTCGGCGAGGAAGGCCGTCTCGTCTTTGCCCTCGATCGTCTGCGTGGCCGTGGCGGTGATGGTCAGGGTGACCTCGTACACGTCATCCGCCAGCTTCTGGGTGGCGTTGCCGACCTGCACGTTGATGTTCGGCTGCCAGTCGGCGAGCTGGAAGATGCTCGGTGCGCGGGGGGACTCGAAGGAGACGTCCTTGAGGTAGATGCGTTGCAGGAAGAAAGCGCGCTGGGGTTGCTGGGCGTCGGTCATCGGGCTGTCCTTGGAAGGCGTTCAAAGAGGGATATGCTGGCGCAGCCACTGTACCAGCTGGGGCAGGGGCATGGCGCCGCTCTGGCGGGCGATCTCGCGGCCGCCCCGGAACAGGGCCAGGGTGGGGATGCTGCGGATGCCGAATTGCTGACCGATCATCGGTTCGCTTTCGGTGTCGACCTTGGCGATGCGCAGGCGCGGCTCGAGCGTGCGCGCCGCTTCGTCCAGCACCGGGGCCATCATGCGGCAGGGGCCGCACCACGGTGCCCAGAAGTCGACCAGCACGGGCAGGTCGTTGCGGCCGACGAAGCGCTCGAAGGTGGCCGAGGTCAGCTCGACCGGGTGGCCGGTGAACAGGGGCTTGTGGCAGCGGCCGCAGCTTCCGCCTTCGCCCAGGCGGCCGGCGGGCACGCGGTTGACGCCGCCGCAGTGCGGGCAGACGACATGCAGGTTGTCACTCATGCGGGATCTCCTTCATGGGCGTGTCCGGCCAACGGGCGGGGAACAACAGGTCATCGAGCACGCCCTCGCGGTCGAGCGCGAGCAGGTCGGTGTAGCCGCCAACCGGGCGGCCATCGATGAAGACCTGAGGGACGGTGGAACGGCCGGAGCGTTCCTCCATCTCCTGCCACAGGTCGGCATCGCCATCCACGACGATGGGCTCGAACTTTACCCCCTTGGTGTTAAGGAGGCGTTGCGCCATCGTGCAGTAGAAGCAGGCGCGGCTGAGGTAGACGGTGACGTCCGCCTGGGCCATGGGGCTTACTTCTTTTTGACCGGCAGGCCGTCGTGCGTCCAGGCCATGATGCCGCCTGCCAGATTGTAGAGCTTGGTGAAGCCCTGCTTGGCGAGGAGGTTGCAGGCCATGCCGGAGCGGTTGCCGGTGCGGCAGTAGACGATCACCGGCTTGTCTTTCCAGGACTCGAGCTGGTCGATCTTGCTGCCCAGCTGGCCGAGCGGGATGTGCTTCGCATCGCGCAGGTGGCCTTCGCGGTATTCGTTGATCTCGCGCACGTCGAGCAGCAGCGGCTCCTCGTGGCTCATCATGCGCGAGGCCTCGGCCGGGCCGATTTCGGCATACTTGCGGGTGAGGCGCGAGATCTCGGAGGCGATCAGCATGAACAGGATGCCGACCGCGGCCGCGGCCAGCATCCAGTGGCGCTGGATAAAGTCGAGAAAATCCATGCGTGCTTACTGGGGACGGCGCACGCCCATCTTCTCGCAGATGGTATCCAGCGGGCAGAAGCGGGTGAAGCCGCTCTGGAACAGGTTCAGGCCGACGAAGGCGGTCAGCCACAGCCAGCTCATCTTGCTCATGTCGACCTGGCCGGTGAAATGGGCGAGGGCCAGGGTCAGCAGGATCATGAAGCCGGCGACGATGCGTACAATGCGGTCGGTGGTCATCTTCTGGACTCGTTGAAAGAGGTTCAGGAGGAATGGGGACAGAACACTTCCTGCATCATGCCGATCAGGCGCAGGGTGCGCGCGTCACTGACGCGGTAGTATACCCGGTTGGCGTCCTTGCGCGAGGCGAGGATGCCCTTGTCGCGCAGGATGGCAAGATGCTGGG
>JBFMHC010000022.1:0-19374 GCA_040751755.1 Pseudomonadota bacterium
CCCACGAAGGGGCTTGCTGGAGCCCAAGAACCGTTCAGCATCTGTTTCGATCCCATCCTACGAAACGATATTGACCCTGAACTCGTCGCCACGAACGAGTGGGCGGGGTAGTGCAGAGGTTCCTTAGTAGATTAAAGAGCTTTTCAAACTCTTCTTCGTGCCCGGGTTTGGGCTTTCCGATTGGATTCCAGTCGAGTCCCATAGAGAAACCTAACGTAATGTAGGCGACAAATGTCGGCGTAAACGTGTTATCCGACATGTCTGATAATCTGGCGACATACCCTAACCTCCTGTTTTATATAGGCCATCCTGTCCAATAACGTCGGAAGGTGTCTGATAAACCATTTTGGTTCATCCTCCCGGGGTGCACTGGTGGTGCCTTGGTATCGCAGTGGCATTGGCTTGTTGCTGCGGTCGCACAAGCTTCTTGATGCCGGTGCAAAGATACATCCATTTTATGCAGTGGAGGTGCTTCGTTGGTTTGGGAATTACGTCTCCTGCGAAGGCACAATAGCCGCATGAGCACCCCCTTCCACGGCCGTGGCGCCGTCTCCAACCCCGCCCACCGTTTCGAGACGTTGGAACGCCAGGCGGTGGACGACGGCTGGGCGCGCGACGAGGAAGTGCCCGCCGCGCCCGACACCCAGGTCATCGAACAACAGGCCCGCACGGCGCTGACCCGCAACGACTCCCCGGACATCCCCTTCGACCGCTCGGTGAACCCCTACCAGGGTTGCGAGCACGGCTGCGTCTACTGCTACGCGCGGCCCAGCCATGCCTATCACGGCCTGTCGCCGGGGCTGGACTTCGAGACGCGGATCATCGCGCGGCCCAACATCGCCGCGCGGCTGCGCGAGGAGTTGTCCCAGCCCGGCTACCGGCCCGCGCCAGTGGCGCTGGGGGCGAACACGGACCCGTGGCAGCCGGTGGAGCGGCATCTGGGCATCACCCGGCAGGTGCTGGAGGTGCTGGCCGAGGCGCGCCACCCGCTCACCCTGGTCACCAAGTCCAGCCTGGTGGAGCGGGACCTCGGCCTGCTGGCGGAGATGGCACGCGACGGCCTGGTGCATGCGGCGGTGTCTGTCTGCACCCTGGATGCGGAGCTGGCGCGCCGCCTGGAGCCCCGTGCCGCGAGCCCCGCGCGGCGGCTGAAGGCGCTGGAGCGGCTGGCGGGGGCGGGCATTCCCTGCGCGGTGCTGGCGGCGCCGGTGATCCCGGGGTTGACCGACCGCGACCTGGAAAAGGTGCTGGAGGCGGCGCACGACGCGGGGGCGCGCAGCGCCGGCTACGTGCTGCTGCGTCTGCCGCACGAGTTGAAGCAGGTGTTCCGCGACTGGCTGGAGGCGCACCACCCGCTGGCGGCCGGGCATGTGATGAGCCTGCTGCGGCAGATGCGCGAGGGTCGCGAGAACAGCCCGGCGTTCGGCCTGCGCCAGCGCGGCACGGGGGTGTTCGCGGACCTGCTGGCGCAGCGCTTCCGCGTGGCGCGTCGCCGCCTGGGGCTGGATGCGGGACTTCCGCCGCTGGAGCTGGCGCGTTTTCGCCCGCCCGGCAGGGGGGGGGCAGCTGCCCCTTTTCTAGGGCGGATTCCCGTGGACAGGCGAGGGTGGCGATCTTGCCCTCATGCCGCGCGAAGTGCGTGGCGGCGGCGTTTGCGGGGTGGCTATCCGGGCGCCTGCTGCTACACTCGCGAACCCATAAGGTCAGGGGGGGGATGAGAGTGAATGCCTGACAAAAGGAATGTCTATGCCCACGAAGAATACCTGCCGGGCCTGTTCATGGTTGTGCCATGCGATGGCGGGATTGATGGCCTTGTGGTTCGCCGGCAGCGCGCTGGCGGAGTCCTTCAGCTTCGGCGTGCTGTCGCAGCGCAGCCCGGTGCTGACGGCGCAGTACTGGAACCCCATCCTTGACTACGTGTCGCGCCAGGCGGGCGTGACCCTGACGCTGAAGATCACCCGCACCACGCCGGAGTCGAACCAGGCCATCGCCCGCGGCGAGTACGACTTCGTCTATTCCAACACCATCTTCCTGCCCACCACGGCGCCGCAGCGCTACCGCGTGATCCTGCGGCCGCGCGGCGAGACGATCAGCGGCCAGATCGTCACCCTGGCGGACTCGCCCGTCCGCGAGCTGACCGACCTGCGCGACAAGACCGTGGGATTCCCCTCGCGTGCCGCCTTCGTCGGCTATGCCCTGCCCATGGACCACCTGTTGCGCCAGGGCATCCGCGTCGTGCCCACCTTCGGCGGTAACCAGGAGGGCATCATGGGGCAGCTGAAGGCGGGCCGCGTCACCGCGGCCGGCGTCAACAGCCAGGTGATGCGCGACTTCGCCGCGCGCGAAGGGCTGCATTACCGCGTGCTGTGGGAGTCGCAGCCGTACCACAACCTGCCGATCTCGGCGCATCCGCGCGTCGCGCCCAAGGTCGCGGAGGCGGTGGCGCGGGCCTTCGCGCGCATGCGCGACGATCCCAAGGGCATGAAGGTGCTCGCCGACAGCGCGGCGATCATCAAGCAGGAGCCGCCTTACGGCTTCGAGGCGGCGAGCCCGGCCGAGTACCAGAACTATCTCGATTTCTACCGGCAGACACTGGTCCAGGACATCGAATAACTACAACGGAAGACCTATCGTGCCGAACCATATCTGGGACAGGCTGCCCTTTGTCGCGCGCCTGCTGGTCACCGCCTGCGCCGCCTTGCTGGTGGCGGGGGTGGCGATGTTGTACGTATCCGCGCATCGCGATGCGCATGAGGCGGAGACAGCGCTGCGCTGGCAGATGGACAACGAGTTGCGCGGCCTCGCCAGCAGCATCGCCGACGAGGTGGTGATCGGCGATTTCGCCTCGCTGCAGCAGAACCTGGACCGGCAGGCCAAACGCACCGGCATCGGGCGCATCGTCTATCGCGACGCCAGCAATGCGGTGCTGGAGAGCAGGGGGTTGACGGTCGGCGCCGTCGCGCCGGCCTGGTTCGCCGGCTGGATGGGCCTGCAGGAGACGACGGGGCGCACCGAGCTGGAAATCGGCGGGCGCTATTACGGCAGCTTCGAACTCACCCTGAGCCCGCAGCAGGCCATCAACCGGGCCTGGAAACGCCTGCTGCAGCACCTGTCCGTCCTGCTGCTGGCGATCCTGCTCGACTTCCTCGGCATCTGGCTGGTGCTGCGCCTGGGCCTGAAGCCCCTGCGCACCCTCGATGCCGGCAGCCAGGCCCTCGCCGCGGGCGACTTCTCGACCCGTCTGCCGCTCTCGGGCAGCCCCGAACTGCGACGTGCCATCGCCGCGTTCAACCACATGGCGGACGAGGTGCAGGGCACGGTCAAGGCCCTGGCTGAGAGCGAGGGGCGGGTCTCGGCGATCCTGAAGTCGATCGGCGACGGCCTGATCGCCACCGACCGCACCATGCGCGTCACCTACGTGAACCCGATCGCCGAGAGCCTGACCGGCTGGATGCAGGCCGAGGCGGCCGGCCGCGGCGTGGCGGAGGTGTTCAGGATCGAGCACGCGCTGACCCGGCAGCCCGCGGAGATCCCGGTGGCCAGGGTCCTGGAGACGGGGCACGTGGTCGGCCTGGCCAACCACACCGTGTTGGTGGCGCGCGACGGCCGCCGCTACCACATCTCCGACAGCGCCGCGCCGATCCGCGATGCCGACGGCGAGATGGTGGGCGTGGTCATGGTGTTCCGCGACGTCAGCGAGTCCTACCGCCTGCGCACCGCCCTGGAGGCAAGCCAGGCGCGCCTGGCCCTGGCCCTGAAGGGGGCCGACCTGGGACTGTGGGACTGGAACGTCCTCACCGGCGACCTGGTGCTGGACGAACGCTCCACCGGCATGCTCGGCTACCACCTCGACGCCATCCCCCCGGAGATCGGTGCCTGGGAGCGTCTGGTGCACCCGGACGACCTGCCGCAGGCCAAGCGCGCCCTGGAGACGCACCTGCAGGGCCTGTCGCCGCAGTACGAGGCGGAACACAGGATGCTCACGAAGCAGGGCGACTGGCGCTGGGTACTGTCGCGCGGCCGCGTCACCGAGCGCGATGCAGAGGGCAAGCCGCTGCGCGTCACCGGCACACACCTCGACATCACCGAGCGCAAGGGCGCACAGGCGGAGATCGAGCGCCTGGCCTTCTTCGATCCGCTCACGGGGCTGCCCAACCGCCGCCTCATGCTCGACCGCCTGCGCCACGAACTCGCGGCGGCGCGGCGCAACCAACGCAGTGGCGCGCTGCTGTTCATCGACCTGGATCACTTCAAGCACATCAACGACGCGCGCGGCCACGCGGTGGGCGACCAGCTGCTGCGCGAGGTGGCGAACCGCCTGGTAATGCACCGGCGTGAGGTGGACACCGTATCGCGCCTGGGGGGCGACGAATTCGTCGTCCTGCTGCCGGACCTGGCGGGTGACATCAACATTGCCGCGACGGCGGCGCGCAACGTCGCCGACAAGCTGCGCGCAAGCCTCGGCGAGCTCTACGTCCTGGACGGCGGCGAGCACTATCTCAGCGTCAGCATCGGCGTCGCCCTGTTCCCGGACGGCGAGGACGAGACCTGCGAGTCGCTGCTGCGCCATGCCGACACGGCCATGTATCGCGCCAAGGAATGTGGCCGCAACACGGTCAGCTTCTTCGAGCCGCAGATGCAGCTCGCGGTGGAACACCGCCTGGCGCTGGAGCACGAGCTGCACGACGCCCTCGCGAAGAAGGAGTTCCAGCTGCACCTGCAGGCGCAGCACGACCGCGACGGGCGGCTCGTGGGCGCGGAGGTGCTGCTGCGCTGGAACCACCCGACGCGCGGCATGGTGCCGCCTTCCTCCTTCATCCCGCTCGCGGAGGAGACCGGCATGATCGTCTCCATCGGCGACTGGGTCCTCGCTGCCAGCGCGCGCCTGCTCAAGGAGCTGGAGACGGCAGGGCACGACCTGCGCCTCTCCGTCAACGTCAGCCCGCGCCAGTTCCAGGAGGCCGACTTCGTCATGCGGGTACGCGAGATCCTTAGTGAGAGCGGCGCCAGTCCGCAGCGCCTGACCCTGGAGATCACCGAGGGGATGCTGATGGGCGACGCGGGCGAGGCGATCGCGCGCATGGCCGAGCTGGAACACCTGGGCGTGCACTTCTCGATCGACGACTTCGGCACCGGCTACTCGTCGCTGTCCTACCTCAAGCGCCTGCCGCTCTCCGAGCTGAAGATCGATCGCGGCTTCGTCTCCGGCCTGCCGCGCGACCCCGACGATGCGGCCCTGGTCGTGACCATCCTGCTGATCGCGCGGCAGATGGGCCTGGAAGTGGTGGCGGAGGGCGTGGAAAACGAGGCCCAGCTCGAGTACCTGAAGGAGCGGGGCTGCGACCACTTCCAGGGCTATCTGCTGGGTCGCCCAATGCCCGTGGAGGAGTTCCTGCGCACGATCGCCTGAGGCCTCACAGCCCGGCCCAGTGGGCCACGTTGAGCTGCAGGCCGCGATTGCCGTTCCATTCGTTGACGTCCAGACGGTAGACCGCCTGGATGCGCTCCGGCAGGGGGGTGTCCTGGTTGAACAGGATCGCCTCGGCGGCGAAGGCAGGGCCGGCCAGGCGCAGCTTGAGGTGCTTCTCGCCCACCAGTCGCTGCGACTGCACCTGGAATTCACCGTGGAAGGCGGGGGGCGGGAAACCCTGGCCCCACACCGCGTCGCGCAGCGCCTCGGCGTTCTCCAGGTTGAACTCGGCGCGCGCCAGCTCGCCGTCGGTCTCGATGGTGCGCGTGAGGTCCGCCTCGCTCAGCTCCGCGCGCGCCACTTCTTCGAACAGGGTGGCGAATTCCTCGAAGCGATGCCTATGGATGGTCAGGCCCGCGGCCGCCGCATGGCCGCCGAACTTCACGATCAGGCCGGGCGCCAGCCGGTCGACGCGGTCCAGGGCGTCGCGCAGGTGCAGGCCGGGGATGGAGCGGCCCGAGCCCTTGAGCTGATCTTCGCCGCCGTCGGCGAAGATCAGCGTGGGGCGGTGGTGGCGTTCCTTGAGGCGCGAGGCGAGCAGGCCGATCACCCCCTGGTGCCAGGCGGCGTCGAACAGGCACAGGCTGGCGCCGTCGGCGACGGCTATGCCTTCCAGCAGGGCCAGCGCCTGGTCCTGCATCTCCGCCTCGATGCCGCGCCGCTCGCGGTTGAGGCGGTCGAGCTCGCCGGCGAGCGCGAGGGCTCGGCCCATTTCCGGCGCGAGCAGGCATTCGATGCCCAGGCTCATGTCGGAGAGGCGGCCGGCGGCGTTGAGGCGCGGGCCGACCACGAAGCCCAGGTCCTCGGCGCTGGCGCGTTCCGGTTTGCGCCCGGCGACCTGGAACAGGGCCTGCACGCCGGGCCGCGCCATGCCCTGGCGCATGCGCGCCACGCCCTGCGCCACCAGCAGGCGGTTGTTGGCGTCCAGGCGCACCACGTCGGCCACCGTGCCGAGCGCCACCAGGTCGAGCAGCTCCGCCAGGTTGGGCTCGGCACGCTGAACGAAGGCACCGCGTTTGCGCAGCTCCGCGCGCAGGGCCATGAGCACGTAGAACATCACCCCCACACCCGCCAGATGCTTGCTGGGGAAGGCGCAGCCGGGCTGGTTGGGGTTGACGATGAGGGCCTCGGGCAGGGTCTCGCCGGGCAGGTGGTGGTCGGTGACCAGCACCTCCAGGCCCAGGCGGCGCGCCTCGTCGATGCCGGCGTGCGCGGCGATGCCGTTGTCGACGGTGATCAGCAGGTCCGGTTTGTGCTGCGCCGCGAGGCGCACGATCTCGGGCGAGAGGCCGTAGCCGTACTCGAAGCGGTTGGGCACCAGATAGGCGACCTCGGCACCCAGCGCGCGCAGGCCGCTCACCGCGACGCTGGTGGCGGTGGCGCCGTCCGCGTCGTAGTCGCCCACCACCAGCAGACGTTCGCCACGCGCGATGGCGTCGGCCAGGCGCGCGGCGGCGGCCTCGCAGTTGAGCAGGTCGGCATAGGGCAGGAGTTCGCCGAGGCGCTGCTTGAGTTCCGCCGGGCCCTGCACGCCGCGCGCCGCGAACAGGCGCGCGAGCAGCGGCGGCAGGCCGGAGCGGGTCAGGGAGGCGAGGGCGGCGGGGAGGGCGGTGCGGTGGCGCAGGCTGAGCATGGGCGCATTTTACCGCCGCGCGCGCGTCTCCCCAGCGCGACAAGACCCCTTGCCGACCATGGTGATAAGACTATCCGCATATTCTTGCCTGCTGTTTGGTGACGGCAGGGGGCCTCGCTATGATCAGGTCATGCCCCATTACCTGCCACTTTCCCGCGTCGCCCGGCTGGTCGGCCAGACCCGCAGCGCCATCCAGCGCATGATCCACGACGGCGAGCTCGACACCTTCGACGGCATGGTGGAGATGCAGGAGTTGTTGCGCGTCTTCCCGGACGTGCGCTGGGAGGAGGAGGGCGACTACAAGCGGGTGGAGGAGATCAAGGAAAAGGCCTTCGCCCGCCGCATCATGGAACGCGTCCTGCCCGACAAGGAGGTGCTCGCGGAGCGCCTGTTCGAGATGGGCAAGGAGTTCGCGGCGGCCAAGTCCCTGCTGCTGCACTACGACGCGATCTTCCGCTTCCTGCCGGACAAGCTGGCGGACCTGGCGGAAGGCGGCGACGCGGCCACCCGGCAGGCCGTCGTCGATCTCAAACAGTGGCTGCTGCGTGAACTGGACGCGGCCCCCCAGGATGCGGAACGCGCCGAAGCGCTCCTGGCCCAGGAAAGTGTGATGCGCATCATGTCCGCCACCGTAACCGTGCAACCCTCCGGCCACGAATTCGTCGTCGACGGCAACGACACAGTCCTGGAGGCGGCGCTGCGCGCCGGCATCCCGCTCAACTACGGCTGCAGCAACGGCAATTGCGGCGACTGCAAGGTGCGCCTGCTGTCCGGCCAGGTGCGCAAGGTACACCCGCACGACTACGCCCTGAAGGAATCGGAAAAGGCCAATGGCGAGTTCCTCATGTGCTCCTACAGTCCGGTCACCGACATCGTCATCGAGGCCAGCGTCGCGGGGGCGGAGGACATCCCGCAGCAGCACGTGCCGGCGAAGGTGAAGGCGGTGGAGATCCTCAACGAGCACATCGCCGCGCTGCACCTGCTGGCGCCGCGCAGCCAGCGCCTGCGCTTCCTCGCCGGCCAGTACGTGACCCTGAGCGCGGACGGCGCCGAGGGCGACTACTACATCGCCAGCTGCCCCTGCGAGGACCGCCACATCGAGCTGCACGTGCGGCGGGACAGCCGCCCCTTCGCGCGCAAGGTGTTCGATGGGCTGGGCAAGGAGGACGCGGTGCGTATCGACGGCCCGCACGGCAAGTTCGTGATGAAGCTGGACTCGCGCCGCACCGTGGTGTTCGTCGCCTGGGGCGACGGCTTCGCGCCGATCAAGAGCCTGGTGCAGCACGCCATGAGCCTGGAGATCGCCGAGGCCATGCACCTGTACTGGATCGAGGACGGCCTGGGGCACTACCAGGACAACCTGTGCCGCGCCTGGGCCGACGCCTACGACGACTTCAGCTACCGCCCGCTGGGACGCGACGGCGGCGCGGACGCCCTGGTCGAGAGCATCCTCGCCAATCACCCCAACCTGGCGCGCACCGACATCTACGCCGCCGGTCCCTCTGCGTTCATCCGCGCCCTGGAGGCGGGGGCGCTGGCGCGCGGTCTGTCGCCGCTGGGCTGGCACGCGGAGGTCATCGAATAGGTGGTTGCGTTTGAATTTTCCGGATTCCGGCCTGCGCCGGAATGACGATCTTCCAGGGGTTCCCTAGGGCGCCAGCCCGTGGTCGGCCAGCAACTTCGCCAGTTCCACGGCGGACTTCACCTGCATCTTCTCGAACACGTGCGCCCTGTGCACCTCCACTGTGCGCATGGCGATCTCCAGCTCGTCCGCGATCATCTTGTTCATCCTGCCCGCGAGGATATGGCGCATCACCTCGCGCTCGCGCTCGGTGAGCTGCTGCAGGCGTTCCCGGACCAGCCGTTCCGCTTCGCCGCGCGCGTGGCGCTGGGCATCCAGGGCAAGGGCGTCGAGCACGCGGTCGGCGAGCTGGTTGTCGTCGAAGGGCTTTTCCAGGAAATCGAAGGCGCCGCCCTTGAGTGCCTGCACCGCGAGCGGGATGTCGCCGTGGCCGGTGAGGAAGATCACCGGCATGCCGCAGCCGCGCTCGCGCAGGCGGTCGAACAGCTCCAGGCCGGTCATGCCGCGCATGCGCATGTCCAGGACCAGGCAGCCGCGCATCTCGGCCCGGTAGTCGGCAAGGAAATCCTCGGCGCATTCCCAGGCCCGCGCGTCGATGCCACGCGAACGCAGCAGCCAGGTGAGGGCGTCGCGGATCGCGGCGTCGTCGTCGACCAGGTGGGCGATGGGCTGGCTCATGCGTGCTGCACCGGCAGGGTGACGGTGAAGATGCTGCCGCCCTGCGGGTTCGGCGCATGGCTGAGGCGTCCGCGATGCGCCTCGACGATGGAGCGGCAGATGTTGAGGCCCATGCCCATGCCTTCCGCCTTGGTGGTGTGGAAGGGCTCGAACAGCGACTGCGCGGCCTCCGGCGTGATGCCGGGGCCGCGGTCGGCGATGGCGATGACGGCCTGCTCGGCATCCGCCTCGGCGCGCACGGTGAGCTGCGCGTGCGGGCTGGCCGCCATCGCCTCGATGCCGTTCTTCATCAGGTTGAACAGGGCCTGGCCGAGCAGCACCCGGTCGCAGGACACGACCGGCAGACCGTCCGCGAGTTCGCGGACGATGCGGATCCCGCGGCGGCGCGCCTCGACCTCGACCAGGGCGATGGTCTCCTCGATCAGGCGCGCCAGATCGCACGGCCCGGTCTTCGGTTCGGCGCGGCGCACGAAGTCGTAGATGTGGCGGATCACCTTGCCGGCGCGCTGCGCCTGGGCCTGGATCTTGGCGAGCAGCTCGCGGGTCTCGGCCAGGTCGGTCTTGCCCGAGTCGATCAGGTTGATCGAGCCCGCCGCGTAGCTGGAGATGGCCGCCAGCGGCTGGTTCAGTTCGTGCGCCAGGCTGGACGCCATCTCGCCCATGGATACCAGGCGCGCCGTGGCCTGCAGGCGTTCCTGCTGCTGGCGTTCGCGTTCCTCGGCGCGTTTCTGGTCGCTGAGGTCGACGATGGAGCTCATCCAGCCGGTCTGCCGCCCCTGTGCGTCGATCAGGGGCGCGGTGTGGATGAGGGCGGGGAAGGTCTCGCCGCTGCTGCGCTTGAGGCGGATCTCGTAGCCGATGCGCGGGCCCTTGCCGGCGAGGATGCGGTCGTTGATCGCCTGCGTGGTCTCCATCTCCTCGTCCGCCCAGTAGGGCATGGGCGGCAGGCGGCCGACCAGCGCCTCGGCCGGCCAGCCCACCATGCGGCAGAAGGCCGGGTTGACGTAGGTGATGCGGCCCTCCAGGTCGCGTGCGCGCAGGCCGGTCTGCAGCGAGTCTTCCATCGCCATGCGGAAGGCATGCTCCTCGCGCAGGGCCTGCTCGGCGGCCTGGCGTTGCTGGATGTCGCGGCGCAGCGCCCACAGGCTCCACACCACGGTGATGGCGAGCAGGACCAGCGAGCCGGTGAGGAAGTGGCCGGCCCAGGTCTCGGGCGGGCGGATCGGTGTCGCCTGCAGGACCAGGCCGTGGCCGGGCGGGTCGAAGAAGATGCGGTGGCTGGATCGGCCTTCGCCGCCGGGCAGGTGGGAGCGGGTCGCCAGCATGCGGCCGTCGAGGTCCAGCACGCCGATGTGGTTACGCTGCGCCAGCCACCAGGGCACGGCGTCGCGCAGCATCTTGTTCAGGCTGTAGGTGCCGACGGCGGCGCCGGCATAGCGGCCGGCGCGATACAGCGGCACGTCGACCTGGAACAGCCAGGTGCCGCCCTCGTCCGTGTAGGGCGTGCTGTAGACAGGCTTGCCGAGCCGCCGCGCCGCTTCCCGTGCCTGCGCTGAAATCGCGCCGGCATCCATCGGCAGCCGGTAGCGCGGCGTGCCGTCCGCCGCCAGCAGGGCCACGCCGACCAGGCCGCTGTTGTTGCCGAGCAGGGCGCGGGCATGGGCCTCGAACAGGTCGATGCCGACCTCGGAATCCGGTCCCACGCGTGCCAGGTTTTCCTCGTTGTGGCTCAGGTTGAAGCGCAGGGTCTGCTCAAGCCAGAGCATGTCGTTGAGCAGCGTGGCGCGCTCCGTCTCGCTCTCGGCGCGCTGGTTCAGCCAGATCTGCGCCGCCACCGAGGCCACGAACAGGGTGAACGCCAGCCTGGGCAGGAGCCACAGCCAGCGGTTGGGGCGGGGAACGGGGCGGGGAATCGTGCGCGGCGACGCCATCGGGGCATGGTAGCGGATTGTGGAAATCCACAATACCGCCCCGCCGGAAGCGGCTGAACAATGCCATCGCCCTGTCTTGCACACATCAAGGAGACGCAGATGAAGCTGAATGCCCTGTTCGCCGGCCTGGCCGCCGCCGTGATTTCCTTCGGCGCCTTCGCCGCCGAGCCCATCGTCATCAAGTTCAGCCACGTGGTGGCCGTGGATACGCCCAAGGGGCAGGCCGCCGAGTACTTCAAGAAACGCGCCGAGGAACTGACCAGGAAACGGGTCAAGGTCGAGGTCTACCCCAACAGCACGCTGTACAAGGACAAGGAGGAAATGGAGGCCCTGCAGCTCGGCGCAGTGCAGATGCTGGCGCCTTCGCTGGCCAAGTTCGGGCCGCTGGGGGTGAAGGAGTTCGAGGTCTTCGACCTGCCCTACATCTTCGACAACTACGAGGAATTGCACCGCGTCACCCAGGGACCGCTCGGCCGCGCCATGCTGGACAAGCTGGAGGCCAAGGGCATCCGTGGCCTGGCGTTCTGGGACAACGGCTTCAAGTCGTTCTCGGCCAACAAGCCGCTGAGGACGCCGGATGACTTCCGCGGCCTGAAGATGCGCATCCAGTCGTCCAAGGTGCTGGACGCGCAGATGCGCGCGCTCGGCGCCCTGCCGCAGGTGATGGCCTTCTCCGAGGTCTACCAGGCGCTGCAGACCGGGGTGGTGGATGGCACCGAGAACCCGATCTCCAACCTCTACACGCAGAAGATGCATGAGGTGCAGAAGCACCTGTCGCTGACCAACCACGGCTATCTGGGCTATGCGGTGATCGTCAACAAGAAGTTCTGGGACGAGTTGCCCGCGGACGTGCGCGCCAAGCTGGAACAGGCGATGAAGGAGTCGACCGATTACGCCAACAAGATCGCCAAACAGGAGAACGACGAGGCCCTGGAGGCGGTGCGCAAGGCCGGCAAGACCGCGATCTACACGCCGACCCCGGCCGAGCGCGTGGCGCTGAAAAAGGCGCTCGTGAAGGTGCATGAGAAGATGGACGATCGCGTCGGCCTGGGCCTGGTGCAGCAAATCTACGGCCAGACCGGGTTCGATCCGGCCAAGCTGTGATGCCGGTGAGCCATCAGACCGGGCTCCCTCACCCCCGGCCCCTCCCCCGACGGGGGAGGGGAGGACCACCCCTCTCCCACCGGGAGAGGGCAGGGTGAGGGAGCAAGCTGTGCTTATCCAATCAGCCAGGATTCATTCGTGCCCATGAAAATCCTCGACCGCCTGGAGGAGATCTTCATCTCCTTCCTGATGGCCGGTGCCACGCTCATCACCTTCGTGGCGGTGGTGCATCGCTACCTGGCCAGTTCGACCTGGATCCCGTCAGAGGCCGTGCAGGACTGGCTGATCCAGCTCGACCTTTCCTGGGCTCAGGAACTCACCATCATCATGTTCGTGTGGATGGCCAAGTTCGGCGCCGCCTACGGTGTGCGCACCGGCATCCACGTCGGCGTCGACGTGCTCATCAACCGCCTGAGCGACCGTACGCGCGGCGGGTTCATCACCTTCGGCCTGCTCGCCGGTGCGCTGTTCACCGGCATTGTCGGGACCCTGGGCGCGACCTTCGTTTGGGAAAACGGCGCCCACTACGCCTGGCTGACCTGGCAGGGCCTGGATGTAGGCGACATTCCCGAGGGCCCGACCACGCCGGACCTGGAGTGGCCGACCTGGGTGGTCTATTCGGCGATCCCGCTCGGTTCATTCCTGATGTGCTTCCGCTTCCTGCAGGTGGCCTGGAGCTTCGTGCGCACCGGCGAGCTGCCGCATCACGACCACGGCCACGTCGCCGGTCTGGAAGAGGAGGAGGGGCCGCCCAAGGCCGGCGAGGAGGACCGCATCTACCGCATGGACGACGAACTGCATCCGCACCCGGTCAAGGAGCCGCTGCTGGATGACGAGGAGAAGAAGCGATGAGCACCGCCATCATCTTCGGCCTGCTGGTGGCGCTGATGCTCACCGGCATGCCCATCTCCATCTCGCTCGGCCTCACCGTGCTGGCCTTCCTCTACACCATGACCGCGGTGCCCATCGAGTCGGTGGCGCTGAAGCTGTTCACCGGCATCGAGAAGTTCGAGATCATGGCCATCCCGTTCTTCATCCTCGCCGGCAACTTCCTCACCCACGGCGGCGTGGCGCGGCGCATGATCAAGTTCGCCACCTCGATGGTCGGCCACTGGCACGGCGGACTGGGCCTGGCCGGGGTGCTCGCCTGCGCCCTGTTCGCGGCGGTGTCCGGCTCCAGCCCGGCCACCGTGGTGGCGATCGGCTCCATCCTGCTGCCGGCCATGGTCAAGGCGGGCTTCCCCAAGCGCTTCGGCGCCGGCGTCATCACCACCTCGGGCGCCCTGGGCATCCTCATCCCGCCGTCCATCGTCATGGTGATGTATTCGGTGTCGACCAACACCTCGGTCGGCGCGCTGTTCATGGCAGGGGTGATTCCCGGCCTGATCCTGGCGGCCTTCCTGGGCTTAACCACCTGGTACCGGGCGCGCAAGTTCAACTACCCGCGCCAGCCGAAGGCCGGCCTCAAGGAGCGCCTCAAGGCCTTCAAGGACAGCGTCTGGGGCCTGATGCTGATCGTGGTGGTGATGGGCGGCATCTACTCCGGCCTGTTCACACCCACCGAGGCGGCGGCGATGAGCGCGGTGTACGCCTTCTTCATCGCCACCTTCGTGTACCGCGACCTGAAGCTGTCGGACCTGCCCAAGGTGCTGCTCAATTCCGCCAACATGAGCGCGATGCTGCTCTACATCATCACCAACGCGGTGCTGTTCTCCTTCCTGATGACGCACGAGAACATCCCGCAGGAGATGGCCGACTGGATGCTGGGCCAGGGCCTGGGCGTGATCGCCTTCCTGATCGTCGCCAACATCCTGCTCTTGCTGGCGGGCAATTTCATGGAGCCGTCCTCCATCGTCCTGATCCTCGCGCCCATCCTGTTCCCCATCGCCATGCAGCTGGGCATCGACCCGGTGCACTTCGGCATCATCATGGTGGTGAACATGGAGGTGGGCATGTGCCACCCGCCGGTCGGCCTCAACCTCTACGTGGCGAGCGGCATCACCAAGATGGGCATCACCGAGCTGACCATCGCCGTGTGGCCGTGGCTGCTCACCATGCTGGCCTTCCTGATCCTGGTGACCTACTGGCCGACGCTGTCGCTCTGGCTGCCGCGCACCCTGGGCATGATCTCCTGATCGCCCCCAGGGCCGGGCGGCGCCCAGCCCGCTCCCCGTCGGGGACAGGAAAACCGGCCCGCCCGTGCGGGCCGGATCGGCGCCTGTGCATTTCCCCGTGGCGCCTATTCGTATATCTTCCGTTACAGGACGCGAAGGCGCGCGGCCGCCGTACGGCAGGCCGGCGCCGCGATAGAGATCAACACCGGTAACCACACCATGAGCAAGCGCACCGCCACCCTCACCATCGACGGCCGCACCATCGAGCTGCCCATCCTCTCCGGCAGCCTCGGCCAGGACGTGATCGACACCCGCAGCCTGGGCAACCACGGCCTGTTCACCTACGACCCGGGCTTCCTTTCCACCGCCAGCTGCGCTTCCGACATCACCTACATCGACGGGGATGCGGGCCTGCTGTATTACCGCGGCTATCCCATCGAACAGCTGGCGGAGAAGGCGGACTTCCTCGAAGTGGCCTATCTGCTGCTGAACGGCGAACTGCCGACGGCGGCGCAGAAGGAGGCCTTCGTCGCCAAGATCAGCGGCCAGACCATGCTGCACGACCAGATGGCCAACTTCTACCGCGGCTTCCGCCGCGACACGCACCCCATGGCCGTGATGGTGGGCGTGGTGGGGGCGATGTCGGCCTTCTACCGCCATTCCTCCGACGCCTTCGATCCGGCGCAGCGGGAGACCGCGGCCTTCCGCCTGCTCGCCAAGGTGCCGACCATCGCCGCGTGGAGCTACAAGTACAACGTCGGCGAACCGTTCATGTATCCGCAGAACCGCCTCAACTACGCGGAGAACTTCCTCTACATGATGTTCGCCACGCCGTGCGAGGAGTACCAACCGAACCCGGTGCTGGCGCGCGCCCTGGACCGCATCTTCATCCTCCACGCGGACCACGAGCAGAACGCCTCCTCGTCCACCGTGCGCCTGGCCGGCTCCTCCGGCGCCAACCCCTTCGCATGCATCGCCGCCGGCATCGCCTCGCTGTGGGGCCCGTTGCACGGTGGGGCCAACGAGGCGACGCTGAAGATGCTGGAGGAGATCGGGGATGCCTCGCGCATCGGCGAGTACATCAAGCGCGCCAAGGACAAGACCGACTCCTTCCGCCTCATGGGCTTCGGCCACCGTGTCTACAAGAACATGGACCCGCGCGCCGCGATCATGCGCCAGACCTGCCACGAGGTGCTGGACGAGCTGGGCCTGCACAACGACCCCTTGTTCAAGCTGGCCCTGGAGCTGGAGAAGATCGCCCTGGAGGACGATTACTTCATCCAGAAGAAGCTCTATCCGAACGTGGATTTCTATTCCGGCATCGTCATGCGCGCGATGGGCATCCCCAACTCCATGTTCACCGCCATCTTCGCCCTCGCGCGCACCGCCGGCTGGGTCGCGCAATGGCGCGAGATGATCTCCAGCCCCGAGCACCGCATCGCCCGCCCGCGCCAGCTCTACACCGGCGCCCAGCGGCGCGACTACGTGCCGATCGGGCAGCGCGGCTGACCCCCGGCGCATGCCGCAGGCCATCCCCAGCCGGACGGCACTGTACGTCGGCAGCCTCGAGTACCTGGAACAGCTCGAGGCGGCGCGGCCCGGGCTGCTGCCGGTGCCCGCTCCCGCCCCGGCCGAGTTTCCGCGGCGCGAGTCCCTGGGGGTGTCCGACCTGCCGCTGCTGAAGTGCGAGGCGACGCAGGTCGCCGTGCTGCAGCTGATCAACGCCTACCGCTTCCATGGCTTCCGCGCCGCCGAGCTGGACCCGCTGCAGCTGCACGACAGGCCGCAGGTGCCGGAACTGGACCCGGCCAACCACGGCCTGACCGCAACGGACCTCGATCAGGAATACGAGACCGGCTCGCTCGTCGGGCCGCCGCGCGACACCCTGCGCAACATCCTCGCGCGTGTGCGGCGCGCCTATTGCGGCACCCTTTCCGCGGAGTACATGCACCTGTCGAGCACGCCGCAGAAGCGCTGGCTGCAGGAGCGCCTGGAGAGCGACCTGGCCCAGGCCGAGCCGGGCACGTCGCGCCTCGACCCCGCGATGCGCCGCTGGCTGCTGGGCCAGCTCACCGCCGCCGAGACCCTGGAACGCACCCTGCACACGCGCTACGTCGGCCAGAAGCGGTTCTCCCTGGAGGGCGGGGAGTCGCTGATCCCCTTGCTCAACCACCTGGTGGAGCTGTCCGCGCGTGCCGGCATCCAGGAGATCGGGCTTGGCATGGCGCACCGCGGCCGCCTGAACGTGCTGCACAACGTGCTGGGACGCTCGGTCATCGACTTGTTCGAGCATGCGCAGGACGTGCCGACTGAACAGCATCGCAGCGGCGACGTGAAGTACCACCAGGGCTTCTCAGCGGACTTGAAGACGCCCGGCGGCGACATCCGCGTGGCGCTGGCCTTCAACCCCTCGCACCTGGAGATCGTCAATCCGGTGGTGGAGGGCTGGGTACGTGCGCGGCAGCAGCGGCGCGACGACCACGACGGCTCGCAGGTCATGTCGGTGTTGATCCACGGCGATGCCGCGATCGCCGGCCAGGGCGTGGTCATGGAAACGCTCAACATGGCGGCAACGCGAGGCTTCCGTACCGGCGGCACGCTGCACATCATCCTCAACAACCAGATCGGTTTCACCACCTCGGACCCGCGCGACACCCGCTCCAGCCTGTATTGCAGCGACGTCATGAAGATGGTGGAGGCCCCCGTGCTGCATGTGAACGGCGACGACCCGGAGGCGGTGGTGCGCGCGGTGGAGATCGCCCTGGAATACCGCATGACCTGGCGGCGCGACGTCGCCATCGACCTCGTCTGCTACCGGCGCCTGGGGCACAACGAGCAGGACGACCCCATGGTCACCCAGCCCCTGATGTACCGGCGCATCCACGCGTTGCCCAGCACGCGCGGCCTGTATGCAGAGCGCCTGCGCGGGGAAGGGCTGATCGAGGGCGACGAGGACGAGCTCCTGGTGCAGGCCTACCGCGCGGGCCTGGAAGCGCCGGCGCGCTACCAGGCGGGCGTGAAGAACCCGTATGCCCCGGACTGGTCGCCCTACAAGGGCACGGACTGGCGGGTCCCCGCAGACACGACGGTCCCGGCGCAGCGGCTGCAGGCGCTGGCGAAGCGGCTGGTGGCGGTGCCGGAGGACTTCAGCCTGCATCCGCGCGTGCGCAAGATCATGGACGACCGCCAGGCCATGGGGGAGGGGACGCAGCCCATCGACTGGGGCATGGCGGAAAACCTGGCCTACGCCAGCCTGCTGTGCGACGGCGTGCCGGTACGGCTGACCGGCCAGGACTCCGGGCGCGGGACCTTCTTCCACCGCCACGCGGTGCTGCACGACCAGAGGCGCGAGCGCTGGGATGCCGGCGTGCACATCCCCTTGCAGCACCTGATTCCCGGGCAGGCGAATTTCCTGGTCGTCGACTCCCTGCTATCCGAAGAGGCGGTGCTTGGCTTCGAATACGGCTACGCCGGCGCGGCGCCGGACCAGCTGGTGGTCTGGGAGGCCCAGTTCGGCGACTTCGCCAATGGCGCCCAGGTGGTCATAGACCAGTTCATCGCCGCCGGCGAGACCAAGTGGGGATTGCTCAACGGCCTGGTCATGTTCCTGCCGCACGGTTATGAAGGGCAGGGGCCGGAGCACTCGTCGGGGCGCATCGAGCGCTTCCTGCAACTGGCCGCGCACGACAATTTCCAGATCGCGCAGCCGACCACGCCCGCACAGATCTTCCACGTGCTGCGCAGGCAACTGTTAAGACCGTATCGCAAGCCACTGATTTTGTTTACGCCGAAGAGTCTGCTGCGGCATCCGGAAACGGTCTCGGGGGTGGAGGAATTCATCTCCGGCGGCTTCCAGGCGGTGCTCGACGATCCGCGCAAGCCAGGCCCGCAGGGTGTGCGTCGCCTCGTCTTCTGTTCCGGGCGCATCTACTACGACCTGCTGAAGGCATGCCGCGAACGCACCCTGAGTCACATCGCGTTGATCCGCATCGAACAGCTCTACCCCGTGCCGGATGTCGAGATTCGCGAGGTGCTCTCGCGTTACCCGAATATCGAGGGCATCACATGGGCGCAGGACGAGCCGCAGAATCAGGGGGCCTGGCGTTTCATCGCCTTCCAGATCCGCCAGCAATCCGGCGTCTGGCTGGACTATGCGGGCAGGCCTGAATCCGCAGCCCCGGCAACCGGCCTTGCGAGCCTGCACAAGGCGCAATTGGATGAGATCATCGCCGCCGCCCTGGGATGAGTGTCGGCATCAGGAAAAACGAAAAAGGCCCTGATTCCAGGGCCTTTTCGGGGCTTGCGGGGGTGTCGGCCGTGCTTAGGCCTTGTAAGCGTCCAGGTTCTTGCCTTCGGCCAGCAGGGCGGCGACCCAGGCCGGCTTGCGTCCGCGGCCACTCCAGGTCTTGCCGCTCGCGGGGTCGCGGTATTTAGCCGCCACGGTGGCACGCTTGCCCTTGGCGGCGGGACGACCGGCCAGCCCGAGGTCGGCAGGGGTAATGCCGTATTCGGCCATGATGCGTTTGACATCCGCAATGGCATTCGCCATTTCCTGCTTGCGGACATCCTCCGCCTGGCGTTTCAGGGTTTCGATCTGATTGAGGATTTCTTGGTAACTGGCCATGCGTGAACTCCATTCATTAATTAGTGATTTCTCGGAGTAGCCGAGCGCTGCAAATATTAATCAATAGTTTGGAAATAGCAAACAACCTTCATGCAATCATGGAAAACATTTTTAGGGAAGGTCTGCAAAACCTTCCTGCCAGACTGCCGGGATGGGACAATAGCGACATGAAGCAGATGAGTCTGGAGGCGCCGATGTATACGGGCTTTGAGCTGCGCGCCAAGCGCACCCGCAAGCG
>JBFMHC010000023.1:0-3553 GCA_040751755.1 Pseudomonadota bacterium
TGGCACTCGGCGCCTTCCTCGCCGGGATCATGCTGTCCGAGACCGCCTACCGCCACCAGATCGAGAGCGACATCCGCCCCTTCCAGGACGTCCTCCTCGGCCTGTTCTTCATCACCATCGGCATGCTACTCGACATGCAGGCCCTGCCCCATATCCTGCCGAGCGCCCTCGGCCTGCTGGTGCTGATGGTGCTGATGAAGACGCTGATCATCTTCGGCGTAGGCGTTGCCCTGCGCGAGGAGCCGGGCGTGGCCCTGCGCACCGGCCTTGTGCTGGCACAGGGCGGGGAATTCGGCTTTGCCCTGCTGGCGCTGGCCTCGCGCGGCAGCCTGCTGTCGCACGAGGCGGTGCAGGTCGTACTCACCACCGTGTTGCTGAGCATGGTCGCCACCCCCTTCCTGGTGCGCTACAACGGCCGCATCACCAAGGCCCTGATCCGCGGCTACCGGCAGACCTATGTCGAACGGCGTGAGGAGATCGCCCAGCAGAGCGCCGAACTCACGGGGCACGTCATCCTCTCAGGCTTCGGCCGCGTGGGGCAGAACCTTGCCTACCTGCTCGAGCAGGAGGACATCCCCTACATTGCACTCGAGGTCGATCCCGACATCATCCAGAAGGCCCAGCGCGCGGGCTACAACGTGCATTTCGCCAACGCCACCCACATCGACCTGCTGCGCGCCGCCGGCATTGACAAGGCGCGCGCCCTGGTGATCACCCATCACGATGCCGAGGCGGCACTCAAGACCCTCAACGTGGTCCGGCTCCAATATAAGGAATTGCCGGTGTTCGTGCGCGTGCTGTCCATCAACCGCATGGACGACCTCCTCCGGGCGGGGGCGACCGAGGTGGTGGCGGATGCCTTCGAAGCCAGCCTCATGCTGGGCGCCCACCTGACCACCCGCCTGGGCGTTCCGATGCGGCGCGCGCTGCACCGGGCCCAGCGCATCCGCCACGACCACTACAGCCTGCTGCGCCACATCTTCCAGGGCCGCGGCGATTCCGTGGATGCCGCCAATGCCCTGCGCGGCTCGCTCGCCAGCATCACCCTTCCCCCCGGGGCCTGGGCCGTGGGGCGCACCCTTGGCGAGGCCCTCGCCGGACTGGATGTCCTGCCCGACGCCATCCGCCGTGGCGGAATCAAGGGGGACATGCCAGAATCGACCACGGTGCTCCAGGCGGATGACACCCTGATCCTCTACGGAACCGAGAAGGAACTTGAACGGGCCGAGGCCCATCTGCTGGGAGGGCAATGACTGATCATGCATACCGCATCCAGCCCATGGAGCACCGTGCGCATCGTTGACGCCGAGCCTGCTCGGGCGGGAGCGCATGCATGAACCCGATCACCCCTCTGCGCCAAGCGTGTCTCACAGCCTTCCGCGACGCCCTCGGGGCGATCCTCCTGCAAGCCGAGGAACTCCTGTTCGCCCTTGCGGGACAGTCGAGCGAAGGGAGTGCGGTCGACCTGCATCTGGATACGCTGCGCTATCTGCGCAGCCTCCGGAGCGACGGCGCCCAGGCCATCACCCGGCATCTTGCGGAGCAGTGGGCAGGCGGGAAAGCCGACGCGGAAGTGGATCCGCTGGTGAGCCAGGCCCTTGGCCGGCTCGCCGTCCATGCGGAAGCTGTGCATTTCGAGGCGCTCGCCGCCATCGAGCGGGGCCTCCAGGCCGCCGGTGCCGAAGCGGCCTTTTCGATGGACGACCTCAGGCCTCAGGCCTTCACCTCGGCCATCGCGGCCTATCTGGCCGAACAGCCCGCCCCTCCCCCCGTCCAGCTGCTTTTGGTGCGTCTGCTGGACCAGCTGCTCGTCCCGGCCATGGACGAGATGTACCAACGCATCAAACAGGTTCTTGAACCGCACAGCCGCGCGGGCGAGGGACACGCCCCGGGCGAGACGGTCGACCATACGGCCACCGGGGTGATGGAGCGCGACGCCCTGCTCGCCCATCTGGATGCCATTCAGTCGCGCGTCTGCAGCCGGATCCCCGACCAAGTCACGGAACTGCACCAGCTCCGCGGCGTACCCGAGCTGCCGCACGACGTCGCTCTCGCCCCCGAGCTCCAACGCCTGATGGACCTGATGGGCCTCATGGTCTACGACGCCGTGACCGATCCCGGCCTGTCCACCAGCTTCAAAACCACCTTGCTGCGCATGCACCTCCCGCTGATGAAGGCCGCCCTGCTCGACCGCGAGGTCTTGCACGACGCCAAGCATCCTGTGCGCCAGCTATGGAGCCGGCTGGTCGATCTGGCGCGGGTTCCGAATGTCGAACAGGCCCCATGGCGGCCTCGCGTGGAGCGCATCATCGGCAGCTTGTGCAGCGACTTCGCCCACGACCTCGGCATCTTTTCCACAGCGCTGGAAAAACTGCGCACCGCGGAGTACCTACCGCGCGACATCGCCCCGGCCATGGAGCGGGCCGCCTCGCACCGCGCCCCCGTGGTGAGCTTCAACGAGGCCCGCACCGCGGCCACCCAGGCCATCCACACCACCCTGGCATCGCATGGCACGGCTCCGCAGCCCTTGCGCACCTTCCTACTGCAGACCTGGGGGCCGCTGATGCTGCTGATTGCCCAGCGAACGGGCCCACAGGGCGACGACTGGGAGCAAGCCCACGGCATGATGCGGGAGCTGGTAAGTCTATCGGCCGCTGGGGATGCGGGCCGCCCGGAGGGCGTGGAGCCCCTGCTGCACAGGATGCAAGAGACCCTCAGACGTCACGGCCTGGAGCAGAGAGGCTTCCACAAGACCTTCGAGGAACTGCGCCAGGCCCTGGAGAGCACAGCGCCGGAAACCCAAAAACCGGAGGCTGAAGCCCCACCCGCCTCCGAATCAAGCCCACCGCCTGCGCAGCCCCCCGCCTTGCCGCAGCCCTCCCTCGCCCTGCCCCAGCGCGTGGTGGACGAATTCATCCGCATGGCCTTTCAGCCCGGGGACTGGTTCCTCGTCCATGTCGCCGAGGGCCAGGTTCCGCGCCGCCTCAAGGCCTACCATGTGGACACGACCCTGGGCGTGCTGGTGTTCGCCGACCGGCTGGAGCAGCCGGTGCTGGAGCGCCCCATCGGCCAGTTCATCGACGACGTGCTGGCCGGACGCTCGCACCCTGTGTTCGAGGACGAACGTCACGCCCATGCCCTCAGGCAATTACGGCAGCATATCTCCACGTCTTTACCCGGTACGGAGCGTCGCTGAGCATGAGCCATTCGAACATCGAACGCCGTCAGCAGCCAAGGCGGGCGTATTCCGACGCCCTTTTCGTCAGCACACTGGACGAGCCGAAGGTGACCTTTCCCTGCCAGACACTCGACATTTCGGCGGAAGGACTGCGCCTCTCCGCCGACCGTTCCCTCGCCGTGGGGCGCCCCGTCCAGCTCTGGCTCCGTCTGGCGAGCCAGCCCGGCACCTTTCTCCTGCGCGGCCAGATCCGCTGGTGCGAGGCCGTGGGGGCGGGCTACAGCCTGGGCGTCGCGATCGAGTCCGGAAGCGGCGACGGCCAGGACTGGAAGGCCCTGCTCATGCCCCTCGCTGGCACCGAACTGTCGCTCGACA
>JBFMHC010000024.1:0-56501 GCA_040751755.1 Pseudomonadota bacterium
GCCCACGAAGGGGCTTGCTGGAGCCCAAGAACCGTTCAGCATCTGTTTCGATCCCATCCTACGAAACGATATTGACCCTGAACTCGTCGCCACGAACGAGTGGGCGGGGTAGTGCAGAGGTTCCCTAGCGAGCGAGACAATATGAATGTTGGACATTCGAGTGCCCATACATAGCAACGTCATTGAGTTGAGCGAACACCTGCAGGACTTCGCACTACCTGGGGCGAAGTTTTCGGTGTCTGCCCGCAAGGTCAGCCCCTATCTCGATATGGGTAGCTACCTGAAGCTGTATTACCCCTATGTCGGTGCAGCGAACATCGATAGCGCCTTCGGTTTCGTGCTCTTCCCTTCGTTGCTCTACGGTGGCCGCCCCTATGACTCTAGGCGCGCCATGACCAATATTCACCTGGCCCAGCTCAAGGAGCTGGGCGTGAAACTCTCGCTCAACCTGACCAATCATTATTTCGACGAGGCCCTGTACGAGCAGAGCCGCCCGCTACTCGAGCGTCATCACGTCGCGGGCAATTCCATCACATGCACTTCGAACCCGCTGGCGCGGCGAATCAAACGGGATTACCCGCATTACTTGGTGCGGGGCAGCATCCTGAAGAAGATCAACACGCGCGAGAAAATCGAACGGGCGTTGGAAATCTATGATCAGATTGTGCTGCCCATGGAGAAGAACGACGACGACGAACTGCTGGAGTCGTTGCCATTCAAGGACCGCATCATGCTATTCGCCAATGCGACCTGCGGTTATGCCTGCCCGGACCGCACATGCTGGCTAGGTGTCTCGCAGCAAAACCAGGGCCGCAAGGAAACCGCAGACTGCACCAAGACCGCGGCTGAAAGGCAGGCCTTCGGCAAGGCATTCTTCGACGTTGGCAAGCTGTATCGCATGGGGTACCGCCATTTCAAGCTCATCCCCGCCTTTGCTTCACTGCATGCGGAGGAAGTGGCAAGGCGCTTTGCGGGCCGCACACCCGCGGATGACCTGCTCGAACGCTACTTGGACAAACCCGCTGTCTACTTGTGTTCCTTTCCCAAGTCGGGGCGTACCTGGTTGCGTTACCTGCTGGCCCATTACCTGAATCTGCGTTTCCAGCTTGGCTTGTCCATTGATTTTCGCACCTTCTTTCAACTCATTCCGCATGACATCCTGGACGAGGAGAAGGGTGTGGGCGTGTACGACTATTACGACGACACGCGTTTTCCACTGGTTTTGGCAAGCCATGACGCCTTTTCAGAAGACAAATTCGGGCTCAAGAAGATTGTTTTCCTGCTGCGTTCCCCGCTTGATACGGTGGTTTCGCGCTATTTCCAGCATGCGCGCGTGTTTACAGACGATCGCTCTTGGAAAGGTTCGATCAAGGAATTCATTCGTAGCGAAAAGGGCATTGCCGCCTATTGCACCCACCTCAATAGTTGGGCGGATTTCCTCGCTGGTAACCGTTCCGTCCATATCCTGAGCTATGAGGCCATGCACCGGGACATCGTCGGCTCTGTCAGGGGGGTGCTCGAATTCATGGGCATACCCATCGAAGAAGGCAACCTTGCTCAGGCGATCAGCCTCTCCTCCTTTGAGGCGATGCAGGAAGTGGAAACGCGGACCAGGATTCCTGGCTTCAATTTCAGCTTTTCGGCGGATGATCCGGAGTCCACGCGAGTCAGGAAGGGAAAAGTGGGCGGGTATTCCGCTTACCTCGACGAAGACGACATCGCGTATGTGCAGGCCTTCTGCGAGGAAAAACTGACTCCTCAAAGCAAAGAACTGCTCATGACGTATTCAGAGCGCTTGGCGGAGACATCTCTCATCGCTTGAGTGAGATGGCTCCAGTTTCGTGTGATGCTCCGTAGGTGCGACAGCGGAGTGGCCTTGCTTTTGGTTGACCTACTTCCAGCCTTTCGGATGAGGCCGGACTGCTAGTCATTCATTAAACCGCTTCTGCTTCCACGCTCAGGGAGGCCCCGTTTGCGGAATACGGTGTCGTTGTAGACCACCTGCGCCAATAGCCGATTGTCACGGCCATAAAGCGGTGTTCGCTCGATACCCGGCTTGGGCAGGACGCAGAGGGCAATGTCGAATTCCGCGGACGTGGCAGTATCGGAAAAGCGGAAATTGCTATGCCGGATCACCAAGTAGCCACCTGGCTTGAGGCAACGGGCAAGCGCAGTCACCTGTCGCTCGAAATCGGCAAAGCGGATCAAGCGATCGCATTGCGTGTATGCGTCGTCTCCAACTCGCCATGGCGCAGGACGGCCATACAGAATACGGCGTCATAGTGCGTTGCAGGCTCGGCTTCCGGGGTGTGCGCTTGCTGGAAGCGGATCTCTGCATCGCGGCGGCGAGCTAGTTT
Source organism: Pseudomonadota bacterium (assembly GCA_040751755.1). Classification (GTDB taxonomy): domain Bacteria; phylum Pseudomonadota; class Gammaproteobacteria; order Burkholderiales; family Thiobacillaceae; genus PFJX01. The sequence continues at coordinate 2,358 of JBFMHC010000024.1, forward strand.
CTTGCGGCAGATGGCGATGCTATGCGCATTGATATCGATGCCGGTGATCTCGGCCCTGGGAAAATATTGCCTCAAGGTGAAAACCTCTTCCCCCGTCGAACAGCCGAACGACAGCAGGCGCGGTGCGGTAACGCCAGCAAGCTGATCCTGCACGAAAGCAAAGATGTGCGGATAGCGGTCGGAAGAAGTCGTGCCGTAGGGTTGGAACAGGCCTTCAGGTTTTTCGTGTTGCAGCCGCATGATGCTGCGGTATCGCGGACTCACCAGTAGCCTGAGCAGCCGCACCGTCCAGGTAAGTCCCGGAATTTTTCTAAGCGCGGCTTTCAGGTGTTCACCCCGCCGTTTACGGACAAGGCTGTAGAGATGGGGTGTAGACGTCATGCAGTGAATAAGATGACCATGGCTGAGGTTTCATCTACGACGCGATAAGCTGCCAATCGCATCCGCTACACCTTCCAGATATCTTGGGGGAGGCGTTCCGCCAGGGTCAGGCTATTTCTTTTGTCTTGAAGTGCTTGTCCACGCGCACTCGCAATGCGTTGAACTCTAGGAATGCGCGCGCATTTTCTGGGGATAGCGGGCTCGATTCTTCTAGCTTGCGGTAGATCTGAATCAATGGCACTCCCCTTTCCTCGACCGCTGCCTCAAGCATCGCCCTGACTCGAGCCGCATGCTCGGCCGTCTGCACGACGATCCGCATGGCCTCCGGAAAGGTGAGTTCCTCCTTTTCAAATCGCCACAGCAATTTGCATTTCCAGTCTGCACAGGTTTGCGGACGGCGGCAATAAATGGTGCAACTGCGGTTTTGCAAAGCCTTGCATGGCAGCGGGAAGCCTTGCCCTTTCGCACCCATGGTAACGCTCAACATTTCATGGAGGCTGGGGTCGTCCCCTTCCAGAATGCGTACACGCCGGAACATCGTACCGTCGCAGCACATACCACATTGCGTGCAAAGCCGGCTGGCTTCGGAAAGCGCGTCAGGCCGTCCTGCTGCCGATGTGCCGGGCATGCTCATCTCTTCGCTCATACGTGACGACACTCCTCAACTGCAGTTGCTTTCGCAGGGGGGGCTAGGCTGGTCCAGCCAGCACGCCGCGAGTTCAAAGATGCGGGTATCTGCGACTGCGCTCTTCTAGGCTGATACCGTCCACGCATGTTTAGCGATCTAGGTGGCCTGCTAGAATCTCGGGCCGTTTTACAGCAGCATCAACTGCCCGGAGAGTAGCATGCAGGCAACTCGGATCACCCCAGATTCCACCGTGTGTCAGTCACGCAATCAGGTCTCAACGGAGATCGATGGTGAGACCGTGTTGTTGAGCATCGACAAGGGCAATTATTACGGGATGAACAAGGTCCTAACCGCTATCTGGACTTGGCTGGAGCAGCCGATGAAGGTCTCGGATATCTGTAGGAAAGTAACGGAAATATATGAAGTATCCGACGAGGTGTGCGAAAAGGATGTCTTGAAGGCCTTGGGCGATCTTCTGAATGAAGGCCTCATCGTGGTTCAGTGACCCGCCCCTGTTCGCCGGCACCATTCCGTACCTACCTTGATGCAAGCAAGGAACACTAAGGGAACATCATGCGCAGCCCGAACCTTTCCATGACCAGCGTAGCCTGTAACCGATGACAGCCGATATTGGTTGATTCACTGTGCTCGGGGGGGTGTTGCGCAAGGCGAGGATTTTTCTCCGCCAGCCTCTCTGGAGTCAGGTTTGGTTCATTCCAACCTGGTTGTTGCTGGGCATGGCCAAAGCCGCGATCTTTACCGTCGCCTTTCGCCATCTCGCCCCGCGTCTTGGTGTTGCCGTCGGTCTCTCTCCCTGGGTGCCGCTACTTGATCCGTCGCAGGAGGCCAGAGCCATGCAGATCGGTCGGGTAGTGCATCTGGCCGCCCGCTACACCCCATGGAATTCGAATTGCTTTCCGCAGGCGGTGGTGGCGCGCCTGTTGCTGGGCCTATATGGGATACCGTACATCCTGTTTTTGGGCGTGTCGCGTGTCCCTGACACGAGGGGGATGACGGCCCACGCTTGGGTGGCGGCCGGGCGGGTTCGCGTCACCGGTGGGGCGGGGTTCACTCAGTTCACTACGGTGAGCTGTTTCGTTTCGCCCCTTCTTGCTGACCTCTGCAAGGCATGACATGAAGCCGTTTCAGGCCTTTCTGCGCCTGTTGAACTCGGCGCCGCGTCAATGGGTTTCCGGTCTTCTGATCTTGATGTTCCTGGCCAGCACGACCGAGGGTATCGGCCTGCTTCTATTGGTGCCCATGCTGGCTGTGCTCGGTGGCAGCGATGCAGTGGCAACCCCTCCGGTGGCCCAACTGCTCAGTCTGTTGCAGGCGACGGGGCTGGCATTGTCGCTGGGCAGTCTGCTCCTGGCGTTTCTGGTCCTGCTTATCCTGCGCAGTATCATCCTGCTCGCGCGCGCGCGGTTGGCCGCCAGCCTCCAGTATCAGGTGGTCGATGCGATGCGGCAGCGTTGTTTCGCTGCCCTGCTGGGTGTGGAATGGCGCTGGATCGCCGCCGGGCGCAAATCCGACCATGCCAATCTGCTGCTTACCGATGTGAACCGGGTAGGGGTGGGGCTGAACTTCGGCCTGGCACTGCTTGCAACCATGGCGACAGCGGGCGCCTATCTGGTGGTGGCTGTCACCTTGTCCTGGGCGATGACGCTGATGGCCCTAGCCAGTGGCGGCTTGGTGTTCTGGCTGCTTGCCGGTCATCGTCGCGAGGCCTTGCGGCTGGGGCAGACGCTTGGGGGGGCGAGCCGCGCCTTGCATGGCAATGTCCAGGAAAGCCTGGCCGGGATCAAGCTGACCAAGATCCTCGGCAGCGAGGGCCGGCATCTCGACTTCTTCATGCGGATGACCCGCCGGTTGCGCGATGAGCAGCTGCGTTTCGCGACGAGCACCAGCCTGGCTCAGGCCTGGTATCAAATCGGAGGTGGGCTGCTGCTCGCGGCGTTCCTCTACATGGGGCTGAGCTTCTGGAATATCCCGCTGCCCGAACTGCTGGTGCTGGTCATGGTGTTCGCCCGGCTGATTCCGCTCTTCATGGCCGGCCATCAGAATTACCACCACTGGCTGCACGCCATGCCGGCCCTGGATGAGGTAGATCGTTTGCTGGCGGAATGCCGGCGCTTTGCCGAGCCGGCCCGCGACGATTCATTGCCCAGTATCCCGGTGCGGGACTCGGTCTGTCTGGATTCGGTTACCGTGCGTTACGAAGGTCGTCAGGAAGATGCACTGGCGGCGGTTTCAATCTGTTTTCCAGCGCGCACCACGACGGCCATCATGGGGGCCTCCGGGGCCGGCAAGAGCACTCTGGCGGACGTGTTGATGGGCTTGCTGTTGCCGGATGCCGGTGTGGTGAAGGTCGATGGCGTTGAGATCGATGCCAGTCGGCGCATGGCCTGGCGACGCTCGGTTGCCTATGTGTCGCAGGAGGTCTTTCTGTTTCACGACAGCATCCGCAACAACCTGCAGTGGGGGCGCCAGGGTGCCACCGAGTCTGAAATGGTCGCGGCCCTGAAGCATGCCGCAGCGGATTTTGTCTTCGGTTTGCCTGCCGGACTGGACACTGTCGTCGGGGATGGCGGTGTGAGGCTTTCGGGCGGCGAGCGGCAGCGCATTGCCTTGGCCAGGGCCTTGCTTACACGCCCAGGCCTGTTGATTCTGGACGAGGCGACTAGCGCGCTCGATCTGGAGAACGAGGCGCGTATACGTCAGGCCATCGAGAATCTGCATGGTGATCTCACCGTGGTGATCATTGGGCATCGCCTGCCGACCCTGGAGCATGCGGATCAGGTGGTTGTGCTGGAGCATGGCCGCATCGCTCGGCAGGGAACATGGGCCGATGTCCAATACAATGCGGCACCCTTGCCTTGAGAACATGCTGGCCTGAAACATGATGCGTGGCGCACTGAAGACCCTGTGGAAATTCAAGCGCTCGCTGCTGGGCTGGGCGCTGGCAGGCCTGCTGTTGTCCGGAACCTTGGCTTTCTTTCGCCCCGCCAAGTACATGGCGACTACTACCCTGTTACCTCCTGCGCCGATCCAATCCGTTTCGGCGGCGGTTTTTTCCGATGCGCAGGCCTTGGCGGGCATGACTGGCAAATCGTCCAAGATGCTCAGACGAGCCGCCGTGGGACAAAGGCTGCAGATGGGCGTTCAGCGCGAGCTTGTCATTGGTATTTTGCACAGCGAGAACCTGGCCGAGCGCCTCATCGCACGATTTCGCCTGGCTGATCATTTCAAAGGCAATTCCCCCTCCCGTTCGGCTCTCATCTTGCGCCTCAGGGCTGCCACCAGGATCACGGACGGCAAGGACGGGCTTATCCGGATCGAGGTGAGAGATAAGAACCCCGAAATGGCCATGCGACTGGCCAATGGCTATGTGGAGGAGTATGCCCGCCTGACTCAATCATTGGCGGTCGGTGAGGCCGCAATCCGCATGGCCTTCTTTGAAAAGCAGATGCTGCGGGCAAAGTCTCAATTGACCCAGTCGGAAGAGGCTTTGAAGGCCTTCCAGGCGCTGCATCGTCTCAGCGACCTCGATTCCCAAACGGGGATGTTGTTGAAATTGTCGCAGGAGATCAGGAACAGGATTGCCGCCAAGGAAGTCGAGTTGCACGTGGCGAAGGCGGTTGCTACGCCAGCATCTCCTGATGTCGTGCGTGCACAAGCTGAATTGATGGCACTGCAGGGGCAGTTGAATCAAATACGAGGGCAACAGCAGGGGAGGGCCGGCTTGAGGCGCATGGGTATTGAACAGCTGCCCGGCCTGGCTCTGGAACACACGCATGCCAGGAGGGATGTTGAGGATGCCCTCGCAAATTATCTGATGCTTTCTAGGCAATATGAGATAGCCAAGATGGATGCGGCACAGGGCCTCTCAGCGGTCAAGGTTCTGGACAAGGCTGTGGTTCCTGGCGAACCCTTCAAGCCGCGTCGATGGATCAATCTGATGATGGTGACATCGCTCTTCGTGTTGATTGCGGTTATACGCGCGTTCATCAAGGAGTCCATTGAGCGATCGCGTAGCGATCCCGCGAATGCAGCGCGCTGGGCGATGTTTGATCGATACAGAAGTTGGCGACGGCCTGCCTGATTCATTGAAATGCCGGTCATCAAGCAATGAAACACCCCCTTAAGGAAATGAAACTTCTGCTGCTCGAAATTCTGTTGCGGCAGGATGTCATGTCCATCCGCGTGGCTGATCACCTGGGCGAGCAGGACTGGTCGACATTGCAGGCCATGGCCAATACACATCGCCTGGGGCCGTTGCTGCATTGGCGCCTAAGCCGGGAATTGCCTGAATTGCCAATCCCGCAGTCATTGCGTGAGGCCTGTGCCCAGTCATTCAGGGCTGCCACGATGCGTTCCCTGATGTTGCAGCGTGAACTGCTTCAGGTGCATCGCATTCTCAAAACCTCTGGCATTCCCCACGTTGCCCTGAAGGGGGCTTGGCTGGCTTTTCATGCCTACCCTCTGCCTGGCCTACGTCCCCTGCGTGACCTCGATATCCTCGTGCCCGAAGCGGAGGTGTTCCGAGCGTTCCAGGTGCTGCAGGACAGCGGGTTTACTCGGCTGAAGCCATACGAAGGCAGCCTGGATGCTTGCGCAAGACACGGTAAACATTTGCCTCCTCTACGTTCTCCCTCTGGGCAGGTCAACATAGAGTTGCATCTGAAGCTCTATCAACCCGAAGAGAATACGGAGGCGGGCTTTGATTTGTCCGATGAGGACGGTTTCTGGGGGCGCTTGATTGAATCTGATGTCGCGGGGCATGGGATCGCGTACTTGCCTCCGACCGAGCTGTTGTTGCATGTGATCGTCCATGCTGTGTATGACCATCAGTTTTCCAATGGCCCCTTATTGATCAGCGACTTGGCGTATCTGTTGGAAAAATCGCCAATTGATTGGCCGCGCTTTTGGATGCTTGCAAGGCGTGGAGGCCACCAAAGCGGAGTCGTCTTGGCGCTGCGGTTGCTCGAGCGATACCGTACAGATGTGACCATTGAATGGCCATATCCGGAGGCCACGGTGCTGGATGTGGAGCAATCCCTCCTCGACGGGGCTGCCGAATTGATGCTCCGCAATTTCAAGGCCAGGTGCGACGTCAACCTTGGCCATGAAGTCTCGATCCATACCGGGTTGATGGGCAAGATCGCATTTGTGCTCGGCAAAATTTTCCCCCCCAGATCAAAGATTGCCCTTACCTACCCTGTGTCCGAACATTCAATCTGGGTTTACGCCTGGTATCCGGTCAGGTGGTGGTGGCTGTTTGGCAAGCGTCTGCCGGAGTTTTTCGTCGCAAGGAGGCTGGGGCATTTGCAGGCAGAGATGTCGCAAGTTGCACAACTGAGCGCCTGGTTGAACAAGACGGCTTGAAGTGCAAGGCACCTTGAGGCGGAGGAGGGCCACAAAACCGGGGGCACTCATACTGAACCAAAAAAACGGGAGGCAAACTGGCAATGAGTACCAATGAAACACTTTCATATGACTTCCTGATCTGCAGAAACCAACGGGACGATTCCTATCGTCTCTATCGAATGGATGTCGGTGCGGAAGACCTGTTCACAGCCGTGCCATTGGCTCCCAACGCGACCTTCGACCGCTCGTACCGCATGGCCCAGGTGGGGGGGTATCTGCTGCAATGGAGCCCCATTTGCCAAAACGACGATGCGCCCGGCTATCGCTTCAATCTCATCGACTTCGATCCCGATTCCCCTGACCCCCTGAATGGCTCGGCCTTGCAGAGCGGCTACTGGACGAAGGCCAAGTTCTGGGACTACCGGAACTACTACAGCACCAATCCGGATGAGGATCACCTGCTGGACCTCATCCCCATGTCCAGTTTCGTCCTGTGCATGATCCCGACAGAGGGGCGGGGGACGTTCGAGTTGTGGAACTTCGACCCCCAGCCCAACTCGCCGGGGGCGGCCGATCCCATCCCCCAGGCCTATACCGGGCAAGGCGCCTTTCCCTTCATCAAAAAAGGCCACACCCTCATCCCGATAGGCAATTACGTCCTGGACCGGTTGCCGGATCGGCGCTGCTTCCGACTGTGGAGCTTCGATCCGCAGCTGGATGTGCCCCTTTCGCTCCCGGCGATCCGGGAAGGACGTTGGGAGCGGATCGACGAGCGCCATGAACTCACCGCGGTCGGCGGACATGTCCTGGACTGGCGGCCCGATGACGGCAGCTACCGGCTGTGGGCATTCGACCCCGATCACGCGGATGTCCTGGTCGGGCCCGTTCGCGAGGGGCGGCTGCCTGCCGGCATCGGTCCGGACGCGGTGCTGACCGGCTACCAGCCGCGCATTCCCATCCAGGAACGAGCGGCGCAGACGCCGGGAACCATCGACTTCATGCGTTCGAAGATCAAGCATGTCGTCTACTACATGCTGGAAAGCCGTTCCTTCGACAATGTCTGCGGCTGGCTCTACGAGAAGGGCGATGAGGGCTGCCACTACATCGGCTCGCGCGATCCCTTCGATGGCGCGCGCACGGACGACTACAACCTCGATGGCGAGCGGAAGGTCCATGTCAGCAAGTTCAAGGACGGGAAGCTGAGCGAGCAGTGGGACCTCAAGGCGCTTGATCAGGATCCGTTCCACCTGACCCCGGACAACCTGCAGCAGATGTTCGCCGAGGGGCCGGGCTATTGGGGGCGCGCCAAGCCGGACATGGGCGGTTTCATCCTCAACAACGCCAACCCGCAGGTGATGGAGACCTTCAGCCCGGAACAGCTGCCGGTGCTGAACGGCCTGGCCCGGAATTTTGCGATTTCCGACCGCTGGTTCTGCTCCATTCCCGGCGGCACCGACGTCAACCGCGCCTTTTCCGTCACCGGCTCCGCGTTCGACAGGCTCGGCACCTGGGAAGGGGGCAATGCGTACAAATACTGGCCCTACGCGCCGCACCGGCAATCCATCTGGAAGGTGCTCTGGAGCCAGGGCATCACGAGCTGGAAGATCTACAACTCAGTGCTGTGGGAAGACTGCGTATTCACCGACCAGCTCTATCTCAAGGGACAGATCCCCTCCGTCGATGCGAACCCGAGCCCGTTCATCGCGGACATCGAGCAGTTCAAGAAGGACGCGCAGGACGGCACCCTGCCAGCCTTCAGCTACCTGGAACCGGTCTGGATCGCGCCTTCCGGGGCCACCTCATACCATCCGGGCGCTGACCTGGTCCCCGGGGAAAGGGCGCTCAACGAGATCTACGAGGCCATCAAGAACGGCCCCGGCTGGGAGCAGACCCTGCTCATCATCACCTTCGACAAGAACGGCGGCATCTATGACCACGTCCCGCCGCCCTATGCCCGGAAGCCGTGGCCCCACGACCTGAACAACGGGTTCGCCTACGACCTGATGGGCCCCAGGGTGCCGACCATCATGGTCTCGCCCTGGATCAAGCAACGATCCGTCGTCAGGGCCGAGGGGGAGATCCCCTTCGACTCGACCTCCTTCGCCGCCACGCTGCTCCATTGGTTCGGCGTGCCAAAACCCCTATGGGGACTCGGCGACCGCGTGGAGATCGCCCCCACCTTCGAAACCGTCCTCCAGGCGTCCGAGCCGAGGCGGGATGCCCCGACCCTGACGCCGCCCTATGACAAGTCATACCCCAGCGGCGGCAGCCAGTCCTGAGCGCCTGCCGTGGGGCAAGTGGATGCGGGGCGGCCCGACTCTGCCCGAGAGGGCAGGGCGGACGCGGTATCGCTTCGGCATCTGACGGGGGGCGCCACGGGTCGAGTATGATCCCCGCTCGTCGATATCACGGGTCCGTCAGCAAGCCGGCTCTTGGGCAGGGTGCCCCCCGCGGGGCGTCACAAGACGTCGGCAGATCTCATCATGTTTCGTTATTTCGGCTTTGGTTCCAACATGAACATCACGTCGCTGCGGGCCAAGGGCATCGAACCTCTGGCATCGCGGCGCGCGGTCCTGCATGGCTGGCGTCTGCGCTTCAACGTGCAGCACTTCTTCCGCCACGAGGGCGGGGTCGGCAACATCGAACGCGCCGCATCGCCGGACGGGCGGGTGCTCGGCGTGCTGCACGACTGCCCGGACGAGGCGCTGGCCGCCCTGGACGCCATGGAGGCCTATGGCCACGGCTATGACCGCATCGTCGTCGAGGTGGAGGCGGATGGCGCCAAGGTCCCCGCGTTCACCTACGTCGGCATGCCCGCGTTCATCGACGATGGCTGCCTGCCGAGCCGCCGCTATCTCAACATCGTGGTCGACGGTGCCCGCCAGGCGGGGCTGGACGACGACTACCTGCGCTACCTGATGGCGCATCCGGTCCACCGGCCCGATGACTACCCGCCATTCACGCCGCCTCCCGGCGACTTCCCGGTTTTCGATGCCGCCTCCCTGGCTCGCCATCCCTTGTACACGGCGCTCTACGGTGCCGTGTTCGACATGTCGGCGGCACGCCCCCTGCACGAATACCTGAAGGGCTTCTTCGGCGGGCGCGACATGACGCTGTTCCACCTGAAACGCCTGGATGGCAGCGATGGCAGGGAATCCATCGACGACATCCGCCATGGACGCATGAACGAGGCCCAATGGCATTACCTCAACGGCTATCTCAACGAGTACGCCAGAGAGTATCGCTATGTCGGCCGTTTCAATTACCAAGAGGAATGAGGAGAAAAGCAATGGATCAGTTTCCCAAGGCACTACCGCATGGCGCCATCGAGGAGGTCTTCCCCGATGTCTTTTTCGTCAGCGGCGCCATGGAGACCGTCCTTCAGGGCATGGATTGGCAATTCAGCCGCAACATGACCGTGGTGCGCGACGGTGGTCGCCTGATCATCATCAACAGCGTGCGTCTGAGCGAGGCGGGCCTGGCCCAGCTGGACAAGCTCGGCAAGGTCACCGACGTGGTCCGCCTTGGCTCTCTGCACGGCCGTGACGACCCGTTCTACGTGGATCGCTACGGTGCCGAATACTGGGCGATGCCGGGCATGGAGCACGAGGCCGGCCTGCAGGTGACGAAGACCCTCAGCCAGGATGGTCCGCTGCCGATCGCCGACGCCTCCCTGTTCGAGTTCCGCACCACCAAGTTGCGCGAGGGGATCCTGCGCCTCGACCGTGACGGCGGCATCCTCATCGCCTGCGACGCGTTGCAGAACTGGACCGCCCCTGACGAGTATTTCTCCGACGCCTCGCGGGAACTGATGCAGAAGATCGGTTTCTTCACCCCGGCCAATCTCGGCCCGGTCTGGTTCCAGGCGGCCGCGCCGGCGGGGGACGACTTTGCCCGGCTCAAGGGGCTGTCGTTCAGGCACACCCTGTGCGGCCACGGCGAGCCCTTGCGGGACACGGCGCACGAGAGCTATTCCGCCACCTTCAACCGCATGCTCGGCGTGTGAAGCGCGGGATGCGAGAGTGGTGACGGCCGCGGCGGCTGGCTTGCAACTTCCGGGTTACGAACTCGGTTCGCTCCTTTACCGTTCCGACGGGCGCGTGGTCTACCGGGCGAGGCGCCTTGCCGATGGCGCCGCGGTGTCGGTGGAGACCCTCGATGCCCAATATCCGGACCGCCGGCAGGTGGAGCGGGTCCGCCGCGAGGCGCTGATCGCCCAGCGCCTCGCGGCGGTCGAAGGCGTGCGCAAGGTGCATGCCGTGCTGCCCCATGGCAGCGGCAACCTGGCCCTGGTGGGCGAACCCTTCGAGAGCCCCCTCGCGGCCCATCTCGGCCGGACGGGGGGCAAGGGCCTGCCCGTGGCCGAGGCGCTCGACATCGCCTTGCGCCTCGTGCGCATCCTGGGTGGGGTGCACGCACGGGACATCGTGCACAAGGCCTTGACCCCCGGGCATGTGCTGTTCGATCCCGCCAGCGGCGCCATCGCCCTGGCCGGCTTCGGCATCGCCTCCGAGCTGGACCAGGAGCGGCAGGCGGTGCAGATGTCGCGCCGCATCGAGGGGCCGCTGCCCTACATGTCGCCCGAGCAGACGGGGCGCATGAATCGGGACCTGGACTACCGCTCCGACTATTACTCCCTCGGCGTGCTGCTGTTCGAGCTGCTGACCGGGCGCTTGCCGTTCCAGGCCGACAACCTGCTGGAGTGGGTGCACGGCCACATCAGCCGCCTGCCGCCGGCGCCCCACGAGATCGCGCCCGCGGTGCCGGCGGCGGTGTCGGCCATCGTCCTCAAGCTATTGGCCAAGAGCCCCGAGGCGCGCTACCAGAGCGCCGAGGGCCTGACCCATGACCTGGCGCGCTGTCGCGCCGGGCTGGCGGCCACGGGCGCGATCGAGCCCTTCGAGCCGGGGCGGCACGACGTGGTGCGGAAGTTCCTGGTGCCGCAACACCTGTATGGCCGCGAACGGGAACTGGAATACCTGTTCGCCCTGTTCGAGGCGGTGGCCGCGGGACAAAACGAGTTCTGCCTGGTGCACGGCTACTCCGGCGTCGGCAAATCGGCGCTCGTCAACGAACTCGACCGCCCCCTGGTGCGCGAGCGGGGTTTCCTGGTCCAGGGCAAGTTCGAGCAGTTCCAGCAAGGCGAGGCCTACACGGCCCTGGCCGCCGCCCTGCGCGGCCTGGTGCAGCAGGTCCTGGCGGAGCCGGAGGCGCGGCTGGCAGTGTGGCGCCAGCGGCTGCAGGACGCGCTGGCGACGAACGCGCGCCTGGTGATCGACCTGATTCCGGAGCTGGAACTGATCGTCGGCCCCCAGCCGGAGGTCGCCGAACTCCCGCCGGCGGAGGCGCGCAACCGCCTGCACATCGTGCTGACCGCCTTCATCCGCGTCTTCGCCGGGGAGGGGCACCCGGTGGTGCTGTTCCTCGATGACCTGCAATGGAGCGACGCGCCGACCCTGGAGCTGTTGCGCCGCCTGGTGACCTCCAGGGAGTTGAGCCATCTGCTGCTGATCGGCGCCTATCGCAGCAACGAGGTGGGGGCGGGGCACCCGCTGCGCCTGCTGCTCGACGGTCTCAAGGCGCACAAGGTCATCCGCCAGCTCCCCATCAGTCCCCTGGGGCGGGAGCCGGTGGCACGCCTGGTGGCCGACGCCCTGTGCCGCGAAGCGGAGGAGGCGCGCCACCTGAGCGACATGCTCTACGACAAGGCGCAGGGCAACCCCTTCTTCACCGTCGAGCTGCTGCGGCAACTCCACAAGGAAGGGGCCATCACCGCGGACCCCGCCAGCGGCCGCTGGGACTGGGACCTCGACGCGGCGCGCTGGTCCGGCGTGAGCAGCGACGTCGTCGAGTTCATGGTGGAGAACCTGCGGCAACTGCCCCCCCCGAGACCCAGCAGGTCCTGCAGCTGGCCGCCTGCATCGGCGGCACCTTCGACCTGCATACGCTCGCCGCGATCTACGAACGCCCCGTCACCGAGACCGCCGCTGCACTGCTGCCGGCACTCAAGCGACACACCGTGCTGCCCCTGCACAGCGATTACCGGCTGGTGGTGGAAGGGTCCGAGCTGCGCGCATTCAACCCTGGCTACCGTTTCGAGCACGACCGCGTGCAGCAGGCCTCCTACGCCCTGATCGACGCCCAGCGGCTGCAGGAGGTGCACCTCTCCGTCGGTCGCCTGATGTTGCGGCACGCGCGCAACTCGGCGCCCGACGAACGCCTGATCGACATCGTCGGCCAGCTCAACAAGGGCCGGCGCTTGATCGACGCCGCCGAGGAGCGCCTGCATCTCGCGGAACTGAACCTGCGCGCGGGGATGCGCGCCAAGCGTTCCGCGGCCTATGAGGCGGCCATGAACTACCTGCGGGTGGCGGCGGAGCTGCTGCCCGCCGACCCCTGGTGCGAGGTGCCGGCATTGATGCAGGCGCTGGCGGCGGAGACCCAGCAGTGCGCCTATCTCACCGGCCGGGCCGACGAGGCTGAGCACTGGATCGAGGTGATGCTCGAGCATGCCGGCTCCGACCTGGCGCGCAGCGGCATCCTCGCCACCCGGACCCGGCAATACGCGACCCTGGGGCGCATGGAGGAGTCCATCCTCTCGGCCATGCAGGGGCTGGCGCTGCTGGGCGTGGAATTCACCGACCGGCCGGGCATGGCGGAGATCGCCCAGGAGCGCCAGCTGGTCGAGGCCTACCTGGGGGGGCGCGCCATCGCGGACCTGGTGGACGCCCCGCTGGTCGAGGACGAGGCCATCCTGACCGCCATGCGCCTGCTCATGGAGATCTTCGCCGCCGCCTTCCTCTCCGGCAGCGGCAACCTCTTTCCCTACCTGGTGCTGAAGGCGGTCAACCTCTCGCTGCGTCACGGCAACTGCCCGGAGTCCGCCTTCGCCTACGCCGCCTATGGCATGCTGCTGTGCGGCGAGCTCGACGAGCCGGCACTCGGCTACCAGTACGGAAAGGTCGGGCTGGCGATCAACGAACGCCTCGACGACCTCGCCCTGCGCGCGCGGGTGATCTACGTCCACGCCATGTTCGTGCACCACTGGAGCAACCACTGGGCGAGCCTGACGCCCTGGTTCCGCAAGGGCATCGAGGCGGGCTATCAGTCCGGCGACCTGCTCTATCTCGCCTACAGCGCCCAGGATTGCGTGATCTGGGACCCGACCCTGGACCTGGAGACGGCCTCCCGGCAACACGCCGAGAACCTGCAGATCGTGCACGATTGCGCCTACCAGGACTCCCTCGACTCGGGCACCCTGTTCCTGCAGATGCAGCGCAACCTGCTCGGGCTCACCGACTCGCCGTGCCACCTGAGCGACGGCGGCTTCGACGAGGCAAAGTGCCTTGAGGGCATGCGCCAGCGCCAGTTCAAGACCGGCATCGCCAACTATCACATCTACAGCGCCGAGATCTGCCTGCTCTACGGCGACCACGAGCGCGCCCTCGAACACGTGCGCGAGCAGGACCGGCTGATCAAATCGGCGATGTCCCTGCCGCAGTTGGTGCGCTTCTACATCGTCGCCTTCCTCACCCTGGCGACGCATTACCCCGACCTGCCGCCACAGGCGAGGGCGGAGACCCGCGCGCGCATGGAGCGGGACCTCGCGCGGATGACCCGCTGGGCCGACAACTGTGCGGCGAACTTCCGCCACCTCCAGTACCTCATGGAGGCCGAGCTGGCGCGGCTCGACGGCACCCACGAGGCCGCGCTGGCGCGTTACGACGCCGCGATCGGCGCGGCGCGGGAGAGCGGTTTCCTGCGCGACGAGGCCATGGCCTGCGAGCGGGCGGCGCGCCACCTGCTGGCACGCGGCCACGCCCTGGCCGCGGAGGGCTATCTGCGCGGCGCCCACCGCCTGTATGACCGCTGGGGCGCCCGGCGCAAGGTGGCGATCCTGGAGCAGGAATTCCCGGTGCTGCGCGAACTCGCGGCGGCCGCGCAGGCAACGGCCGCGCCGCAGGAGGTGGGCGATCTGGATCTCGCCTCGGTCATGAAGGCCTCGCGCGAGATCTCCGGCGAGATCGTCCTGGAGCGGCTGCTCAAGACCACCATGGGCATCCTGCTGGAAAACGCCGGCGGCCAGTGGGGCTGCCTGGTGGTCAGGCGCGACGGCGGCCTGGTGGTGGAGACCGCCATGTTCCCCGCGGAGGGGCTGTCGACGGCCGATGTGCCGGCCCATTTGCTGGTGCCCGCCCCGGAGGACGCGCAGGTACCGCTGCCAGTGGCCCTCATCAGCCGCGTCATGCATCAAGACGAGGCCGTGGTGCTGCGCGACGCCGCGCGTGACGGCCAGTTCGTGCAGGATCCGTACGTGCTCAGGTTCAGGCCGACCTCGGTGCTTTGCGTGCCGATCCGCCGCGAGCGCTTCGAGGCGGTCGTGTACATGGAGAACAACCTCGCCGGCGGCGTCTTCACCGAGGCGCGGGTGGAGGTGATACGGCTGCTGGTGGCGCAGGCGGCGGTGGCGATCGAGAACGCACGTCTCTACGAACAGGTGCAGGGGTACTCGCGCACCCTCGAGGAGAAGGTGGCGGAACGCACCGCCCAACTGGAGCAGGCCAATCTGGAGTTGCAGGACCTGGCCCACCGCGACGGCCTCACCGGCGTCGCCAACCGGCGCAGCGGCGATGCCTACCTGGCGGAGACCTGGGGGCGCCTGCGGCGCGAGCGCCAGCCCCTTTCGCTCATCATGCTCGACGTCGACCACTTCAAGGCCTTCAACGACCACTATGGCCACCAGGCCGGCGACGATTGCCTCTTGGCGGTGGCCGGCGCATTGCGAAAACAGCTCATGCGGCCGGGGGACATGGTCGCGCGCTACGGCGGCGAGGAGTTCATGATCATCCTGCCCAACACGGAAAGCGACGGCGCTCGCTTCCTCGCGGAGAAGCTGCGCCAGGCCGTGGAAGACCTGGGCATCGCGCACGCGCGCTCGTCGACCGCCGCCGTGGTCACGGTCTGCATGGGCGTCGCGAGCACGCTCCCCGAGTCCGGCAAGGGGCCCGAGGACCTGGTGTGGGAGGCGGACATCGCCCTCTACCAGGGCAAGCGTTCGGGACGCAACCGGGTGCATACCGCGAATGTGACGCTACAACGCGAGCGCGACGGCTGAACCCCGCCCGCTACGCGACGATCCGGCCGGCCCCGGGAGACACGGGGCGGAGAACGGCACGACAACCAGGAGGAGAAGATGACGACATCGAAGTGGAATGCACAGCCCGGCAACGGTGAATGGAACGCGCCGGCCAACTGGCACCCCGCCGGCGTCCCCACGGGCACGGCGGCATTCGCCGCCTCCGCGCGGACCGCGATCACCTTCGCCGCGACGGGCGAGGCCACGGTGGGGCACATCGAGTTCACCGACGACGCCCCCGCCTACACCTTCACCTTCGGCCCCTCCGCCACGCCGGCCCTGACGATCACGGGGAAGGGCGTCAGCAACCGTTCCGGGCGCCAGCAGAGCTTCATCGTCGCCGCCACCAGCAGCGGCTACAAGAGCCCGCAACTCCGGTTCACCGACTCGGCAAGCGCGGGCGGGGACGACCTGTTCTACTGCGCCGGTCCGGAGACGGCGCAGGGCTACGGTGGCGGCGTCATCAGCTTCTGCGGCAACTCGACCGCCGGCTCGGCCTCGTTCAAGGCATGGACCGGGGCGGCGCGCCCCCCGGAACACAATACCGTGGGCGGCGAGATCGCCTTCAGCGATACCGCTTCGGCGGGCAGCGCGCGCTTCACCATCCACGGCAGCCTCGGCGCCGACGGCGACACCTTCGGCAACGTGGTGTTCCATGACGACGCGACGGCGGCCAACGCCGCCTTCACCAACATCGGCGGCACGGTCGCCGGCGGCGACGGCGGCAACACCCAGTTCTACGGCAATTCGACCGCGGCCGGCGCCGTCTTCGACAACCGGGGTGGGACACACGCCCAGGCCAACGGCGGCGACGTCGCCTTCGACGCCACGGCGAACGGCGGCCACGCGCACTTCTACAACCATGCCGCCCAGGCCGCTGGCGCCTATGGTGGCGTCACCAGCTTCAACAACAATCCGCCCGAGGTGACCGAGCAGGGGGCCTCCGCAGGCCACGGCTCATACTTCAACTACGGCGCGCGCGCGGGCGAGCGGGGCGGCGGCGGGCATGTCGAATTCAGCGCGAAGTACGGCTCTCCGAGCGCCGCGGATGCCCATATCGTCAACTACGGCAGCACGATCGCGGACAAGTCGAGCGCCGGCCACACCATCTTCTCCATCAGCCTGCCGACCCGCTATTTCCCGAGCGCCGGCGAGGCCACGATCTGGAACCATCCGGGTGTCGGCGGGGAGGGCGCCGCCGGCTTCACGGAATTCTCGGTGTATGGCGCCGGCAGCGCGGGCAGCAACGTGCCCAGCGCGGGCGACGCCACGATCATCAACCTCGGCGGCCACGCTTCGCGGGCGGCGGGGGGGTACACCGTCTTCTCGGGCGCGGCGAGCGCGGGAAACGCCACCCTGATCGCCTACGGCGGCAGCCAGGGTGGCCACGGTGGCCGGGTGGTGTTCTACGACACGTCTTCGGGCGGAACGGCGAAGGTTCACCTGTTCGGCAACGGCGAGCTGGACATCGCCGATCACAAGGGTGGCGTGGGCATCGGCGCGCTCGAATTGACCGGCGGGGTCATCGCCATCCAGCTGGGTGGCAGCGCGACCCGCCTCTCGGTGTCCGGCGAACTGACGCTCAAGTCCTCCCGCGCGACCTTCTCCTTTCGCGCACAGGCGGGCGGCGGGTTCGCCTTCGATACGCCCTACACGATCCTCTCCGGCGCCGGCCTCGCCGGGTTCACGGCGGCGCAGTTCGAGGGCAACGCCATCGAGGGCGTGGCGCCGAGCTTCGCCATCGTCGGCAACGACCTTCAGGTTACCTTCGCGCGGGCATGAGCGGGCGGCGCTGACACCCCCGGAAGCTAGGCGTGCCGAGCCAGGCCGGCGCGCAGCCTGGCGGCGACCTTTTCGCGCAGCTCGTCCGGCCCCAGTACCTCCACCTCCGGGACGTGCCTAAGCACATCCATGATCAGCTCCCGGTCGTCGCTGTAGGGCAGCTCGATGAGATAGCTGCCGTCATCGAGGACGCTCGTCCGCTGCCTGGGGTGCCATTCCTCCAGGGCGACCCAGCGCGCCCGCTCGGGCGTGAACTTGAGGTGGGCCCACTGCGTGGCGGCGCCGGAGAAGATGCCGTAGCCGTCTCCCAGCTCCCTGTCCAGCCGTTCCGCCGGCACCTCGACGGCCGGTGCGGGCAGGATCTCGGCCGCGCGGATGCCGTCGACGGCGAAGCTGCGCAGGCCGTCCCTCAGGTGGCACCAGGCGTCGAGGTACCAGTTGCCGCGGTAGTGCACCAGCCGCTGCGGCGAGACCTCGCGCTCGCTCTGCGCGCCGCTGCCCTTGGTGAAGAACACGATGCGCAGGCGCTGGCGCGCCAGCAGGGCGGCGCCGACGCTGGAGAAGTGTTCCAGGCTGGTCTTGCGTGTACCCAGGGCGATCAGCTTCACGCGCTTGCGCACCTCCTGCGCGGACTGCCGGCCGCTGTCGAGCAGGGTGGTCAGGCGCGCCATCAACGGCTCGATGTGCGGCCCCAGCAGGCCGCCGGCGTCCAGCCCGGCGAGCAATTCCTGCATGGTGAGCAGGGCGTGGATCTCGCCGGCGCTGAACCACAGGCCCGGCAGCTCGTAGGGCGTGCCGGCGCCTCGCGCGGACTCGAAGCGGTAGCCACGCAGTTCCGGGTCCCAGACGATGGGGGCGTTGAGGCGGTCGCGCAGGTATTGCAGGTCGCGCTTGAGCGTCGCGCGCGAGACCTCCAGGCGTTCCAGCAGCTCATCGAAGGTGACGCTCTGCCGGCTGCCGAGCAGGGTGTGGATGATGTGAAAGCGTTCGGTGCGGTCCATGCGCGGGTCTCGTTGCGAGGGTGCGGGATGGTGGCTCACGTGATGAGCCAGTGCAAGCCTAGCCTGTCGGACAGCCAACGACCGAGGAGTCCGACATGTCCGCATCCATGATCCTGCTGCCCTATCTCGCCATCGCCGTGGCCCATGCGCTGCTGCACCGACGTCCCGATGCGCCCTGGCTGGAGGCCCTCGGAAATGGCTTGGTGTGGCCGGCGAACCTGCTGTGCCGCTGTCTGGATCTCCTGGTGGAACCGCTATTGGCGTGGCTGTCGAACGAGGAGTGCGGCCTGCGCTAGGCAGGGGCGCGGCTGGGATCAGTCGCGCCTGCCCACGCGCAGCGCGAGCGGCCAGGCGATGCCGCGCGGCGTGGCGGGGTCGCCCCAGGTCGGGCGCAGGGTCGCGGCCAGCGCCTCGACCGGGTCCTCGCCGCGCGCCTCGATGTAGCGCGCGGTGGCCGACCAGCTGCGCAGGTAGCCGAGCAGCTGGTCGAGCGGCCATTCGGCGCGCATGGCGAAGGCCGGCGCGGCGATGGGATCGAAGGGGAAGGGCAGGTCGCGGTAGCCGTTCTCGACGTGGCGGCGTTCCGGCGGCCAGTAGGGGCCCACGACCTCGCGGTAGAAGTGCCGCACCGGCGCGTCGAGCGCCGGGTCGTCGAGCCCGATCACGCCGTAGCTCCACACCGCGATCACGCCCTGCAGCCTGAGCACGCGCCGCGCCTCCTCGTGGAAGCGCGCGAGGTCGAACCAGTGCAGGGCCTGGGCGACCACCAGCAGGTCCACGCTCGCGGCCGCGAGGCCCGACGCCTCGGCCGGCGCGACGCGGTACTCGACCCCCGCGTGGGGGCTCGCCTGGGCGATCTGCGCGGCGCTGGCGTCCGTGGCCACGACCTGGCGGAAGTGCCGCGCCAGGGCCGCCGAGGCCTGGCCGCTGCCGCAGCCGCAATCCCAGGCCAGCTCATGCGCCGGGCACTGCGCGGCGAGCCAGTCGAACAGCGCCTCGGGGTAGCCGGGGCGGCTTGCCGCGTAGTGGCCAGAGACGCTGCGGAAGTGGTCGGCGAAGGACGTGCTCATGGGCGCGCCGCTTCGCCGTGCCTCGGCCGCCAGCGCTTGAGCAGCAGCGAGTTGCTCACCACCGACACGGAGGACAGCGCCATGGCCGCGCCGGCGATCACCGGGTTGAGCATGCCCAGGGCCGCCAGGGGCAGGGCGAGGACGTTGTAGATGAAGGCGAGGAACAGGTTCTGGCGGATCTTCGCCATCACCGCGCGCGACAGCTCCACCGCGTCGGCGACGCTGTTCAGGTCGGAGCGCATCAGGGTGATGTCCGCCGCCTCCAGGGCGATGTCGGCGCCCGAGGCCATGCCGAAGCTCACGTCGGCGCTGGCGAGGGCGGGGGCGTCGTTGATGCCGTCGCCGGCCATGCCGACGACACGGCCCTCGGCCTTCAGCGCCGCCACAGCCGCCGCCTTGTCCTGGGGTTTCACCCGCGCGCGCCATTCCGCGATGCCGGCCTCGCGGGCGATTGCCGCCGCGGCGCCCTCCTGGTCGCCGGTGAGCATGACCGGGCGGATGCCGAGCCCGGCCAGGCGTTGCAGGGCGGCAATGGAGGAGGGGCGCAGGCGGTCGGCCAGGTCGAGGCGGCCGAGGGGGGTATCTCCTTCCGAGAGATAAATGGACGTGACGCCGGCGACGTCGGCCTCCCTCTCCCTCGAGAGGGAAGGGTGGGGGTGTTCGTTTGCCTCGGACGGCTGCGCCGTCCCCACCCTCTCCCCAACCCCTCCCCCCTCGAGGGGGAGGGGCTCGATGGGCAGGCCCAGGCTTAGGCGGCGGCCCTCGACTTCGCCGGCCACGCCTACTCCCGGGCGGTTCTCGAAGCCGCTCACGGCGGGCAGGGCGAGGCCCCGTTCCCGCGCGGCGGCGAGGAGGGCGGCGGCGATGGGGTGGGTGCTGCCCTGCTCCAGGGCGGCGGCGAGGCGCAGCAGCGCGTCCTGCGTCAGGCCGTTCGAGGCCTCCATGCCCACCAGTGCCATGCTGCCCTCGGTGAGGGTGCCGGTCTTGTCGACGGCGAGCACGGCAAGCCGCTCCGCGCGCTCCAAGGCCTCGGCGGAGCGCACCAGGATGCCGAACTGGGTGCCGCGCCCCAGGCCGACCATCACCGCGGTGGGCGTGGCGAGGCCGAGCGCGCAGGGGCAGGCGATCACCAGCACCGCCACCGCCGGGATCAGGCTCTGGGTGAGGCTGCCGCCTGCCAGCCACCATCCCAGGAAGGTGAGGGCGGCGAGGCCGATCACCGCCGGCACAAACACCCCGGAGATGCGGTCGGCGAGGCGCTGGATCGGCGCCTTCGAGCCTTGCGCCGCCTCGGTCAGGCGCACGATCTCCATCAGCTGCGTGTGGCTGCCCACCCCGGTGGCGCGGATGCGCAGCAGGCCGTCGAGGTTCTGGCTGCCGGCGTAGACGGCCGCGCCCACGCGCTTGGCGACCGGCAGGCTCTCGCCGGTGAGCAGGCTCTCGTCGACGCCGGATTCGCCCTCCAGGACCTCGCCGTCGACCGGCACGCGCTCGCCGGCGCGCACCCGCACCACCTCGCCGGGCTGGATGCCGGCGCTGTCCACCGCCACCGCCTCGCCGTCGCGTTCCACCACCGCCTGGCGCGGCGCCAGGGCCAGGAGCTGCTCGATCGCCTCAGAGGTGCGCGACTTGGCGCGCGCCTCCAGCAGCTTGCCCAGGCGTACCAGGGTGACCACCGCGGCGCTGGCCTCGAAGTAGAGGTGGCCGCCGGGCGCGAGGATCAGCATCGCCAGGCTGAAGAAGTAGGCGGCGCTGGTGCCGAGCGCCACCAGCACGTCCATGTTGGCGCCGCCGCCGCGCAGCGCGTGCCAGGCGCCGGTGTAGAAGCGCCGGCCGGCCCAGAACTGCACCGGCGTGGCCAGGGCCATCTGCCACCAGCCGGGCAGCCAGGCGGTGGCGTGGCCCGCGAACATGTCCAGCATCTGCACCAGCAGCGGCAGCGTGAGCAGGGCGGAGAAGGTGAAGATGCGCACCTCGTGCCGGTACTCCGCCTGTTTGCGCGCCTTCTCCTCCGCGCGGCCGGCCTCGGTGATGGGGATCGCGCCGTAGCCGGCCCTGGCGACGCAATCGAGCAGCGCCTCGGGCGTGCTCAGGCCCGGCACGTAGCGTACCCGCGCGCGTTCGCTGGCGAGGTTCAGGCGGGCCTCGACGCCCGGCAGGCGGTTCAGCGCCTGCTCCACGCGGGTCGCGCAGGCGGCGCAGGTCATGCCGGTGATCTGCAGGTCCAGGGTCTGCGCGGGCACGGCGAAACCGGTCTTTTCGATCTGCGTAAGGATTGTCTGCGGGGTGGTGCTCGCCGGGTCGTAGGCCACGCTGGCGTGTTCGTTCGCCAGGTTGACGCTCGCCTGCACGCCGGACAGGCGGTTCAGGTTCTTTTCCAGGCGCGTCGAGCAGGCGGCGCAGGTCATGCCGCTTATGGGGAGTTCGAGCCGGATCGTGGAAGGCGGTTTCGCAACGTCGGTCATGGTTTCGAATAGTTGAGCTGGATCAAATCTTCCCGTTGAAATATGTATAAAGTACCAGCCAAGCCCGCCGATAAGTGTGCGGAATCAACGACAAGGGCCTTTATGCCTCTTACGATTCAAAACAAGCAAGGGGTCGAGGAGTGGTGCGTCAGCGTCAGGGGGCGCTTCGACTTCAGCGTGGCGCGCGCCTGTCTGGCGGAGGTGGGCGCCCGTGCCTGGCACCGGAATGCCCGCCTCGTCTTCGACCTCACGGACGTCGAGCGCATCGAGTCCGCCGGTCTCGGCGCCATGCTGCTGTTGCTGGAGCGCATGCCCGGCGCGCACCGCCCCGTGGTGCGCTGCGCCAACCGGGAGGTGTGGAGCGTCCTGCATATCACCCACATGGAGCATTACTGCGATCTGGAGGCGGAGGGCGAACTGGCACGCCAACTTTCCGCCCAGGCGGCCACGCCCGCCGCGACGCAGGTCAATCCAGCACCCTGAAGCGCGCGATCCGCCGCCTGAGCTCGACCAGGCGATCCCACGCATCCGCGTAACGAACCAGCAGGTACAACTCGGCGATCGCGCCCAATTCCGCGGCGAGCCGCGGCCGCGCGCGTCCCACGCGGCGCGCGTAATCCATGGGCGCCTCGCCCGCCTGGCAGGGGGGGGCAGACCGGCCTTGCCCAGCCGACGTTCCAGGTCTTTCCAGGCCCGCGCCGCGGGGTCCGTGCGCGCGGCCGGGCCGCTGCGCCAATACAGCCAGACCAGCAGCCCCAGCCCCAGCGTGCCGGCGAGGATGGTGGCGGAGGCGAGCCAGCGCGTCGAGGCGAAGTCCGGCGACAGGCGCGCGAGCAGGCGCAGCTGCTGCTCCTGGCCATAGCCCAGGACCCACTGGTTCCAGCCGTTGTTGAGCATCTCCCAGGTGTGGCGCATGCCCTGCAGCCACGGCACGGAAAGACGCGCGAGGGCGGGTGGCATCTCGGCGGCAGGCAGGGCGGCGCCGATGCCCTGTTCGACGCGCGAGGGCGAGACGCTGGCGGTGGGGTCGACGCGCGTCCAGCCCTTTTCCGGCCCCAGCCAGATCTCCGCCCAGGCGTGCGCGTCCGACTGGCGCACCACCACATGGCCGTCGAGCGGGTTGATCTCGCCGCCGAGGTAGCCCGTCACCACGCGCGCCGGGATGCCGGCCGCGCGCATCAGGAACACGTAGCTGCCGGCGAAGTGCTCGCAGAAGCCGCGCCGCGAGCGGAACAGGAAGTCGTCCACGCTGTGCGGGCCGAGCTGCGGCGGCTCCAGGGTGTAGGCGAAGGCGTCGTGGAACAGCGCCAGGGCCGCGCGCGACACCGCCTCGGGATCGGGGGCCGCCGCGCGCCAGCGGCGCGCGAGCTCGCGGGCGCGCGGGTTGAAGCCTTGCGGCAGGATGAGCGCGTCCGCGAGCGCGTCCGCCGGGCTGAGGTGGCGGAACGCGGGGTAGGTCTCCAGGTCCCAGCGGCGACGCTGTTCCACCGGCGTGTCCGAGGTCCACTGCAGCCCGGCGGCAAGGCGCGTGCCCTCGGGGGTGGGATGGGGGACGCCGAGGCTGAACAGCCATTGCCGCTGGTGCGGCTCCAGGGTCAGGGTCAGCCGCTGCGGGGCCCCGAGCGTGAGCACCTCGCCGCGCAGGGGCTGGCGCCGGTCGATGGCGTGCCAGGTGCGGCCGTCGAAGCGCGCCAGCACGGGACCGCGCCAGTACAGCCCGGTACGCTCAGGGACCGGCCCGGCGAAGCGGACGCGGAAGGCGATCTCGCCGGACTGGATCAGGTTGGCGATGTCGCCCGGGCCCATGGTGTCGGACATGCCCGTGCTCGCCGTGCCCTGCTGCTGCGGCAGGAACCAGAGCGGTCGGTCCAGGCGCGGGAAGAACACGAACAGCAGCAACGCCAGGGGCAGGCCGGCGGCGAACAGGCCGAGCGCGCGCCGCACCGCCTGGCGCGGCGGCAGGCGCGCGCCGGACTGCAGGTGCGCCATCACCGCCACGCCCAGGACCGACACCAGCAGCAGGTAGGCGGTGACGGGCAGGGACTGCGCGGTGAGGAAGTAGCTCATCGCCATGAACTGGGTGAGGATCAGCAGCAGCCTCTTCTCCGCCAGGCTCGCGCTCTCCAGCAGCTTGATGAACAGGAGGAGGATGAACAGCGGCACCCCCGCGCGTTGTCCGACGATGCTGCCGAACTGCGCCAGCACGCCCGCCAGGGCGACCAGGGCGAGGCCGATGCGCAGCCATCTGGCGGGCAGGGGGCGGTCCGCGAGGACGAGCAACAGGCGCCACAGCCACAGCCCCAGGCAGGTCAGGCCGAGCCAGGGCGGCAAGCCCTCCAGGTGCGGCAGCAGGGCGAGCAGCGGCGGCAGCAGCCACAGGGCGTGCGACAGGCGCGCGCGCGCCGTCTCAGGCAGCATCGGCATCGCCCTGGGCCGCCTGCCCGTGCAGGGCCAGTGCGTTGAGGCAGCGCAGGCGCTGCAGCGGGCCGCCGGCGGGCGGGATGCGCAGGCCCGGCAGATGCAGGCCGTAGGCCAGGCCCATGCGGTCCGCTTCCAGCACCCAGCGCGCCAGATGCGCCAGACGCGTCTCCGGGTCCATGCCCGGCAGACGCGCCCAGTCGAGCCACAGGCTGCCACCGCGCGGCGAGACGAAGGACTTCACCAGCGGCTCCGCGTGGCGTGCCAGGCTCTTCCACACCAGGCGCGAGGGGCTTTCGCCCGGCTGGTAGCCGGTCAGCCCGTCGAAGTCCTCGCTGCCGCGCTGGCTGCCGCTGGGGCGTTCGTCCTCCATGCCGCCGGGGGCGGGCAGGGGCAGGCCGCGCGCCGAGGGTTTGGGCCAGACCAGCGCGGCGGCCGCGGGCGTGAACACGGCCCAGGCGCGGAACAGCCCCAGCGGCGCCTCGCTGTAGAGGCGGCACGGCCCCAGTGCCTGCCGGCCGCGCTGCCTCGCCGGCAGGGAGAGCAGCGCGCGCGCTGCACCGTTCTGCCCGGGTACAGGCGTGGCCTGCGTATCGCCGGCCGCGACGACCAGGGCGGCAGCGGTCGCGGGGTCGGGCAGGCGCAGGTCGAGGGTGAAACGCACCTCCCCGCCGGCGAAGCCCGGCTCCGCCTCGATGCCGGCGAGACGGATGCCGAGCAGGCCGCGCCAGGTGGCGAACAGGGCCGACAACAACATGCCGGCGAGCAGGAAGGTGAACAGGAAGCCCATGGACAGGCCGTAGTTCATGGCCCCAAGCAGCATGCCCATGAGCAGCAAGGCGAAGGCGAGGCCCTGGCGTGTGGGCAGGATGTAGATGCGCCGCGCGGTGACGGTGAAGGGCAGGGGTTCGAGCGCGCGCAGGCGGAACAGCCGGCGCAGCAGCGGCGTGCGCAGGGGCAGGAAGGCGAGGCCTCGCGGCGGGCTGGCTGCGGCCTTCATCGCGGCCTCAGGGGATCGCCACCGTCTCCAGCACCCATTGCGCGCCCTGTTCGCCGGTGAGGGCGCCATCGACGTCGAGCAGGCGATGCCCGGCGACGCCGGCGAACACCGCCTGCACATCCTCGGGCGTCGCGAAGTCGCGTCCGTCCAGCCAGGCCCAGGCACGGGTGGCGCGCGCCAGGCCGAGGACCGCGCGCGGCGACAGGCCGTGCACGAAGCGGCCGCAGCGGCGCGTGTGCTCCGCCAGGGCCTGCAGGTAGTCGAGCAGCGGCTCGGCCAGGCGCACCGCGTCGATGCTCCGCTGCGCGGCGACGAGGTCGTCAGGGGTGGTCACCGGCGCGCTGGTCTTCGCCGCCTGCGCGCCGCCCGCGAGCAGGGAGCGCTCCGCCGCCGGGTCCGGGTAGCCGAGGGTCAGTCGGATCAGGAAACGGTCGAGCTGCGATTCCGGCAGCGGGTAGACGCCGGCCTGGGTGAAGGGGTTCTGCGTGGCGATGACGAAGAAGGGGCGGGGCAGGGCGCGCGTCACGCCCTCCAGGGTCACCTGGCCTTCCTCCATGGCCTCCAGGAGCGCGCTCTGCGACTTGGGCGTGGCGCGGTTGATCTCGTCGGCGAGGATCAGCTGGCTGAACACCGGCCCGGGATGGAAGGTGAAGCCGCCGCTGTCGCGTTCGAACACCGAGTAGCCCAGCACGTCGGCGGGCAGCAGGTCGCTGGTGAACTGGATGCGCTTGTATTCCAGGCCCAAGGTCTGCGCGAGGGCGTGTGCCAGGGTGGTCTTGCCCACGCCGGGCAGGTCCTCGATGAGGAGGTGCCCCCCCGCCAGCAGGCAGGTGAGGGCGAGGCGGGTCTGCCGCGGCTTGCCGAGGACGATGCGGTCGATCTGCGCGAGGGCTTGGGCGAGTCTGTGTTCCATGCGGCGACTTTATCGACAAAGGGGGCGGCCGCAAAGGAAGCGGGATGACCTGGAGCCTATATCTGGATGCGGTAGGTGGCGAGCTTGGCCTGGTTGATCAGCTCTTCGATCAGGGAGTCGGGCGCCAGCTGGAGGATGCCGTAATGCAGTTGCAGGTCGGTGCTGGCGAGCTCGGGCAGGCTGCCCAGCACCTTGTCGATGGCGGACAGCATCGTCGTGCGCACCTCTTCCGCCTGCGCCTCGGGCTTGCCGGGCAGGCAGATGACGAACTCGGCGCCGCGGTGGCGATAGACCCTGTCCTGCTCCGCCATCTCCTGGCGGACGGCGCCGATGCCTGCGCGCAGGATGTTGTCGCCGACGGCGCTGCCATGTCTGCGGTTGATCTCCAGCAGGTCGAAGCGCAGCAGCAGCAGGCTGCAGGGCTGGCCGGAGACCTTGTTGGCCTCTTGTTCGAGGCGCAGCTCCGGCAGCAGGTGCTGGCCGTTGTACGCGCCGGTGAGCGGGTCGATCTTGTGCAGGGTCTCCGCCACCTTCTGGCGCAGCTTCAACAGTTCGTCGCGGAACTCGTTGACCTTGTCGATGAAGGGGTCGTACTCCTTGGCGGTGATCGTCCAATGGCCCTTGACCCGCACGGCGAGCTCGCGCGCGAGCCCGTGCATGGCCGCGTGCAGGCCCTCGATCCGCGTGAACGCGGGGAGCTTGCGCAGGTGGGCGTTGCCGGGGCTGTAGAACCACTGCCCGAAGGCGCAGTGCAGGTGCGCGTCCTCCGTCATGTCCGAGTCGGGCGGCGTCATCTTGCAGACCAGCACCCGCTGCAGCTGTTCGCGCCACTGCGCGTGCATGTCCATGGCGCGGTCCACGGTGGCCAGGATGGTTTCCAGCTCCTCGGCGGTGACGTTGATCATGGCGGCCCCGTGTCGCTTCAGTCTTCCTTGCGCAGCTGCGGGAACAGTATCACGTCGCGGATGCTGGCGGCGTCGGTGAGCAGCATGACGTAGCGGTCGATGCCGATGCCGCAGCCGCCGGTGGGCGGCAGGCCGTGTTCCAGGGCGCGGATGTAGTCGGCGTCGTAGTACATGGCCTCCTCGTCGCCGGCCTCCTTGGCCGCCACCTGGGCCTGGAAGCGGGCGGCCTGGTCCTCCGGGTCGTTCAACTCGGAGAAGCCGTTGGCCACCTCGCGCCCGGCGATGTACAGCTCGAAACGCTCGGTGATGCCCGGCTGCTTGTCGCTGCCGCGCGCCAGGGGCGAGGTCTCGACCGGATAGTCGACGATGTAGGTGGGCTGGATCAGCTGGTGCTCGGTGGTCTCCTCGAACAGGGTCAGCTGCAGGCCGCCCAGGCCGTCGTGCTTGTGGTACGGGATCTTGCGGCGCTGCAGCTCGGCGCGCACGAACTCGATGTCATGCAGCGGCGCGTTCGCCAGATCCGGGTTGTACTGGCGCGTGGCCTCGACGGCGGTGAGGCGCGCGAAGGGGTGGGCGAGGTCGATGTGATGGCCCTGGTAGGGCACCACGGCATGGCCGGTCACCTCGACGGCAACGGTGCGCAGCAGCTGCTCGACGAAGTCCATCAGGTACTTGTAGTCCCGATAGGCCTCGTAGAACTCCATCATGGTGAACTCGGGGTTGTGCCGGGTGGAGAGGCCCTCGTTGCGGAAGTTGCGGTTGATCTCGAACACCTTCTCCAGGCCGCCCACCACCAGGCGCTTCAGGTACAGCTCCGGGGCGATGCGCAGGAACAGCTCCATGTCCAGGGCGTTGTGGTGGGTGGTGAAGGGCTTGGCCGATGCGCCGCCGGGGATGGGGTGCATCATCGGCGTCTCCACCTCCAGGAAGCCGTGGCCGCTCATGAAGTTGCGGATGCCCTGGACGATCCTCGAGCGGCGCACGAAGGTCTCGCGCGCCACCTCGTTGGTGATCAGGTCCAGGTAGCGTTGGCGGTATTTCTGCTCCTGGTCGGTGAGGCCGTGGAACTTCTCCGGCAGCGGGCGGATGGCCTTGGTGAGCAGGCGCACCGAGGTGGCGTTGATGGTCAGCTCGCCCTTGCCGGTCTTGAACAGGGTGCCGGCGACGCCGAGGATGTCGCCCAGGTCCCAGTGCTTGAAGGCCTCGTGCGCGTCCGCGCCGGTGACGTCGTTGGAGACGTAGATCTGCAGGCGGCCGCTCATGTCCTGCAGGGTGGCGAAGCTGGCCTTGCCCATCACCCGCTTCAGCATCATGCGCCCGGCCAGCACCACCGGGATGCCCGCGGCCTCCAGTTCCTCCTTGCTCTTCTCGCCGTGCGCGGCGTGCAGGTCGGCGGCGTAGTGCTCGCGGTTGAAGTCGTTGGGGAAGGCGACGCCGGCCTGGCGGATCGCGGCGAGCTTCTCCCGGCGCTCGGTGATGATCTGGTTCTCGTCTTGTACGGGGGCGGGAGCGGCGGTCTGTTCGGACATGGTGCGGATTCTTGTGCGGGTGCGTTGCGAAAGGCGCCGATTTTAACTGTCCCGGTGCCTGGACGGACTAGGGATAATGTGCGGTCTCCAAACAACTGGCGTCGAAATGTCCGGCCCCGCCCTCGAACTCCTCCACCGTATCTTCGGCTACCCCGCCTTCCGCGGCCAGCAGCAGGCCATCATCGAGCAGGTGGCGGGCGGCGGCGACGCCCTGGTGCTGATGCCCACGGGCGGCGGCAAGTCGCTGTGCTACCAGCTGCCGGCCCTGCTGCGCGAGGGCTGCGGCGTGGTGGTGTCGCCGCTCATCGCCCTCATGCACGACCAGGTGGCGGCCCTCACCGAGCTGGGCGTGGCGGCGGCCTTCCTCAATTCCAGCCTCTCCGGGGAAGAGGCGGCGCGGGTGGAGCGAGACTTCCTCGCCGGCCGCCTCAAGCTCCTCTATGTGGCGCCGGAACGCCTGCTCATGGGGCGCATGCTGGACCTGCTGGCGCGCGCCAGGGTGGCCCTGTTCGCGATCGACGAGGCGCACTGCGTGTCGCAGTGGGGCCACGACTTCCGCCCGGAATACCTGGGCCTGTCGGTGCTGCACGAACGCTTCCCGGAGGTGCCGCGCATCGCCCTCACCGCCACCGCCGACACGCAGACGCGGCAGGAGATCGCCGAGCGCCTGGAACTGGGGGGCGCGCGCACCTTCGTCGCCAGCTTCGACCGCCCCAACATCCGCTACGCCATCGCCGAAAAGACGGACACCCGGCGCCAGCTGCTCGCCTTCCTGCGCGAAGGGCATCAGGGCGAGGCGGGCATCGTCTACTGCGGCACGCGCAACAAGGTGGAGGAGACGGCGGCCTGGCTGGCGGAAGAGGGCTTCAACGCCCTGCCGTACCACGCCGGCCTGGACGCCGAGACGCGGCGCCGCAACCAGGAACGCTTCCTGCGCGAGGACGGCATCGTCATGGTGGCGACCGTCGCCTTCGGCATGGGCATCGACAAGCCGGACGTGCGCTTCGTCGCCCACCTCGACCTGCCGCGCTCCATGGAGGGTTACTACCAGGAGACCGGCCGGGCAGGGCGCGACGGCCTGCCGGCGGAGGCCTGGATGGCCTGGGGGCTGCAGGACGTGGCCACGCAGCGCCGCTTCATCGAGGAGTCCGAGGCGGAGGAGGGCCACAAGCGCGTCGCCCACGCCAAGCTGAACGCCCTTCTGGGCCTGGTGGAATCCGCCTCCTGCCGGCGCGTGGCCCTGCTCGACTACTTCGGCGAGGCCAGCGGCCCCTGCGGCAACTGCGACAACTGCCTGGAGCCGCCCAGCCTGTGGGACGCCACCGAGGCCGCGCGCAAGGCCCTCTCCGCCATCTACCGCACCGGCCAGCGCTTCGGTGCCGGCCACATCATCGACGTGCTGCTGGGCAAGGCCACGGACAAGGTGGCGCAGTGGGGGCACGGCGAGCTGTCGGTGTTCGGCGTTGGCGTGGACCTCGACGACAAACGCTGGCGCGCTGTGCTGCGCGCCCTGGTGGCGAAGGGCTGGGTGGCGGTCGACCACGACGCCTACAGTGCACTGAAACTGACCGAGGCCGCGCGGCCCGTGCTCAAGGGCGAGGTCCAGGTGATGCTGCGCGAACCGGCGGCGCGCAAACGCAGGGAGAAACGCAAGGCCGGCGAGGCCCTGGGCCTGTCTGCCGAGGCCGCAGTCCTGTTCGACCGCCTGCGCGACTGGCGCCGCCAGACCGCGTTGGCGCACGACGTGCCGGCCTACGTGATCCTGCACGACGCCACCCTGCGCGAGATCGCGCAGCGCCGGCCGGCCGATCTCGGGGAACTCGCGGGCATCGCCGGCATCGGCGCGAAGAAGCTGGAGGCCTACGGCACGGAATTGCTGAGGGTCGTGCTGGCATAGCCTGATGCCGGTTTTTCGGTGCCCGGAAAGGGCCGCCGCATTGTGGGGCCCAGGTGATAGCATGAGGCTCCTGTCCACCTAGACAGCATCAGAGCTTGCCATGGTTGTAGTCATCAGCCGTTTCACTATCGCCAACGACATGGTCGCCCAAGTCAGGGATGCCTTTCGCAATCGGCCGCATCTGGTCGACGCCGCGCCCGGCTTCATGCACATGGCGGTCATGAGCGAACCTGACAAGCCTGAGGAGATCTGGCTGACCACGCATTGGGAAGACGAATCGAGCTATCGGAACTGGCACCGGAGCCATGCCTACCATGAGTCCCATCAGGGCATCCCGAAGGGGCTGAAATTGGTTCCCGAACATACCGAGGTGCGTCTCTATGAGGTATTCGCGACCTGAGGGGCGCGGATGACCATGCAAACCACACTTGAGACGATCGGCGAGGAGGGGTTGCGGCGATTCATGGCCTTGCAGGCCGGCGCCATCAGCAGCGTGAGCGAGCGCTTTTATGCCACGTACGGTTCACTCTATGAACGCTATGGCGCCGCGGGGCGCCAGGCCTGCCGAGAGGACTTGGCGTATCACCTGGAATTCCTGCGGCCTGTGCTGGAGTTCGGCATCCTGCAGCCGATGGTGGACTACCTCGTCTGGCTCCACAATGTGCTCGAGGTCCGCGCCGTTCCCACACAGCATCTTGCCCAGTCGCTCGACTGGCTGGCGGAGTATTTCTCCGTCCATCTGGAGCCGGCGGACGCGGCCATCGTCACCGCCGCCTTGCATGCCGCGCGTGCGCAGTTCGTCGCTGCCGTTTCGACCGCTACGCCCAGGGCCTCGCCCCAGCCACCCGAGGCCTGGCCGGAAGAGCAGCCATTCCTCGCCGCGCTGATGGCGGGCGATCAGGGGCAGGCGCTGGACATCGCCAAGGGCTGCCTCGAGCGAGGAGCGGGCCTGGTCGACATGGAACTGCACGTGGTGCAGCCGGCGCTCTACCGCATCGGCGAGATGTGGCAGGCGAATCGCCTGTCGGTCGCGCAGGAGCATCTGGCCACGGCGATCGCCCAGTCCGTGATGACGGCCTGCCTGCTCTTGTCCCAACCGGCGACGCCGCTGGGCAGGCGGGTGCTGCTGGCCTGCGTGGAGGGGAATCAACATGCGCTTGGCCTGCGCATGGTGGCGGATGCCTTCCAGCTCGGTGGTTGGGGCGTGCAGTATCTGGGCGCCAATGTCCCGACCCAGGCGCTGATCCGGCAGACACGGGAATGGCGGCCGCACCTCCTTGGCCTGTCCATATCCCTGCCGCATCAACTCAAGGCGGTTCGAGCCATCATCAAGCAACTTGGGGAGCAGCTGGGTGACGCGAGGCCGGCCGTGATGATCGGCGGCCTCGCGATCAATCGTTTCGAGGCCTTGAGCGGACTGGTTGGCGCGGATGCCGCCGCCCGTGATCCGTTGCAGGCGGTGTCGGCGGCCCGCGGCCTTGACATGGGGATCGCATGAGGATGACTGTGGCCGACCTGGAATCGATGCTCTCGATTGCGCTCGCCACCCTTGACGGGGAAGGGCGGCTGATCGAGGCGAACCGCGGCTTCCTGCGCCTGTTGCACGGTGGCGGCGCCGAGACGGGCCAGGATTGGCTGGGCAGGCCTGCGGGTCAATTTTTCATCCAGCCGAGTTTCGCCGTGCTGGCGAATACGCCCGCCGGAATCGGGGGCGAGGTCTACCGCGGCTTGATGACCATCGGCGATTACGAAGCCAGGCAGACGACCTTGCGCGGACGTGTCTGCCGTGAGGGGGACAGGATCCAGGTCCTGGCGGAGCGCGATATCGAGGAAATGGAGCGTATCGGCGAGGGGTTCCGCGCGCTCAACGACTATTACGGCCAAGCCCAGTTTGAACTCGCGCAGCTCAACCTCGAACTGCGGCATCTGAAGGCCGAACTGGAGCAGCGAGTGGAGGAACGGACGCGTGACCTTGCCGACGCGCTGCTCCGGGCCGAGGCGGCAAACCGGGCCAAGAGCGCGTTTCTGAACGCCGTCAGCCATGAACTGCGCACACCCCTGCATCAGATCGTCAACCTTGCGGGCATTCTGAAATCCCAGGAAACCGACCCGCAAAGGCGCCAGTGGATCGAATACCTCACTTCCTCCGGCTACCGCCTGAGCGAACTGATAGACGACATATTGACGATGTCGAGTCTTGCCGCGGACACGTGCGAAATCGAACAGGTCGAATTTGATGTCCTGCACTTCATGACCCGCATCGAGGAGGAGGTGCGGGCGCGCTTTGCCACCAAGGGGCTGGTGTTGCTGCAAGAGGTCGATTCAAGATTGCCGTTCACCCTGCGCGGCGATCCCGAACGTCTCGGAAAGATCCTGCTTCACCTTCTCGACAATTCCATCAAGTTTTCCGCCGCCGGCGTGGTCACCATGCGGGCGATCCGGGTCCAGGCAAATGCCGGGCTTGAAATGGTGCGCTTCGAGGTGGAGGACGAAGGGATCGGAATCGAAAAAAACAAGCAGGCTACGATCTTCAACGCCTTCGAGCAGGCGGACAACTCCCTGACCCGGAACTACGAAGGCGCGGGTCTGGGCTTGGCGATCTGCAAGCAGTTGGCGCAGCTGATGGGCGGCCAAATCGGGGTGGAGAGCACGCCCGGGAAGGGCAGCCTATTCAGGGTCGATATCCCGCTTGTGGGCAATGCTGGAAACACCAAGGCGGCCACGAAGCCCGAGGGTGTCGGGGTCTGTGTGGATGGCACATAGGGGCGTCCCCTCCCCAGAAGGGCGGGGGGCGGAGGAACGCCCTCTCAAACCCCCTGCTTCAGGCTCGCCTCGATGAACGCGTCCAGGTCGCCGTCCAGCACCGCCTGGGTGTTGCCCACCTCGTGGTTGGTGCGCAGGTCCTTGATGCGCGACTGGTCCAGCACGTAGCTGCGGATCTGGTGGCCCCAGCCGATGTCGGACTTGGCGTCCTCCAGTTTCTGCTGTTCCGCCTGGCGCTTGCGCAGTTCCAGCTCGTACAGGCGGGCGCGCAGCATCTTCCAGGCCTCGTCCTTGTTGCGGTGCTGCGAACGGTCGTTCTGGCACTGCACGACGATGCCGGTGGGGGTGTGGGTCAGGCGCACCGCCGAGTCGGTCTTGTTGATGTGCTGGCCGCCCGCCCCTGAGGCCCGGTAGGTGTCGGTGCGCACGTCGGCCGGGTTGATCTCGATCTCGATCGAGTCGTCCACCTCCGGGTAGACGAAGATGCTGCAGAAGGAGGTATGGCGGCGCGCGTTGGAGTCGAACGGCGACTTCCGCACCAGGCGGTGCACGCCGGTCTCGGTGCGCAGGTAGCCGTAGGCATAGTCGCCTTCCACACGGATGGTGGCGCTCTTGATCCCCGCCACCTCGCCCTCTGACTCTTCCAGCAGTTCCGCCTTGAAGCCGCGTTTTTCGCAATAACGCAGGTACATGCGCTCCAGCATGCCGGCCCAGTCCTGCGCCTCGGTGCCGCCGGCGCCGGCCTGGATCTCGATGAAGCAGGGCTGCGGGTCCATGGGGTTGTTGAACATGCGGCGGAATTCCATCTCCGCGGCATGCCTCTCGATGCCTTCCACGTCGGCGCCGATGGACTCCAGGGTGTCGTCGTCCTGTTCTTCCCGCGCGAGTTCGAACAGCTCGCGGGCATTGGCGACTTCCTCGTCCAGGCGCTCCCACTTGAGGACGATGTCCTCGAGCATGCGGCGCTCCTTGCCGATCTCCTGGGCCCGCTTGCTGTCATTCCACAGGTTTGGGTCCTCGGAGAGGCCGATGACTTCCGTCAGGCGATCCCGCTTGCCAGGGTAGTCAAAGATACCCCCTGAGTTCCTGTGCCCGGCGGGCGAGGTCTTCCAGTTGGGCTTGGATCTGGTTCAGGCGTTCGGCTTCCATGGTGCTGGCCATCGTTGAAAGCCGGGCATTATAGCCGTTGCGCGGCGCCGGCCGTAACGCCGGCACGGTGCGGTTCAGGCCAGGAACCAGCCCAGGGCCAGGCCGCCGCTCAGGGCCGCCATGCCCGGCAGCACCTGGCGGGCCAGGGGCCTGCCCCCGAGGGTCAGTACCAGCCCGCCCTTGAAGGCCATGTTGGCCATGATGGCGATGAGCAGGGTGGTGAGGACCTGGCCGGCAGTGAGGCCGCCGAGGCCGAAGAGACGCAGGCTGGAGAGGGTGATGGCATCCACGTCGGTCAGGCCCGACACCAGCGCCACCACGTAGACCCCTTGGCTGCCCACCAGGTCCGACAACCAGGCGGCGGCGAACAGCACCGCCGCGTATAGGGCGCCGAAACTCAGGGCCGCGCGGATTTCCGTGGGGTTGGAGACAGCCAGCTCCGGCGCGTCTGATTTCTGTTCCAGACGTCGCCAGAGGAAATACAGCACCACCAGGCCCGCCAGGATGCCGCAGCCCATCATGACGAGCACCTGCCTGAGCAGGCTGGGGGCCAGCAGGATCACCACGACGGACAGCCGGATCAACACCACCCAGTTGGCCAGCAGGATCACCATGGCCGCCATGTTGAGCAGCGCGGGTTTGTCCCGGCCATGGCGGGAAAAGGCCAGGGTGGTGGCGGTGCTCGATGCGATGCCGCCGAACAGTCCGGTGAGCAGGGTGCCATGGCGCTGGCCCGCCAGCCGCAGCGCGGTGTAGCCCGCCAGGGAGAGGCCGGAGATCAGCACCACCATCCACCAGATCTGATAGGGGTTGAGGGCCTGGTAGGGGCCGTAGTCACGGTCCGGAAGGATGGGCAGGATGACGAAGGACAGGACCGCGAATTGCAGGATGGACACCAGATCGGTGCGGGTCAGGCGAGTGGATACGCCCCGCAGTTCCGGCTTGAAGTAGAGCAGGGCGGTGGTGAGGATGGCGAGGGTGACGGCCAGCTGCTCCTGGCCGAACCAGACCAGGATCCCCAGGGCATAGCAGACCACTACGGCCGCCACCGTCGTGGTGCCGGGGTCCTCGCTGTCCTCGTCCTTGAAATAGCTGGCCACCAGCATGCCGCCGAGTACCAGCAGTCCGGCGCCGAGCAGCCAGGGGGCGCCGGTCTTCTCGGCGATGAGGGCACCCAGGGTGCCGGCCAGGGCGACCAGGGAAAATGTGCGCAGTCCCGCCTTGGCATGGGGAGAGCGCTCGCGCTCCAGGCCGATGAGCAGGCCCAGGGCGAGGCTGGTCAGAAAGGGAAAGAGGGCGGCAAATTCTTGCGTCTGCATGGACCGATTATGGCAGACGCGCCGCGGTGGGCGCGGTCAGCCGACCGGGACCGTGTCCTTGAAGCTGGGACGCTGCATCATGCGATCGAACAGCTCCGCGAGGTTGGCATGGCTGCGGCGCCATTCGAGCTCAGGGAAACGGAAGTCGAGGTATCCGAGGGCGCAGCCGACGGCGATGTCGGCGAGGGTGAAATAGGTCTCGCCGGTGCACCAGTTCTGTTGCCCGAGGTCGTCGCTCATCGCCTGCAGGCCGCTGTTGACCTTGGCCATCTGGCGGCGGATCCATTCCGGGCTCTGCTGCGCGACGGGGCGCTTCTTCTCCAGGAACACCAGGGCCGCGGCATCGCACACCCCGTCCGCCAGGGCCTCCCAGCGCTTCACGGCGATGCGCGGACGCGGCTCCTTGGGCATGACGTGGCCGGCCGGGCTGATGCTGTCGAGGTATTCGACGATGACGCGCGAGTCGAACAGGGTCTTGCCGTCGTCCAGCACCCACACCGGCACCTTGCCCAGCGGGTTGAAGTTCGGCACCTGGCTGTCCTCGTTCCAGGGCACGTCCACCACCAGCTCGTAATCGATGAACTTCTCGGCCGCGACGATGCGTACCTTGCGCACGAAGGGGCTGGTGAGGGAACCGATCAATTTCATTGTTGCGTGTATGGGCAGAGTAGGAGCGGGCGGGATTCTAGCCGCTGGGTCTGGCCGCCACCATCTTCCATAAGGAGTATTTACGCGTTTGCCCGCGACATCGGCAAAAAGCCTTTGACCGGCGGCGGAGGCCTCATTAGAATGCGCGGCTCTCCGAGTCATCGGGCAGTTAGCTCAGCGGTAGAGCACCGCCTTCACACGGCGGGGGTCACTGGTTCGATCCCAGTACTGCCCACCAGATACAAAAAGCCGGCCATGGGTCGGCTTTTTGTTTTGCCTTTCTTGTTTGTTGTTTGCACCGCGCACCATGGCCAAACGCTTCGAACTGCTGATCTTCGACTGGGACGGCACCCTCATGGATTCCGCCGGGGTGATCGTCGCCTGCATCCAGGCGGCCAGCCGCGACATGGGCCTGCCCGAACCCAGCCGCGAGGCCGCCAGCCACATCATCGGCCTGGGCCTGCGCCAGGCCCTGGAGACCTTGTTCCCGGAACTGCCGGAGGCGCAGCACCCGATCCTCGCGGACCACTACCGGCGCCATTACCTCGGCCAGGATGCGCAGATCCCGCTGTTCGGTGGCGCGCGCGAACTGATCGTCGACCTGCACGGGCGCGGCCACACCCTCGCGGTGGCCACCGGCAAGGCTCGGCGGGGCCTCGCGCGGGCCTTCGAGCACACCGGCCTGGAGCCGTTCTTCCACGCCTCTCGCACCGCCGACGAGACCCATTCAAAACCGCATCCCGCGATGATCGAGGAACTGCTGGACCAGCTCATGTTCGAGCCGGAGCAGGCGCTGATGATCGGCGATACCAGCCACGACCTGGAGATGGCCCGCAACGCCGGCATCGCCTCCCTGGCCGCGGGGTATGGCGCGCACCCGCCGGAGAATCTCGCCGGATTCGGCCCCCTCGCGGTGTGCCGTTCCTTCGCCGAGATGGCCGATTGGCTTCGCAACAACGCCTGATCTGCCTCGCCGGGGATCTCGCCGAAGGGGGGGACGGCGTGCGTTTCACTGTGCGCCGCCAGGGGTGCGACGTACCCGCCTTCGTGGTGCGCTGGCTGGGCCGGCCACGGGCCTATCTCAACCGTTGCGCGCACGTCCCCGTCGAGCTGGACTGGCAGGCGGGCCGGTTCTTCGATTTCTCCGGTGAATTTTTGATCTGCTCCACCCATGGCGCGCTATATGATCCGGCCTCGGGCGCCTGCGCCGGCGGGCGCTGCAACGGCCACGGCCTGGTGCCCGTGCCGGTCATCGAGGAGGCCGGCGGGATCTATCTGCAAGTCGACGACGAGGAAGACGCATGAGCGAAGAGCAAGGCAAAGAGAGCGAGCGCGGCGCCCTGGAACGCCTGCTCCTGCAACACCTGATGGAGCAGCGCCGCGGCCGCCGCTGGAGCGTGTTCTTCCGCGCCATGGGCTTCGTCTTCCTGTTCACCGTGCTCATCCTGATCGTCAGCCGCGACGGCGATGAGTTCGTCTCCACCGGCCCGCACACCGCCCTGATCGAACTCCAGGGCGAGATCGGCGGCGAGGACGGCATGTCCGCGGACGCCCTGATCGGCGCCCTCGGCAGCGCCTTCGAGGACAAGCACAGCAAGGCCGTGGTGATGCGCATCAACAGCCCGGGCGGCAGCCCGGTACACGCCGGGCAGGTCTATGACGAGATTCGCCGCCTGCGCGAGAAGTATCCCAAGATCCCGTTCTACGTCGTGGTCGACGACCTGTGCGCCTCCGGCGGTTATTACATCGCCGCCGCCGCCGACAAGATCTTCGTCGACAAGGCCTCGCTGATCGGCTCGATCGGCGTGCTCATGGACGGTTTCGGCTTCACCGAGGCGATGAAGAAGGTGGGCGTGGAGCGCCGCCTGCTCACGGCCGGCGAGCACAAGGGTTTCCTCGACCCCTTCGCGCCCATCGACCCGGTGGAGGAACAGCACGCCAAGGCGATGCTGGAGGAGATCCACCAGCAGTTCATCCAGGCCGTGCGCGAGGGGCGCGGCAAGCGCCTGAAGGAGACGCCGGAGATGTTCAGCGGCCTGATCTGGAACGGCACCCGCAGCATCGACCTGGGCCTCGCCGACGGCCTGGGCAGCCTGGACTACGTGGCGCGCGAGGTCGTGCAGGCGGAGGACATCCTCGACTACACGCCGCAGGAAGACCTGGCCGAGCGCCTGGCGCGCCGCATCGGCAGCGCCATCGGCGACGCCGTTCGCCCCTGGGCCAAGGCGCAGGCGCAATTGCGCTGAGGCCCGGCGCCATGTCCGCCAACGTTGATGCCTATGCGCCGATCTCCTGCATGGCGCACGAGCGCCTCGAATTCGCCGTGCTGCGGCGGCAGAGACTGTCCTTGCATTTCCTGGATGGCCATGGGGTGGAGCAGACCCTGGTGGTGCTGCCGACCGATGTGTACACGCGCGACGGCGCCGAGTGGCTGACCTGCCGCACCGATGCCGGCCAGACCCAGGTGATCAGGCTTGACCGCATCCTTGTCGCGGACACGCTCACCTGAGTCCGGCCGGCCAACGCGCATGGCCGCCTCCCCGACCTATTCTTCAACGAACCGGCAGCCCCTGAAGGCTCCCTATTGTTCCGCTGCCTGCTCCGCCAACTGCCTTTCGTAGCGCCGTTCGATGGCCGCCACCAGGGTGCGGACGTCCTGGGTGCTCAGCTCCGGATAGCTCTCGTGCACGACCCGCAGGGCCAGGTAGTCGATCGGCGTGCCGGCCCAGTTGTTGGAATCGTGGAAGAAATGATCGATGCGCAGGCGGGCATCGCTGAAGATGGCGCGCAAATGAGGATGCTTGCGGCGGTCGACCTGGATGGTCCCGTCGCGATCGGGATTGGTGCTCATGGTCACTCCTTGGTCCTCGCTGCGGGGGCCCCCGCAGTGTTACCAATTTAGACAATTTTCTCCCGATGGAAATCAGGCCGTGTGCTGTTCGCCATCCATGTACAGCCACTCGCCGTCCAGCAGTGCGAAGCGGCTGGTCTCGTGCAGGCGGTAGGCGCGGCCCGCGATCTTGTAGCGGGCGACGAATTCGACCAGCGCTCGGTCCGCCGCAAGGACTTCGTGGCGTTTGACGGCGAGACCCAGCCAGCGCGGCAGGGGCGGCTCATGCAGGTCGAGGCGCGGCGGCCGGGTGTCCGGGTGCCAGGTGGCGAGCAGATAGGCCTCGTCGAGCCGCGTGAAGGCGGTATAGCGGCTGCGCATCAGGGTCTCGGCGTCGCGCGCCGGTCGGCTGCCGTCCAGGCAGGGGCCGCAGCACGCCGCGAAAGGCTTGCCGGATCCGCAGGGGCAGGGTGGCGATGGGTTTTTCGTCATGGGGGATGGATATACCACAGACCACCCCCTCGCCCGGTCCTGCCGGCTGGCCTATGCTTCGCCCCAATCATTCCAATCGAGGAGACCTCATGAGCCGCGCCGCACGTTCCCCGTTCCCCCGCATCTCTCTCCTGTCCGGGCTGCTCGTGCTCGGCCTGAGCGGCTGCGCCACCAAGGAGTTCGTGCAGAAGGAGGTGGATGTCGTGCACCTGCGCATCAACAAGCTGGAGCGCCAGATCGGCGAGGCGGGGCAACGCATCGACGCCAACGCCGGCCGCATCCAGGCGGGTGAGGAACGGCTGGGACGCGCCGAGGCGGGAGCGGACAGTCTGCACAAGCGCCTCGACGAGACCCAGGCCGATCTGGAAGGCGCGAACCGCAACCTCGCCGGTCTCCTGGCCGGACTCAACACCGCGAACCAGCGCATCGACACGAATACCCGCGAGATCGCCGATGGCCGCGCGCGCGTCGAGACGTTGGCGCAGCAGCTCGGCGCCGCAAGCCAGCGCGTCGACGGCGTGTTTGCGAACCTGGCGCAGGCAGACGCGCGTCTCGCAGCCCTGGAAACGGCAGGCCGGCACGAGGCCGCCATGGCGCCGGCCGCGTCGTCGTCCGCACCGGCCATGCGCGCGGAGGCGCCCGTCGCGGCTGCCGTGCCGGAGACGGCCCCGGCCAGCCTGCAGGAGCGGCTGGAGCGGGTGGACAGCCTGATCGACGCGGTACAGCAGCGCATCTCTGCGAATTCCGCCGCCATCGAGGGCAGTGCCACGCGCATCGGCGCACTGGAATCCGGCCTGGAAGCGGCGGGCAGGCGTGACGCGGAGGCCGAAGCGGCCTTGCAGCAGACGCAGGCGCAGATCGGCACCGCGCAGTCCCGCCTGGCTGCCGCCGAACAGCGCATCGATGCCAACGGCATGGCCCTGCGGGAGATGGACACGCGGATCGAGACGGTCGCCGGCGGCCTCAGGGATGCCGACGCACGTCTGCGTGACGGCGAGAAGCACCTGGGCGAGATGGGAGAGCGCCTCGACGGCCATCGCCGTGCCGAGGCCGCGCTGTCGCAGACCGCCGAGGAGGCGCTGGCGCGCGCCACCGCGGCTGGCAAGCTCGCCGAGGGCAGGCTGCTCGCCGAGACCGTGCTGTCGGATGAGGTGGGCTTCGCATCGAACAGGGCCGAGCTGAGCGACGCCGCCAGGCAGGCCCTGGGTGCCCTCGTCGAGCGGCTGAAGGGCCAGAACCAGGGCGTGTTCATCGAGGTGCAGGGGCATACCGACGACAGCGGCCGCGCGAAGGCCAATCTCACCCTGTCGCGCCAGCGCGCCGAGGCGGTGCGCGACTTCCTCCACGCGGCTGGGATCCCTCTGCACCGTCTGGCAGTCTTGGCCTATGGCGAGACCCGGCCGGTCGCGGACAATGAGACTCTGGATGGGCGGGCCAAGAACCGCCGCGTCGTCCTGGTGGTGCTGAAGTGAATGGATCGAGAGGAGCAAAGATGCGTCAATGGATGATGGGCGGTCTGATGCTGGCCGCCACACTGGCCAGCGCCGGCGAGGTGCAGATCCGCAATATCACAATCAAGTCTGGTGACGTGGAGGTGCCGGTCTACGTGGCCATTCCCGAGGGGAAGGGCCCGTTCCCGCCGGTGCTGTTCATCCACGCCAAGCGCGGGATCGACGATGCCGAGCAGCGACACATCAAGGAGCTGGCCAGCCAGGGCTATCTCACGGTCATGCCGGACTGGCAGAGTGGGCGCATGATCGAACGCTGGCCTGCCGAGCACGACCCGGCCACCGAGAAGGACGTGGAACAGGCCCTCGACTATCTACGCGCCATGCCGGAGGCATGCAAGCAGCCCGTCGGCATCGTCGCCCTGTCGCGCGGCCCCTATTACGCCATACGCCTGGCGGCCAGGCGGGGCGCGGACATTGCCGCCATCGTCAGCTACTACGGCCACATGCAGAACCCCAACGCGCCGGAACCGGACCAGTTGTTCCGTGTCGCGCCCGAGGTCATGCAGATCACCACGCCCATCCTCTACCTGATCGGCGAGCAGGACTTCGAGCTGCGCCGCATCAACGGCGGGCGGGCCTTCTATGCCTTGTGGGAACGGGGCGTGCCGGTGGAGTACCAGGTCTACCCGATGGCGCGGCGCGCCTTCGATTTCCGCGCCGACCAGACACCGGAGGAAAAGATCGCCACCCGTCACGCGCGCCAGCGCGCCGACCAGTGGCTCAAGCGCTGGATGAAGCTCGACGGGGCAGGGCGCTGCCAGTGATGGGCGCGCGGGTCAGCCGAACAGGCTGTCCACGTCGTCCTGGCTGATCTGCTCCTCGCGCCGCACTTGCGGCCCGGAGAGTTCTTCGTTTTCGGCCTCGTCCTCGATCAGCAGGTGGGCGAGGCCGGTCTCCATGCGTTCCACCGTCACCAGCAGTTTGTTCACCACCTGGCCCACCAGGTCCTGGAAGGCCTGCGCCTGCACGATCTCGCGCAGGTCGTCGCCGCTGGCGGCGTGCTCCTCCCGCAGCCCCGCGAGGAAGGCGCGCAGGCGCGGCGAGCGGGTCAGGCCGGCCAGCTCTTCCGCCTCCGTCTGCTGGCGCTTGAGCCGTTCACCGAGCTGTTCCGCCGCGTTCAGGGTCTGGCTCGCCGCCTGTTCGGTGAGGCTGGCGATGTAGCGCAGGCGGTCGCGCGTGTTGCTGACCACCTGGGTCTGCGGCAATGAATCCTCGCCGATCTCCTGCAGGGTGGCGCGCAGGTCGTTGACCAGGTTCAAGAGGTCCTGGTGCCGGTCATGTGCTTGGCTCATGGGGTCTCCGTCGTTGTCGTCTGCTTATCGGCAGGGCACGGGAGAGCTTTAGGGCGCGCGCCGGTCCCGCTTTCACGCCGGGTCGGGCTCGAAACGCAGCGAAGCGGAGTTGAGGCAGTAGCGCAGGCCGGTGGGGGGCGGGCCGTCGTCGAAGACGTGGCCGAGATGGCCGTCGCAGCGCCGGCAGCGGATCTCGGTGCGGATCATGCCGTGGCTGGTGTCACGCACCTCGTGGATGTGCGCGGGGTCGTACGGCTGAGTGAAGCTGGGCCAGCCGGTGCCGGATTCGAACTTGCTCGTGGTGCGGAACAGGGGCAGGCCGCACAGGCGGCAGAGGAACACGCCGGGGCGCTTTTCCTTGAGCAAGCCGCCGCAGAAGGGGCGCTCCGTGCCATGGTCGAGGAGGACGTAGCGTTCCTCCGGGGTCAGCTCCGCGGCAAGGCGATCGCGTTCCGCCGCGGACAGCGGCGTCAGGTCGAAACCGGAGTCGGAATGCATGGGCGGCGCCTCAATCGGGCATCTTCGAGGTGGGGCCCTTGTCGCGCGTCACGAGATACATGCCCACACCGGCGAGCAGCATCCACAGCGCCATGGCGAGCGACCCCAGGGTTTCCCAGAGGCTGCCAAGGAACATCAGCAGGACGAGGGAGAGGCCCAGCAGGGCGTTGCCGAGCCAGAAGGCGGGGGTGTGATTGGGGTTGTCCATGCGGTACTCCGGTTGGAACTGGTGGGATTCGGCACGGCTTAAGTTTACCCGCCCATGCCGCCTGCACGCAGCCCTCGAAACCAGGCGACAGCGATCCGGCCCGCAGGTGATCCGACATGAAGAAGTTCCTCGCCGCCACCACCATCAACTCCCTGGCAGCCCTGCCTGCCTCGACCCTGGCCATGGCCGACGAGGATACGCGGGCGGCTCGCGCAGACGAGTCCGGCGCCGTCAAACGCACCTTCGAGTCGGTGGACGCCGTCCCTGACGGCGAGCTTACGCTTGCGCAGCGCAGGGCATGGTCAACGGAGAGGAAGACCGGGCGATAGGACGGCGGAGCGCGTCACTTCTCCAACTCGACCCAGCTGTCCTCGTCCACGTCGGCGGCCGTCGCCTCGTCGTCGTGCTCGTCGAGGTCTTCCGCGTCGGCGCACTCTTCATCGTGCCAGTGCGGCTCGAATTCGCTGATCAGGTAGTAGCCGGGCATGGCTCGCCTCCAGGATGGGACTTGAATCTCCGCATCCTGGCGCGGGCGGGTGACGTCTTGATGACCGTGCGGGTCAGTGGTGCCGGCCCCCGGAACGGTGCGGCGCGGAAGGACGGGCGTTGCCGGGGCCGCCGTGGCGCGGCGCGCCGGGTTTGCCCGCTGCATTGCCGCGCGGCTGGCCACGGCCGCCGCCGCCACCGCGTTGCTGGTGTTCCTGGCTGCGCAGCTGGATGGGCTGCGGCCTGGCATTGAGGTCGGGCTCGAACCCCGGCACCACTTCCTTGGGCAGCTGGCGCTTGATCAGACGCTCGATGCCGCGCAGGTAGTCGAACTCGTCGACGCACACCAGGGAGATCGCCTCGCCCTCGGCGCCGGCGCGGCCGGTGCGGCCGATGCGGTGCACATAGTCTTCCGGTACGTTGGGCAGCTCGTAGTTGACCACGTGCGGCAGCTCGCTGATGTCGATGCCGCGCGCGGCGATGTCGGTGGCGACCAGTACCTGCAGCTCGCCGTTCTTGAACTCGGACAGTGCGCGGGTGCGCGCCGCCTGGCTCTTGTTGCCGTGGATCGCCATGGCGCTGATGCCGTCCTTGCCGAGCTGCTCCACCAGGCGGTTGGCGCCGTGCTTGGTGCGCGTGAACACCAGCACCTGGAACCACTGGTGCGTCTGGATCAGGTGCGCGAGCACTTGGCGCTTCTTGTCGCGGTCGACGTGGTAGATCCGCTGCGCCACGGTGTCGGCGGTTGCGTTGCGTCGCGCCACTTCGATCAGCGCCGGCTGGTTCAGCAGGCCGTCCGCCAGGGCCTTGATCTCGTCGGAGAAGGTTGCGGAGAAGAGCAGGTTCTGGCGCTGCTGCGGCAGCAGGGCGAGGACCTTCCTGATGTCCTTGATGAAGCCCATGTCGAGCATGCGGTCCGCCTCGTCGAGCACCAGGATCTCCACACCGGAGAGGTCGACGGTCCGCTGCGCCACGTGGTCGAGCAGGCGCCCTGGGGTGGCGACGAGGATGTCGACGCGGCCCTGCAGGCGGCTGATCTGCGGGTTGATGCTGACGCCGCCGAACATCGCCATCGAGCTGAGTTTGGTGTGCTTGCCGTAGGTGCGCACGGATTCCTCGACCTGCGCGGCGAGTTCGCGCGTCGGCGTGAGGATGAGGGCGCGCACCGGATGGCGTCCGCCGGCCGTCCGCTTGGCGGGTTTGGTGGTCAGGCGGTG
The DNA here is from genome assembly GCA_040751755.1 of Pseudomonadota bacterium. Lineage (GTDB taxonomy): Bacteria > Pseudomonadota > Gammaproteobacteria > Burkholderiales > Thiobacillaceae > PFJX01. The sequence continues at coordinate 47,263 of JBFMHC010000024.1, forward strand.
CAGGATGGGCAGCACGAAGCCGGCGGTCTTGCCGGTGCCGGTCTGCGCGCCGGCGAGCAGGTCGCCGCCCTTGAGGACGGCGGGGATGGCTTGCTGCTGAATGGGGGTGGGGGTGGTATAGCCGTGCTCGGTGACGGCACGCACGATCTCTTCGGCGAGGCCGAGGTCGGAAAACTGCATGGAAACTCCAGGTACATCGGCTTGCGCCGCGCGATGGGCGCCAGTCTCAAGCGGATGGGGACAAAAAAAACGGCGGCCAGACTGTGGCCGCCGCGGCGGATTCTAGCAGAGGGAAGCGCTCAATCCCGGTGATTTTTCTCCCAGCCGTGGGCCTTGCCGGGCGGGTGATGCTTGTGTTTCTTGTGCTTGCGGTGGCGGTCGTCGTCGTCGTACTCGTCGTCACGGTCGCCGACGCGGACCTGCACCTGCGGGCCGGAACGCACGGTCGTGCCGGTACGCACCGTGGTGCCGCTCTTCTGGCTGGTTTCCGTGGTCTGCTTGCCGATCGCCGCGCCGGCCGCGGCGCCGACGCCGCTGCCGATCACCGCGCCGGTGCTGCCACCCATCTTCTCGCCGACCGCCGCACCCGCGGCGCCGCCGACCGCGCCGCCGACGACCGCGCCGGTCTTGCCGGAGCCGGAGGTGCTCACCGCCGCGCCGGCCGCGCCGCCGACCGCGCCGCCGACGATGGCGCCGGTCTTGCCGCCCACCGACTGGCCGATGGCGGTACCGGCCGCCGCGCCCACGCCGGTGACCACGGCGGTCTGTGCGGTGTCGCCGGCATGCGCGGCCAGGGTGCCGCTGGCGGCCAGGGCGAACATGAATCGGGAAAGTCTGTGTCTGGTCATGAGCTTCTCCTCTCGGTAGGCCAATTATTCGGGGGTGATCTCGACCCGCCGGTTCGGCGCCAGGCAGGCCTTGGTGGCGGGGCTGGCGACACCCTTGCAGTGCTTGATGGGCATGCGTTCGCCCATTGCGACGACGCGCATCTCGCCTGCGGGCTTGCCGCGTGCCACCAAGTGCTGACGCGCCGCCTCGGCGCGACGCCGAGACAGGACCAGATTATAGGCAAGCGGTCCCAGGCGGTCTGTGTGCCCCGTCACAACCACGCGCTGGCCCCGGGGCAGGCCGGCCAGCCAGATATCCAGCGTCGCGCGGCCCGCGGCGCTCAGCTCGGCGCTGTCGAAGGCGAAATGGGCGTGCGCGTCCTCCACCACGACCCCGGTCGCCGCCGGCTGGGCAGGCGGGGCGGGGGGAGGCGCCGTCGCGGCGGCCGGGATGGCGGGAGGCGTCAAGCGTGCGGGCTCCGGCGTGACCTGGATGGCTGGCGCAAGCTGGGCTGTCGCGGATGGCGGCACGGGCATGGGTGGCGGTACGGGCACGGGTGGCGGTACGGTGGGCGCATGGGGCGGCATGCCGGTGGGGGCGGGCGGTTGCGGGGCCGTCCAGGCCATCGGCGCGCCCGGCGCGACGGGCATGAAGGCCGGCGGCGCGTAGGCGAAGGGATAGGCCGCTTGTTGTGGCACGTAGAGGCTGGGTGGCGCCAGCGGCACGGCAGCGAGGCGGGCCCCGTGGGGCATCGCGCAGGTCGGCGCGGGGCCGGTCAGGGCGACGGGCTGACACATCACCTGGCCGTTCGGCAGGGGCTGGCATACCTGGCGGACTGCGTAGACCACGGGCGTGGCGCAGGGGTCGCCGGCCTGCGCGAGGCCGAAGGCCAGGCCGGCGAGGAGGGTGGAGGCGGCGGTGCTGGCGCGTGGGGGCATGGGCGGCTCGTTGCGGAGGCTAAGGCGGGTAGGGGGTCGCCGGCCGATCAGGCCGCGGCGGGCGGCTTGGCCGGCTTTTCGAGGTAGAAGGGGCAGCTCACCACACCACCGGGCTGGCGGACCAGTTCCTCGCTGAAATCGGCGTAGGTGCGGTGCAGGCTGTGTCTGCCGGCGTCGTCCTCGAAGCGCTGGCACTGGGTGGCCAGGGGACAGCAGGAGGTCATGCAGTAGGTCAGGCTCATGGCGTCAGGGGGGCGGAATCAGCGGGGGAACAGGCAGTCGTAGGCGATGCCCTGGCGCGGCGCGGCCATCATCCCGGCCACCGCGTCGCGCCAGGCCAGGTAGTGCGCGGTGGCCTTGTGCGCGGCAGCGTCCTCCGCGCTGGCATAGGCCTCGTAGAGGATGAAGCGCGTGGGATCGACCGGGTCCCGCAGCACGTCGAAACGGCGGTTGCCGGCCTCGCGGATCGAGTGTTCGTGATTGGCCCGCGTCGCCTCGATGAAGGCAGGCACGGCCTCGGGCTTGACGTGGACATGGACGCAGGTGACATGCATGGCGATCGGCTTCGGCAATGACGGCCAATTATGCACCCGCACATGCTGCCTGTCGGGCGTGCGCCGCGAGCGCGTGCTTAGAAGGTCTGATGGGCTGCTAGATGGTGAACTTGGCGATCTGCAATCGCATCGTCTGCGCCAGGTTGTCCATCAAGGCCGCGGCGCTACTGACCTGGCTCACCGCCGCCGCGTTCGATTCGCTCATGGTGGCGATGGTCTCGATCTGCCTGGCAATGCTGTTGCTGGCGGTCGACTGTTCCTGCAGGGCGGAGGAGATCTCGCGGATGGCGCTCATGACCTCTTGAGCACCTGTGCGGATCCGAGTGATGGACTCCCCGCCCTTGCGGGTGCTCTCGGAGATGTCGTTGAACTGCTCCACCACGCACTGCATGCCCTTGACCGCGTCTTCCGCGCTGGCCTGTATGGAGCGGATCGTCTCGGCGATTTCCGTAGTCGCCTTGCCGGTCCTCTCGGCCAGCTTGCGCACCTCGTCGGCCACCACGGCGAAGCCGCGTCCCTGTTCGCCGGCGCGGGCGGCCTCGATGGCCGCGTTCAGGGCCAGCAGATTGGTCTGGTCGGCGATGTCCCGGATGACGTTGGCGATCTGGCCGATGCTCTGCACGCGCTGTCCCAGGGACTCGATGCCCTGGGCCGTGGACTGGATGTCGCCGGTGGCCGTGGCCATGGTGGAGACCGTCTGGCCGATGATGTTCCCGCCCGTCTCGGCGATTGATTGGGAACTCCTGCTGATCTCGTCCGCGATGTTGGCATGGTCGCTGACGTGGGCGACGCTCACGGCCAGTTGTTCCGCGACGGAGGCCATGGAGCCGGTGGAGTCGTTCTGCCGCACCAGGGCGCCGGAGAGTTGTCCGACCGAGTCCGAGAGCTGGCTGGAGGCGTCCGAGACCTCCTCTGCGTGGTCGCGCATGCCCTTGAGGATGGCCCGCAATTCCTCGAACAGCGAATTGATGGCGTTGGCCGTCTCGCACAGCTCGTCCTCGCCGTGCATCTGGATGCGCATGGTCAGGTCGAGTTTTCGTTTGGCCTGCGCGAGGGAATCGTGCAGGACGTTGACGTTGTTGAAGATCTGGCGCGAGGTCACCACCGTGATGGCCGCGAGAAGCGCGATCAGGACCGCCGAGGTGAGGATGAGCACGTTACGGCTGAAGTCGAAGCTGGCCTGGTTTTCACCGAGGATGTTGCCGAAGCCGCCCTTCGCCTCCTGTTCGAGCTCGCTGGCGAACCGGTTCATCGTCTCCGTCGCTTCGCGATCCACGCCCTTGACCAGCTTGTCCACGACCTTGCCCGCCTCCGGGTTGGCCGGGTCGAATGACTTCAGGGCGGTCAGATATGCATCCAGCATCTTGCGGTGGCTGTCGAGCAGCCTGGCGGCGGTCTCTGCGTGCGGCGAGCCTGTCTCGGCCAGCGCGGCCCTGACGCGGCCGAGGCGCTGCTGAACGCTGTCCGCCTGCTCCAGGAACTGCTTCCTGTATTTCTCGAGGGAAGCGGGATCGTTGCCGCGCAGGAGGATGTTCTTCCATTCCTGCACCTGGATCTTGAAGTCCACGTGGGCGGCCTGCACCTCCAGGATCACGGAGACCTGGCGATCGAGGGTCGAGAGGTTGTCTTCCACCGCATGGTTGAGCCTGGACATCTGCAGGAGGCCGAAGCCGGCGCAGAGGAGCAACCCCGTGGTGGACAGGAGCATGATCAGGGCGAGCCGCGATTTGATGGAGATACGGGTGAGCAGTGCCATGTCGACATCCCTGGATGTTTATGTGTTGTCTGGCCATTATTGATGCCAGGGGCAAAAAAGGAAGGGCGATGTGATGAGTGCGGGGCGATAGCGGGCCATGTTTCTCCTGGTCTTCCTCCTGGTCTACGGCGCGCTGCAGGCCTATGTGATGCACAAGGCCGTCGCCGCGTTCGCCTGGCGCGGCCGCAAGGGCCGGGGCGCCTGGCTCTGGGCCGGCTTCATGACCCTGGCCCCCATCCTCTTGTGGCCGCTCGAACACTGCGACTGCCGCCTCCTCGTCGGCGCCTTCGCCGCCCTGGTGTACGGCTGGATGGGTGCGAGCTTCCTGTTCTTCTGGCTGGCCCTGGCGCTGGATGCCTGGCGCCTGCCGGCGCGCCTCTTCCGTCTCCCCGTGCCGCGGCCGCGCCCTGCCTTCCTTGGCGTGGCGGCGGCGGTGATGGCCTTGTCCGCCTATGGCGTGCACGAGGCCCTCAATCCGCGCGTGGAGCGCATCGAGATCGTCAGCGACCAGCTACCGCCGGGTACCGGCCGCGTGCGCATCGCCCTCATCTCCGACGTGCACCTGGGGGTGACCATGGGGCCGCGGCGCCTGCCCACCATCCTGGAGCGCATCAAGGCGCTGGACCCGGACATCCTCGTCTCCACGGGCGACATGGTGGACGGCAGCGCCCTGCACCTGGAGGGCTCGGCGGCGCGCTTCGCCGCGATCCAGCCGCGTTTCGGCAAGTACGCGGTGATGGGCAACCACGAGCAATACAGGGGCCTGGCGATGTCGCTGGCGTTCCACGAACAGGCCGGCTTTCGCGTGCTGCGCGGCGAGGCGGTGGAGGTCCTGCCGGGCCTGCTGATCGCCGGCGTGGACGATCCGGGCCACGGTGGCCCCGGCGTCGTGGCGCGTGGCGGCGCCGACACCACCGACGACGCGGCCCTGCTGGCCCGTCTGCCCGCGGGCAAGTTCGTGCTGTTCCTCAAGCACCAGCCGGTACCGCCCACGGACGCGCTGGCGCACCTGGACCTGCAGCTCTCCGGACATACGCATGGCGGCCAGATCCAGCCCTTCTACTGGCTCACCCGTCTACGCTATAGCCTCGGCCCCGGCCTGCACGCCTTGCCCGGTGGCGGCCGGTTGTACGTGAGCCGGGGCTCCGGCACCTGGGGGCCGCCCATGCGGGTCCTCGCGCCGGCCGAGATCACCCTCATCGAACTGGTGCCCGCACGCCGCGGCGAATGAAGGAAACGGCGGGGCTTGAAATCCCGCCGATCACCCTCAATACAGGTCAGGTTATTTTCGCCATTCCCCCGTCGACCCGACCATGACCGAAGAAATCGCCTCCCAAGAGCTGTCCCAGAACACCGATCAAACCGCCGCCGAGCCGGCCCAGGCGGCCGACACGACCCCGAGCCTCGAGGAGATGCTGCGCCAGGCCGAGCTCAAGGCCCAGGAGCACCACGACGCCTGGCTGCGCGCCAAGGCCGACGTCGAGAACGCCCGGCGCCGCGCCAGCGAGGAGGCGGACAAGGCACGCAAGTTCGCCCTGGAGAAGTTTTCCGGCGACCTGCTGGCGGTGAAGGACAGCCTGGAGGCCGCCCTGGCGACCGGCGACACCGCCAGCCTTGAGAGCATCAAGAGCGGCGTCGAGCTGACCCTCAAGCAGCTTGTCTCAGTGTTCGAGAAGCATGCCATCAAGGAAATCAACCCGTTGGGCGAGAGATTTGATCCGAACGCGCATCAGGCGATCGGCATGGTGGATGCGGAGGGCGAGCCCAATACCGTGGCCAGCGTGCTGCAGAAGGGCTACCTGCTCAACGAACGTGTGATCCGCCCCGCCCTGGTGATGGTGGTGAAGCCCAAATAAGACCGGGGCTTGAAACACGACGCACCAATCCCATATCGCAAACAAGTCAATTTTTTCTGAGGAAGACCAACCATGGGCAAGATCATCGGCATCGACCTGGGCACCACCAACTCCTGTGTGGCCGTGATGGAAGGCGGCAAGACCAAGGTCATCGAGAACGCGGAAGGCGCGCGCACCACTCCCTCCATCGTCGCCTACGCGGATGACGGCGAGATCCTGTGCGGCGCCCCGGCCAAGCGCCAGGCGGTCACCAATCCCAAGAACACCCTGTACGCCATCAAGCGCCTGATCGGTCGCCGCTTCCAGGAGAAGGAGGTGCAGAAGGACATCGACCTGATGCCCTACAAGATCCTGCAGGCCGACAACGGTGATGCCTGGGTCGAGGTGCGCGGCGACAAGAAGGCGCCGCCGCAGATCTCCGCCGAGGTGTTGCGCAAGATGAAGAAGACCGCCGAGGACTACCTGGGCGAGGAAGTCACCGAGGCCGTCATCACCGTGCCCGCCTACTTCAACGACAGCCAGCGCCAGGCCACCAAGGACGCCGGCCGCATCGCCGGCCTGGAGGTCAAGCGCATCATCAACGAGCCCACTGCCGCCGCGCTCGCGTTCGGCATGGACAAGAAAGAGGGCGACCGCAAGATCGCCGTGTACGACCTGGGTGGCGGCACCTTCGACATCTCCATCATCGAGATCGCCGAGATCGACGGCGAGCACCAGTTCGAGGTGCTGTCCACCAACGGCGACACCTTCCTGGGCGGCGAGGACTTCGACCAGCGCCTGATCGACTACATCATCGAGGAGTTCCAGAAGGAGCAGGGCGTCAACCTGAAGAACGACGTGCTGGCCCTGCAGCGCCTGAAGGAGGCCGCCGAAAAGGCCAAGATCGAGCTCTCCTCCAGCCAGCAGACCGAGATCAACCTGCCCTACATCACCGCCGACGCGACGGGTCCCAAACACCTGGTGCTGAAGATCACCCGCGCCAAGTTCGAGTCCCTGGTCGAGGAACTGATCAAGCGCACCATCGAGCCCTGCAAGATCGCCATCAAGGACGCCGGCGTGAAGGTCTCCGACATCGCCGACGTGATCCTGGTGGGCGGCATGACGCGCATGCCCAAGGTGCAGGAGGTGGTGAAGGAATTCTTCGGCAAGGAACCGCGCAAGGACGTGAACCCCGACGAGGCCGTGGCCATCGGCGCCGCCATCCAGGGCGGCGTGCTGCAGGGCGAGGTGAAGGACGTGCTGCTGCTCGACGTCACTCCCCTGTCCCTGGGCATCGAGACCCTGGGCGGCGTGATGACCAAGCTGATCCCCAAGAACACCACCATCCCCACACGCGCCAACCAGGTGTTCTCCACCGCCGACGACAACCAGACCGCGGTGACCATCCACGTGCTGCAGGGCGAGCGCGAGATGTCCGCCGGCAACAAGTCGCTGGGCCAGTTCAACCTCACCGATATCCCGCCGGCACCGCGCGGCATGCCGCAGATCGAGGTGACCTTCGACATCGACGCCAACGGTATCCTGCACGTCTCGGCCAAGGACAAGGGCACCGGCAAGGAGGCCAAGATCACCATCAAGGCCAACTCGGGCCTCTCCGAGGATGAGATCAAGAAGATGGTGAGTGATGCCGAGGCCAACGCCGCCGAGGATCACAAGGCCTTCGAACTCGCCACCGCGCGCAACCAGGCCGACAGCATGGTGCACTCGGTGAAGAAGGCCCTCAAGGACTACGGCGACAAGGTCAGTGCCGACGAGAAGGCCAAGATCGAGGCCGCCATCGGCGACTGCGAGGCCGCCATCAAGGCTGGCGACAAGGCCGAGATCGAGGCCAAGACCCAGGCCCTGGGCGAGGCCAGCCACAAGCTGGCCGAGCAGATGTATGCCCAGGAGCAGGGCGCGGCGGCGGGTGGCGCCGAGGCCGGTGCCCGGAAGACCGACGACGACGTGGTGGACGCGGAGTTCGAGGAAGTGAAAGACAAGTAAGGTTATTCCGACACGGGCTTGCCCGTGCCGTGATTACTGGCCGGGTTGAAGGGGCTTGCCCCTTAACCCGGCCGTTTTGCTGACTGGGGAATGCATGTCTAAACGGGATTACTACGAGATTCTCGGTGTCGCGAAAGGCGCCTCCGACGACGAGATCAAGAAGGCCTTCAAGAAGCTGGCCATGAAGCACCACCCCGACCGCAACCAGGGCGACAAGGCGGCGGAGGAGAAATTCAAGGAGGCCAAGGAGGCCTACGACATCCTGTCAGATGCGCAGAAGCGGGCGGCCTACGACCAGTACGGCCATGCCGGCGTGGACCCCTCCATGGGGGGCGCAGGCGGGGGCAACTACCGCGACTTCGCCGATGCCTTCTCGGACATCTTCGGCGACATCTTCGGCGGCGGTGGCGGCGGTCGCCGCTCGCACGTCTACCGCGGCGCCGACCTGCGCTACAACCTGGAGATCAGCCTGGAAGAGGCCGCGCGCGGCACCGAGACCAAGATCAAGGTGCCGGTGCTCTCCGAATGCGAGCACTGCCACGGCAGCGGCGCCAAGCCCGGCACCGACCCGGTGACCTGTCCAACCTGCGGTGGGCACGGCCAGGTGCGCATGCAGCAGGGCTTCTTCTCCATCCAGCAGACCTGCCCGCGCTGCCACGGCAGCGGCCGCGTCATTGCCGAGCCCTGCTCGCATTGCCATGGCGAGGGCCGGATCAAGAAGCACAAGACCCTCTCGGTGCGCATCCCCGCCGGCGTCGACGAAGGCGACCGCATCCGCCTTTCCGGCGAGGGCGAGGCAGGCATCAACGGCGGCCCCCCCGGCGACCTGTACGTACAGATCCATCTCAGGGAACACGCGGTGTTCCAGCGCGACCACGACGACCTGCACTGTGAGATGCCGATCTCCTTCGCCACCGCCGCCCTGGGCGGCGAGATCGAGATCCCCACCCTGGACGGCCACGCCACCATCAAGATCCCCGCCGAGACGCAGACCGGCAAGGTCTTCCGCCTGCGCGGCAAGGGCATCAAGGGCGTCCGCAGCGATCACCATGGCGACCTCCTCGCGCACGTGGTGGTGGAGACGCCGATCAATCTCACGGAACGCCAGAAGGAACTGCTCAAGGAGTTCGAGGCCTGCTGCAGCGGCCACGAAGGCAAGCACAACCCCCGAGCCAAGAGCTTCATGGACAAGGTGAAGGAATTCTTCGCGCAGTAGCGAAGGATTCCCACCTTGCGGCGCAGGCTGACCGGCATGCCGGTCAAGCGAGCGTAGCGAGCGGCCGCAGCCACACTCCCGGGAATTCTTCGCGCAGTAGCGAAGGAT
>JBFMHC010000024.1:56601-118509 GCA_040751755.1 Pseudomonadota bacterium
ATTCTTCGCGCAGTAGCGAAGGATTCCCACCTTGCGGCGCAGGCTGACCGGCATGCCGGTCAAGCGAGCGTAGCGAGCGGCCGCAGCCACACTCCCGGGAATTCTTCGCGCAGTAGCGAAGGATTCCTTCGCCTTGCCCTGGCCCCCCGGCTTTCGTCGGGGTGATGGGGCGGTCTGCGTTTTTCCAAACACCTTTCCAGGGCCACTCTCGCGAGTAATATGCGCAAATAAGCAGCAATACGCGGGGGGTCTCCATGTCGTCTGGTCGTCTTCCTCGACCGTCAGGTCCGCAACCGTCGCCGCGGGTGCGCGCGGCCGCTCCAGCCCGCAGGGTGTCGCAGCGGTGAGGCCCTGGCACGGCATCGTCCTGTGCCTGGCCCTGCTGACGGGGTGTGGCGAGGTGCCGCAACCCCCCCTGCGCGTGGGACTGAATCCCTGGGTCGGCTACGACCCCCTGGTGTTGGTGCGCGAACGTGGCCTGCTGGACGCGGATCAGGTGCGCGTGATCGAACTCGGTTCAGCCAGCGAGGGCCTGCGCGCGATGCGCAACGGCCTGCTGGACGCCGCCGCCCTCACCCTGGACGAGACCCTGCGCCTGGCGAACGAGGGCGTGGCATTGCGGATCGTGGCGATCCTGGATGTCTCGAACGGTGCCGACGCGGTACTCGCGCGGCCGGGCATTGCCACCCCGGCGCAGCTCAGGCATCGGCGCATCGCCGTGGAACGGACGGCCCTGGGGGCGCTGATGCTGGATGCGCTGTTGCGGGCGGGCGGGCTGGACACGGGGGAGGTCGACGTGGTCCACGCCGAGGTCTCGCAGATGGAACAGCTGATCGCAACCGGGCGGGTGGATGCGGTGGTGGCCTTCGAGCCGATCAAGAGCCGCCTTGTCGCGCAGGGCTACCGCTCGATCTTCGACAGCCGCGGCCTGCCGGGTGCGATCCTCGATGTGCTGGTGGTGCGTGCCGGTGTGCCCGAGGCACGCGTCGCTGCGCTCAGGGATGGCTGGGAACGCGGCCGCTACGCCCTGCTGGCGGCACCGCAGGCCTCCGCGGCGCTGCTGGCGCCGGGCGTCGGGCTGACGCCCGGGCAGTATCTCGCCACCCTCGATGGCCTCGATTTCATGACGCAGGCGGAGAGCGCGCACAGCCTGGCCGGACAGCCCGCGCCCATCGAGGCGCGCGCAGAGCCGCTGGTGCGGACACTCCTGCGTCTGGGGCTGCTCGGTGCCCGTCCCGACTGGCATGCGCTGCTCGGCAGGGGCAAGCACGACAGGGCACGACCGTGATCTGGAGGCCGCTCCTCGCCTTGCCGGCTCGCCACCTCGCGCCGTTGTTGCTGGTGCTGCTCGCCGTCGTCACCTCGGCGGTCAACCACTTCGCGCAGGTGCAACGCTTCGGCCGGGAGATCGAGGCGCAACAGCGCCAACGTCTGCTCGAACGCCTGAGCCTGGAACAGACCCGCCTGGAACAGCAGATCGGCCTCGACGACGCCGGCGAGACACGCCGCCTGATCGCCGCGCTGGGTCTTGTCGACGGCATCACGCATGCCTGGCTGATCGGGCGCGACGGCCGTGTCGATGGCGCGTTGTCGCGCCTCGACCTGGCACGCCCCGCGGCCAAGCTCCTCGCCAGGCAGCCTGCGCCCCTGCGGCAGGCCCTGCTGGATGCCCTGCCGCGCAAGGTTTCTCATATCCGCATCGAGAGGATCGCCGGCGAAGAAGCCCTGCTGGGCCTGGTCCCCATCCACGACGAGCACCGCCTGCTGGTGCGGCTGGACCTGGCGGGGCCGCTTGCCGCGCGCCTGCACGAGGGACGCGGCGAATTGCTGCGCCAGGCGGGCATGACGCTGGCCTTCGCGGCGCTGCTCGCCCTGCTGCTGCACCTGCTCTGGTTCCGCCGCGCGCACCGTCTCACCGACACCACCGCCGCCATCGCCTCCGGTCACCTGGAGGCACGCGCGGCGCTCAGCGGGCACGATGAACTCGCGGAGATCGGTGCCGCGATCGACCACATGGCGGGCGAGCTGCAGAATCGGCATGCGCAGTTGCAGCAGCTGGCGAGCATGATCGAGCACTCCCCCGTGGTCGCCATCGCCTGGCGCAACGCCGCGGGCTGGCCGGTGACCTTCGTCAGCCACAACGTCCGGCAATGGGGCTATTCGCGCCACGATCTCCTGGACGGCAGACTGCGCTTCGCGGACCTGATCCATCCGCATGACCGCCCCTACGTGGAGTCAGAGGTGGCGCGTCACATCGGCGAAGGGCCCGACGATTACCGACTGGAGTACCGCCTGCGCCATGCCGACGGCCATTGGATGTGGATCGACGACCGCACCTGGCTGAGCCGTGAGCGGGACGGCCGGGTGCGCGAGATCAAGGGGGTGCTGCTGGACATCAGCGAGGGCAGGAAGGCCGAGGAGGCCTTGCGCACCCAGCAGGAGTTCTTCCGGCTGATCGCGGAGAACATCGAGGACTTCATCGCCGTGCTCGACGCGGAGGGGCGCCGCCTGTACAACAGCCCCTCCTACCGGCGCTTCTTCGCCGAGGGGCGGATCGGCCATGGCAGCGACTCCTTCGCCGAGATCCACCCGGAAGACCGCGACCGCATCGTGCGCATCTTCCGCGACACGGTGCGAACCGGCCGCGGCTGTCGGGCGGAGTTCCGTTTCCTGCTCGACGACGGCTCGGTGCGCGAGATGGAATCGAGCGGCATCGCCATCCGCGACAGGGCAGGGCAGGTGACGCGCGTCCTGGTGGTCTCGCGCGACGTCACCGAACGCAAGGCGGCGGAGCGGGCCATCCACGAACTCAACGCCAGCCTGGAGGCGCGCGTCGCCGAGCGCACCGCCGAGCTGCAGGTCCTCAACCAGTCTCTGGAGAGCTTCGTCTACTCGGTTTCGCACGATCTGAAGACGCCGTTGCGAGGCATCGAGGGCTACAGCCGGCTGTTGCAGGCGGATTGCGCGGAACGGCTCGACGAGGAGGGGCGCCTCTTCCTCGCCAACATCCGCTCAGGCGTCGCGCGCATGAACGAGCTGATCGATGATCTGCTGGACTATTCCCGCATGGAGCGGCGCAAGCTGGACGAGGTGCCGGTATCCCTTGCTGCCGCGGTGGGCAGGTTGCTGGAGGAACGCGCACAGGAGCTTGCGCGGCGGGGCGTGCGGATCGAATCGGCGGTACCGCCGCTGTGGGTGCGGGCCGATGCGGACGGCCTGGCCCTGGTGTTGCGCAACCTCCTGGAGAACGCCGTCAAGTTCAGCGCCCATGTGGCGCAACCGCGCATCGACATCGGTGCCAGGGAAGAGGGGGAGGAGATCGTCCTGTGGGTCGGGGACAACGGCATCGGCTTCGACATGAAGTACCACGACCGCATCTTCGAGATCTTCCAGCGCCTGCACCGCCTGGAGGACTACCCGGGCACGGGTATCGGCCTGGCGCTGGTACGCAAGGCGATGCAGCGCATGGGCGGACGTGTGTGGGCGGAGGGCGCGCCGGGGCAGGGGGCCACCTTCTACCTGTCGTTCACGCGGGGGGAGCCTGATAAGCTTGCGGCAGCGACGTAAATAAGAAACACACCTAGGGAGGTGTAGCGTGTCAGCCACTCATCTTTGCCCGCCCATCCTGCTCGTCGAGGACAATCCGGTCGACGTCGACCTCACCCTGCGGGCGTTCGCGCGCCGCAAGCTCGCCAACCCTGTGCACGTGGCGCGCGACGGCGAGGAGGCGCTGGACTGGATCCCGCGCTGGCTGGGGGGGGAGGCGAGGCCGGCGGTGATCCTGCTCGATCTCAACATGCCGCGCGTGGACGGCCTGACCGTGCTGCGCGAGCTCAAGTCCCACCCCGACCTGCAGCGCATCCCGGTGGTCATCCTCACCACCTCCAGGGAAGACCGCGACATCAACGCCGCCTACGCCCTGGGCGCCAATTCCTACATCGTCAAGCCGGTGGAGTTCGAGAACTTCATGGATGTGGCGCAGCAGATCGAGCTGTACTGGTGCGTGACCAACGAACGTCCGAGGTGAACCGCGGTGCGCGTGCTCTACATCGAGGATTCCCCCGCCGACGCCGACCTGGCGCAGCGCGTCCTCGCGCGCAGCGCGCCGGGCATCGAACTCGATGTGGCGACGAGTGTCTCGGAGGGGGTGGGGCGGCTTGCCAATGCGGAGGCGTATGACCTGCTGCTGTGCGACCTGACCCTGCCCGACGGCAACGGCCTGGACGTGCTGACGTTCGTCCGCGAACGGGACCTGCCACTCGCGGTGGTCATCCTCACCGGCTCGGGCGACCAGGATGCCGCCATCGCCGCCCTCAAGGCCGGCGCCGACGACTACCTGCTGAAACGCGACGACTACCTGCGGCGCCTGCCGCGCACCCTCGCCGCCGCGCTCAGCCGTTTCCACGACTCGGCGCAGCGGCGCACGCGCGTGCTGCGCGTGCTCTACGTCGAGCACAACGTCTACGACGTGGATCTGATGCGCCGCCACCTCGCGCAGAACGCCCCGCACATCCGCTTCAACACGGTGGGCAGCGCCGAGCAGGCACTGGAGCGCCTGCCGCGCAACAGCGACACGGCGGCCGAGTTCGACGTGCTGCTGCTGGACTACCGCCTGGCGGGCATGGACGGCCTGGAACTGGCGAAGATCGTGCGCGAGGAGCGCGGCCTCGACATCCCCATCGTCATGATCACCGGCCACGGCAGCGAAGAGGTCGCGGCGCGCGCCCTGCACCTGGGCATCGACGACTACCTGGCCAAGCACGAAGGCTACCTCTACGAACTGGCCGCCACCCTGGAGAAGGTGCACCGGCAGGCGGAACTGGCGCGCGAGCGCGCCAACCTGCGCGAGACCAGCCAGCGTCTCTCCCACCTCATCGCCACCAGCCCGAGCATCCTCTACAGCCTGCGTGTGGAGGGGAGGGGCACGCAGCCGGCGTGGATCAGCGACAACGTCGAGGCGCTGCTGGGGTACACGCCGCAGCAGGTCCTGAAGCCGGACTGGTGGAGGTCGCGGCTGCACGAGGACGACCGCCGGCGCGTGGCCGAAGGCGCCGAGGAACTGTTCAGGCGAGACAGCCTGTCGCGCGAATACCGGCTGCTGCGCCAGGACGGGCGCGTCGTCTGGATCCACGATGACCAGCGCTTGCTGCGCGACGAGAGCGGCGAGCCGATCGAGGTGGTCGGCACCTGGCTGGACATCAGCGGACGCAAGCGTGCCGAGGCCATCCAGCAGGCGCGCAACGCGGTGCTCGGACAGATCGTCGCCAACCGCCCGCTGGCGGGCATTCTCGAAGACATCGCGCACCGCCTGGAGGCGATCGGCGCGCGCATGCGCGTCTCCATCCTGCTGCTCGACACCTACTCGGGCCGGCTCGTCACCGGCGCCGCCCCCAGCCTGCCGGATTTCTACAACGCCGCCGTGCAGGGGCTGGAACCCGGCGAAGGGCGGGGATCCTGCGGCACCGCCGCCTGGAGCGGCGAGCCGGTGATCGTCGCCGACATCGACAGCCACCCGTACTGGCAGGCCTACCTGCACCTGACGCAACGTGCCGGCCTGCATGCCTGCTGGTCGGTGCCGTTCAAGGACGAACTCGGGCGGGTGCTCGGCACCTTCGCCATCTACCACGACGAACCGCGCGCCCCCGGAGCAGGCTGACCTCGATCTGATCGAGGAATTCGCCCGCCTCACCGGCCTGGCGGTGCAGAAGGTGCGCGCCGGCGATGCCTTGCGCAAGGCCGCCGCCGTGTTCGAAAGCACGCGTGACGGCGTGCTGATCACCGACCTGAGGCCGCGCATCGTCGCCGTCAACCGGGCCTATACGGAGATCACCGGCTACACCGAGGCCGAGGCACTGGGGCAAAACCCCTCCATCCTCAAGTCCGGCCGCCAGGATTACGACTTCTATCAGGCCATGTGGACGAGCCTGAAGGAGAGCGGGTACTGGCAGGGCGAGATCTGGAACCGCCGCAAGGACGGGGCGATCTACCCGCAGTGGCTGACCATCAGCACGGTACGCGACGAACGGGGCGAGCCCTGCAACTACGTCGGCGTGTTCACGGACATCACCCAGCTGCGGCAGTCCGAGGAGCGCCTGGAGCATCTGGCGCACTACGATCCACTCACCGACCTGCCGAACCGCCTGCTGGTCCTGTCGCGCATCGAGCATGCCCTGGAACACGCCGAGCGGCACCGTTTCCAGGTCGCCGTGCTCTACATCGACCTGGACCACTTCAAGACCGTCAACGACAGCCTCGGCCATCCGGTCGGCGACGAACTCCTGGTCGCCCTCACGCGCCGCCTCGCCACGCGACTGCGCGAGGAGGACACCCTGGCGCGCCTGGGCGGTGACGAATTCCTCCTCGTCCTCGAGCTGATCTCGCATCCCGAGCAGGCGGCGGCGGTCGCGCAGGCCCTCATCGATCTGCTCGAAGAGCCGTTCCAGCTGCCCAGCGGCCATGAGGTCTTCGTCGGCCTCAGCATCGGCATCAGCCTCTACCCGGACGACGCGGGCACCGTCACGGAGCTGATCCAGCACGCCGACCTGGCCATGTACCAGGCCAAGCAGCAGGGCCGCAACACCTACCGCTTCCATACCAATGCCCTGACCGCGGCGGCGAGCGAGCGCCTGTCGCTGGAGACGCGGATGCGCCATGCCCTGGAGCGCGGCGAGTTCAGCCTGCATTACCAGCCGCTCATCTCCGCCCTGGATGGACAGACCTTCGGTGCCGAGGCGCTGCTGCGCTGGCAGCCGCCCGGCGAGGCAGCGGTGCCGCCGGGCAGATTCATCCCGATCGCCGAGGAAAGCGGTCTCATCGTGCAGCTCGGCGCCTGGGTGCTGAAGACCGCCTGCGCGCAGGCGCGCGCCTGGATGGAGGCCGGCCTGCCGCCCCTGCTCATGGCGGTCAATCTCTCCGGCCGGCAGTTCCTGGCGTCGAACCTGGTGGAGCAGGTGCGCGAGGCGCTGGCCGAGAGCGGACTGCCCGGCCAGCATCTGGAACTGGAGCTGACCGAGAGCGTCCTCATGGTCCAGGCCGAGCAGTCCATCGCCACCCTTCAGGCCCTGAAGGCGCTTGGCGTGCGCCTGGCCATCGACGACTTCGGCACCGGCTACTCCTCGCTCGCCTACCTGAAGCGCTTCCCCATCGACAAGCTGAAGATCGACCAGAGCTTCGTGCGCGGCCTCGCGGAGGACGCCGATGATCGCGAGATCGCCGCCACCATCATCGCCATGGCCCACAGCCTGCGCCTGGAGGTGTTGGCGGAAGGGGTGGAGACGGAGGAGCAGCATGCCTTCCTGCGCGCGCATGGCTGCAACCAGTACCAGGGCTACCTGTTCAGCAAGCCGCTGAGTGCCGCGGACTTCCTCGCCCGGCTGGAGCGGGGGAAGCGCTAGGCAGCCAACTGGGCATAGAATGAAATCAGGATTGTGTGTTGTTGTTAGCCGAGGGAGCCTGTCATGAGCCAGATCATTCCCGAAACCACGCCTGATTACGACAAGACCCGCATCGTCGAGCGGCCCGACGGCTTCTTCTGGCTCGACAAGACGAGCGGCGAGCTGTTCGGCCCCTTCGCCACCCTGCTGGAGGCGGTGCAAGACATGCAGTACGAGCCGGAGACCGATTACGAGCCGGTGGAGTCTCTGGAGGAGGCCGAGCAGGAACTCGGCATTGCCGACTGGGTGGACGCCGATACCGGCGAACTGGCCGAAGACACCATCACGCGCCTGGAAGACCACTGACCACGCCGCGCCGGCGGGACGCCCGCGGCGCGCGGGACGAGGATGCGGGCTTTCCCCGGTCGACGTGGTGGCTATGCTGAATGTGAGAGTCCACACGAATGGATCACGTCATGTTCAAGCACATACTTGTCCCCGTCGACGGCAGCGAGCTGTCGCGCGCGGCGGCCATGCAGGCATGCGGGTTCGCGCGCGAAACCGGCGCGCGACTGACCTTCTACCACGCCCTCCCCGAGTATTTCCCCAGCGCCCTGACGGGCGACGCCCTGTTCGACGACGCCACCACCTACCAGGCCTTCCACGCCGCGATGGCGCGGCAGTCGGCGAGGATCCTCGACGAGATGGCGGGGATCGCGCGCGAGGCGGGGGTCGACTTCGCGGTCGTGAGCGGCGAGAGCGACACCCCCTACCGTGGCATCGTCGAGACCGCGGAACAGCGGCACTGCGACCTGATCTTCATGGCCTCGCACGGTCGACGCGGCGCCAGCGCGCTGCTGCTCGGCTCGGAGACCCAGAAGGTGCTGACCCACTGCCGCATCCCGGTCATGGTGTACCGCTGAGGGGGCCGCGCATGCGGAAACGAACGAGGAGCCATCATGGCCATCATCGGCATTGACCTGGGCACGTCCAATTCCGCCGCCGCGGTGCTGCGCGGCGGCCGTCCCGTGATCATCCCCAGCGCCGAGGGCATGAGCATCGGCGGCAAGGCCTTCCCCAGCTACGTCGCGCTCACCGCGGACGGCCAGGTGCTGGTGGGCGAGCCGGCGCGCCGCCAGGCGGCCGCCAACCCCGAGGGCACCGCCACCGCCTTCAAGCGCCGCATGGGCCGGCGCGAGACCATCCGCCTGCGTGAGCGCGAGTACTCGCCGGAACAGCTCTCCGCCTTCCTGCTGCAGAAGATCAAGCGCGACGCGGAGGCCTACCTCGGCGAGCCGGTGGAGAAGGCCGTGGTCACCGTGCCGGCCTACTTCGACGACAACCAGCGCGCCGCTACCAAGGACGCCTGCCGCATCGCCGGCCTGGAGGTGGTGCGCCTGGTCAACGAGCCCACCGCGGCCTCGCTCGCCTACGGCCTGGACCGTCTCGGCCAGGAGTTGCGCATCGCCGTCATCGACCTGGGCGGCGGCACCCTGGACGTGACGATCATGGAATTCGGCAAGGGCGTGTTCGAGGTCAAGGCCACCAGCGGCGACACGCAGCTCGGCGGCACGGACATGAACCAGCGCATCTACGAACACCTCGCGGAACGCTTCCAGATGGCCACCGGCGTCGACGTGCGCGGCGACCGCAAGGCGGTGGCGCGGCTCGTCGAGGCGGCGGAGGAGGCGAAGATCGAACTCAGCAGCACGGTCAACGCCCACGTCAGCCTGCCCTATCTCGCGGCCGTCGGCGGCGAACCGCGCCACCTGGAGCTGGACCTCGGCCGCACCGAGCTGGAGCGTCTGGTGCGGCCGGTGATCGAGCGCTGCCGCGGCCCCGTGGAACAGGCCCTGCGCGATGCCGGCATCGGCGCGAAGGACGTCGACCGCATGGTGTTCGTCGGCGGGCCCACGCGCATGCCGGCGGTGCGCGCCTTCTTCGAGGAGATGTTCGGCCGCAAGGCGGAGGGCGACGCAACATCGCAGGGCGTGGACCCCATGGAATGCGTCGCCGCCGGTGCCGCCATCCAGGCCGGCGTGCTGGCCGGCGAGGTGGGCGGCATCGTCCTGGTGGACGTCACGCCCCTGACCCTGGGCGTCGAGACCCTGGGTGGCATCGCCACCCCGCTGATCGCGCGCAACACGCCGATCCCGGTGAAGCGCACCGAGACCTTCACCACCGCCGCGGACATGCAGACCAGCGTCACCATCCACGTGTTCCAGGGCGAGCGGCCGATGGCCACGGACAACACCAGCCTGGGCGAATTCAACCTCGACGGTCTGCCGCCCGCGCCGCGCGGCATCCCCAAGATCGAGGTCACCTTCGACATCGACTCCAACGGCATCCTCAGCGTCTCCGCGCGCGACACCGCGAGCGGCAAGTCACAGTCCATCAGCATCACCGGTTCCACGCGCCTGTCCGAGGAACAGAAGCAGCGCATGGTGGCGGACGCCGAGCAGTACGCCGAGGCGGACCGGAAACGGCGCGAGGACGCGGAGAAGCTCAACGCCGCCGATGCCGGCTGCTACGAGGCCGAGAAGATGCTCGCCAACTTTGCCGACAAGCTCACCGACGAGCTGAAAAAACGTATCGAGGCGGCCCTGCGCGAGACCAAGGAGGCGCTGCTGCGCAAGGACGTCGCGCTTGCCACGGAGCGCGCAGAGAATCTGCGCAAGGTGCTGAAGGAGGCCGGCGTGGTCCTGTATTCGCAGAGCGGACAGGGCGGGCCGTACAAGGAGACCCGCTGGGAAGGCACGGAACCGCCGCCCGACGTCGGCCCGTCCTGCGGCGAGGCGCGCCCCAGCGGCGCCGGCCCGCGCGGCAGGGTGGTCGACGCCGAGTACCAGGAAAACCGCTAGCGGGGTGACCGGCCATCAGCGAAACCGCCCAACGCGCCGCAACGCAGCGCGACTACTACGAAGTCCTCGGCGTCCCGCGCGACGCGGACCGGAAGGCGATCAAGGACGCCTTCCGCGAACTGGCCCTCAAGTACCACCCGGACCGCGACAAGGAGCCGGGTGCCGAGGAGCGCTTCAAGGAGATCGCCGAGGCCTACGCGGTGTTGTCCGACCCGCGGAAGCGGGCGGAATACGACGCGCGCGGCTTCGCCGGCGTGGCCGGGTTCAGCCAGCAGGACCTGTTCGGCGGCATCGACTTCGAGGATCTGTTCGGCGGCCTCAACTTCGATTTCGGCGGCCCCTTCGAGGGCCTCTTCCGCCGCCGCGGCCAGCATGCCGGGCCGCGGCATGGCAGCAACATCGAGGTCGAGCTGTTCGTCTCCCTGGAACGGGTGGCGCAGGGTGGCGAGGAGCAGGTGCGGCTCGCCCACCCCGCCGCCTGCGCGGCGTGCCACGGCACGGGCGGCCAGGACGGCGCACCGCCACGTACCTGCCCGGCCTGCGGCGGCAGCGGCCACATCACACACAGCCGGCGCGAGCAGCAGGACCATGTGCTGATCCAGCAGATCACCGTCTGCCCGACCTGCCACGGCCGTGGCAGCGTCATCGAGCATCCCTGCCCGGTCTGCCGTGGCACGGGCGAGGTGGCGCGTGAGGAGTCGCTCAGCGTGAAGATCCCCGCCGGCATCGAGGAGGGCATGGCCCTGCGCATCCCCGGCAAGGGCATGCCCAGCCCCGACCCCGGCGGCCCGCCCGGAGACCTGTTCGTGGTGGTGTACAGCCGACACGACCCGCGTTTCCAGCGCGCCGCGGCCGACCTGTTGCGGCAGGAGAACATCGCGCTCGTCGACGCCGTGCTGGGCACGACCCTGCAGGTCCCCACCCTGGACGGCAGCGCCAGCGTGGCCGTGCCGCCGGGCACGCAGCCGGACGCCATGCTGCGCCTCAAGGGCAAGGGCCTGCCGCTGTTCGGCAACGAGGGGAAGGGGCGGCGTGGCGACCTCTATTTACGCATCGCGGTGCGCGTCCCGGAGCGCCTGTCGCGCGAGGAACG
This sequence comes from Pseudomonadota bacterium, assembly GCA_040751755.1. Taxonomy (GTDB): domain Bacteria; phylum Pseudomonadota; class Gammaproteobacteria; order Burkholderiales; family Thiobacillaceae; genus PFJX01. The sequence goes on from JBFMHC010000024.1 coordinate 67,929, forward strand.
CGAACTCTATGAACGCCTGCGCGCGCTCGGCAGCCAGCTGCGCTAACGGTCGGCCACGCGCTGCATCAGCATGCCCGCCACCTCCAGGGCCACACCGAGTCCCAGCAGCAGGACACCGATCCAGTAGCCCTCGGGGGCGAGGAAGAGCGAGAGACCGCCAGCCACCATCAGCACGACCGCCAGGATGCGCCGGCCACGGGGATTCCTCATCATCAGCGTCTCCTTCCTCCGGGGCCTCAGAACAGGTCGCGCAGGCGCCGATAGCCGCGCGCGATCTCTTCACCCAGCAAGCGGGCGGCGGCGAGCACGTCCTCGCCCGCGCTGTTCGCGGTATCGGCCACCTTTGCCGCCGTGTCGCGCAGGCGTTCCAGCTTGCCTTCCATTTCCCGCCATTCGTCCTCGGCCTCCAGCTTCGCCAGATGCGCGCGGACGATCAATTCGTCGCGCTGGGTGGACAAGGCATCAAGCAGTTTTTGCAGTTCCTCGCGAGCATCCATGAGTGGCTCCTTCACGCCAATGCGCAAACCGTCAGGGGTCTGCCTGGTTTCAATATAGCCCGCACCGTGCCCCGGACGCGGCGGTAAAACCCACATGGCGCATGCCGGATCGCTCGCATAGCATGAATAGAAAGGCGGCGCGATTTGCGTCGTCCAGTAAAAACGGACTGTCTGGTCCGCGCCCGCGACAAGAAAGGGAAATACGATGCCCGCCGTCAAACCCCTCGATGCGAAACAGCTGTACCGGTACTGCGACACCTCCGCCTTCACCTTCCAGACCACCGCCGAACTGAGCGCGGCCACCGAGATCGTCGGCCAGGAACGCGCCGTCGACGCGGTGCGCTTCGGCATCGACATGCAGCGCCCCGGCTACAACCTGTTCGTGCTCGGCGACCCCGGCAGCGGGCGGCATTCCGTGGTGCGCCGGCTGCTGGAGGCGCGTGCCGCGACGGAAGAGGCGCCCAGCGACTGGTGCTATGTCAACAACTTCGGCGAGGCCAACAAGCCGCGCCTGCTGCGTCTGCCGGCGGGGCGGGGCGGCGAACTGGCGCGCGACATGCGGCAGTTCGTCGCCGAGTTGCCCAAGGTGATCGCCGCCGCCTTCGAGGGCGAGGAATACCGCTCGCGCGTCGAGGCGATCGGCGAGGCCTTCAAGGAGAAGGAGGAAAACGCCCTGCGCGAACTGGGGCAGAAGTCCTCCGACGAGGGGGTCGCCCTGCTGCGCACGCCGCACGGCTTCGTGTTCGCGCCGATGAAGGATGGCGAGGCGCTGACGCCGGACGAGTTCGAGAAGCTGCCGGAGGCGGAGCGTGACCGCATCGGCAAGCTCATCGAGGACTACAGCGAGCGCCTGAAGCAGTTGATGCTGCAGTTCCCGCGCTGGCGCCGCGAGCTGCAGAACCAGATCAAGGCGGCCAGCCGCGAGACCCTGGGCATGGCGGTCGGCCACATCCTCGACGAACTGAAGGAGCGCTACCGCGAACTGCGCGTGGTGCAGGGCTTCCTCGACGAGGTGCTGCGCGACGTGGTGGACGTCGGCGAACAGTTCCGCGAGCAGCCGCGCGAGCAGATGAAGGGCGAGGGGGACCTTGCGCAGATCGTCCTCAGCGGCAGCCTCACCCCCGCGCGCTACCAGGTGAACCTGCTGGTGGACAATGCGGAGACCCGCGCCGCGCCCGTGTTGTACGAGGACAACCCGATCTACCCCAATCTGGTCGGACGCATCGACCACATCTCCCAGCTCGGCACCCTGGTGACCAACTTCTCCCTGATCCGCCCGGGCGCGCTGCACCGCGCCAACGGCGGCTACCTGATCCTGGATGCCCTGAAGGTGCTGCTGCAGCCCTACGCCTGGGAAGGCCTGAAGCGTGCGCTGCGCACCAGCCAGGTGCGCATCGAGTCGTTCGGCCAGGCCCTCGGCCTGGTCAGCACCATCTCCCTGGAGCCCGAGCCCATGCCGCTCTCGCTCAAGGTGGTGTTGATCGGCGAGCGGCGCGTCTATTACCTGCTGAAGCTTCTCGACCCGGATTTCGAGGAGCTGTTCAAGATCGGCGCGGACTTCGAGGACGAGCTGGTGCGCGACGCCGACAACACGCGTCTCTATGCGGAATTCATCGCCACCCTGGCGCGCGGTGCCAAGTTGCGCCCGCTCGCCCGCGAAGCGGTGGCGCGGGTGGTGGAGCAGGGCGCCCGCCTCACCGGCGATGCCGAACGCCTCACCGCCAGCCGCAGGCAGATGACCGACCTGTTGCAGGAGGCCGACTGGTGGGCGGCGAAGGACGGCCACGACACCATCAGCCGCGAGGACGTCGAGCGTGCCCTCGACGCGCAGGTCCGCCGCGTCGACCGCCTGCGCGGCAAGCTGCACGAGCAGATCCTGCGCGACAACGTCTTGATCGCCGTCGCCGACGCGCGCGTCGGCCAGGTCAACGGCTTGGCGGTGATCGCGCTCGACGACTTCATGTTCGCCCACCCGGTGCGCATCACCGCGACGGTGCGGGTAGGCGAGGGCAACGTCATCGACATCGAGCGCGAGACCGAGCTGGGCGGTGCCATCCACTCCAAGGGCGTGCTGATCCTGAGCAGCTTCCTCGGCGCGCGCTTCTCGCGCAACCTGCCGCTCTCACTCGCCGCCAGCCTGGTGTTCGAGCAGTCCTACGGCCCGGTGGAGGGCGACAGCGCCTCGCTCGCCGAGCTGTGCGCGCTGCTCTCTGCCCTCTCCGGCGCGCCGATCAAGCAGTCCCTGGCGGTCACCGGCTCGGTCAACCAGCTCGGCGACGTGCAGGCGATCGGCGCGGTGAACGAGAAGATCGAGGGCTTCTTCGACATCTGCCGGGCACGCGGCCTGAGCGGCGAGCAGGGGGTGCTGATCCCCTCCAGCAACGTCAAGCACCTGATGCTCCGGCGCGACGTGGTCGAGGCCTGCGCCGCGGGCCGCTTCCACATCTATGCGGTGCAGACGGTCGACGAGGCGATCGAGCTGCTCACCGGCGTGCCCGCCGGCGAGGCGGACGAGGAGGGCATGGTGCCCGAGGGTACGATCAATTTCCTGGTCGCCAACCAGCTCGCCGAACTGTCCGCCCTGCGCCAGGCCTACATGGCGGCGGGCAAGCAGCAGGCGGGCAACGGCCAGGCGAACGGTGGGGAAGCCGGCGAAGAGGGCGGCGAGCCGGCGGGCGAGGAGGACGGCCGGCCGCTCAGCTGATCTTCACGACGATGTCGTGCAGGGTGTTGGCGCAGTGCGCCATGCGGCCCGCGGCGCGGTCCAGGTGCTGGTAGATCTCGCGCCGCTTGAACATGTTCAGGTAGTCCTCGCCCTGGAACAGCTCGGCCAGGGCGCGCCGGTACAGCTTCTCCGAGCGGCGCGCCGCCTTGCGCGCCTCGTCGGCATGCGTGGCCGCCTGCGCGGGGGCGCTGCCGAGCAGGGTGAAGCCCTGGCTCAGCGCCAGGCAGCCCTCGCGCAGCGCCGCCGCCATCTCGTAGGTGTAGCGGTCCGGGGCCACGCCGAGGATGTCCATCTCGTTCACGCAGTCCTTGCAGTAGTTGACGATCTCGTCCAGGTCCATGATGGCGCGGTAGATGTCCTCGCGGTCCATCTGCGTCGAGAAGGCCTCGTTCAAGGCGTGGATGTTGTTGATCTTGAGCGCGTCCGCGGCGTGCTCGTCCTGCTTGATGTGCTTGGCGATCTCCGGGTCGCCGGTGCCCATGTAGTCCACCAGCAGGTTGACGGTGTGCGTGACCTGCACGGCCTGTCCGTGCAACAGCTGGAAGAAGTCCGGCACCTTGGGGAAGATGCGCTCCAGGACGCGGTGGACGATGGAGGGGCTGCGTTCGCTCATAACTGTCCTCTGCGGATCAAGGCCTGCACGAAGGCGTAGACGACGGCGCCGGCGAGCGCCGACGCGGGGAGGGTGATCAGCCAGGTCATGGCGATCTCGCCGGCCTTGCCCCAGCGCACCGCGCGCGGCCGCTCGGCGGCGCCGATGCCCATGATGGAGGTGGCGACCACGTGCGTGGTGGAGACCGGCGCGCCGCCCAGCGAGGCGGCGAGGATGACCCCGGCGGACGAGAGCTGTGAGCCCAGGGCGTGCACCGGCCGCACCTTGTAGATGGCGAAGCCCAGGGTGCGGACGATGCGCCAGCCACCGGAGAGGATGCCCAGGGTCAGCGCGCCGGCGCAGGCCAGCATGACCCAGAACGGCACCTCGAAACTCGGAATGAAGCCGCCCAGCAGCAGCACCAGGGTGAGGATGCCCATGCTCTTCTGCGCGTCGTTGGCGCCGTGCGAGAAGGCCAGGCCGGCGGCGGTGAAGTACTGTGCCCAGCGCAGCTTGCGGTTGAGGCGCGGCGTGGCGGCACGGAACAGCAGGCCCAGGAGCTTGTGCAGGGCATAGCCCATCCAGAAACCGATGATGGGCGAGAGGATCAGCGCCAGCAGCACCTTCATCACGCCGGTCAGGTGGCCGTGCAGGAACAGGTCCTCGATGCCCCACGCCACGTGGCCGGCGTCCGTCGCCAGCAGGATCGCGCCGATCAGCCCACCCACCAGGGCGTGCGAGGAGGAGGAGGGGATGCCGCGCGCCCAGGTGAACAGGTTCCAGAAGATCGCCCCGCCCAGGCCGCTCACCAGGATGGTCAGGGCGGCGAGCGGCGGCAGGTCGGAGAGGTCGACGAACTTGCCGATGGTGTTGGCCACGGCAGTGCCGCCGAGTAGGGGGCCGAGGAACTCGAAGAAGCCCACCAGCGCCACCGCCTGCAAGGGCCGCATGGCACGCGAGGCGATCACCGTGGCGATGATGTTGGCGGCGTCGTGGAAGCCGTTGGTGTAGTCGAACACCAGGACGATGAGTACCGCCAGGATGGCGAGCGAGACGAGGAGGTCCATGCCGCATATTGGCACAGCTTGATGCTCCAAACGCCCGTCTTCGTCCCTACAATCCGTCCATCTCTCTACGCAGGATCCAGCCATGTCCAAGCCCGTGGAAGTCAGAACCCCCGAATTGTCCGAGTCCGTACAGAGCGGCTCGCTCCTGGAATGGCGCAAGGCCGTGGGCGAACGCGTGGCGCGCGACGAAGTGCTGGCGGACCTGGAGACCGACAAGGTGATCCTGGAGGTGACCGCGCCCGCCGATGGCGTGCTGGTGGAGATCCGCGTGCCGGCGGGCGGCGAGGTGAAGGCGGGCGAGGTGCTGGCGCTCATCGACGGCGAGGCCGCCGCCGCACCGCCCCCCGTTGAGCCCAAGCCCGAGGCGGCGCCGGCCGAGCAACCCAGTCCCGCCGCCGCTCCCGCCGTTGCCGCCGCTCCGGGGCCCTTCCTGCCGCCACGCCTGCGCGGCAAGCCGGCGGGCGAGGAAGCCCCCGCGCCCGCGCCACAGCCCGCCCGCGCCGGATGCCCCCCGTGCCCGCCCTGTCCGCCCGAGCAGGCGCGCGGCGCGCGCACGGAACGCCGCGTGCCCATGACCCGCCTGCGCCAGCGCATCGCCGAGCGCCTCAAGGAGGCGCAGAACACCGCCGCCATGCTCACCACCTTCAACGAGGTGAACATGCAGCCGGTGATGGAGCTGCGCAAGCGCTACCAGGAACGTTTCCAGAAGGAGCACGGGGTCAAGCTCGGCTTCATGTCCTTCTTCACCAAGGCGGTCTGCCAGGCCTTGAAGGCCTACCCCCTGGTCAACGCCAGCCTGGACGGGCGCGACATCGTCCACCACGACTACTACGACATCGGCGTCGCCGTGAGCTCGGAGCGCGGCCTGGTGGTGCCGGTGCTGCGCGACGCCGAGCGGATGAGCTTCGCCGAGATCGAGCAGCGCATCGCCGACTTCGCGCGCCGCGCCAACGGCCTGGAGCTGACCCTGGAGGAGATGGAGGGCGGCACCTTCACCATCTCCAACGGCGGCGTGTTCGGCTCGCTGCTCTCCACGCCCATCCTCAACCCGCCGCAATCGGCGGTGCTGGGGCTGCACAAGATCCAGGAGCGGCCGGTGGCGGAGGACGGGCAGGTGGTGATCCGGCCGATGATGTATCTGGCCCTGAGCTACGACCACCGCATCATCGACGGCCGCGAGGCGGTGAGCTTCCTGCGCGAGATCAAGGAGGCGCTGGAGGACCCGGCGCGCCTGCTGCTGGAGTTGTAGGACGGCGTCCTACATGCGCGGCGTGGCGTAGCAGAGGTTCTGCGCGTCGAAGGCCAGGCTCATCTGCTCGGCGTTGGGCAGGACGATGTACTTCACGCCGATGGTGTCCTGCCCGTCCTTCCAGAACATGGCGAACACCGCCTTCTCGCCGTTGCTCACCACGTGGGTGTTGGAGTACACGCGCGCCGGCTGGCCGTGCTTGTTGTTGTAGTTGTTGACCGTGATGATCAGCGACTTCAGCGAGGGCCGCACGTCCTGCTCGAAGCCCACCAGCTTGCCCTTGCAGAAGCGGAACTGATAGCGCCGCGCGACGCTGGGATCGTTGTCGTAGGCGAGGATCACGTCGTCCGAGGGCTCCACCACGCGGTCGAAGTTCCAGTTGGCGATCAGCTGGTTCTTCACCTCCGCCTGCGCCATGCCGGACTTGAATTCCGCCACCTCGAAGGCCTGGGCGGAGGAGAGGCCGAGCAGGGCGATGCCGATTGAGCTGACGAGGCGCGGGATCATGGTGCGGGTACGGGCTGGGATGGCTGCAATCTTACGTTGGAACGGTCTCATCATGGAAACGGGCCGGCGCTGGGCCGGCCCGTGGATTGGCCGTGCGTGCGGGCTCAGCTGCGGAAGCTCGATACGCGCGCGTACAGCGCGTCGGCGAGCTGGCGCAGCTCCTGCACCGTGCGGTCCGACTGGTTGATGGCCTCCTCGGTGCTGTGCGCCAGATCGGCGACGCGGTTGAGGTTGCGTGCGATCTCGTTGCTGGCGAGCGACTGTTCCCTGACCGAGGCCGTGATCTCCTCAACGCCCTGGCGGGCGCGTGTCACGGCGCTGTGCGCCTGCGAGACGATGCCGGAGACCTCGCCGCTGCGCCGCGTGCTTTCCTCGAGGGCATGCTCGCCCTGCTGGATGGTGGCCTCGACCTGGCTGGAGCGCGACTCCAGCTCGGCGGTGACGTTGCTGATCTCGTTGGCGTACAGGGCGGTCTTCTCCGCCAGCTTGCGCACCTCGTCCGCCACCACCGCGAAGCCACGCCCCTGCTCGCCGGCCCGTGCCGCCTCGATGGCGGCGTTGAGGGCGAGCAGGTTGATCTGCTCGGCGATGTTCTTCACCTGCTGCGTGGCGCCGATGATGCTCTGCGTGCTTTCCAGGAACTGTCCCACCGAGCCCGACATCGCCAGCACGGCCTGCTGCGCCCCGGTCATGGCGTTGCCCAGCTGGCTCATCATGCCCAGCCCCTGATCGGAATAGTCCGCGCTCTCCTTGGAGACCTGCTTCACCTGCTCCGCGCCATCCGCCACCGAGGCGATGCTGCTGGTCATCTCCTCCACCGCGGAGGCGGTCGAGGTGAGCGCGTTGGTCTGCTGCGCGGTGGTGCCGCGCAGGCTGGAGGAGGCATCCGCGAGCGAGCCGGAGAGGGCGTGCAGCTGGTCGGCGTTCGACTTGATGCCGTTGACGATGGTCTGCAGACCTTCGAGGAACTGGTTGAAGGACGAACCGACCCGGCACAGCTCGTTGTTGCCCTGCACGGGCAGGCGTACCGTCAGGTCGCCCTCGCCGGCGGCAAGGGCCTCGATGGAGCCGCCGAGCGCGTTGATCTGCGACAGGATGTTGGCGACGATGCCGCCAGCCATGGCGAGGCCGGCCACCACCGCGAGGATGTTGAGCACCAGGGCGATCTGCTGGGTGCGCGCCAGGTTGGCCTGCAGCTCGCTCTCCTTCTCCTGGATGAAGTCCTTCTGACCCTTGATGCTGTCGAGCAATTGCTGACGCATCTCGCGCCAGACCGGGGTTTCGTCGTGGTTGAGCTGCGCCTTCGCATCCTCGATCAGGCCCTGTTCGACCTTTTCCTTGATGGCGAGCTGGAAGCCCTTCTGCTGCGCGCGCGCCTGTGCCAGCTTGGCCAGGACCGCGGCCTTGGCGGGGTCGCCCTTGACCTTGTCCGAGGTGTCGGCAAGCAGGCTGTCCATGGTCTTGCTGGCCTTGTCGAAGTTGTCATAGGCCTTCGGGTTGGCCGGGTCGAGGATGATGTTGCGCAGGGCCTGGCCCATCTGCAGGCCATTGGCATACAGCTCCGTGTAGTTCAGCAACAGGACCTGGTCCTCGGCGATGAAGCGGGTGAACTCCGCCTTCGCCTTGTTCAGGGCGTGGTTGGAGACCACGGCGGAGATGAGGAACAGGGAAAAGGTCGCTGCGAGCAGCAGGAAGAGTTGCGAACGGATCTTGAATTTGCGCAGATAGGTCATGCTGTCCCCAAGGAAGCTCCGGCCGGCTGGCAGGAATTGGGGCTCTATCGGCGAAATTCCCTTAGTCTTTAATGGTTTGTTACTACTGTGTCTTCCCGCCTGCCGCGGGACCGTATCCACCGCCGCCGGGTGTGGCGAGGTGGAAGAGGTCCCCCTCCCGCAGCTCGATGCGGGCGACGCCCTCGATCGGTTCGATCGCGCCGTCGGCGCGTTCCACCCACTGTTCGCCGGTCTGGCCGGCGCCGCCGCCGCGCAGCCCGAACGGCGCCACACGGCGGCGCGAGGCCAGCAGGTTGGCCTGCATGGGGGCGAGGAAACGCAGGCGCCGCACCACCCCGTCTCCGCCGGCATGCTCGCCCGCGCCGCCGGAACCGCGTCGGATCGCGAAGGACTCCAGGCGCGCCGGGAACTGGTGCTCCAGCACCTCGGGGTCGGTGAGACGCGAGTTGGTCATGTGGCTGTGCACCGCGGACGCCCCCGCGAAGCCGGGCCCGGCGCCGGCGCCGCCGCAGACGGTCTCGTAGTACTGCAGGCGGCCGTCGCCGAAGCTGAAGTTGTTCATCGTCCCCTGGCTGGCGGCGAGCACGCCGAGTGCGCCGTACAGGCAGTCGCAGAGGGCCTGCGAGGTCTCGACGTTGCCCGCCACGACGGCGGCGGGGTAGACGGGGTTGAGCAGCGAGCCCGCCGGCAGGCGGATGTCGAGCGGGCGCAGCACGCCGGCGTTGAGCGGCAGGTCCTCAGCCGAGGCCGCGGGGGAGAGGGGATTCACCATGGCATGGCCGCTGAGCAGGGTGCGGAACACGTACAGCACGGCGGAATGGGCGATGCTCGCGGGCGCGTTGAGATTGCCCGCCTGCTGTGGGCTGGTGCCGGCGAAGTCGATGCGGGCGCGCCCGGTCGCCCGGTCGACTTCGATGCGCACCCGGATGCGGCCGCCATCGTCCAGTTCCTGCGTGAACTCGCCGCCTTGCAGGTGCGCCAGCAGGCGGCGCACCGCCGCCTCGGCATTGTCCTGCACGAAGCCCATGTAGGCGGGTACGGCCGCCGCGCCGACCTCCGCCTCCAGTTCCCGCAGCAGACGTTCCCCCAGCGCGCAGGCGGCCATCTGCGCCTGCAGGTCGGCGAGGTTCTGCTCGGGGTTGCGCGCGGGGTGCGGATTGTCCGCCAGCCAGGCGCGCACCTCCGCTTCCAGGAAGAGGCCGGCGCGGGCGATCAGCATGCCGTCGCTGCGGCAGCCCTCTTCGTCGATGTGGCGGCTGTGCGCCGGCATCGAGCCGGGGGCGATGCCGCCGACGTCGGCGTGGTGGGCGCGCGCGGCGGTGAAGTAGCGCACGCCGCCCTCGCCCAGCACCGGCATCACCACGGTGATGTCCGGCAGGTGGGTGCCGCCGGCGTAGGGCGAGTTGATCAGATAGGCGTCGCCCGCGCGCAGGTCCGCGCCGAAGCGCTCCAGGATGCCGCGCACCGAGTCGCCCATGCTGCCCAGGTGCACCGGGATGTGCGGGGCGTTGGCGATGAGGTGGCCGGCGCGGTCGAAGAGGGCGCAGGAGAAGTCCAGGCGCTCGCGGATGTTCATCGAGCGCGCGGCGTTCTGCAGCACGTGCCCCATGTCCTCGGCGATGCTCATGAAGCGGCGGTTGAAGAGGGTGAGCCAGGCCGGGTCGGCGCGCGCGGGGTCGGGGCGCCGCGCCTGCCGGCCCAGCGCGTTGAGCAGCAGGTCGCCGCGCGCGCTCCTGCGCGCGCGCCAGCCGGGCTCCAGGACCACGGTGGAGCCGGGCTCGACGATCAGCGCCGGGCCGTCCAGCGCCTGCCCCGCGCACAGCCGCGCGAGCGGGTAGACGGGCACCTCGCGCCACGCCCCGGCGATGTGCATGTGCGCCCGGCCGAGCGGGGCCGCGGGCGCCTCCGGCAGGTCCTGCGCGGCGTCGGGTTCCAGGCCGCCGCTCACGGATTCGTGCTCGATCGCCACGCACACCACCTGGCGCGCGGGGTCCGCGAAGCCGAAGCGGCGCCGGTGCTCGGCGTGGAAGGCGGCGGCCATCGCCGCGCAGTCGCCCCAGGCGACCGGCAGCACGGAATCCGCGCCGGCATAGCGCAGCAGCGCGCGTCGCGTGCCGGCGGGCGTTGCACCGCCGGTCTCGGGGGGCAGCTCATCCAGCGGCCGTTCCACCGCCCGCAGGGTGACCTCGCGCCGCTCCGCCAGGCCGATGCCGTAGGCCGACAGCACCGAGGCATAGGGGGAGACCAGCACCTGGCCGATGCCCAGGCGCGCCGCCACCGCGCAGGCATGCTGGCCGCCGGCGCCGCCGAAGCTCACCAGGGTGTACTCGGACGGGTTCACGCCGCGCGCCAGGGTGATGTGGCGGATCGCATCGGCCATGTGTTCCACGGCGATGTCGAGGAAGCCCTCGGCCAGGCGTTCCGGGGTGTAGTCCAGGCCGAGGGCGACGTTCACCTCGCCTGCCAGGCGCGTGAACGCCTCGCGTGTCGCCGTCTCGTCCAGGGGCTGGTCCGCGCGGGGGCCGAACAGCGCCGGGAAATGCGCCGCCTGGATGCGCCCCAGCAGCAGGTTCGCGTCGGTCACCGTGAGCGGGCCGCCGCGCCGGTAGCACAGGGGGCCTGGCAGGCTGCCGGCGGAGGCCGGCCCGGCGAGCAGCCGCGAGCCGTCGAAGCGCAGGATCGACCCGCCGCCCGCGGCGACGGTATGCACGCCCAGCATGGGCACGCGGATGCGGTGCCCGGCGATGCGCGTGTCGAGGCTGCGCTCGAAGGCCCCGGCATGCAGCGATACGTCGGTGGAGGTACCGCCCATGTCGAAGCCGATCAGCCTGTCGAGGCCCGCGGCATGGCCGACCTTGGCCATGCCGATGAGGCCGCCGGCGGGGCCCGAGAGCACACTGTCCCTGCCCTGGAACGAGGCCGCCTCGACCAGGCCGCCGTTGGACTGCATGAATTCCAGGCGCGTGTCCGCCGGCAGGGCCTCGGCGACCTGCGCCACGTAGCGCCGCACCGGCGGCGACAGGGTGGCGTCGAGGACCGCGGTCTCGGCGCGCGGCACGAACTTGATCAGCGGACTGGCCTGGTGCGAGAGCGTGACCTGCGTGAAGCCGAGCGCGCGGGCGATCTCCCCCGCCCGCAGCTCGTGCGCCGGGTTGCGCCAGCTGTGCAGGAAGGCGATGGCGCAGGCACGCAGGCCCTCGGCATGCGCCGCGCGCAGGGTTGCATGCAGGGCATCGGCATCCAGCGGGGTGAGTACCGCGCCATCGGCCCCCAGGCGCTCGTTCGCCTCGACGACCCGGGCATACAGCGGCGCCGGCTTGACGATGTGCAGGGCGAAGATGTCCGGCCTGGCCTGGTCGCCGATCTCCAGGGCGTCGGCGAAGCCGGCGGTCACCACCAGCAGGGTGGGCTCGCCACCATGGGTGAGGAGGGCATTGGTGCCGACGGTGGTGCCCATCTTCACTGCCGCGACCCTGCCGGCGGGGATGGGCTCGTCCTCGCGCAGGCCCAGTACGCGGCGCATGCCGGCGAGCGCCGCGTCGCGATAGTGCGCGGGGTCCTCGGAGAGGAGCTTGTGACGGCTCAGGCGCCCGTCGGGCGCACGCGCGACGATGTCGGTGAAGGTGCCGCCACGATCGATCCAGAACTGCCAGGACGCGCCCATCGGGAGGTCAGAGACCGGATTCCTCCAGCATGTCGCGCGCATCCCGCGAGAGCTCCTCCAACTGCTCCTCTCCCAGCATCAGGTAGCCGAGGGTGGCGCCGCCGCTCTTCTCCCACTCGGCGTCGCCGCTGAGGCGGGAATGGCCGTTCTCGATGTACTCCGCGAGGCTGCAGATGGCGATCAGGTTGAGGGATTCCGCGCTCAGGCTGGAGCCGAATACGCTGGCGTCGTGGTGCAGGGCGATGGCCTGGCGCATGTATTCGGGCAGCTGCCAGCTGGTGGCGAGCAGGCTGCCGACGGTGGCGTGGTTGGTGCCGTGGCGTTCGTCCTCCACGTCTGTGAAGGTGCGCACGGCGTCGTTGTTGGCCTGCTTCAGCGTCTCCTTGTAGTTCTCGAAGCGGCGCATCATGAGCGGGATGCCCGCGTCGTGGAACAGACCGAACAGGTGCGCGTCGTCCTTGTTCACCCCGCCAAGCTGTTTGGCCAGATAGGCGGCGAGCAGGGCGGTGCGCGCGGCGCTGTCCCAGAAGCGGTCCAGCCCCTGTGTGGGCACGGCGTTGCGCAGGGAAAGGCCGGTGACCAGCGACACCACGTTCTTCACACCCAGCATGGTGACCGCGCGCTCGACGTCAGTGACCTTCTGGCGCAGGCCGTAGAAGGGCGAGTTGACGGTCTTGATCATGGCCGCCGAGAGCCCCACGTCGCCGGCGACGACCTTGGCGATGTGCCCCAGATTCGGGTCGCACTTGGCCTGCTCCGCCATCACTGCCGCCAGCGCGCCAGGGCGCGGCGGGATGGCGATGCTGGCGATGAGTTTTTCGGCTTCCGCGGTGCTCAGGTTGGCCATGCTCGCTCCAGTGGCTGGTTTGGGTCTCAGATGCCGCGCAGCAGTTCGTTGATGCCGACCTTGCTCAGGGTCTTCTCGTCGACCTTCTTGACGATGACGGCACAGTACAGGCTGTACTTGCCGTCCTTCGAGGGCAGGTTGCCGCTCACCACGACCGAGCCGGCGGGCACGCGCCCGTAGTGGATCTCGCCGGTCTCGCGGTCGTAGATCTTGGTGGATTGGCCGATGTAGACGCCCATGGAGATGACGCAGTTGTCTTCCACCACCACGCCTTCGACCACCTCGGAGCGGGCGCCGATGAAGCAGTTGTCGCCGATGATGGTGGGGCCGGCCTGCACCGGCTCCAGCACGCCGCCGATGCCGACGCCACCGGACAGGTGCACGTTCTTGCCGATCTGCGCGCAGGAGCCGACGGTGGCCCAGGTGTCGACCATGGTGCCTTCGTCCACGTAGGCGCCGATGTTCACGTAGGAGGGCATCAGCACCACATTCTTGGCGATATAGGCCCCTTTGCGCGCGGTGGCGGGGGGCACGACGCGGAAGCCGCCCTCGCGGAAGTCCTTGGAGTTGAAGTCGGCAAACTTGGAGGGGACCTTGTCGTAGTAGTTGGTGAAGCCGCCCTTCATGAAGCTGTTGTCCTCCATGCGGAAGGACAGCAGCACGGCCTTCTTGACCCACTGGTGGGTCACCCAGTTCTGGCCTTCGGTACGCTCCGCGACGCGCAGCTCGCCCATGTCGAGCAGGTCGATGACGGCCATGACGGCGTCCTTGACGCGCGGCTCGACGTTGCGGGGGGTGATCTCGGCGCGGCGCTCGAAGGCCTCTTCGATGATGGTTTGCAGTTCGTTCATGTTCTTTTCCTTCAGATGGTTGCGATCAAAATTTAACTCGTTACATTTGTTTTTTCCCCTCTCCCTCGAGGGGAGAGGGGCAGGGGAGAGGGTGGAGCCGCCTCGCAATGGCGGAGCCATTGCCTGATTTGAAGGACGCCAAGGCCCACCCTCTCCCCAACCCTTCCCCTCAAGCGGGAGGGAGTGAATTCACGAACTCGACGATGCGCCGCGCCGCCTCCACGCATTGTTCCAGCCCGTCCACCAGGGCGATGCGCACGAAGCCCTGGCCGGGGTTCATGCCCTTGGCCTCGCGGGCGAGGAAGGAACCGGGCAGGACGGTGACGTGCTGCTGAGCGAACAGCTCGCGCGCGAACGCGGCATCGTCGCCGCCCGGCACGCGCGCCCACAGGTAGAAGGCGGCGTCCGGGGCCTCGAATTCGAGCACGTCCTTGAGGATGGGCATGACGGCGGCGAACTTCTCGCGGTACTGGCGGCGGTTCTCATGCACGTGGCCCTCGTCCTTCCAGGCGGCGACCGAGGCGGCCTGCACCGCCGGATTCATGGCGCTGCCGTGGTAGGTGCGGTAGAGCAGGAACTGCCTGATGACCTCGGCGTCGCCGGCGACGAAGCCGGAGCGCAGGCCCGGCACGTTGGAACGCTTGGAGAGGCTGTTGAACACCACCAGGCGGTTGAAGTCGCGGCCCAGGAGCTGCGCGGCGGTGAGGGCGCCGAGCGGCGGCTGGCCCTCGTCGAAATAGATCTCCGAATAGCATTCGTCGGAGGCGATGACGAAGCCGTGGCGGTCCGCCAGCTCGAACACCTCTCGCCAGGCCTCCAGGTCCAGGACCTTGCCGGTGGGGTTGCCGGGCGAGCAGACGTAGACCAGCTGCACGCTCTCCCACATGTCCTCGGGGATGGTGCTGAAATCCATGCCGAAGTCGTTTTCCGGCAGGGCGTTGAGGAAGTACGGCTTGGCGCCGGCGAGCAGGGCGGCGCCCTCGTAGATCTGGTAGAAGGGGTTGGGCGAGAGCACGCGCTTGACGTGCTTGGTGGGGTCGACCACCGCCTGGGCGAAGGCGAACAGGGCCTCGCGGCTGCCATTTACCGGCAGGATCTGCGTCGCCGGGTCGAGGTCGACGCCGTAGCGCATGCGCGCCCAGTCGGCGATCGCCTCGCGCAGCGCCTCGGTGCCCTGGGTCACGGGATAGTGCGCCAGCCCCTGCAGGTGGTCGGCGAGCGCCTGCTTGATGAATTCCGGCGTTGCGTGCTTGGGCTCGCCGATGGAAAGATTGATGGCCGACAGCGCCGGATTGGGCGTGACGCCGGCGAACAGGTCCCTGAGCTTTTGAAACGGATAGGGTTGGAGTTGTGCGAGACGTGGATTCATGCGCGGATTCGCGGCGCCGGAGCAAACAGGAAAGTCGTTGATTATATGCCCTCCATCACGCCCCTTGCCCCCATTAGCCTGGTTGTCGCCGCGAGCACCTGGGGCCTGGTCTGGTATCCCTACCGCCTGTTGCAGGAGGGGGGCATCGGCGGCAGCGTCTCCTCCCTGCTGACCTACGCCCTCGGCATCCCGCTCCTGGCGCTGCTGGCGTGGCGCGCAGAACGCGGCGCCACCGCCGCGCAGTGGCCCTGGCTGCTCGGCGTCGCCCTGAGCGCCGGCTGGACCAACCTCTCCTACGTCCTGGCGGTGATCCACGGCGAGGTGATGCGCGTGATGCTGCTGTTCTACCTCGCGCCCCTGTGGACCGTGCTGTTCGCCCGCCTGCTCCTGGGCGAGCGCGCAGGGTCCTGGGGCTGGGCGGTGATCGGCCTGGCCCTGGCGGGCGCCTGGACCATGCTGGGCGGCGGCGCGGCCGGCTGGCCTCTGCCGGCCAACACTGCGGAGTGGCTGGGCCTCTCCTCCGGTCTCGGCTTCGCCCTCACCAACGTCCTCACGCGCCGCACCCGCGACATCCCCATCGAGACCCGCTCGCTCCGGGTATTCGCAGGCGTGGTGGCGATGTCGCTCCTGTTCATGCAGTTCGAGGGCACGTCGGTCGCGACGGCGGCGCGCGCGGGCATGCAGGACTGGCTGATGATGGCCGGCATCACCCTGGCCCTGCTGCTCGCCACCTTCTCCGTGCAGTACGGCCTGGCCCATTCCCCCGCCAACCGGGCCATCGTCATCCTTCTCTCCGAACTCGTGGTGGCGGCGCTGTCCAGCCAATACCTCGCGGGCGAGGCGATGGGGCCGCGCGAATGGCTGGGCGGGGGCATGATCGTCGCCGCCACCCTGTTTTCCATGAAGCTGAAACACCATGAGTGAAATCGTCTCCCTCCTGCACGCCTCCCTGCTGATCGACGACCTGGCGCGCGCGCGCGCCTTCTACGAGGGCGTCCTGGGGCTCCGCCCCGACCCGGCGCGGCCGGCGATGAGCTTCGATGGGGTGTGGTACGGCATCGGCGCGGCGCAGATCCACCTGATCCGCCAGCCCAACCCGGACCCGGTGACGGGCCGCCCCGCCCACGGCGGACGGGACCGCCACACGGCGCTTGGAGTGAAGGGTTGGGCGGTGCTGCGGCAGCGCCTGGATGCCGCAGGCATCGCCTACACGCTCAGCCAGTCCGGGCGCGCCGCCCTGTTCGTGCGCGACCCGGACGGCAATGCGCTGGAGCTGGTTTCGCTCGACGATCGACCGGGAGGTCAGTAGGTCTTGCCCAGCGTCCTGTCGCGGATGGCCTGGCGGTGGCGGCGGAACACGAACTGGTGCAAGGCGTCCAGCAGGCCTTCGGGCAGGTCGATGAACACCGCGTGGGCCATGCCGTGTGCCGGCGGCTGCGCCAGCGCGGGCAGGCGCAGGGCCAGCGGCAGCGAGGGGGAGGGGTGCAGTTCGAGCAGGAGACGGGTCCCCGCGGCAGGAGGCGCGACGTCAGGCCAGCTCACGCCTTGCGGTGAGATCCGCGTCACGCGGCTGTCCGGCAGGGGGCCCGGCTCGATCGCGCGCGCGAGCAGGTGCAGGGCCAGGTCCAGCTTGGCCTCCACCCGTTCCAGGCGCCGCCCCTCGGCCCCGCCCGCCTCGGCATGCGTGGCATGCAGGGGCTCGGGCATGGATTCCATCTGGTTCAGGGCCGTCAGCAGCAGTGTCGCCTCGCTGAGGCCGCGCAGCCGCGCCCCCGCGTCGCGCGTGTCCGCCTGCCAGGCGAAGGGGGCGTCGCATTCACACCACAGGCCGTCAGTCATCTTGTGTCCTCATGAAGATTCGCGTGCCGAGGCAGGCGAGGCGGGCGCTGCCGTAGCTCGCCTCGTGTTCGCCGGCCTGGCCGACCGGCACGCCGAGCATGCGCGCACGGATGCGCGTGTACGCAGGGTTGCGCGCGCCGCCGCCGGCGCTGGCGACGGCGCGCAGCGGCGTCGCGCCCAACTCGCGCAGTTTCCCGTATCCCCGCGCCTCGATGCGTGCCAGCCCCTCCAGCAGACCATGCAGGAATTCGGCCCGGTCATCCGGCCGGGGCTCCAGGCGCGGCGCGAGGCCGGGGTCGTTGACGGGGAAGCGCTCGCCGGGCCTGGCGAGCGGGTAATAGTCGAGGCCGCTCTCGCGCTCCGGGTCGATGCGGCGTGACAGCTCGATCAGTTCGTCGTCGCTGAAGTGCTGCCGCAGCACGCCGCCGCCGGCGTTGGATGCGCCGCCGGTGAGCCAGCGGCCGCCGAACCAGTGGCTGTAGACGCCGAAGCTTGCCGAGTCGACCCGCGTCTCGGAGAGCAGCTTCAGCACCAGGGTGGTGCCCAGCGAGGTCACCGCCTCGCCCGTCCGGTTCACGCCGGCGGCGAGGAAGGCGGCGATGCTGTCGGTGGTGCCGGCCCGCACCAGGCAGTCCGGGTTGACCCCCAGCTCGCGCGCCCGCGGCCTTGCCAGCAGGCCCACGGCCTCGCCCGGCGGCACGGGAACGGGCAGGTAATCCACGTCCGCCAGGTATTCCACCCAGTAGGGCCACTGTCCCGTCTCCAGGTCCAGGCCCATCTTCATGGCGTTGTGGTAATCCGACACCGGCCGGTCGGACAGCTGCGCGGACAGCCAGTCCGCCTGGTTCAGGTACAGGCGGGCGCGCTGCAGGCCCAGGTGCTGCTTCAGCCACAACACCTTGGCCAGCCCGGAGGTGGGCATGGCGGCGGGGTGCTCGGCCCCCGCCGCGCGCGCGATCGTGGCGGCCTGTTCGGTGGCGCGGGCGTCGTTGTACAGCAGCGGCGGGAAGGTGGGGTTGAGGGCCTCGTCGCAGGCCAGCACGGTCGCCGAGGTGCCGTCCACCGCGATGGCGCCGAGGCGGCGGCGCAGGCCCAGCGGCACTTGCGCGACCAGCCCCAGCAGGGCCTCGCGCCAGGAGGCGGCCGCCTCGTGCCCCGGCAGCTCGCCGAAGTCGAGGCGCGCCATGTCCTCGATCTCTCCGCTTGGCGCGATCACGCAGGCGCGCGCGCCGGAGGTGCCGAAATCGAGGCCGAGGAAGACGGGAGCGGACATGCTGGCGGGGTCGCTGATCGCGGTGCGGGAGACACGCGATCATAGTGTGCGATGCGCATGCCCGCCAAAACCGCGCGGCGGAAAGCAAGAGGCCCCGGCGAATCCGGAATGCCGGACTGGCCAGGGCCTTGGGTGTGGCGAAACCCGCGCGGTCGTCTGCCGCGCCGCGGTCAATTGCCCATGTCGGTGAAATCCAGGTCCGCGTGCGGGGTGTCGGCGACGTTCTCGTCGATCATCTCGTAGATGTCGGGGTCGACGATGTCCTCGGCCGGGTGATGCGCGAAGGCGGAGAAGGAGGTGAGCAGGGAGGCGATGGCAATTGCCTGGATGGCCTTTTTCATGGGTGAGTCCTCTCGAATTGAAATGGATGAATGCCAGGCGGTCCATCGACCATTGCGTATCCGGCTTGCGTGGAAAGCAAAGGCGTCGTGATCGCTGGCCCGGCCATGCTATGGGGGGCGTGTATCCCCGGGGTATCGCTTGGTATCAAGATTCGCTGGCGCGTATCGCCACCCGACCCGCAATTGGCGTGATTGCGCGGCCATGCCCGCGATCGCGTCAGGGTCGGGGCGCAATTTGTTACGAATTGGATTCAAGAAATTCCGGATGGCGACGATATATACGTACTAAGAAACCTCGGATTTATTCCCACTCGACCGCACAGGAATAAACCAGAGGTTCCCTAAACCAATAATCGGTGTCGTTCAGGAGATGGCATGAGACCCAGCATATTGCGCAATGTTTTGTTTTCGTTCCTCGGGGCGGGTGTGATCATGGCCTCGATATTTCCCTTCTACGCGAATTTCTTCGTGGAATGGAAGGAAGGCATGCTGGTCTGGTTCGTGGTGGGTTGCGTCATCGCCGGCGTGGCCATCGGCTTCATCAACTACTGGGTCATGAACATCGTCCTGGTGTCCAAACTGCGGCGCATCTCCCAGGTCTCCAAGGCGATCGCCAACAAGGACCTGTCGTTCACCTGCTCCATGGAGAGCAACGACACGATCGGCGAGATCATCACCAGCTTCAACGAGATGGCCGCCACCCTGCGCGACCTGATCTCCCGCACCTCGCATCTCAGCAGCTCGGTGCGCGACGACAGCAGCGCCATCCATGCCCAGGCGGACCACGTGCACGAACGCGTGGAGCAGATGAACGAGAACGCCATGGAGATCGGCAATGCGGTGCGCCAGCTTGACGAGGCGATCTCCGACATCTCCGCGCGCACCATGAGCGCCTCCGAACGGGCCAGGGAGGCGGGGCGGACCGCCCACGAGGGCGTCGACGTGGCGCAGGAAAGCCTGGTCGGCATGGAGCGCATCCATGCCACCGTCAACGAGGCCACCGCCTTCGTCGACAAGCTGGGGCGCAGCTCCCAGGAGGTCGGCGCCATCGTCGCGGTGATCAAGGAGATCGCGGACCAGACCAACCTGCTGGCGCTCAACGCGGCGATCGAGGCCGCGCGCGCGGGCGAGCAGGGGCGTGGCTTCGCGGTGGTGGCGGACGAGGTCCGCAAGCTGGCGGAAAAGACCACGCAGGCGACCGGAGAGATCGGCCAGATGATCCAGAACATCCAGACCGAGACGCGCCAGGCGACCGAGGCGATCGGCCAGGGCATGCAGGAGGCCTCCGCCGGCGTCGGCTACGCGCGCAACGCCGGCGAGGCCCTGGCGCGCATCGCCAGCAGCGTCGCCGACGTCGCCACCCAGGTCGAGGTGATCGCCGGGGCCGCCAGCAAGCAGCGGGATTCGGTCGAACTCGTGCGTGGCAGCGTGCATGCCATCGAGAACCTCAACGGCGAAATCCTCGACGACACCCAGAAGGGCGTCGCCCTGGCCTCGAAGCTCGCCGGTAGCGCGAATTCGCTCGACGACGCCGTGAAGTCCTTCAAGGTACGCTGAAGACCCAGCCCCTCGCGGGCTGGAGAGGAAACACCATGACGGCCGCCTTCGGGCGGCCGTCGCGTTTCAGCCGCGCGTGTTCGAGTTGGGCGCGAACTGCGTCAGCTCGACGCGCGGCGCGGGCTGCCAGCCGGCCTTGCGGTGTTCGGCGACGACGTTGGTGAAGATGCCGCCGCGCACGTAGAACTTGCTGGTCAGGCGCATGAAACGCGGCTCGGTGGCGCGCGCCAGGTCGTCGAGGATGCGGTTGGTCACGTCCTCATGGAAGTGACCTTCCTCGCGGAACGACCAGATGTACAGCTTCAGGCTCTTCAGCTCCACGCAACGCTGGTCGGGGATGTAGTCGAGGAACAGGGTGGCGAAGTCGGGCTGGCCGGTCTTCGGGCACAGGCAGGTGAACTCGGGGATCTCGATGTGGATGTGGTAATCGCGCGCCGGCTGGGGGTTGTCGAAGGTTTCCAGGGCCTTGGTCGGTTGGCTGGGCATGGGGATGGCTTCCGCAGTTAAAATCGCGCGGATTATAAATCCCCGCCCGCCACCGCCTTGCGCCTCAAGCACATCCACATCGCCGGCTTCAAGTCCTTCGTCGACCCGGTGACCATCCCCGCCACCGCGCAGCTGACCGGCGTGGTGGGGCCGAACGGCTGCGGCAAGTCCAACGTCATTGACGCGGTGCGCTGGGTGCTGGGCGAATCCAAGGCGCGCGAGCTGCGCGGCGCGACCCTGCAGGACGTGATCTTCAACGGCTCCACCGGCCGCAAGCCGGCCAGCCGCGCCTCGGTGGAACTCCTGTTCGACAACAGCGAGGGCAAGGCCGCCGGGCAGTGGTCGCAATACGCGGAGATCGCCGTGAAACGGGTGCTCACCCGCACCGGCGACTCCAGCTACTGGATCAACAACGTGCAGGTGCGCAAGAAGGACATGGCGGACCTGTTCCTCGGCACCGGCCTGGGCGGCGACGCCTACGCCATCATCGAGCAGGGCATGATCTCGCGCATCATCGAGGCCAAGCCCGAGGAGCTGCGCGGCTTCCTCGAGGAGGCCGCGGGGGTGTCCAAGTACAAGGAGCGGCGCAAGGAGACCGAGGCGCGTCTGCGCGACACGCGCGAGAACCTTGACCGCGTCTCCGACATCCGCGAGGAGCTGGGCCGACAGCTGGAGAAGCTGGCGGTGCAGGCGGAGGTGGCGCGGCGCTTCTTCGCCCTCGACGCCGACCGCACCCTCAAGGGCCGCTTCCTCTCCCTGGTGCGCCGCCGCGACGCGCAGGCGCGCCAGGCGGAACTGGAACGCCAGATGGAGGCGGCGCGTACCGATATCGAGGCCAAGCTCGCCGAGCTGCGGCGGGTCGAGTCGGAGCTGGAAACGCAGCGGCTCTCGCAGTTCGAGGCCACCGAGGCCCTCAACCAGGCGCAGGCGCGCTTCTACGAGGCGAGCGCCGAGGTGGCGCGCGTTGAGCAGGAGCTCAAGCACCTGGGTGCCACGCGCGAGCGCCTGAACCAGGAACTGCAGCTCAACGCCGCGCGCCAGGACGCCGCGCAGGCCGAGATGTCGGCGACCCGCACCGAGATCGCCCTGCGCGAGGAGGAACACGCGCGTGGCGAGGAACAGGCGGAGATCCTCCATGAGCGCGCCCTGCAGGCCGGCGAGGAGATGCCCGAGGTGGACGCGGCCTGGCGCGAGGCGCAGGCCGCGGTGGCGAACGTGCAGCGCGAGATGGGCCAGTTCGAGCAGGCCGTGCAGCTGGAAGAGGCCAACCGCAGCCACGCAGAACGGGCGATCGACCAGCTCAAGGCGCGCGAACTGCGCCTGATGCAGGAGAAGGACGGCCTCGCCGCGCAGGACATCAGCCAGGTGGAACGCCAGCAGATGGAACTGGAGGCCCTGGAGGAGCGCGCGGAGGGGCTCGCCGAATACCTGGAGAACGCCCGCGCGGAGCTGCCCGGCCTGGAGGCCGGCCTGCGCCAGTCGCGCCAGGTCCTGGATGCCGCGCGCGGCGAGCAGCACCGACTGGAGGCCCAGCTCGCCGCCCTGCGCAAGCTGCAGGAGAGCGCGCAGAAGGCGGAGGGGGAGGGTGCCGCCTGGCTCGGCCGCGTCGGCCTGGAACACACCACGCGGCTGTGGCAGGCGATCCGCGTCGAGGCCGGCTGGGAGACCGCCGTCGAGGCCGCGCTCGGCGAGGCCATGGCCGCGCTCGCCGCCGAGGCGCGCGAGGACTGGCTGGCGCAGCCGCCGGAGGCGCGGTTCGAACTGTTACTCCCTGCGCACCCAGGGACAAGGGTGGGGGATGAGGGAGCAACGCTTGATGCCGCGGATCCTGCCCCTTCACCCCTGACCCCTCCCCCGGCCGGGGAGGGGGATCTCAACCCCCTGGTCGAGCTGATCCACACCGACGACCCGCTGGTCGCCCGCTTTCTCGCCGACCGCCTCGCCCTGGCCTATGCCACGGACAGCCTGGAGCATGCCCTGGCGCTGCGCGCGCGTCTGCCCGCCGGCGGCTTCATCGCCACCCGAGAGGGGCATCGCGTGGGGCGCGACAGCCTCGTGTTCAACGCCCCGGAAAAGGGCCACCAGGGCCTGATCGCGCGGGTGCGGGAGATCGAGCGCCTGGAAGAGGAGGCGATGCTCTCGGAGGCGCGACTGGAGGAGGTGCAGGAAGACGTGGCGCGCGCCGAGGAGGCCCTGCAGGCGGGGCGGCGCCAGGTGGATGCGCTGCAGACGCAGATCGGCCAGGCGCAGGCGCAGGCCGGCCAGCTGCGTGCCCAGGTGGCGCGCGGCCAGGAGGCGGCCCGGCGCGTGAACGAGCGCCGCGCCCAGGTGGAGCGGGACCTCGAGGAGATCTACGAGCAGATGGCGGTCGAGGAGGAGGCCTGGAACGACGCGGGCGACCGCCAGATCGAGGCGCAGGAGGCCTACGATCTGGCGCGTGAGCGCCTGGACGAGGCGCGGCAGACGCGCCAGGCCCTCGACCAGCGGGTGCAGACCGTGCGCGAGGCGCAGCGACGCGCCGAACGCGAGGCCCAGGAGGCCACCTTCCAGGTGCGCGCCCTGGCCAACCGGCTCAAGGAGCTTGCCGAGCGTGTCGTGCGCGGCGAGCGAGGGCTCGACGAGCTGCGCCAGGAACGCCAGCGCCTGGAGGCGGAACTGGAGCATGCGCAGCCCGCGCCCGTGCAGGACATGCTGCAGGCCACCCTGGCGCGGCGCCAGGAGGCCGAGGCCGCGCTGAGCGCCACCCGCGACGCCCTCGAGGGCGCGAACCAGAAGCTGCGCGAGCTGGATGCCGAGCGCATGAAGACGGAACGTGCCCTGGAGCCGCTCAAGGAACGCGTGCAGGCGATGGAACTCAAGCTGCAGGAGGCCCGCCTCAACGAGGCGCGCTACAGCGAGGAACTGGAGGGCGTGGACGAGGCGGCCCTGGCGGAAGAGGCGGAGAAGGCCGGCATCGCCAGCCGCGGCGATACCTGGTTGAAGAACGAGCTGGACCGCGTCGAGGCCGACATCGCCGCGCTCGGCCCGGTGAACATGGCTGCGCTGGAGGAGCTAAAGGCCGCCGAGGAACGCAAGCAATACCTCGACGCGCAGGCTGCCGACCTGGAGACCGCCGCCTCGACCCTGGAGGAGGCGATCCGCCGTATCGATGCGGAGACGCGCGCTCGCCTCAAGGAGACCTACGACAAGGTGAGCCGCGAGTTCCAGGGGCTGTTCCTGGAACTGTTCGGCGGCGGCCACGCGGAATTGAGCCTCACCGGCGAGGAGATCCTCGACGCCGGCCTGACCGTGCTGGCGCAGCCGCCGGGCAAGAAGAACAGCTCGATCCAGCTGCTTTCCGGCGGCGAGAAGGCGCTGACCGCGCTCTCCCTGGTGTTCGCCTTCTTCCGCCTCAATCCGGCGCCGTTCTGCCTGCTCGACGAGGTGGACGCGCCCCTCGACGACAGCAACACGGAGCGCTATTGCGCCATGGTGAAGAAGATGTCCGCCGAGACCCAGTTCATGTTCATCACCCACAACCGCCTGACCATGGAGATGGCGCAGAACCTGGTGGGCGTGACCATGCCGGAGCCCGGCGTGTCGCGGCCGGTGGCGGTGGATGTGGACGACGCGGTGCGTCTGGCCGCGTGAGGCGGCCGCGCCGCGTCAGTTCTTGACCTTGCCCAGGCCCTTGGCGGCCTGCAGGCAGAGCATCTTGAAGTCGGTATAGGTGAGGGGGTCGAGGCCGCACTCGCCGTGGCCGCGGTCGGCATAGATCAGCCCGAACGGCTTGTTCCCCACGTGCAGGCTCATGGCGTAGAAGTCGCCGCTGCCGATCATCTTCTGCAAGGACGGGCTGACCATGGGCCAGAGCTTGGCCTTGTTGCCCTCGTTCAGCCACACGCCCTGCATCTTGCCCATGAGCTGGCAGAACAGGTCCTTGCATTCGAGCTGGAATTCGAAGTGGCGCAGCGGGTCGTCCGCGTGGATGCCCAGGGTGAAGCGCGACTTCACGCGTTTGCCGTCCGGCGTCACCATGGCGAAGAGGATGCGCGACAGGCCCAGGCCGGTATGCAGGCCCTTGAGGATGATGGCCGACATCTGGTTGAGCGTGAGCGAGGCATCCATGTGCCCCTCGATGCCCTGCAGGGCATCCCGCAGGACCTGTTTGTCCGGCATGGGGCAGGCGTGCGGGGATTCCTCCTCCGGCGCCGCGGGGGGCGTGACCGCAGGGGCGGTCTGCTGCGCCTGCGCGGTCGCGGCGGCGGGCGGCGTGGCCGGTGCCGAGGACGCACGTGCCGCCATGGGCGCATCGTCATCCGCGTCGTCGGGCCAGGGGCCCGGCAGCATGGGGCCCCAGGTCGCGGCGGCCGGCTGCGGCAGCCAGTTGCCGTGACGCGCGGCGCGCGCGGCGTTGGCATGGGCATTGGCGATCACCACCTCCAGCGGGGTGTTCTCCACGCCGGCCAGGGCCAGGTAGTCGGTCATCAGGTCCTCCTGCCACCAGCCCCGCTCGCTGCGGTCGGCCATGTCGATGCAGGCCGAGATGATGACCTGGCGGGCGCGTTCCGCGTGCTTCTCGTCGAGGAGGTCGAGGGTGGTGGGCGGGATGCTCCAGTCTTCCAGGAGCTGCAGGCGCAGGGCCTTGTAGGGCACGCCCAGGACCTGCGATGCCGCTTCCGTCATCACGCCCAGGCGACGGCGTCGGCGCTGCACGGTCCGGGCCACGTCGGGTGCGCGCAGCCACAGGAGGAATTCGGGGGAGTAGGCGAGCAGCGCGGCGACCTCGACCTCCTCGGCGCGGATGTCGGTGTGCAGCACCGCGAAGTCGCGCGCCTGCCAGGCGGCATGCTGCGCACGGCGCGCCAGCGACTGCAAGGCCGCGAGGTCGTGCGGGTCCTTGCCGGCGGGCGTCTCCTCGAGGGTGGGCAGGCGCCGCGCCGCGTCGATGTACACGCCCAGCCCCTGCATCATCAGGGCGTGTTCGACCGTGAGCACCTCGGTGCCGTAGCGCTGCATGACCCGCTTGTTCAGGGCATGCAGGACCTGCAGCGTCGCCAGCGGATCGGCGAGGACCACGTTTGCGACGTCGCGCGCGGTGATCTCCTCGCGGCGCGGCGACAGCTCGCGCAGGGCCGCGTGGGTGTGCGCGAAGATGGGAAGCTCGCCGGGTTGCAGCTTCTCTCGCCATTGCTCGAGCGTCATCACAGCCTCCAGATCAAGAGACGCGCATGCGACAGGTCATGCAGTTCCAGCGTTTCGTCCGCCGCCACGCCGGGCACGGCAAAGGTATTGCTGATGAACAGGCTGCCGGGCCGCATCTCGGCGCGCGCCTTCTCCCACAGGCGCGCCATGGGGGCGGGCGAGAGATAGGCGTAGACCGCATCGAACCGGGCCAGGTCGGTATCCCAGAGGCTGCCGAGCTCGATGTGGGCGCGACCGCCGAGACGCAGCCTGGCGAACAGCCAGTTCAGCGGTGCCGCCTCGACGCCGTGCAGGGCAACGTCGGGCCGCAGGCGGGCGAGCCGGGCCAGCGGGCCGCCGAGGCCGCAGCCCAGATCGAGGAAGGCCGCCCCGGCAGGCAGCCGCTCGGCGACGGCGCGTGCCGCCTGGGGGCTGGAGAGGTAGAGCGGCACGCGCGTGCTGGCGGCGCCGAGCGAGGTGAGGGCGAGCACGATGAAGCCCGCCAGATACCAGCCGGCATCGATGCCGGCCGACAGGGCCAGCCAGAGCGAGGGCACGAAGAGCAGGCAGATCCAGCGCCACCACACCGGCATGCGCCAGAACCAGGCCACGAGGCCGGCGCTGCCGCCGGCCGCGAGCGCGGCGGCGGCCGGCGGCAGTCCGCCCGCCAGCAGCACCGCGCCGACGGCGAGCCCCGGCAGGTGCGCCAGCAGGGCCACGACGCTCACGGGCAGGCGTTGCATCAGGCCGGGCGGCATGGCGTCAACGTTTGACATTGAGCTGCTCCGCCACCTGCTGGGCGGTCTCCGCCTCCACCTGGCGGGATTCCTTGGTGATCGCCTCTTCCGCCTTCTTGTTCATGACGATGATGGAGATGCGGCGGTTGATAGGGGCGTTGGGGTTGTCCTTGTCGAAGGGGATGGCCGAGCCCAGGCCCACCACGCGCAGCACCTTGCCGTCCTCCAGGCCCCCCGCCACCAGTTCGCGGCGCGAGGCGTTGGCGCGGTCCGCGGAGAGCTCCCAGTTGCTGTAGCCCGCCTCGCCGCCGAAGTAGGGCACGGCATCGGTGTGGCCGGACAGGCTGATGCGGTTCGGCACCTCGTTCAGGGTTTTGCCGATCTCGCGCAGGATGTCGCGCGTGTAGGGCTTCATCACGGCGCCGCCGGAGTCGAACATGGGGCGGTTCTGGTCGTCGACGATCTGGATGCGCAGGCCTTCCGAGGTGATGTCGATCTTTAGCTGCTTCTTGAACTGGCTGAGCTTCCTGTTGTTCTCGATCGCCTTGTCGAGCTTGGCCTTCAGCTCCTTGAGGCGGGCGGCCTCCTGCTTCTCCTGCTCCGCCTTCGACATCGCCAGGCCGCTGGTCTTCTTGTCGCCCTCGGCATCCGTCTTGTTGACCTGACCGGTCTTGCGTGTCAGGTCGGTACCGCCGCCCTGGATGATGCTGGTGGCGTCGCCCGCGCCCGAGCCGCCGGACATGGCCACCTTGAGCGGGGTCTTGAAGTATTCCGCGATGCCCTCGCGCTGTGCCTTGGTGGTCGAGCCCAGCAGCCACATCAGCAGGAAGAAGGCCATCATGGCGGTGACGAAGTCGGCGTAGGCGATCTTCCAGGCGCCGCCATGCGCGCCGCCACCGGCCTTCTTGATGCGCTTGATGACTATCGGGCGTTGGGTATCGTCGGCCATATGTCCAGTGGTCAGTTGTCAGTATTCAGTCGGCCGTTCCAGTCGCTGCTGCCATCCGCGAACCGCCGACTGCAAACTTGGAAAGTCTTACTTGCCCTTGCGTTGCTTGATGTCCTCTTCCATTTCCTTGAAGGAGGGGCGCTCGGTGGAGAACAGCACCTTGCGGCCGAATTCCACGCAGGTCTGCGGCGCGTAGCCGTTCATGGAGGCGAGCAGGATGGTCTTGACCACCTGGAAGGGTTTCGAGGCCTCGCCCGCCTTGGTCTCCATGAGCGTGGACAGGGGGGCGAAGAAGCCATAGGAAATCAGGATACCGAGGAAGGTGCCGACGAGCGCGTGGCCGATCAGCACGCCCAGTTCGGAGGGCGGCAGGTGCAGGGATTCCATGGTGTGCACCACGCCCATCACCGCCGCGACGATACCGAAGGCGGGCGTTGCGTCGGCCAGCTTCTGGATCGCGTGGGAAGGGTGCATCTCCTCGTGGTGATGGGTCTCCAGTTCCGCGTCCATCAGGTTCTCGATCTCCATGGCGTTGAGGTTTCCCCCCACCATCATGCGCAGGTAATCGGTGATGAAGTCGACCAGATGGTGGTCGTGCGCGATGTTCGGATACTTGGCGAAGATCGCGCTCTTCTCCGGCTCCTCGACGTCGCCCTCCAGCGCCATCAGGCCTTCCTTGCGCGCCTTGGCGAGGAGCTCGAACAACAGGCCCATCAGCTCCATGTAGTAGGTCTTGGTGAATTTCGAGCCCTTGAAGCAGGCCGCCAGGCCGCCCATGGTGTGCTTGATGGCGGGCATGGAGTTGGCGGCGACGAAGGCGCCGATCGCGCCACCGGCGATCATCAGGACCTCCAGAGGTTGCCACAGGCCGCCCAGGTGGCCCCCGGCGAGCGCATAGCCGCCGAAGATGCTGCCCATCACGACGACCCAGCCAATAATCACGAACATGCTCAGGCTCTCCTATCGAATCAGCGTATCTTGCAGGTATTTTTTCACCGGCCCGAAATTCTTGCGGTGTTCGGGGCAGGGGCCATGGGCCTCCAGGGCGGCCAGGTGCTCCGGCACGGGATAGCCCGCGTGCCGCTCGAAACCGTATTTCGGGTACTTATCGGCAAGCGCGCGCATTACTTTATCCCTTGCCGTCTTCGCCAGGATCGAGGCGGCGGAGATGCAGGGCTCCAGGGCGTCGCCCTTGACGATGGCGCGCGCGGCGATCGGCAGTTCGGGGCAACGGTTGCCGTCGATCAGGGCCAGCTCGGCGGCGGGCCGCAGACCCAGGACGGCGCGCCGCATCGCCAGCATGCTGGCATGCAGGATGTTGAGCCGCTCGATCTCGGCGACGCTGGCCTCGGCGACGCACCAGGCCAGCGCGTTCTCGCGGATCTCCGCGGCCAGCCGTTCGCGCTGCGCCTCGGACAGCTTCTTCGAATCCCTGAGCCCGGCGATGGGGCGCGCGGGATCGAGGATCACCGCCGCCGCGTACACCGGGCCGGCGAGCGGGCCACGGCCGGCCTCGTCGACGCCGCAGACGAGATGGGGCATGCCTGTCATGTCAGGAAGGGGCGCAGGGCCTGCGCGATGAGTTTCGGTGTGTCGCGCTTCAGGCGCGCGCGCTGCGCGGCGAATTCCTCGATCTGCGCCTGGCGCGCGCCCTCGTCCCGCAGCAACCTTTCCAGTGCCTGCGCGAGCGCTTCGGGGGTCGCCGACTCCTGGAGGATCTCCGGTACCACGTCGCGGCGCGCCAGGATGTTGGGCAGGCCCACCCAGGGCTGCAGGGCCTGGCGCTTCATGATCTGGTAGGTCAGCCACGGCACCTTGTAGCTGATGACGTGCGGGCAATCCAGCAGCAGGGCCTCCAGGGTCGCGGTGCCCGAGGCGATGAGGGCGCAATCCGCGGCCTGCAGGGCGTCGTGGGCATGGCCGAAGAGGATGCGCAGCGGCAGCTCGTGCGCGTCCGCCTCGTGCAGGGCGCGTTCGAAGGCCTGCCGCGTCTCGCGGTTCACCAGCGGCACCAGGAAGCGCACCGTCGGCCGTAGCGCGTACAGGGCCTGCGCGGCGCGGATGAACAGGTCGGCGAGGGCCTTCAGCTCGCTCGGGCGGCTGCCCGGCAACAGCGCCACCCATTCCGCCTCCTGCCCGATCTGCAGGCGTTCGCGCGCGGCCTTGCGGTCGGGCGCCGGCAGGGCGTGGGCGAGGGGGTGGCCGACGTAGGTGGCGGGGATGCCCTCCGCGCGGTAGAGCTCCTCCTCGAAGGGGAAGATCAGCAGGGCATGGTCAACGGCCTTGCGTACCTTGCGGATGCGCTTCGGCCGCCATGCCCACACCGAGGGGCTGACGAAGTGCACGGTGCGGATGCCCCTGCGCTTCAGGCGTGTCTCCAGGGCGAGGTTGAAGTCCGGCGCGTCGACGCCGATGAACAGCCTCGGCGACGCGGCGACGAGCTGGCGCGCGAGCAGACGGCGGATACGGAGGATCTTGCGCAGGCTGCCCAGGGCCTCGACGTAGCCGCGCACCGAGAGGACCTCCATGGGATACAGGCTGGTGGCACCGGCGGCCTGCATGCGGGGACCGGCGATGCCGGCGAAGTCGGCCACGAGTCCGTTGTCCTTGAGTGCGCGGATCAGCAGGCCGCCGAGCAGGTCGCCCGAGGCCTCGCCAGCGACGATGCCGATCCGGGCGCGGGACGTGAGGGGTGAGGCGCCGGGCGTGCCATCCACGGCCACGGCGACGCTGTGCTCCTCACGCCTCACGCCTGCGCCTCACGCAATCAGCGGACGATGCCGCGGCCGGGCTGGGCAAGGAAGTCGAGCAACAGTCGCAGCTCCGGCGTGCCCTCCGCGTCCTGCTCGATCGCCTCGCGCGCATCCGCCAGCGTCAGGCCGGACTTGTACAGGGACTTGTAGGCACGCTTGATCGCGCTGATCGTCTCGGGGGCGTATCCGCGCCGCTTCAGGCCCTCGGAGTTGATGCCGTGCGGCTGCGCGGGCGAGCCGGCGACGGTGACGTAGGGCGGCACGTCCTGGCGCACCACCGAGGCGATGCCGGTGATCACGTGCGCGCCGACCCGGCAGAACTGGTGCACGCCCGTGAAACCGCCGAGGATCGCGAAGTCGTCGACGTGCGCGTGCCCGGCCAGCGAGGCGTTGTTGGCGAAGATGGTGTGGTCGCCGACCACGCAGTCGTGGGCGATGTGCACGTAGGCCATGATCCAGTTGTCGCTGCCGATGCGGGTCACCCCGGCGTCCTGCACGGTGCCGGTGTTGAAGGTGCAGAACTCGCGGATCACGTTGCGCTCGCCGATCTCCAGGCGCGTCGGCTCGCCGGCGTATTTCTTGTCCTGCGGCTCCTCGCCCAGGGAGACGAACTGGAAGATGCGGTTGCCGCGGCCGATGCGCGTGTGTCCGGTGATCACCGCGTGCGGACCGATGCGCGTGCCCTCGTCGATCTCGACGTGCTCGCCGACGATGCTGTAGGCGCCGATCTCCACGTCCTCAGCCAGGCGGGCGCCGGGAGAGACGAGGGCGGTGGGGTGGATGCGCGCCATGCGGCTACCTCAGGCCAGCTGCTTGAGCGTGCACATCAGCTCGGCCTCGCAGGCGAGCTGGCCGTCCACCGTGGCCTTGACCGCGAACTTCCAGATGCCGCGCGTGAGCTTGAGGATGGAGGCCTCCATGCGCAGCTGGTCGCCCGGTACCACGGGACGCTTGAAGCGGGCCCCGTCGATGCCGACGAAATAGATGACGCTGTGCTCGTTCACCTCCATGCCGCTGCTGCGGAAGGCGAGCAGGCCGGCGGTCTGCGCCAGGGCCTCGATCATCAGCACCCCGGGCATCACCGGGTGGTTGGGAAAGTGGCCCATGAACTGCGGCTCGTTCATGGTGATGTTCTTGAGGGCGACGATGCGCTCGTTGGGCACCATCTCCAACACCCGGTCCACCAGCAGGAAGGGATAGCGGTGGGGCAGGTAGTGCATGATCTGCGTTACGTCCATCTGCTCGCTCGCCGGCGCGTTCACGTTTTCCATCACTCTGTTTCCTTGTCCTTCAATAACTTTTCCAACGACCTGACGCGTCGCGCCAGGTCGTCCAGGTGGCGCAGATGCGCCGCGTTGCGCTTCCAGTCCGCGTGCGACATGAGCGGTTGCACCGAGGTGTAGACGCCGGGGCTGCGGATGTCCTTGGCGACGAAACTGCCGGCCGAGACCGTGACCCGGTCGCAGACCTCCAGGTGGCCGATGATCATGGCCGCGCCGCCGATCTGGCAATAGGCGCCGATGCGCGTGCTGCCGGCGATGCCCACGCAAGCAGCGATCGCGGTGTGGCGGCCGATGCGGCAGTTGTGCGCGATCTGGATCAGGTTGTCCAGCTTCACGCCGTCCTCGATCACCGTGTCGTCGAGCGCGCCGCGGTCGATGGTGGTGTTGGCGCCGACCTCCACGTCGTCGCCGAGGATCACGCGGCCCACCTGCGGCACCTTGCTCCAGTGTCCGTCTTCCCAGGCGAGGCCGAAGCCGTCGGCGCCGATCACGCAGCCCGGGTGCAGGGTCACGCGCTCGCCGAGATGGCAGCCGTGCTGGACCGTGGCGCGCGGGTGCAGGATGCAGCCGGCGCCCAGTCGCGCGCCCGCGCCGACATGGCTGAGCGCACCGAGGCGGCAGCCCGCGCCGATCTCCGCGCCGGCCTCGACCACGGCCCCCGGGCCGATGCCTACGTCGGCACCCAGGCGGGCATCGGCGGCCACGCTCGCGCCCGGATGGATGCCGACGGGGACTTGCGGTTCGGGGTGCAGCAGGGAGAGGGCGCGGGCGAAGACGGCATGGGGGTTGTCGACCACCAGGCAGGCGGTCTCCAGCTCCGCCGCGACCTGCGCGCCGGCGATCAGCACGCCCGCGCGCGAGGCGCGCGCCTGGGCCAGGTATTTTGCACTGACGACGAAGCTGAGCTGCTCGGGCCCGGCGTGTTCCAGGGAGGCGGCGGCGCGGACCGTCCTGCCGGCGTCACCCCGGATGCCGCCGCCCAGCCGCGCCTGCAGCTCCGCCAGGGTGAACTCGGGCATGGGCGTGGACGATCAGCGGTCCAGCGCCTTCAGCACGCGCTCGGTGATGTCGACCTTGGGGCTGGCGTAGACGACGTTTTCCAGCACCAGGTCGAACTTCTCCTTCTCCGCGATCTCCAGGATCGCCTTGCGCGCGCGATCCTGCACGGCGCCGAATTCCTCGTTCTTGCGCTGGTTCAGGTCCTCGCGGAACTCGCGCTGGGCATGCTGGATGTCGCGCGACAGGTTTGCCAGGTCCTTCTGCTTCTTGGTGCGGTCCGCCTCGGACAGGGTCAGGCTGTCCTTCTCCAGGCTGGTCTGCAGATCGCGCGCCTGCTTGACCATCTTTTGGATGTCCTGCTCACGCGCCTGGAACTCCTTCTCCAGCTTCTTCTGGGCCTTCACGGCAAGGCTGGAGTCGCGGAACACGCGTTCGGTGTTGACGAAGCCGATCTTGGTCTCGGCATGGGCGGAAACGCTGACCAGCGGCAGGCAGAGAAGGGCGGCCAGCAATAGGGAAGCAAATCGTTTCAATCTGGACTCCTTGATCAGAACACGTTGCCCATCTGGAATTGGAACACCTGTTCCTTGTCATCCGTGGCGGCGTTCAGGGGTTTGGCGAGGGAGAGCTTGAGCGGTCCCATGGGCGAGTACCAGGTGACCGCCAGGCCGGCGGAATAACGCAGGTCGGAGAGCGAGAACGACTCGTAGCGGCCATCCTTGTCGTTCGGGCCGAACACCTGGCCGACGTCGACGAAGGTGGAGAGGCGAACGGACTTGTCGTTGCCCATGCCGGGGAAGGGGAACAGCAGCTCGGCGTTGCCGACGACACGGGTATTGCCGCCGATCGAGTAGGAGGTGGCGCCGTTCAGCTGTTTCGGGCCCAGGGTGCTGGAATCGAAGCCGCGCACCGAGCCGATGCCACCGGCGAAGAAGTTGCGGAAGATCGGCATGCTCGCGCCGTTGGTGCTGTCGCCATAGCCGATCTCGCCGTTGAGCAGCAGGCTGACGTTGCGAGACAGGGGGCGCAGCCACTGGTGCTGGTAGTTGAGCTTGTAGTACTGCAGATCGCCCACCGGCGTGCCCCATTCCACGAAGGCGCGCTGGTAGGTGCCCTTGGTGGGGTAGAGCAGGCTGTCGCGCGAGTCGCGCGCCCAGCCGGCCTCCAGGCGCAGGGTGTTGGTGGTCACGTTGCAGGCGGTGCGCGCGCCCGGCGTGCCGCAGCTTCCGCCGTAGTCCTCGGCGAAGGTGAAATAGGACTCCGGCGCCGTGGTCGAGAGGTCGAGCTCGACCTGTTCGTAGACCGCGCCCAGCTGGATGGTATCGAACTCCGTCACCGGCAGGCCGACGCGCAGGCCGGCGCCGATCGTCGAGGTGCTGTAGTCGGCGACCGCCGACAGGCTCGATGCGCCCGTGTCGACGTTCTTCATGTACAGGTCGTAGCCCAGGCTGATGCCATCCGGTGTGAAGTAGGGGTTGGTGAAGGACAGGCCGTAGTGGGTGTTGACGCTGCCGCTGTTGAGGTTGAGCGACAGGCGGTTGCCGGTGCCGAACAGGTTGTTCTGCGCCACCGAGCCGGACAGGATCAGGCCTTCCGAGCTGGAGAAACCGGCACCCAGCATCAGGTTGCCGGTCGCCTGCTCCTCGACGTTGACGTTCACGTCCACCTGATCGGTGGTGCCCGGAACGGGCGGCGTTTCGACGGTCACGTCCTTGAAGAAGCCGAGGCGGTTGATGCGCTCGCGCGAACGGTTGATCTTGTCGGCGGCATACCAGGCGCCTTCCATCTGGCGCATCTCGCGCCGCACCACCTCGTCGCGGGTGCGCGTGTTGCCGGTGACGTTGACGCGGCGCACGTAGACCTTGCGACCCGGGTCGACGAGGAAGGTGAAGGCGGCGGTGTGCTTGCCCTGGTCCAGCTCCGGCGCGGCGTTGACGTTGGCGAAGGCGTAGCCGTCGTTGCCCAGGCGGTCGCCGATCTTCTTGGTCGATTCGGTGAGACGCTCGCGCGAAAAGACATCACCGACCTTGAGCGAGACCAGCCCCTTCAACTCTTCCTCCGGAATCGGCAGGGAGCCGGCGAAGTGGAAATCGGAGACGGTGAACTTCTCGCCTTCCTTCACGTTGATGGTGATGTAGATGTCCTTCTTGTCCGGCGTGATCGAGACCTGGGTGGACTCGACATTGAACTCCAGGTAGCCCTGGTTCAGGTAGTGGGAGCGCAGGGCCTCAAGGTCCCCCGCCAGCTTCTGCTTGGAGTACTGATCGTTGTGGGTCCACCAGGTCATCATGCCCGGCGTGCTCAGGTTGAACAGTTTGAGCAGTGCCTTCTCGGTGAAGGCCTTGGCACCGACGATGTTGATGGCGCGGATCTTCGCCACCTCGCCCTCGCTGACGTCGAAGGTGACCGCCACGCGGTTGCGTTCAAGCGGCGTGGTGGTGGCCTTGACCTGCACGGCGTACATGCCGCGGTTGAAGTATTGCCGCTTCAACTCCTGCTCCGCCTTGTCGAGCAGGGAGCGGTCGAGGATGCGGCCCTCGGCCAGCCCCAGCTCCTTGAGGCCCTTGATCATCTCGTCCTTGGCGAACTCCTTCATGCCGGTGAAGTCGACGCTGGCGATGCCGGCTCGCTCCTCCACCATGACGATGAGGACGTCCTGGTTCACCTCCAGGCGCACGTCCTTGAAGAAGCCGGTGGCGTAGAGCGCCTTGACGGCCTCGGAGGCCTTCTCCGGGGTGAGGGTCTCGCCCACCTTGACCGGCAGGTAGCTGAACACGGTGCCCGCCTCGGTGCGCTGGATGCCCTCGACGCGGATGTCCTTGATCGGGAAAGGTTCGAAGGACTGGGCCTGGGCCGGCGCGTGGATGGCGCCCCAGAGGGCGAGAGCGAGCAGGCTGGGGCGGAAGGCGCGCATGGGATCAGTCATCCGGCGAATATTCTTTGTAGGTCGTTGTACAGGGCGAAGAACATCAGCAAGCCGAGCAGCAACATGCCGATCTTCTGGCCATATTCCTGCACCTTTTCAGGCACCGGACGGCCGGTCAGGAACTCGGCGAGATAATACAGCAAGTGCCCTCCGTCCAGTAACGGCACGGGTAGCAGATTGAGCACGCCGAGGCTGATGCTGACCAGGGCGAGGAAGGCGACGAAGCTGCCCCAGCCGCTTTGCACCGACTGGCCGGCATAGTCGGCGATGGTGATCGGCCCCGAGAGGTTCTTCAGCGAGGCCTCGCCCATGACCATGCGGCCGAGCATCTCCAGGCTGAACACCGACAGCTCCCAGGTCCGTTCCAGGGCGCGCTGCATGGCGGGCCAGGGGCCGTAACTGACCTCGCCGTGCAGGGGCGCGAAGACTTCCGGATCGATGTGCGGCGCGGCGCCGATACGGCCCGTCGCTCCGGACGGGGCGGCTATCCGCTCCGGCGTGACCCGCACGTCGAGCGTCTGGCCGGCGCGTTCCACCTGCAATGCGAGCGTACGGCCCGGGGCGTTGCGGATCTGCCCGACCAGTTCCTCCCAAAGTCGTACGGGCCGACCATCGACGGCGAGCACGCGGTCGCCGGGGCGCAGGCCCGCCCGCTCGGCCGCACTGCCGGGGATCAGGTCGCCGAGCACCGCGGGCAGGGGCGGCAGGTAGCGCACCAGGCCCAGGGTGGCCAGCGGATCGCGCTCCAGGGCCTCATCGTCCAGGTCGGGGGTGATGCGGCGTGTCGCGTAATGCTGACGCGCGTCGCTGGTCTCCAGGTTGAAGGATTCGCCGCGCAGGGCGTGCTTGAGCACCAGCCAGTGCAGATCCTGCCAGCTCTGCGCGGCCTCGCCGTTGACCGCGGTCACGGTCTCGCCCGCGCGGATGCCTGCCTGCGCCGCGAGGCTGCCGGCGGGCGGCTCGCCCAGCACCGGCTTGAGGATGGGTACGCCCGCCATGAACAGGCCCCAGAACAGCAGGATCGCGAGCAGGAAGTTGGCCAGCGGGCCGGCGGCGACGATGGCGGCGCGCGCCCCCACGCCCTTGCGGTTGAAGGCCTGCGGCAGCAGCTCCGGCGGCACCTCGCCCTCGCGCTCGTCGAGCATCTTCACGTAGCCGCCGAGCGGGATGGCGGAGAGCGCCCACTCCGTGCCGTGGCGGTCGCTGCGGCGCGCCACCACCTTGCCGAAGCCGACCGAGAAGCGCAGCACCTTCACGCCCGCGAGGCGCGCCACCAGGTAGTGGCCGAACTCGTGGAAGACGACGAGGACGGCGAGGGTGAAGAGGAAGGCGAACAGGGTGGTCATTCGCGCGGGTCCGGTGCAGGGTGGTCGCGGGAAGACCGTTTCAAACGCCGATGCGTTCCCGCGCCAGGGCCCGCGCCGCCTCGTCCGCCGCCATCAGGTCGTCGAGGCTGTCCGCCGCCTGGCCGGCGAGGCGTTCCAGCACCGTCTCCAGGGTGGCGGCGATGCCGAGATAGGGCAGGCGATGGTCGAGGAAGGCGGCCACCGCCTCCTCGTTCGCCGCGTTGAGGATGGCGGGCGCCGCGCCGCCCGCCTCCAGGGCCTGGTAGGCGAGCCGCAGACAGGGAAAGCGGGCGTAGTCGGGCGCCTCGAAGGTGAGGGTGCCGATCTTCGCCAGGTCCAGCCAGCTCACGCCGGCCTCCACGCGCTCGGGATAGGCGAGCGAATGGGCGATGGGGGTGCGCATGTCCGGGTTGGAGAGCTGCGCCAGCACGGAACCGTCGAGGTATTCCACCATGCTGTGGACGATGCTCTGCGGGTGGATCACCACCTCGATCTGGTCCGGCCGCGCGTTGAACAGCCAGCTCGCCTCGATCACCTCCAGGCCCTTGTTCATCATGGTGGCGGAATCCACCGAGATCTTGCGCCCCATCACCCAGTTGGGGTGGGCCACCGCCTGCTCCGGGGTGACGTCCTTGAGGGTCTCCACGGCGCGGGTGCGGAAGGGGCCACCGGAGGCGGTGAGGAGGATGCGCCGCACGCCGTGCGCGGCAAGGTCGCCGTCATAGCCCGCGGGCATGGACTGGAACACGGCGTTGTGCTCGGAATCGATGGGCAGCAGGGTGGCGCCGTGCTCGCGCACCGCCTCCATGAAGAAGCGCCCGGCCATCACCAGGGTCTCCTTGTTCGCCAGCAGCACGCGCTTGCCGGCACGCGCCGCCGCCAGGGCGGGACGCAGGCCGGCGGCGCCGACGATGGCGGCCATCACGCTGTCCACCTCGGGCAGGGCGGAGACGAACTCCAGGGCCTCGACGCCGGCGAGGATCTCGGTGTCGAGGTCGGGGATCAGCTCGCGCAGCGCTATCGCCTTGTCCGCCTCCATCACCACCGCGTACTGCGGGCGGAAGCGGCGGCATTGCTCGGCCAGCTTCTCCAACTGGTTCTGGCCGGTGAGGGCGACGACGTTGAATTTGTCGGGATGGCGCGCCACCACGTCCAGGGTGTTGACGCCGATGGTGCCGGTGGCGCCGAGTACGGTCAGGTGCTTCATGTTCCCCACATCCACAGTAAGGCGGCGACGGGCAGCACGGCGGTCAGGCTGTCGATGCGATCGAGCACGCCGCCATGGCCGGGCAGCAGGCTGCCACTGTCCTTGACGCCGGCCAGCCGCTTCAGCCAGCTCTCGAACAGGTCGCCGAGGATCGACAGGACCAGCAACAGCCAGGCGACGCCGAGCAGCATCGGCAGGCCAATGCCGAGGCGCGCCTGCGCCCAGTACGCCCACACCAGCACGGCATACAGGGTGACGACGATGAAGGCGCCGATGGCGCCCTCCCAGGTCTTGCCGGGACTGATCGCGGGGGCCAGCTTGTGCTTGCCGAAGCGGCGGCCGGCGAAGTAGGCGCCGCTGTCCGCCAGCACCACCAGGCCCATCACGGCGAGCAGCAGCAGGGGGTCTTCGCGGCGCAGGGAGATCATGGCAAGGCAGGTGCCGGTGAGCAGTAGCGCGCCCAGGGCCAGGACGAGCGGCGTTTGCTGGAAGCGCACGCCTCGCCACAGCAGGAAAGGCGCCGCGAGCCAGAACAGGGCGACGGGAAGGTAGGTCCACGCCGCGACCTCCCATTGCGATTCGAGGGCGAACATGGACAGGCCAAGGAGCGTCAGTCCATAGACAAAGGCAGGGAGGTTGTCGAGTTTGCGCAGGCGCGCCCACTCCCAGCCGCCCAGGATCAGGACCAGCCACATCAGCAGCATCCACACCGCCTCGGATGCCCAGAACAAGGCCGCGAGAAGGCCGGCGATCAGGGGCAGGGCGGTGAGGATGCGGGTGAGCACGGAGGTCAGGATTCCAGCAGCTGTTCGCTGGTACGGCCGAAGCGCCGCTCGCGCCGCTGGTAGGAGGCGATCGCCGCGTCCAGGGCCGTGGCGTCGAAGTCCGGCCAAAGGGTATCCGTGAAGTACAGCTCGGTGTAGGCCAGCTGCCAGAGCAGGAAGTTGCTGATGCGCTTCTCGCCGCCGGTACGGATGAACAGGTCCGGCTCACAGGCGTAGGGCATGCAGAGATAGGCCGACAACTCCTCCTCGCCCACCTCGGTGGCGCCGGGATGTTCCCTCAGCCACTGGTTGACGGCATTGAGGATGTCCCAGCGGCCGCCGTAGTTGGCGCACACGGTGAGGGTGAGGCGGTCGTTGTCGCGCGTCTTCGCCTCGCCCTCGGCAATCAGTTGGCGCAGGCGCGCGTCGAAGCGCGAGAGGTCGCCCACCACCTTCAGGCGCACGCCATTCCTGTGCATCTTGCCCACCTCGCGCTCCAGGGCCATGACGAACAGTTCCATGAGGCGGTTGACCTCGTCCGCGGGACGGCGCCAGTTCTCGGAACTGAAGGCGAACAGGGTGAGGTATCCGATGCCGCGCTCGATGCAGGCCTGCACCATGTCACGCACCCGCTCCACGCCCTGAGCGTGGCCGGCGACGCGCGGCATCAGGCGCTTTTTCGCCCAGCGGCCGTTGCCATCCATGATGATGGCGACGTGCCGGGGGACCTCGGCGGCCTCGGGGACGTTGGCGGTGGAGCTGAAGAAGCGTTTGATCATTTCAAGCTGGCAGTTGGCAGTTGGCAGTCATCAGTAGAACTGCCGACTGACGACTGTCCGCTGCCGACTTGGGTCAAACCGCCATCAGGTCCTTTTCCTTCTCCGCGGTGGCCTTGTCGATCTCGGCGATGTACTTGTCGGTCATCTTCTGCACATCGTCCTGGGCGCGGCGCTCGTCGTCCTCGGAGGCTTCCTTGTTCTTGACCAGGTCCTTGAGGTGGGCGATGGCGTCGCGGCGGATGTTGCGCACCGCCACCTTGCCGTTCTCCGCCTCGCCGCGCACCAGCTTCACCAGCTCCTTGCGGCGCTCCTCGGTCAGGGGCGGCATGGGGACGCGGATCACGTCGCCCATGGAGGCCGGGTTGAGACCCAGGTCGGAATCGCGGATGGCCTTTTCCACCTTGGCGACCATGGGCTTCTCCCAGGGCTGCACGCCCAGGGTGTGGGCGTCCATGACGGAGATGTTGGCCACCTGGTTGATCGGCATCAGGGTGCCGTAGTAGTCCACCTTGACGTGATCGAGGATGCCCGCGTGGGCGCGGCCGGTGCGCACCTTGTGGAAGTCGGCCTTGAGCGCCTCCAGGGACTTCTTCATCTTCTCTTCGGCGGATTTCTTGATGTCGGCAATCATGGTTGGACTCCTCTCAGGGAAGCAGGGTTAGGGCAACACCCGGGTGCCCTCGACCTCGCCCAGCACCACGCGCTTCAGGGCGCCCGGCTTGAAGATGCTGAACACGCACAGCGGCAGCTTCTGTTCGCGGCACAGGGCGAAGGCGGCGGTGTCGAGCACGCCCAGGTTGCGGGCGATGGCCTCGTCGAAGGTGAGCTGGTCGTAACGGGTGGCCGTCGGGTCCTTCTTCGGGTCGGCGGTGTAGACGCCGTCGACCTTGGTGGCCTTGAGCATCAGGTCCGCGCCGATCTCCGCGCCACGCAGCGCGGAAGCCGTGTCGGTGGTGAAGAAGGGGTTGCCGGTGCCGCCGCCGAAGATCACCACGCGGCCCTTTTCCAGGTGGCGCACGGCGCTGTCACGCTCGAAGGCCTCGCCGACGTGGGCGATGGTCACGGCGGTCTGCACGCGGGCCTCGACGCCGGCGGCCATCAACGCGTCCTTGAGGGCCAGGGCGTTCATCACCGTCGCCAGCATGCCCATGGAGTCGGCGGTGGCACGGTCCATGCCGGACAGCGCCCCGGTGGCGCCACGGAACAGGTTGCCGCCGCCGACGACGATGGCCACCTCGGTGCCCAACGCCACCACCTCCTTGATCTGGCCGACGATGCCGGCCAGGGTCTCGGCGTGGTAGCCAAAGGCGTCGGGGCCCATCAGGGCCTCGCCGGAGAGCTTCAGCAGGACGCGGGTGACGGCAGCCATGTCAGCCTCAGATCTTGGCCGCGGCGGCAACTTCGGCGGCGAAGTCGGTGACCTTCTTCTCGATGCCCTCGCCGACGATGAACATGGTGAAGCCATGGCACTGCGAGCCCTTGGACTTCAGCACCTGCTCGACGGTCTGCTTGTCGTCCTTGACGAAGGGCTGCGACAGCAGGGTCACTTCCTTGAGGAACTTCTGCACCGTGCCTTCGGCGATCTTCTCCAGCATGGCCTCCGGCTTGCCGGCCTCCTTGGCCTTCTCGATGGCAACGCGGCGCTCGGTGTCGATCAGGTCCTGGGACACGCCGGAGGCGTCCAGGGACTTGGGCTTGGAGGCGGCGATGTGCATGGCGATGTCCTTGGCGATGCCTTCATCACCGGAGACGTCGACCAGCACGCCGATCTTGTTGCCGTGGATGTAGCTGGCGAACTTGCCGGTGGCGGCCATGCGCACGAAGCGGCGGATGGACATGTTCTCGCCGATCTTGCCGACCAGCTCGGTACGGGCCTCTTCCACGGTCTTGCCGTTGTAGGGCATGGCGGAAAGGGCGGCGACGTCGGCGGGATTCTGGTTCAGGACCATCTCGGCGAGGGCGCGGGTGAGGGCCAGGAAGTCGTCGTTCTTGGCGACGAAGTCGGTCTCGCAGTTGACTTCCACCATGGCGGCGGACTTGCCGTCGGCGGCGATGTTGATCGCCACCACGCCCTCGGCGGCGACGCGGCCGGCGCTCTTGGCGGCCTTGTTGCCGAAGCGCACGCGCAGGATTTCTTCCGCCTTCTGCATGTCGCCGTCGGCCTCGGTCAGGGCCTTCTTGCAATCCATCATGGGGGCGTCGGTGCGCTCGCGCAGGTCTTTCACCATGGAAGCGGTGATTTCAGCCATTTCGTTCTCCTAGAGTCTGTAAAAACGCCCCGGAGTGCGGGGCGTAAAGTTTCTGTAATCAATGGGGCGAGTGCCCCGACGCCTTATTGGGCTGCGGCTTCGCCAGCATCGACCTCGACGTATTCATCCTCGCCGGCGGCGGCGACCATCTCCTCGATGACGTTGGCCTTGCCTTCCAGGATGGCATCGGCCAGGCCACGGGCGTACAGACGGATGGCGCGGGCAGAGTCGTCGTTGCCGGGGATCACGTAGTCGACGCCCTCGGGGGTGTTGTTGGAGTCCACCACGCCGATCACGGGGATGCCCAGCTTGTTGGCCTCGGTGATGGCGATCTTCTGGTAGCCGACGTCGACCACGAACAGGGCATCGGGCAGGCGATCCATGTCCTTGATGCCACCCAGGCTGGTGACCAGCTTGTCGTACTCACGCTGCAGACGCAGGGTTTCCTTCTTGCTCAGGGCGGAGTCGGCCAGTTGGGCCTCCATGTCCTTCATGCGCTTGACGGACTGCTTGACGGTCTTGAAGTTGGTCAGCATGCCGCCCAGCCAGCGGTGGGAGATGAAGGGCATGCCGCAGCGGGCAGCTTCTTCGGCCATGATGTCGCGGGCCTGGCGCTTGGTGCCGACGAACAGGATGGAGCCCCGGTTGGAAGCCAGCTGGCGCGCGAACTTGGCGGCCTCGCCGAACATCGGCAGGGTCTTTTCCAGGTTGATGATGTGGATCTTGTTGCGATGGCCGAAGATGAAGGGGGCCATCTTGGGGTTCCAGTAGCGGGTCTGGTGGCCGAAATGCACACCGGCTTCCAGCATCTGACGCATGGTCACGGACATGAACTGCTCCTTGGTTAAGGTTGAACCGCCATCCGCGAAGAACCCCGCGAGTCCGTGCGGGGCACCTTAACAGGCGCGGATGTGTGGATTTAGCCGGCCCGACACCATGCCGGGCGCAAAGCTCTGAGATTCTACATGCCGCGGAGTCTTTCAGACAAGCCGTCCACAGGCGGTGAATGGCAGGGAGATTCGGCACCGGCCGCCGCGAATGCGATACTCTTCGCGTCATCTCAGAGGTAGACGATCCCATCCAACGCACCGCTGGCAGCGTCAACCAAGGATGTCCCGCAATGAACGACAACGAAGACACGACACCGCCCGAACCGATCGAAGCCGGGGAGTCCTCGCCCGAGGTCGAGGCCTTCATCTCGCAAGCAACGGCCGCCGAAGATGTGCCCCCGGACATGCCGTCGGCGGAATCCCACGCCCCCTTCGCGGCTTCTGTGCTGCAGATTCCGGCCAAGCCCAACCGTCGCTCACAGCCGCGTTACTTCGCGAAGTGGCGTGCCGCCCTGGTGGTGGACGGCGCCAAGTATTTCGGCAAGACCGAAAACGTCTCCCTGACCGGCGTGGCGATTACCAGTCCGGTGAACCTGCGCCCGAAGCAGGAGCTGACGCTCTACCTGGAGGTGACGGTGGCGCTCGGCAAACCCCCCGAGATCTTCGAGGCGGTCGCCGTGGTCATGCACAACTCCCTGGCCGGCGGGGAATTCCGCCTCGGCGTGGCGTTCCGTTTCTTCAAGGACGATTCGCAGGACATCCTGCGCAGGGCCCTGCGCTCAGGAAATTACCGTCAGATGCTCGATCCGCAGTACGACTGACCTCACAGCTCACTTCCTGCGCGCGGCGGCCCTGGCACGGGCGTCGAGTCCGCGCAGGTACTCCAGGCGTTCGGCGATC
Organism: Pseudomonadota bacterium; assembly: GCA_040751755.1. Lineage (GTDB taxonomy): Bacteria > Pseudomonadota > Gammaproteobacteria > Burkholderiales > Thiobacillaceae > PFJX01. The sequence continues at coordinate 111,411 of JBFMHC010000024.1, forward strand.
TTGCCTTCCAGGCCGCGCGGGGTCGGCTCGTAGAAGCGCGGAGGGTTGGCGAGATCGTCCGGAAAGTAGGTCTCCCCTGCGGCATAGGCCTCCGGCTCGTCATGGGCGTAGCGGTAGGCGTGGCCGTAGCCCAGTTCCTTCATCAACTTGGTCGGTGCGTTGCGTAGGTGCAGGGGCACGGTGCGCGAGCCGTCCTCGCGCACGAATCGGCGCGCGCTGTTGTAGGCCACGTAGCCTGCGTTCGACTTCGGCGCGCAGGCCAGGTAGATGACTGCCTGCGCCAGGGCCAGCTCGCCCTCCGGGCTACCCAGACGCTCGTAGGTCTCGGCGGCGTCCAGGGCCATGCGCGGCGCGCGCGGGTCGGCGAGGCCGATGTCCTCCCAGGCCATGCGCACGATGCGCCGCGCCAGGTAGTGTGGGTCGGCGCCGCCGTCCAGCATGCGCGTGAACCAATACAGCGAGGCGTCCGGGTCGGAGCCGCGCACGCTCTTGTGCAGGGCGGAGATCTGGTCGTAGAAGGCCTCGCCGCCCTTGTCGAAGCGGCGCAGGGAAGGGGAGAGGGCGCGCGCGGCGAAGGCGGCGTCGACCTCGCGCACGCCGGCGGTTCGCGCCGCCACCGCCAGCTGCTCGGTCAGGTTGACCAAGCGGCGGCCGTCGCCGTCGGCATAGGCGACCAGCAGCTTGCGCGCCTCATCGTCCAGGTCGATCCCCAGTTCGCCGCGCTCCAGGGCGCGCGCCAGGAGGGTTGCCAGCTCCGCCGCGGCGAGCGGCGTCAGCACGTAGACCTGGGCGCGTGAGAGCAGGGCGCCCACCACCTCGAAGGAGGGGTTTTCCGTGGTGGCGCCGATGAAGGTGACGAGCCCGGACTCGACGTGCGGCAGGAAGGCGTCCTGCTGCGACTTGTTGAAGCGGTGCACCTCGTCGACGAACAGGATGGTCTGGCGCCCGCGCTCGCGGTTGATGCGCGCCCGCTCGACAGCCTCGCGGATCTCCTTCACGCCGGCGAGGACGGCGGAGATCTGGATGAAGTCGGCGTCGAAGTGCTGCGCGGTGAGACGCGCCAGGGTGGTCTTGCCGACACCGGGCGGTCCCCAGAGGATCATGGAATGCAGGCGCTTCGCCTCGAAGGCCAGGCGCAGCGGCATGCCTGGGCCGAGCAGGTGGGACTGGCCGATCACCTCGTCGAGGTTGGCCGGGCGCAGGGTCTCCGCGAGGGGGGTGCCGTTCTGTGCGGGTCTGTGCTCGCGCGGCGACGCCGGGGCGAACAGATCGGGCGTTTCAGCGGTCGCCAATGACGTCGACGCCCTTGGGCGGAGTGAAGCGGAACAGGCTGGCGCCCAGGGAGGGATTGCGCTCCAGGCCGCTGAAGCGCAGCACGGTGGTCTGGCCGAAGTTGTCCTGCAGTTCCATGGCCGCCAGATCGTTGCCCTGGAAGCCCAGGCGCACGCGCTCGAAGCTGCCCTCCTTGCCCCTGGGCGTGGCCTCCAGCCACTCCAGGCCATCCTTGTCGGCCACCGACTTCAGGTTGAACAGCTTCTCCAGGTCGTTGTCGCCGGCGAGCAGGGCGGCCGGGCTCTCGCCGATGGCCTGGTCCAGCTTGCGCACAGTGACCTGGTCGAGGTCCTCGTCGTAGATCCACAACTTCCTGCCGTCACCGACGATCAGCTGCGAATAGGGTTTTCTGTAGTCCCAGCGGAACTTGCCTGGGCGCGAGAAGAACAGGGTGCCGCTGGCCTCCTGCGTCTTGCGGCCGTTGCGGTCGAATACCGTTTGCGAGAACTGCGCCTTGAGGCCCTTGGTGCCGTCGACGAAGCTGTCGAGGCGCGCGCGCGCGTCCGCATGGGCGGGCAGGGCGGTTGCCAGAAGGGCGAATGAAATCAGCAGATTGCGAATCATCTTGGATCAATTGTCGCCACGCGGGGCGATCACCTCTCGGTTGCCGTTGCTCTGCATGGAGGAGACCAGACCGGCACGCTCCATGGCCTCGATCAGTCGGGCGGCGCGATTGTAGCCAATGCGCAGCTGGCGCTGGACCGAGGAGATCGAGGCGCGGCGCGACTTGATCACGTAGGCCACGGCGTCGTCGTAGAGCGGGTCGGACTCGGCGTCGTCGCCGCCTTCCTCGCCGCCCTCAGTGTCCTCGGGGCTCTCCAATACCGCTTCGTCATATTGCGGCGGCCCGAGTTCCTTGAGCCAGGCGCACACGCGGTGCACCTCGTCGTCGGAGACGAAGGCGCCGTGCACCCGCGTCGGCACGCCGTGGCCGGGCGGCAGGTAGAGCATGTCGCCCTGGCCGAGCAGCGACTCCGCGCCCTGCTGGTCGAGGATGGTGCGCGAGTCGATGCGGCTGGCGACCTGGAAGGCGACACGCGTCGGCACGTTGGCCTTGATCAGGCCGGTGATCACGTCCACCGACGGGCGCTGCGTCGCCAGCACCAGGTGGATGCCGGCGGCGCGCGCCTTCTGCGCCAGACGGGCGATCAGTTCCTCGACCTTCTTGCCGGCCACCATCATCAGGTCGGCCAGCTCGTCGATCAGCACGACGATGTAGGGCAGGCGGCCCAGGCGCTCGGGCGATTCGGGCGTGATCGAGAAGGGGTTGGTGAGCGGCTGGCCGGCCTTTTCCGCCTCCGCCAGCTTCTGGTTGAAGCCGGCGATGTTGCGCACCCCCATGGCCGACATCAGGCGATAGCGCTTGTCCATCTCGCCTACGCACCAGTTGAGCGCGGAGGCGGCCAGCTTCATGTCGGTGACCACCGGCGCGAGGAGGTGGGGGATGCCCTCGTAGGACGAGAGTTCCAGCATCTTCGGGTCCACCATGATGAGGCGCACGTCCTCGGGGGTGGACTTGTAGATCAGCGACAGGATCATGGCGTTGATCGCCACCGACTTGCCCGAGCCGGTGGCGCCCGCCACCAGCACATGCGGCATCTTGCCCAGGTCGGCGACGATGGGGGTGCCGCTGATGTCCTTGCCCATCGCCAGGGTGAGCGGCGAGGGGTTGTCGTTGTAGACCTTGGCGGAAAGGATCTCCGACAGGCGCACGACCTGGCGCTGCGTGTTCGGCAGTTCCAGGCCCATGCAGTTCTTGCCCGGGATGGTCTCGACGACGCGAATGCTGACCAGGGACAGGGAGCGCGCCAGGTCCTTGGCCAGATTGGTGATCTGGCTGCCCTTCACGCCCGACGCGGGTTCGATCTCGTAACGGGTGATGACCGGCCCCGGATAGGCCGCGAGGACCTGCACCTCGACGCCGAACTCGCGCAGCTTGCGCTCGATCAGGCGCGAGGTGGCCTCCAACCCCGCCTCGTCGAGTTGCGAAGAGGGCGTGCTCGCCTCGTCCAGGAGGCGCAGGGGAGGGCGCATGGAATCCGGCGTGTCGTGGAACAGGAAGGCCTGCCGCTCCTCGTCGACCCGCTCCGATTTTTCGATCGCCACCGGTGGCGGTGCGATCTTTACCGGGGTCTCCTTGCGCATGCGCTTGCGCTCCTCGCGCACGACCTCCTCGCGCTCGCTGACCGCCTCCTTGCCGGCCTTGCGGTCGCGGTAGGCGTGCCAGGCCTCGAGGGTCGCGCGGAAGCCCTTTTCCAGGGCGGTCCCGACCACCTCCGAGAGCGTCAGCCAGGAAACCCCGGTGAACAGGGAGAAGCCCGCGCCCCAGGTCAGGAGCAGGATGACCGTGCCGCCGTCGAAGCCGAACATGCGCTGCATGAACCCGGAGATGGCCCCGCCCAGCACGCCGCCAGCCGCCAGGGGCAGTTCGGCGGGCAGGGAATGCAGGCGCATCGCCTCGATGGCGCTACTGGAAAGCAGGAACAGGAAGAAGCCGGCCAGGATCACGAACAGGCCGTGATGGTGTTCGGACTCCTGGCGGGCCGCGTCGGCAGACTCACCGATGCGGCGGTAGCCCCACCAGACGAGGAACAGCGCCAGGCCCACCCAGATCCAGGCCGAAAGGCCGAACAGATAGAGCAGGAGATCGGACAGCCAGGCACCAAAGGCGCCGCCGGCGTTCGCCAGCACGTCACCGCTGCCGGTCCTGGACCAGCCCGGGTCGTTCGGCGTATAGGTCACCAGGATCATGCCCAGGTACACGGCCAACCCGACGGCCGCCAACCACCAGGCCTCGCGCAACAGGGCGACCATGCGTGGGGCGAGGGGTTTCTTGCGCGCCACCTTGGTTGCCGCGCCGCGTCTGGGAGTCTTTCCGAGCATGGCGCGCACTATAAGGTATGCCGGCGATTCGCTCCACGAACACCCCGGGAAATGATACTGAATGTATATTATGTAAAATATTGAAGCGGTATCAGGCGATCTCCTGCCAGTCCGTTACGGCTGGCCTTGCAATTGCCCACTGGTAAAATCCTCGTACCACCCCATCTAGCCGTGACATCGCCAATGGCACATCCGGCAATGTCCGTTCCCGCAGGTTTTCGATACATGCAAACAAGGAGTTGAAATGTCCGCCAAGCACGCCCGTCTGCTGATCCTGGGTTCCGGCCCCGCCGGCTATACCGCCGCCGTCTATGCCGCCCGCGCCAACCTCAAGCCGATGCTGATCACCGGACTGCAGCAAGGCGGCCAGCTGATGACCACCACCGAGGTGGACAACTGGCCGGCCGACGTGAACGGCGTCATGGGCCCGGACCTGATGACCCGCTTCCAGCAGCACGCCGAGCGGTTCAACACCGAGATCGTCTTCGACCATATCCATACGGCGAAGCTGACTGAAAAGCCCTTCACCCTGATCGGCGACGGCGGCACCTACACCTGCGACGCCCTGATCATCGCCACCGGCGCCTCCGCCATGTACCTGGGCCTGGAATCCGAGCAGGCCTTCATGGGCAAGGGCGTCTCGGGCTGCGCCACTTGCGACGGCTTCTTCTACAAGGGCCAGGAGGTCGCGGTGATCGGCGGTGGCAACACCGCGGTCGAGGAGGCCATCTACCTCTCCAACATCTGCAGCAAGGTCACCCTGGTACACCGCCGCGACACCTTCAAGGCGGAAAAGATCATGGTCGATCACCTCATGGAGCGCGTGAAGGAAGGCAAGGTCGTCCTTGAATTGAATAGCGTTCTGGATGAAGTTCTGGGCGACAAGAGCGGCGTCACCGGCGTGCGCCTGAAGAACAGCCAGAGCGGCGCCACCAAGGAACTCAGCCTGGCGGGCGTCTTCATCGCCATCGGCCACAAGCCCAATACCGACCTGTTCGCAGGCCAGCTGGAGATGGACCATGGCTATCTGGTCACCCAGGGCGGCCGCCTCGGCAACGCCACGCAGACCAGCATCCCCGGCGTCTTCGCCGCAGGTGACGTGCAGGACATGATCTACAAGCAGGCGATCACCAGCGCCGCCTCCGGTTGCCAGGCCGCACTGGACGCCGAGCGTTTCCTTGAGTCGAAAGGTTAAGACAATTCTGTAAGGCAATGAAAGAAGGCGGGAAACCCCACCCCGCCAGACACCAGGGAGAGCCCGAGGACGAGCTCTCCCTGTTTCGTCAGGCCACCGAGGACGTCACGCCGCTGACGCCGCATGGCCGCATCGTCCACGACGCCCCAAGACTCCCTCCCCTCCCCCTCTATCTGTTCCATGATGAGCGTGCGGCGATCCTTGCCTCTCTGGAAGACCCGGTGCGCTGGGACGAGGACACGGAATACGAGGCGGACACCTCCTATGTACGCCCCGGACTTTCGCGTCAGACCTTGCGCCGCCTGCGACGCGGGGAATGGCACACCCAGGCCGAGCTCGACCTGCACGGCCTGACCAAGCTGGAAGCCAAGCAGGAACTCGCGGAATTCCTGCACGAATGCCTGCGACGCGGTGCGCGTTGCGTACGCATCATCCACGGCAAGGGCCTGCGCTCGAAGAACAGGGAGCCCGTGCTGAAGCAGCACGTGCGCCACTGGCTGATGCAACGGGACGAGGTGCTGGCCTTCGTCCAGGCGCGCCCCGTCGACGGCGGCAGCGGCGCGGTGATGGTGCTGCTGAGGTCGCGCTTCCGCTGAACGCGGCCTCAGGCGCCGATCACCACCTCGGTGCCGGCCGGCACCAGATCAAACAGCTCGATCAAATCCTCATTGCGCATGCGTATGCAGCCATGCGACTCGGGCTGCTGCCGAAAACGTTCGTCCGGCGTGCCGTGGATGTAGATATAGCGGCGCATCGTGTCGCACTGTCCGAGCCGGTTGAACCCAGGCTCCTTGCCGGACAACCAGAGAATGCGCGTAAGAATCCAATCCCGATCCGGATTGCCCAGCCCCAATTCCGGCGTATAGATTTCCCCAGTCGGCCGGCGTGCGGCGAATACCGTATTCATGGGCTGCCCCGCGCCGATCTTGGCACGGATGATATGCCGCCCCCTCGGCGTGCAATAACTGCCGCGCATCTCACCCACCCCGCGCGCAGCCGTGGATACCGGGTATACGCGTAGAACCGTACCGGAATCGTCGAGTAATTCCAGGGTCTGTCCGGGAATATCGATCCTGATCAGCATTCAATCCACACCCGTGATTTGCCGCGGCCACGCCGCTCCCGAAAAAAGGCGCTGAGCATTTCGCCGCATTCGTCCGCCATCACCCCACCTTCGAATTCGGTATGGTGATTCAGGCGCGTCTCGCCGAACAGATTGATCACGCTTCCGGCGACCCCGGTCTTGGGGTCCGAGGCGCCATAGACGATGCGTCGCAGGCGCGCGTGCATGATGGCACCGGCGCACATCGCACAAGGTTCCAGGGTGACATAGAGGGAACACTCCGGCAGCCGATAATTCGCCAAATGCCGTGCCGCATCGCGCAACGCCATGATTTCGGCATGGGCGGTCGGATCATTGCTGGATATCGGCTGATTGAAACCGCGCCCGATGATCTGATCATCCAAAACGACGACCGCACCGACGGGAACTTCTCCCAGTCGCCACGCCTCTTTGGCAAGTTCGAGCGCAATTTCCATGTATTCCTTGTCGTTCATTTTTGGCTAAGGAACCTCTGCACTACCCCGCCCACTCGTTCGTGGCGACGAGTTCAGGGTCAATATCGTTTCGTAGGATGGGATCGAAACAGATGCTGAACGGTTCTTGGGCTCCAGCAAGCCCCTTCGTGG